>JBGVRH010000062.1:0-56399 GCA_045128275.1 Eubacteriales bacterium | reverse complement strand
TCCCGCTTTTTTAATCAAATAATGGAGAAATCCGAAGGATTTCAACCGAAATTATTCATTATTCATTATTCATCAGCCGCTTGCGGCGACTTCATTATTCATTAGCAGTTTATCGGGCTTCAGACCGATAAACTGCAATTTGAAGTGCGGCTGCCCCGTTAAAAAATGTGAAGGCCTCCGAGGAGACCTTCACGCGATGCGTCCATCAGACGGTATGGACTCCGTTTACATGATCGGCGTTCTTGTCGATGCCGTACTTCTGATTCTTGCGGTACTCGAAGAACTTCAGCGCCACCTTATCGAAGAGGGCGTAGGACAGCACGTCCTCGTCCTGCTCCAGGTAGCCTGCGGGGATCTCGGCGCGGAGCTTCTCCAGCTCGGGGGCGAGATCGTCGGCGGGGCGGTAGGTGATGGGAGTCTGGTCGCCGATGATGGTCTTGGCGAAGGCAGGATCGATGGCCACGGGGGTCTTACCGTACTTGCCCAGCACGATGTCCTTGAACTCCTTGGTGCAGGTCTTGTAGCGCTCGCCCATGAGGACGTTGAACACGGCCTGGGTACCCACGATCTGGGAGGAGGGAGTGACCAGGGGAGGATAACCCACGTCGGCACGGACGCGCGGGACCTCCTCCAGCACCTCGGTGAGCTTCTCCTCCTTGCCCGCCTGCTTGAGCTGGGACATGAGGTTGGAGAGCATACCGCCGGGCACCTGGTACAGGAGGGCGTTGACGTCCACCTTCAGCACCTTGGGATCCATGAGACCTTCCTTGAGGTACTTCTCGCGGAGAGGGGTGAAATACTTGGTGATCTTGTCCAGCTTCTGGAGATCCAGGCCGGTGTCGAACTTGGTGCCGGCCAGGGTAGCCACGATGGGCTCCGTGGGGGGCTGAGAGGTACCCAGAGCCATGGGGGAAATGGCGGTGTCGATGACATCCACACCGGCCTCAACGGCCTTCAGAATCGTCATGGAGGCCAGACCTGCGGTGTAGTGGGTATGGAGCTGGATGGGGATGCTGACGGCGGACTTCAGGGTTCTCACCAGCTCGTACGCATCGTAGGGCTTCAGAAGACCCGACATATCCTTGATACAGATGGAGTGTGCGCCCATCTCCTCCAGCTGCTTGGCGTACTTGGCGTAGTAGTCCAGAGTGTAGACCGCGCCCGTGGTGTAGGAGAAGGCCGCCTGGACGTGACCGCCCTCGCGGATGGTGGCATTGATGGCGGTCTTGAGGTTACGAGGATCGTTGAGCGCGTCGAAGATACGGATGATGTCGATACCGTTGGCGATGGACTTCTGGACGAAATACTCCACCACGTCGTCGGCGTAGTGGCGGTAGCCCAGGATGTTCTGGCCGCGGAACAGCATCTGCAGCTTGGTGCGCTTGACGGTGTTACGGATCTTGCGGAGTCTCTCCCAGGGATCCTCGTTGAGGAAACGCATGCAGGAGTCGAAGGTGGCGCCGCCCCAGGCCTCCAGGGAGTGGTAGCCCACCTCGTCCATGGCGGACAGGATGGGGAGCATCTCCTCGGTGGTCATACGGGTGGCGATCAGGGACTGGTGGGAGTCACGCAGGACTGTTTCGGTAATTTTTACCTTGCTCATATTTATTCCCTTTCTGTTATGCGAATGTGGACAGGAACACGCCTGCGGCGACGGCAGAGCCGATAACGCCCGCGACGTTGGGGCCCATGGCGTGCATGAGGAGGAAGTTGGTGGGATCATACTGCTGACCCACGGTCTGGGACACGCGAGCGGCCATAGGCACGGCCGACACGCCTGCGGAGCCGATCAGAGGGTTGATGGTGTTTCCGCAGACCTTGTTCATGATCTTTGCGGTAATGAGACCGCCGCAGGTGGACACGCAGAAGGCGGCGAGACCGCAGAAGATGATGAGGATGGTCTCCAGGCGCAGGAAGTTGGCGGCGGAGGCGGTAGCACCCACCGAGATGCCCAGGAAAATGGTGACGATGTTCATCAGCTCGTTCTGGGCGGTCTTGGACAGACGGTCGGTGACACCGCAGACGTTGAGCAGATTACCGAACATGAGACAGCCGATCAGAGCCAGCGCGTCGGGGACGATGAGACCCACCACGAAGGTCACCACGATGGGGAACAGGATCTTCTCGGTCTGGGACACGGGCCGTAAGGCGGTCATCTTGATCTTGCGTTCCTTATCGGTGGTCAGCATCTTCATGAAGGGGGGCTGGATCATGGGGATCAAGGCCATGTAGGAGTAAGCCGCGATGGCGATGGCACCCAGGAGAGCGGGAGCCAGGGTCTTGGTGACCAGGATGGCGGTAGGGCCGTCCGCGCCGCCGATGATACCGATGGCGGCGGCCTCGTTGGGGTCGAACACGCCCGAGATCAGGGCAACGGCAAAGGCCACGAAGACACCCAGCTGGGCGCCCGCGCCGATGAGCAGGGACTTGGGATTGGAGATCAGGGGGGTGAAGTCGGTCATAGCACCGATACCCACAAAGATCAGGCAGGGGTAAATACCTAACTTGACACCCAGGTAGAGGAGGTCAAGGAAGCCGCCGTGGTGGAGGATGAAACCGAAATCGATGTTGTCGGCGATGAAGTAGTCCAGATGGAACAGGTTCGCGCCGGGGAGATTGGTCAGCATCATACCAATGGCGATGGGGAGCAGAAGCAGAGGCTCGAATTTCTTGACGATAGCCAGGTAGACGAGAATACCCACGATGACGTACATGACCAGGAGCTGCCATGCGGTGGGGTTGAAGGCCCAGCCGGACTCGGCCAGATCAAAGAGACCCTGACCCTCGCCCGTGGGGCAGAACAGTACCTTCCAGATACCCGTGCCCGTCAGAAAGTTCAGCAGGCTTTGAATCAATTCGGACATGGATAAACCTTCCTTTCAGATATTTTGTGTGATAAGAAAGGCTTATCAGTTGAGAGTCAGCAGGACCTCGTCGGTCTTGACGCTGTCACCGCTCTTGACGTTGACGGATGCAACGGTTCCGTCGGCGGGAGCGGGGACGTCGTTCTCCATCTTCAGCGCCTCGATGACGCAGACGGGAGAGCCCTTGGTGACCTTATCGCCGGGCTTGACCAGCACCTTCATGACGGTACCCTGGAGGGGAGCCTTGACGGCGACGGCGCCTGCGGGGCCTGCGGGAGCGGCAGGAGCAGCGGCGGGAGCGGGAGCGGCCACAGGGGCGGCCACGGGAGCGGGAGCGGCTACGGGAGCGGCGGCACCGCCGATCTCCTCCACAGTTACGTCGTATGCGACACCGTTAACGGTTACGGAAAATCTTTTCATGATGTTGTTTCCTTTCAAATTTCAAATGTTAGTGGTTCCAGGAGGTCTTGCCTGACGCGCGAGCGTCGCTTTTCTTGAAAGATACGACGCGGAAGCCTCCGGCGAACTGGGAAGAGAGGGCGGGATCAGAGTCGATGTAGGCGGCCACGGCGGCGGTGATGGCGGCGACCAGCGCGCCGTCATCGGCGGGAGCGGCTACGGGAGCGGGAGCCTCGGCGGGGGCTTCCTCCTTCTTGTCCTGCTTCTTGGGATCCTTGTAGAATACCTTCTTGAAGATCAGAAGCACCATCCACAGGACGGCCAGGACGAGGAACACCATACCCATGCCCTGGATGATCATGAGGCCTGCCATGCTGAGGCGGGCGGGGGAGAAGGCTCCGCCCAGATCCTCTTCGGCCTCGGCGGACTCCACGGGAGCCATGTACTTCTCGGAGAGGGCGATGAAGCCCAGCTCGTGCAGATCCATATCCATGTTCTCGGTGGTGTAAATATCCAGGGCCTCGAGCAGGGAGTTGAGCAGAACCTGGGCCTGGCGGCGGTGGGTCAGCTCGGAGGCGGCGTCGATGTTCTGCACCTCCTCAAAGGTGATGAAGTCCTCACCGGTGTAATGGGTGAGCAGGATCGTGGCGGTGCCCATGGAGACCCGCTGAGCGGTGGAGGCGTTGAGCACCTCGTAGATCAGCTCGGCCTTCTCGGGGCTTCCGGTCATGTTCAGGCGCACCTGGTAGACCAAGCCGCCGGCGGTGTTGATGGCGTAACCGATGAGGCAGACGTACTGCTCTCCCTCGTCGGGGGTGATGACGGTCACGGCGGCGGAATTGATCCCGACCTTGACCGCATCCAGCTGGACGACGGGCTCATCACCGCCGACCGCCTTGATGTGATCCCTCAGCCGCGTGTAGCCGGTCATGCTCTCCATGCCGCAGGATGTGGCAAGCAAGAGAACCGTGACCAGCATCAGCGCCGCAAGGGTCAGACTGATGATTTTTTTCATGAATATCCTCCGTAGGAATGACAAATTTCTCTTTATTTCTATGAGAAGATCCAAATTGGACAGGAAGAGCTGTCAGGATCAGGATACGGGGAGTGTAGGAGCCTCACTTTCAAGAGGCTGTACCTCGTAGGTGAAGCCCAGGGCGGAAATGGTCAGATTCGCGTTTCTCATCATGGTGGCTGTGGCGATCAGAAGGAAATCTATTTCCTCCGCGGCCATCTTCAGGTATGCGGCCTCGTCCTCCAGTCGCTCATCCGCGCTCGCGGTATACTCCTGAAAAGCAGGAAGAGTTCCGTCATATTCAGCCGTATTCATAACGCCGGAGGCCTGAACCAGAACCGTATGCGTTCCGTCTCCCTTGTATTCGGAAAGCTCGAAGCTGAAGCTCGCGTTCTTTCCGCCTTCCGGGATCACAAGATCCACAGCGATCGAATAGTAGTGCATATCGGTCAGACTGCTCTTTCCGTCCATGACGCTATGGAGCCTGACACAGGCTTCCTTCCCGTTCTGTACGGGTTGAGCCATAACCTTGTACGTGAATCCGTTGGAAAACTCCTGGCACTCATTCTCCAGGCCTTTGAGAAACTCGACGTAACGGTCAAAATCACTCTTGACGACGACGATCTCTCCGACCGGATTATGAGTATCCGGTTTCGTGTCACAGGACGGAAGAAACACGCCCATGAGCAACGCCAGTAGGAAAGCCGTCAGCCGTATACAGATCCGTCGGATCATACCGGTACCTCCCGTGGATCACAGCGTGGGCACGCCGTGCTTGCGGTCGGGGGTGGTGTCGGCCTTCTCGGCCAGCATGTAGAGGGCGGAGGACAGGCGGGCGCGAAGCTCGGCGGCGGGGATGATATCGTCGATATCCCCCGACTCGGCGGCGGCCACGGGAGAGGCCACGGTCTCCATCCACTCGGCCTCCACGGCCTCGCGGGGCTTGTCCTCGGTGATCTGATCGTTCATGAGGAAGGCCACGGCCACCTCGGGAGGCAGAACCGAGATCACGGTCTCGGGGAGAGCCAGGGCCAGGTCTGCGCCCAGAGCGCGGGAACCCAGCAGGGTGAAGGCGGCACCGTAGGCGTTGCCCACCACGACGCTGATCTTGGCGGTGGTGGCGGTGGCGTAGGCCTTGGCCAGCTTGCCGAAGACGGGAGCGGGCTCACGGGGAGAGGAATTATCCACACCCACGGAATCCACCAGGGTCACGACGGGGATGGAGAAGGCATCGCAGAAGGACACCATGCGGGCGGCCTTGCGGGCGGCCTTGGGGGTGAGCTTGCCGTCCTCAACAGAGGCGTCGGTGGCGATGACACCGCAGGTGCGGCCGCCGATGGCGCAGAGGGCGGTGGTCAGCTCGGGAGCGAAGGCCTCGTAGAGGTCAATGACCTGACCGTTATCGGCCAAAGCCTTGACCAGAGCCAGGCCCGTCAGCTCGTCGGCGGGGACAGGGCGGGCGGGATCGTCGGTGGGCTCCACGTCGGCCACGTCGCGGTTATTTCTGGGCAGAAGGGTGATGAGAGCGCGGACGGATGCCACGGCGGAGGACTCGTCCTCAGCGTTGATGGCGCAAAGGCCACAGGTCTCGGCGTAGGGGGTCTTGTTCTCCCCCTTGGCGGAGCCGCTGTGGAAGGCGATCTCGGAGACAGACTTGACGGTGACGGTCACGTCCAGCATGGATGCGATGACCGAGGCCATACCGGTGCAGATGCCGCCGATCAGACCGATCTGGGGCACGATGCCCGAGGCGGCGGACACGCACTTCATGACGCGGCCGTAGGCGGTCAGGGCGGGGGCACCGTCGGCCACCACCGCGCCTGCGGAATCAAACACACCGATCACAGGCGCGCCCACGCGCAGAGCCTGCTCGTACAGCTTTTCGATCTTATCGGCGCCGACCTCGTCCAGCGCGCCTGCCTTACGGTCGCTGTCCTGCACGAAAGCGAAGGCCAGCTTGCCGTTCACCGAGCCGTAGCCCGTCAAAACGGCGTCATAGGGCTGATCCTCACCCTTTCGGCGCACGAAAGCACCCGTTTCCACGAAGGTTCCGGCATCAAACAGAGCGAGCATCTCGGCGCGCCCCTTGGTTTCCTGCTTTTCAAAACTCAACATTGAACCTCTACCAAATTCCTTTCAGTAAACCTGCATTTTTGAGAAAAACATTCTTTCCCAAATTACCATAATTATACAACAAAACGGCCCAAGAGTCAACCGAGTGGGGCAGGATTAAATGTAAATAAAATATGAAGTAAGGGTTGTATACTACTTTTTCAAAAAAAGAACGCCGTTGTGCAGACGGCGTTGGGGGTGTAAAGGGTTCAGCGGCAGGAGCTCACCAGTCTTTGGGCGTTCCCTCCCAGTATGCCGTCCGTGATCTCCTCGGAGAGTCCCAGACTGCGGACGAATGCGATCTCGGCGGCGGGATCCGACCAGGGGGTATCGGTAGCGAACAGCACGCGGGCAGGGTCGTGGCGGTGCAGGATCTCCCCGCAAAGAGCTCCCCACTCGGCAGATTTCGCGCGGCGGACGGCACAGAGAGAGGTATCCAGCCAGACGGGGGCACCGCAGAGCTTGTCCAGTACTTCCCTCTCGCAGTCAAAGCCCCCCGCGTGGGCGACCACCAGCTTCAGGGCGGGGTGGCGGTCGATGACACGAAGCACCATATCGGGGGCGCAATGGATGTGGTTCGGCTCTACGGGGTCAAAGCCCGCGTGGGTGACCACAAGGAGGTTGCGCTCCTCACAGGCCTTGAAAATGGGGGTGAATCTCTCCGAGTCGATCTCTGCCTTCATGTAGTCGGGGTGGATCTTGATGCCGGGGATGCCCGCTTCCTTGAGGCGGTTCAGCTCGGTGATCATCTCCTCCTCCTCGGCGTAGGGATTCACCGAACCCAAAGGGATGAGGCGGGGATCCTCCAGCAGAGAGATGGCGAAGTCATTGACTTTTTTCATCTGGCGGGGGTTGGTGGCGATGTTGCAGATGACCGAGCGGCTGATGCCCGCCTTACTCATGGATTCCAGAAGTCCCGCTACGGTGCCGTCGGTGAGGGGGGTATACCCGCTGGCGGCGGCGTTGATGGTGAGCTGGGCAATGGCGCGGGGGGCCAGGGCATCGGGGAAAACGTGGGTGTGAAAATCAATGACGTTCTGCGTGGGTAATGGCATGGGGTGCTCCTTTGGTTTTGCTTTACCGCTTTAGTATAGCACCAAAAATGAGGGATTATTTTGTGTTTTTATGAATGTTTTTCAAATTTTGGACTTGCTTGCTTTACAACGGCGGCTTTTTGTGGTATAATAACCGTATTACGAGCAAAAGGAGACAGCTATGTCTTTGGAACATATGATAACCGACCCCGACGGCATTCTTTTGGTGGATAAGCCTGCGGGGATGACCTCCCACGATGTGGTGTGGAGGGTGCGCAAGCTCTTCGGCACCAAAAAGGTGGGGCATACGGGCACTCTTGACCCTATGGCTACGGGGATTCTGGTGGTGCTTCTGGGACGCGCCGCCAAGGCCTGTGAATACGTGTCCCACGACGAGAAGGTCTACGAGGCCACCCTCCGCCTGGGACTGACCACCGACACCGAGGACGTGACGGGCACCACCCTGACCGTCTCGGATTCCATCCCCACCCCCGAGCAGGTGGAGGCGATCCTTCCCTCCTTCCGCGGGGAGATCATGCAGATCCCGCCCATGTACTCGGCCCTCAAGGTCGGCGGTCGCAAGCTCTGCGACATGGCCCGCGCGGGGGAGATCATCGAGCGGGAGGCCCGTCCCGTTACGGTGAAGTCTCTTGTCTGCGAGGCTACCGACTCCTCCCGCGACTACCGCATGACCGTCCGCGTGTCGGGGGGCACCTACATCCGCACCCTGTGCGCCGATATCGGAAAAGCCTTGGGATGCGGCGGTGTCATGGCCACCCTGCGCCGTACCGAGGCGGGGGGATTTCCCATCACTCATTGCGTGACCCCCGATGCCTTGGAGGCCATGGAGCTGACCGCAAGGCTGGCTCTGCTCCGTCCCGTGGAGGAGCTGTTCGCGGGTCTGGAGGCGGTGAACCTCCCCGATTTCTACCGCACCCTCTGCCGTAACGGCTGTGAGATCTACCTCAAGAAGCTCGGGGTGTCCTTCCCTGTCGGCGCAAGACTGCGCCTGTGTGACAGCCGTGGAGCCTTCTTCGCTCTCGGTGAGGTGGGGGAATACGAGGACGGTATCGCCGTCAAGGCCATCAAGATTTTTGTTTTGTAAGAGAAAACCGCAATTTCCCTTGACAAACGAAGGATTATGTGGTATACTATACTGTAACGCAATACCAAGTACCCAAAGGAGGTAACGACAGTGAGCACTGATGCTATGAATCTGAACGGTGCGCCCCTGGTTGAGGGCAAATACCTGATGTATAAGGACCGTCCTCTTGTCCGCGAGGGCGATACTATTTGCTACGGTGATATGACCGAGAAGTATATTCTCATTCTGGAGATCTTCAGCTACAAGACCGAGGACGGCAACAAGGTTCCCGATAAGATTTTGATCCAGGTCGTGGAGACCGAGGATCAGACCAAGATCGTCCGCCAGGGCGAGAAGAGCGGCCTGTACGAGGCCTTCGGCTACGGTCTCATCTGGCTGGAGCAGGCTCTCGGCAAGGACGAGGCGTAATTTCCATATCCACCGAAACAAGCGGACTCTGTACGGGTCCGCTTTTTCCGACCAAAGGGAGGTACTTATGAAACAGGATTCGACCATCCGCCATTTACTGACCGACGCCATTGACCGAGGCGTGATTCCCTGCGCGGCCTACGCCGTGGGACGGGGAAACGAGGTTTTTGAAACGGATTCCTTGGGCTACCGATCCGTCTATCCCCAAAAGGAGGAGATCACCCCCGACACCCGCTTCGATATGGCCTCTCTGACCAAGCTCATGTCCACCACCATGGTGGCTCTGCGCTTCATCGAGGAGGGAAAGTTCCTTTTGTCGGATCCCCTTTCCCGCTTCTTCACCGAGGCGGAGCTGGTGGGTGCACCCGAAGGGAGAGCATCGGCCACGGTCTTCCATCTCATGACCCACACCTCGGGCATCACGCCCCACATCGCCCTGTGGCGGGAGATTCCCGCCGATCAGGTTGGCACGCCCGAATTTTCTTCTCTGGCGGCCCATACCATCCTCCGCTCGGCTCCCTTCTGCGGGATCGGTGAGCAGGTACACTACTCCTGCATGGGGTACATCCTCCTGCAGCAGATCCTGGAGAGGGTCAGCGGAGAGGGACTGGATGTCCTCGCGCGGAAGTACGTCTACGAGCCTCTGCTCATGAGCTCCACGGGGTATCTGCCTTTTTGTAGTAACGAGAACAAGCCCGATTGCAACGCCGCTACCACCGAGCTGTCCCCCCTCCACGGCTACTACATCCGCGGTCACGTTCACGATGAGAATGCCCACTTCCTGGGAGGAGTATCGGGCAATGCAGGGTTATTCACCACCCTGTCCGACGCGGTGCGCTTCGCTCAAATGCTCTCTCTGCGAGGCGAGTATCCCGATGATACGGGAAAGCGTTTCCTCTCCCGCCGTACCTTCGATCTGGCGGTCACCGACTACACCAAGGGAAAGAACGAGTCCCGCGGGCTGGGCTTCCAGCTCCGTCCTCCCCTGCCTGCGTTGTCGGCGGCGGGTGATCTCTTCGCCTACGGCTCCTTTGGCCACACGGGCTTTACGGGTACTTCCCTCTACGTGGACGCCGAGACGGGCATCTGGGCGGTGCTTCTCACCAACGCGGTGCATTTCGGGCGGGAGAAGACCGAATTCTTCCGCGTGCGCCGTCTGTTCCACAACGCGGTCATCTCGTCCTATCACGATGTAGAATAACAGAATGATCCCCGCCTCTGTATGAGACGGGGATCTCTGTTTTACTTGCACAAGAGCGCCTTGATGATCCTGCCGCTGTCCTGCTCGATGACCACGAAGCCTCCCGCATGGGGGAAATAGCCTTTGTGCACCAGCCACAGACGGGCTTCGGGATCGTAGGAGACCGTAACCGCGCCGAACAGATGCTTTCCTGTCAGTTGGTCTATGACGGCTCCGCCAACGGTTGCGGCGGTCTTACCGTCGGGGATATACCCGAGTTCGGGGTAGTCGTTGTTATCCTCGGAAAAATCATCCAGATATGCCCGGATGTCCATCTCCCCCTCATAAGTGACCGAGGGGGTGGTGGACAGAAGGGCGCAACCGCCGATCAGAATGATCACGGCTTCGATCATGCAGATCCAAAACCAAAGCTTCTTTTTCATGGCGTTCCTTTCTGCCTATAGCATTTCCGGTAGCGTTACAGGGCTTACTTGTTGTAGATCTCCACCTCGCACAGGGAGAACAGGTGGCCGTCGTTGAAGCCTGGCTTGGCGCGCAAGGAGTAGCCCACGATGCGGACGTAGCGGGCCTTGACGTTCTCCAGGACGCACTCGAAGGGCTGTTGTCCCGCTCTCTCCTCGGGGCATTCGCCGTCGTAGACCTTTTCAAAGTTCTTGCCGTCCTCGGAGACCTCGATGCGGAACTTGTAGGGGAAATAATCGTCGCCGGAGCGGCCGAAGAGGACGACCTTGTCGATATCGTAGGCGTAGGCCAGGTCGATCAGCACCCACTCCTCGCCGTGATCGGCGGTGGGATGGCGATTGATGGCCGAAGTCCAGGCACCCGACTCGCGGCTGCCGTTGGTAAGACCCGTGGGCTCCCAGCCGATGACGTGGCTGGAGGCGGTGACACCGCGATCCAGGGCCACGTTGGTGCCCGCAGGCTCGGTGCCGGGGATATGGTAGAGGCTCTTGTTATCGGGGGCGGGGACAGAGCCGTCGTCGTTGTAGACCTCGATCTCGGCGATCTCAAAGCCGCCCATGGCACAGCCCTTGGTCACGTTCATACGGACGTAGCGGGCCTCCACGGCCTCAAAGGTGAAGCTGGGAACAGCGGTGAGGCAGTCGGTGTAGTCCTTCTTCTCCACCACCTTGACCCAGGTCTCGCCGTCGGCAGAGACCTCTACGGTAAACTCCGTGGGGAAGGTCTGGCCGCGGGTGAACTTGGTGCCCGTGGGGTAGAAGTCCACGCGGTTGATGGTAACGGGACGGCCCAGATCCACCTCCACGAAGCCCGTGTTCTTGGTGGAGCGGTAGCCGAGGGCGGTGGGAACGCTATTGTCGCGGATGCCGTCGGTGAGGGTATAGGCATAGTAGCCGCCGCCGTGAACGGAGGATTCTACGGCAGGAGCCTTACCCTCGGCAAGGTTTGCGGACTTGTCCCAGGTCTTGTCCACGATGTTATCGTGCTGACCCACGGCCAGCAGGATGAATCCGCCGGGTTCAAAGGTAAAGGTGACCTTGCCCGAGGAGATGTCCAGCTCCTCGTAAGTGCCGCCGTTGAGGTTGTAGAGATGGGTGATCTTGTCGGTCAGGGTGAACTCATAGGTGGCTTCCTTGCTGTAGTTCTTGTTGACCAGCATGATGTAGTCGCGGCCTGTCTCGCGGTCGGTCATGAGGGAGATGATGACACCGTAGCGCGCCTTGGCCTTGGCATACAGCGGCACGTCCTCGGGCTTGCATCGGGTGATACCGGTCTCGGTTCCGCCCGTGTGGTGGACCTCCAGGGCATCCAGACGAGCCAGCACGGGGCCGACCTTGAGGATCTGGCCGTTGATGGAGGCTACGTCATCGTAAATGTCGGTCTTCTCGCCGTAGGGGGAGATGATGGCGTAGTCCTTGGGATCGCAGAAGCCCGTGGTCCACCAGGTGAAGTAGGTCATGGACTTGAGGCCGTAGGCCAGGCCAGCCGAGGTGTGGTAGCGGATCTCCCCGCCGTCGGTGCGGCGGAAGTTACCGCCCTCACCGATGGACTGGATGTAGAAGGCGGTGGGCACGTCGTACTTCAGGCCGATCTCGCGGAACATATTGAGGTTGTAGAACATATCGGGATCGCCGCCGTTGTAGGGGAAGGGGTACTGATCGTAGCAGAGGCTGCCGTAGTAGTCCTTCCCTGCCTCGATGATGGTATCCTCTACGTGGCCCTGGTAGTTCTCAAAGACCCAGGTAGCCCAGAAGGGGAGGAAATTCAGTCGGGGATTGATACCCGCCTTCATGATGGCGCGGCAGGCGGCGGAGTAGACCCAAGGCTCGGCAGGCTCGTCGCGGACGTGGATGTCTGTGATGATGGGGTTCTTCTTCAGCTCGGTCATGTAGTCGATGATCTGCTGTTCACTCATGTTCAGCAGATTCTTTCCGTCCACGCCCACCGAGTAGGCCACGTTGATGCCTCGCTCGGCGGCCAGCTTGAGCTGGAGATCATTGGCTTCCTTATGGATCGCGCCCTCGCGGTTGGTGATCTCAATGAAGGTGATGTTGGCATCACGGATCCAATCGTACTGCTCGGGGGTGGTGTACTGGTAGGGAGGCTCCCAGAAGATGCCGATGCAGATGTTCTCCCCGTCCTCGGGGAAGACGTTGAGGGCGGGATCCTCAAGCGGCTCGGTAACAGCCTCGGTGGGGGCTTCGGTGACGGGATTCGTCATAGGCTCGGTCTCCTGTTCCGTGTTCTGTGGGGGCTCGGTGGTGGTGACCGCGTCGGTGGCGGCGGGGTCGGTCTCGGCAGGATCTTCTGTGCCCGTACAGGCAGAGGCGAAGATAGCCAGAGACAGGATCATCACGGCGAGGATGGCCGTGAGCAGGATGCGGTTCTTCAAGTGCTTCACAATTCGGGTCTCCTTTTTTTGGGGGATATGGATATCATACCACATTTTTCAGTAAATTGCAATATGCATTTTACACAAACCCCAAAACATTTCAAAGATCCACCGAAGGTCTGCGGCGATCCCCATGCTCCTTGCCTATACTCGGCCCTGCTTGCGCCTCATGCAGAAAGCCCCCGCCGCAGCGGGGGCTTATGTTTCAGATCTGCCTATGCTTTACACCTCGTCGGCGCGGTACATCCACAGAGGCAGGGGGAACCAGGCGCGGATCAAGGGAGATGCGGTCTCGCGGGTCGCGGAGATACAGCCGAAGAGCAGCTCGGTGGCCTCCAGGTGGCCCAGCTCCAGATCCACGGGGGTCTCCTCGGGGACGGGCTCCACGGTGTGCTTCCCTTCCTTGACGGTCATGCGGATACGCTCGTCCCCCGCGTGGCCGTGGATGAGGAGGGTCAGCTCACCGTCGGGGAGGGTGGTGTAGGTGAGCTTGAGGGCCATGAAGGCCTCGACGGTGGCGGTGTAGTTGAGGATCAGGTACATCATGGAGGGGTGGATGGCGATGCCCTCGGCAATGAGAGAGATGGCCTTGACCTGCTCGGTCTCATAGGAAGGCAGACCGACCGTAAAGCCCTTGTCCAGGCAAGCGAACACCGAGCGGACGAGCCCCATGAAGTCCTCGCTGCGGGCCACGCGAAGCTCGGACAGAGAGCCGCCGTCGCAGATGCAGTAGCCTACGAAGCGGTCATTCTCGGCGGGATCGGTCAGCACCAGGAGGCGGGCCTTCCAGGTGTTGGCGATATCCAGATACAGAGCGCGGTCACGGACGGGGATGTAGCGGCCCTGTTCGGTGAGGGCGATGATCTCGTCGATGACGGGATCGGCGGGATCCGTGACCTCGCGGACGGCAAAGGGGGCGGGGGCATCCCCGTAGGTATGGCGGATGTTGTCGCGGGAGATGCTGAAATGGTAGGCGGGGCCTGCCTTATCGTAGCCGAAATACTGGTAGCGCTGACGGCGGCCGCCCAGGGTGGACATAACGATGCCGTCGTTCACCATATCGGCAATCGCCTGGTTCATGGCCTGCTTCATGTAGCCCTTGCGTCGGTGGTCGGGATGCACCGCCACGTTACCGATGCCGCGGCAGGGGAGGCGGCGGCCGCAGACCACGATCTCGTGATTGTAGGCACCGATGGCAGCGGTCAGGACACCGTCCTCTATGACCACCCAGTTCTGATCCTGGGGGCGGTACTGCTCGCGGTAGAGCTTGGGAAGGAGGCCGAGAAACTCGGTCTCGGGGGTGAAGAAGCCGAAGGAGGTGTTCAGCACGCTCATGAGCTCGTCGTAGGGGACGGAATTGCCTCTGCCGCAGTAGATGCTCTTATCCATAGTTGTTACTCCTTTCGTGTCACCATTCGATCTCACCGATCATCAGGTTGTCACCGAGATAGATGATGGCGGTGCTTCCCTCGGGGGCTTGCAGATGCATGACGTTATCCACGGACACCGAGTAGAGATGCTCTCCCGCGGGATCGCGGACCGAGATCTTCATGCCGTGATCCGAAAGCTTCAGGATGATGAGGGTCAGTCGTCCGCTCTCTGTGAAGGTCACTTCGAGGTAGTGGCCGTCCAGCTGGTCGCATTCGGGAGCGAAGTAGGTGACGTAGTGGCCGTCGGTCAGGGTCAGAAGGTCGGTGCGGGGGACGAAGTCGGAATCCAGTCGGAGGAGGGGGGATACGGTGTCCTCGCTGACGGCCGTGAACTCGGATACCGTGATCCAGCTGGTCTGGTTGGCAGTGATATTCACGCGGATGTAGCGGGCGCGGATATCCACGTCCACCACGGTGTCCCGTCCGCTGATGGCACGGATGGTCGTCCAGGTATGGCCGTCCGAAGAGTAGCACAGCTCGCCGCTCTGCACGTAGTCGGCGGCGTGAGCGGGCACGCCCGTCTTGAAGGTGATGCGGGAGACCGAAACGACGGCCCCCAGGTCGATCTCAAAGTAGTCTCCCTTCTGTCCGCCGCGGGAGGACCAGAAGTAGGTATTGGGATCCGAATCGCTCATGAAATCGGGGAAATAGGTGGAGTAGGTGGGGAGGTTGGTGGTCAGGGAGGGGGCACCCGCAGGGCCCTCGTCGGAGGCGGCGCGGTTGGTGTTGACCTCAAAGGCGCGGCACTTGACCCAGCCCGTTCCCGCATTGGCGTTGGCGCGGACGCGGACGTAGCGGGCTTTGACCGAGAGTCCCTGGAGGAACAGCTCGTCGCCGCAGTTTCCGTTGTGGATCACCGTCCACTCCTTGCCGTCGGCGGAATACTCCACGATGCCCTGGGCGAGAGCGTCGCTTCCTCCCGCGCCCGTGGCGATGTAGATATTCTTCACGTCCATGACCTCACCGAGATCCACGCCGAAGTAGCCTGTCTTGTTCCCCGCGGCGGTGTTGAGGTCGCCGTGCGTCCAGAAGTAGGTGGAATCGTCGCCGTCGGTCATGTAGTCGGGGACGTAATTCTCATAGTGGCCGCAGTTGGTGTAGGGCTTGGCGGGGGCGGCGGCAATGCCGTCGATCTGACCCAGCAGGATGCTGAAGCGGCTGTTCAGGGTGGAGAAATAGGAGGTCAGCACGTTGGCGGAGACCAGGCGGGGGTTCTGTCGGATGCTCTTTTCGATCATCTTGTAGCGGCCCAGCTTCTTGACGATGCCGTCCAGGCTTCGGCCGTCGTGATAATCCGACTCCATCTCTACGTAGATCAGACCCATCTCGCCGTAGGCGCGGTATTTCTCTACCCACTCACGGATCTCGCCCACCATGTCGGTATTGGAGGAGGCGAGGATGGCATCGGCGCTCTCTACCATGCCCTTGAAGTAGGCGCGGAGGGCGTCGATGGTATCCGAGGAAGCATCCTTCTTGAAGGCATCCAGCAGAGCCTTCAGCTCCACGCTGTCGGTGTTCTTGTTGATCCCCGAGGCGCAGGTCATGGAAATGAAGTCCAGAAGAGCCTCGGAGGCATCGGGCATGAGGGCTCCGCAGGCGGCGGACAGGGACTTCTCGCTGTCGTAGGCCTCGGGATTCCAGAGGTAGTCCCCCGTGGTAAAGAGAGGCACCATGGAGGCGTAGCCCTGGTTCATGGGATTGGCGGTCAGGCCCGTGATGGACTCGTAGAGAGTCTTCTCCAGGTTGACACAGGGACCCATGAAGAGGTTATTGGCCAGGGTATCGTTGACGGGGTAGTTCCACCAGATCAAGACCTTACGGCCGTAGGTCTTGATGATGTGCTGGAGGGAGCGGTTGGTGATGGACTCGGGGATGACGCCGGGGCCTGTCCACATCAGCACCACATCCTTATGGATGAGGGGGGCGATCTCGGTGGTGTAGCTTGTCAGGAAGGGATCACCGTACTCGGTGGTGATGGCGATGAGATCGCTGACACCCTCGTGGGTCTCCACGAAGCGGGTCTGGAAGTCGGAGAGGAGCTTGGCGTGTCCCTTGGCATCCAGGGTGGGGATATCATCCAGGAAAATGGCGAAATCACGGCAGCCCAGCTCGTAGATCTGCTCGCACTTGGCCATGAGCTTCGCAAAGTCGGCCTCGTAGCCGCTGCCCAGATTGATGTCCCCGCCGGGGGAGATGGCGTAGATGAACTTAACGTAGTTCTCATTCGCCGTAGTGATGAGGTCGGTCATGCGCTCCAGCTCCGCACCCGTGTAGCGGGAACGCCACTGGGCGCGGTGCTTGGGGTCGTCCTTGGGGGCGTAGATGTAGGCGTTCATCTTGTTCTCGCCCATGAAGGCGAAGAGATCCTTGCGGTACTCATGGGTCCAGGCGGTGCCGTAGAAGCCCTCGATGACACCGCGCAGGGGGTTGCGGGGAGCGTCCTTCACCGTAACGGCAGGACATTTTCCCTCTTCGGTGAGCTGAAGAAGAGTCATGACGGCGTAGTGAAGGCCTCGCTCGGTCTGCGCCTCGATCTTGACAGCATCGGGGCTGACCGTGAGGATATAGCCCTCGTCGGCACCGTAAGAGAACTCGGTAAGGTCACGAAGCGTAACCGTTACGGTCACACCGCCCTCGGCCTTCATGCCCTTGGTAGCGAGGAGATCGGCGTAGCCTGTGAGGGACTCATCCAGGGTGACCTTGGAAAGATCCGCGTAGGTGTCACCGACAGTTACCTCCATGGGGGTGGGGTAGACGGCGGGGACAGAGATCTCGGGGGGAGGGGTCGTCTCCTCCTCGGTCTCGGGGGAGGTAGGCTCCTCGGTGTCCGCAGAGGGGGAAGACTCGTCAGCGGTGCCGCTCTCCTCGGGGTATGTATCGGGAGCTACGGTATCGCCATCGGTAGCGGGGTCGGTGCTTTGGGGATCGCCATGACCGACACAGGCGGTGAGCAGCAACAGAGCGGATAATACGAGGAGGATGAAAGTGAGATATCTCTTCACGGTGATGCTCCTTTCGAGTATTTTACTTGCCTTGCAGATACTGATGTATGCCCTTCGCCGCGACCTTGCCCGCGCCCATGGCGAGGATAACGGTGGCCGCGCCCGTGACGGCATCGCCGCCGGCGAAGACTCCCTCGCGGGAGGTGGCCCCCTCCTCGGTGATCACGAAGCCGCCCCGCTTGTTGACGGTGAGGCCCTCGGTGGTGGAGCGGATCAGGGGATTGGGGGAGGTGCCGATGGCCATGATGACACAGTCGGTCTCCAGCTCGAAGCTCGAATCGGGAATGGCAACGGGGGAGCGGCGGCCTCGCTCATCGGGGTCTCCCAGCTCCATGCGCTCGCAGGTCATGGAGGTGACGAAGCCGTTTTGGGGATCGCGGGGATCATTCTCGTTTCGGTAGCCGTTGATGGCGGTGGGGGAGGTGAGCAGGTGGAACTGGATCCCCTCCTCCATGGCGTGCTCCACCTCCTCGCGGCGGGCGGGCAGCTCCTCCAGGGAGCGGCGGTAGACGATGGAGACCTCCTCTGCCCCCAGGCGGAGAGCGGTGCGGGCGGCATCCATGGCCACGTTCCCGCCTCCCACCACGGAGACCCGCTTGGCGCGGAGGATGGGGGTGGTGGCATCGGGACGGAAGGCCCCCATGAGGTTGGAGCGGGTCAGAAACTCATTGGCGGAGTAGACACCGCAGAGGGACTCCCCGGGGATGCCCATGAAGCGGGGCAGGCCTGCTCCCGAGCCGATGAAGACGGCCTCGTAGCCCTCCTCGAAGAGCTCGTCCACGGTGATCGTCTTGCCCACCACGGTATTGGTCTGGAAATCCACGCCCAGGGCGCGGAGGGTGTTGATCTCGGTCTGTACGATGGCCTTGGGCAGGCGGAACTCGGGAATGCCGTACATCAGCACACCGCCCGCCACATGGAGGGCCTCAAAGACGGTGACGGTATAGCCCAGCTTGGCCAGGTCTCCCGCGCAGGCAAGTCCGGCGGGGCCGGAGCCTACGATGGCGACGCGGTGGCCGTTGGGGTCGGGTCTTGTCACAGGAGTCTTGGCGTAGGTGTTGTGCCAGTCGGCCACGAAGCGCTCCAGGCGACCGATGGCCACGGGCTGGCCCTTGATGCCGCGGACACACTTGGCCTCGCATTGGTTCTCCTGGGGGCAGACGCGCCCGCAGACGGCGGGGAGAGAGGAGGACTCGGTGATGACGCGGTAGGCGGCCTCAAAATCCCCCTCGTTGATCTTTTGGATGAAATCGGGGATGCGGATGCCCACGGGACAGCCTGCCACACAGGCGGGATCCTTACAGTTGAGGCATCTGGCCGCCTCGGATAGGGCGGCCTCCTCGGTGTAGCCCAGGGCTACCTCCTCAAAGCACTTGCCGCGGGTAGCGGGATCGAGAACGGGCATGGGATTTCTTTCGGGGGACATATTGCGCTTGGTAGCCATATCAGTTGCCCTCCTTCAGAAGATTGCAGGATGCTTCCCTGGCGTGCCCCTCGAAATCGCGGTACATGGCCGAGCGGCGCATGGCCTCGTCGAAGTCCACCAGGTGGCCGTCGAACTCGGGGCCGTCCACGCAGGCGAAGCGCACCTCGCCTCCCACGGTGAGGCGGCAACCGCCGCACATCCCCGTGCCGTCGATCATGATGGGGTTCATGGAGACGATGGTTGGGATGCCGTAGGGCTTGGTGGTGAGGGAGACGAACTTCATCATGGGCAGAGGCCCGATGGCGATGACGCGGTCATAGCCCTCTCCCGCGTCGATGGCGTTCTTCAAGGAGGTGGTGACCAGCCCCTGCTCGCCGTAGGAGCCGTCGTCGGTCATGACGGTGAGGCGGTGGGAATAGGCCTTGAATTCGGTCTCCAGGATGACCAGGTCGGCGGTGCGGAAGCCGATGATGGCATGGACCTCACAGCCCGCCTCACGGAGGGCCTTGACCACGGGAAGGGCGATGGCACAGCCCACGCCGCCGCCTACCACGCAGACCTTTTTCAGTCCCTCGGTCTCGGTGGCGCGGCCCAGGGGGCCTACGAAGTCTTGGATGCTCTCCCCCGCCTGCTTGCGGGCGAGGGCATCGGTGGTGGCACCGACGGTCTGGAATATGATGGTGACGGTCCCCGCCTTGGGGTCGGTATCGGCCACGGTCAGGGGGATGCGCTCACCTTGCTCGTCCACACGCAGGATGATGAACTGCCCCGCCTTGGCCTTCTTGGCCACCATGGGGGCTTCTACGTCCATGCGGACGACGGTGGGATTCAGTTGCTCTCGTTTGATGATGGGGTACATGGGATGCCTCTTTGCTAAATAATATATCAGTATACTATAATACCACAAAACCCCGCGGAAATCAAGGTGTTTCGGGAAAAATTCCTCGGGAGAGGCAAAAAAACAACGCCGCCACTTTTTCGGTGACGGCGTTTCGGATTACTCAACGTGGGGGCTCTTGAGGATGACGTGACCCTCGAACTCGGCCCAGACGGTGTAGCCCATGGACTCAAAGGCCTTGCGGTACTTATCGTCCGAACCGTTGCGCAGGACGGCGTAATCCACGTCATGCTCCTTGAGGTGGATCTTATCCCCGTTCATCACGTGGTAGGAGTGATCGTAGACCTCACGGCGGTCGGCGCAATGGGCCAGGTAGCTGCTGGGAACGCAGAGGGACGCGCCCTCGGGGATGGTGTCCAGCATGGCCTCGCGGTACTTGTAGGTATCCTTGTTCTTCTCCCACTGCTCGGTGTACTGGTTATACTTGGGGATGACCAGGAAGATATACATACAGCAGGAGGCCGCCGCGCCCAGGGCCAGGAGCCTGCGGCGGGGGATGGGCTGCAGGTCGGGGAGGTTCAGGATCATGGCGTAGATGATGAAGGCGGTGATGGCGAAGTGGTACTGGAAGTTGATGCTGTACTGGTACTTGTAGGTGGTCAGCACGTTGAGGAGGATGGGGGCCAGGAGCAGCCAGCGGGACTGCTTCTTGGTGCAGAAGGGGATCATGCCCACGGGGAGGAGCATCTGGATGAGGTAGACCACCTTGGCCCAGGGGGAGCGCTCGATGAACCAGGAATCCAGGTAGGCGTTCTGGGTGGAGAAGAACTGGGTCAGAAGATAGCCGGGGTTCTTGAGGGCGGTGAGGATCGCGCCCAGAAGTCCCTTTTCCTTATCGTAGATGAGGTTATCGAAGCGGTTGATCATGGGTCCCGCGATGGAGGGGCGGGGGGTATCGTTGGCATAGAACTCGGCCCAGTAGGCGGCAGTCCCTTGGAGGATGGCCAGGGCGACCATGAAGTAGGCGGCGGCGCCCAGGGCGAGGATGGTGCCGTGGAGGAACTTCTTGCGGGAGAGGATGACGTACAGGGCGAAGAAGAGGATATAGATGGCGGCATCCTCCTTGACACCCAGGGTGAGGATGGCGAAGACGTACATCCAGAGGTATTTTTCCTTCTCGAAGAAGTAGAACACCCACAGAAGCAGGGGGAGCAGGAAGCAGTTCTCATGGAAGTCGTAGAAGCAGCCCATGGAGATGGCGGGATAGGTGGCGTAGATGAGAGCCACCAGGATCTGGGTGCCGCCCGAGAGCTTGTAGTGGCGGGCGATGAGGATGGCGGGGATGATGCCCGAAGCCACCAGCACGGCCTGCCCGATCTGAAGGGTCATGGCCGAGGGGAAAACAAAGTAGAAGGGCAGGAGGAGGTAGTAGATGGGGGAGATATGCACCACGAAATGGGACAGGAGGACGTCGCGCTCCGAGGAGATGAGGGGGAGGCCCGTCTCGGTCATGTTGTGGTACATATTGACGAAGAGACCGAAATCGAAGTTGGGGGAGGTGAAGGTCAGGTAGCGCATACAGGTGGTAACGCCGATGACGGTGGCGCTGATCAGCCCCAGGGCGGTGACAGCCCCCAGGACTACCCCCGAGTGGATCTTCAGCTTATCCATGAGCAGGTCGTTCTTCTGCAAAAAGTACAGCACGAAGAGCATGTAGGCGAAGATCACCGCCAAAAGGAACAGGGTGCTGTCCGAGTTCATCTGCATGGTGCTGTTGCCCACGGGCACCTTGTAGTTGATGTCGTTGACAAAGGTGCTGATCCAGCGCAGGACACAGCCCGTCGCCCCCAGGAGGAGGAACCAGGAATCGGTCTTATAGCCCTGCAGTACGGCGGCCGTGAGGGTCAGAAGGCAAAAGAGAGCGGCTATGACCAGGAGCATGGCCCCCAGGCTCGCGTCCTGAGCAAAGGAGAGATCGAAGAAGTCTCCCTCGGCGGTAAGGAGGATGAAGAGCGCGTACAGGCTCCAGGCCGCGATGGCGCGGCAGATAGTGCGCTCCCAGGTCAGGACCGATCTGACACGGGAGATATGCTCGTTTCGTTTCTGTTTCATGGGATACCCCTTTTCATTGGTTCTGCCGTATAAGACGGAAGAGACCGCGAAATATGACGCGGCTCGGTGTCATTTCAACCCAATTATTATACACTATATTTTCCCATCTGTCAAGGCTTCCGAAATTGGTTTCGGATTATTTCCTTTTTTATACGCCTCTTTTGTTTTTTTCTCGGATTTTCAAAGAATTGGCTTTTGATTCATACTGAGTTTGTAATTGCGGAGTATAATTTGTTCACATAGTTTACAATTGACTGCACAGCGAGAAAGGAGCTTCTATGTTCAACATTCTGGTCGTTGAGGACGATTTCAATACGAGACGGCTCATGTGCGCCGTTCTGGAGCGTTACGGCTACCATCCCATCCCCGCCACCGACGGCGTGGATGCCCTGGAGCAGATGGAGAGAAAGCACGTGGATCTGGTGATCCTGGATATCATGATGCCCAAGATGGACGGCTACGAATTCACCCATATCCTCCGCGAGGGGGGCAATACTCTGCCCATCCTCATGGTCACCGCCAAGGAGACCCCCGCCGACAAGCACAAGGGCTTCATCATCGGCACCGACGATTACATGACCAAGCCCGTGGACGAGGAGGAGATGATCCTGCGCATCGCCGCCCTCCTCCGCCGCTCCCGCATCGTCAGCGAGCGCAAGCTGACGGTGGGCTCCACGGTGCTGTACTACGATTCCCTCACCGTCCGCACCGACGGGGAGGCCGTGGGAGCCGCAGGGGGCATGGAGCTGCCCCAGAAGGAGTTTCTCCTCCTGTTCAAGCTCCTGTCCTACCCCAACAAGATCTTCACCCGCCGCCAGCTCATGGACGAGATCTGGGATATGGATTCCGAATCCGACGAGCGCACCGTGGACGTTCACATCAGCCGCGTCCGTGACCGCTTCCGCGACAACCCCGACTTTGAGATCATCACGGTGCGAGGCCTGGGCTACAAGGCGGTATACCTGCGATGAGATCCAACAGACCCGAGCGGCGTAAGCTCCGCGGCAGGCTGGGCATCAAATCCTTCCGCGTGGAGCTGACCCTCATCATATTCGCCCTCATGCTCCTGACCTCGGTGTTCACGGTGCTGGTCTACATTCCCTTGCAGATCATCTTCCCCGCTCTGCGAAATTTCAGCGGCATCGCCTCCAGCGCCTCCACCATGATCGCCTGTACCATCATCGGCACGGGAGCGGCGGCCATCTTTACCAAGTGGATCCTGTCCCCCCTCAACGAGATGATCGAGGCCACCGAGCGCATATCCAAGGGAGATTTCAAGGTACACATCCAGGAGTCCTTCGACAAGGAATCGGATTTCGGTATGCTCCAGCGCTCCTTCAACCACATGGCGAGAGAGCTGGACGGCATCGAGATGTTCCGCAAGGACTTCATCAACAATTTCTCCCACGAATTCAAGACCCCCATCGTCTCCATCCAGGGCTTCGCCCACCAGCTCCAGGCGGGGGGACTGACCCCCGAGGAGGAGCGGGAGTACATCCGCATCATCGCGGCGGAGTCCGACCGACTGGCCAAGATGGCCACCAATATCCTTCTCCTCTCCAAGCTGGAGAACCAGGCCATCGTCACCGAGCAGACCGAGTTCTGGCTGGACGAGCAGCTCCGCACCTGCCTTTTGGTGCTGGAGAAGCAGTGGGGTCCTAAGGAGATCGAGCTGAATATCGACCTGGATGCCGTTAAATACTGCTTCAACGAGGATATGCTCTCCCAGCTCTGGCTGAATCTCTTCAGCAACGCCATCAAGTTCACCCCCCGGGGCGGGTGTATCTCCTGCTCCCTCAAGGCCGACGGGGATGCTGTGACCGTGGTCATCAGCGACAACGGCATAGGCATGGACGAGGATACTCGCGCCCACATATTCGACAAGTTCTACCAGGGGGACACCTCCCACACGGGGGATGGGAACGGCATTGGATTGACCATCGTCAGCCGGATACTGGTGCTCTGCAAGGGGAAGATCGAGGTGGAGAGCGAGGTCGGCGCGGGGAGCCGGTTTTCCGTAACGCTGCCTGTGACGGTGGCGGAGTATACGGATGTGGAGAATTATGAGAGTTGAGAAAATTGGGGTTTAGCGGTCTGTTTTATTCCTTCGGAATTGAACGCGCTTCGCACGTTCACGGGCGGCCACATGGGGCCGCCCCTACAAACATATTTCATTGTTTGACAATAACTTTTCTGGTGTTTGTTCACTTTAAGGCGATTTGTAGGGGCGACCCCATGTGGTCGCCCGCGGGAGGGGCAAGCCCCTCCCCTACGAAAAATTCGTGTCACCGATAAACCCAAATTTGAAGCATTTTGCAATCGCCTTCTTATAATAACATGAAAGGAAACCCGACCATGAAGCAATCGCCCGCTAAGCCGCCTATGAAGAAGTCCCGGGCATCGGTCATTCTGAGCATCATCTCCGCCGTGTTCCTGATCCTGACCGTGCTGGGCATCTGGTTCATGCGGGAGTATTTACAGGATCCCGCTCTGGTGCGGGAGAAGATCGGAGAGCATTACCTGCTGGGTGCCGTTGCCATGGTGCTGATCTCGGCGGTGCAGGTCATCGTGGCCTTGATCCCCGGGGAATTCGTGGAGATCGCGTCGGGGTACGTCTTCGGGAGCTGGATCGGTTCCCTGCTCTGTCTGGCAGGCATCGTGCTGGGGAGCTGTACCACCATCCTGTTGGTACGCCGCTTCGGCTCGCGGTTCGTCTACGCCCTCTACCCCAAGGAGAAGATCGACGCTCTCCCCATCATCAACGACCCGCCCAAGCGCAACCTTCTGACCTTCCTTCTGTTCGTGATCCCGGGTACGCCCAAGGATCTCTTCACCTACGCCATCGGCCTCACCGACATGAGCATCCCCCTCTACATCGCACTGACCACGGCTGCGCGGTTCCCCTCGGTGATCCTGTCCACCCTGAGCGGCGACGCGGTGGGAACCAAGGACTACCGAATGGCCGTCATCTTCGTCGTGGTCACTGCGATCGTCAGCGGGGTCGGTGTTCTGGTCTACAAGCTCTTCAGCAAACGGCACGCCGAGAGGAAGAGGGCCGAGACGAAGAGGAAGCAGACCGAGGCTGACACCGAGGGGGACGGTTAAAAATTTGATCCGAAAAGGCTTTCCTGTGGGGAGGCCTTTTCTGTTTCGCGGAAGAATGTGAGTTATTTGTCCCCGTCCATTGACAAATCCATTTCCGTGTAGTATAATGAAGTCAGGATTTTCCGAAAGGAGATATACCATGAAAAAAACGATATTGAGATCCCTTTCTCTGCTCCTGGCTCTTTTGCTGGGGCTGACCGCCTCCCTGGCCTTGACTGCGGCCGCCGAGGAGCCTGTGATCGAGGGGGATGCGACCCGACTGACCGTCAGCAAGGCAAGCTATGCCGAGGGTGAGGCCATCATGGTGTCTGCCATCGGCTCGGGCACCGACTGGATCGGCATTTACCGCGTGGGCGCGCCCCACTCCATCCGCTGGACCTACGTGGATACCACCAGGGGAGGCCCCGGCTCGGGTAATGAGGTGAATCTACGCACCGTTCCCGACGTCAACGCGGGAGAACCCACCGATCTGCCTGCAGGTACCTACATCATTCGACTCATGGCCAACGATTCCTCGGACTTCGCCAACTGCATCGCCATGACCACCATCACCATCGGCAGCGGTGCGGCAGATACAACCGTCTCCGCCCCTGTTTCTGCGACCTACGAGCTGGAGGATGATACCGACGGCTTTGCCACGGGCACTGTTACGGTAAAGATGCCCGAGGGACAGACTTCGGGGCGCAGTATCGTCATGTACTGGGCTGATGGGGAGGGCAAGCTGGCGGGCTATACTTCCCTGTCCAGGTTTAAGGTGAAGGGTGAGACCACCGCCTTCACCTTCGGCGGCAACGTCATCATTCCCCCCGGAGCGACTCGCTTGCTGGTGTATGCCATGAACGACACCACGGGAGAGATGTCCGCCGACTGCGTGACGGTGGAGCTGCCCCAAGGCGCGGCTCACGCTCCCTTTGACAAGGCCGACGCCGAGCTGTTCGTCATGAGCGACATCCACATCACCACCTCCCAGAGCCACACCCACAACAGAAACTTCGCCGCCATGCTCAAGGACGTGCAGGCCCTCAACAAGGAGGGGCTGGGCATCTTCGTGGCGGGAGATATGGCGGATACGGGCAAGGAGCAGGAGTATCAGAACATGATGGAGCTGTACGGCGCGGCGGGCAAGGTGCCTCCCCTGTACCTCTCCATCGGTAACCACGATCTATCGGCTCTTCCCTTTGAGCAGGCCAATGCCCTGTTTCTGAAGTACGCCACCCTCCCCGACGGTACTCATCCCACCGATACCAGCTACGATTTCTGGCTGGGGGGCTACCACTTCATCTTCCTGGGCACCGATCACGCCTCGGGTCTTCACGCCTCCTTTGACCGCGCCACCATGACGTGGCTAGACGAGAAGATCTCCGAGAACCGCGATCCCGCCCGCCCCGTGTTCCTGTTCCTTCACCAGTCCCTGTCGGGTACCGTGTCGGGCTCTCTCCCCGGGGAGGGCTGGAGCGGTGTGGACAACGAGGGGATGCTTCGCAACGTGCTGAAAAAGTACCCCGAGATCATGTTCTTCAACGGTCACAGCCATTGGACCATGGATTCTCTGGGCAATATGTTCGAGGGGGACGGCAAGCTTCCCTGCCGCATCTTCAACTGCGCCTCGGTGGCCTACCTGTGGTCGGGCTACAACGTGGTCACGGGGGAGCATCTGAACGGCAGTCAGGGCTACATGATCAAGCTTTATGACGGCAAGCTCTACGTGCTGGGCCGTGACTTCGCCAAAGGCGAGTGGATCCCTGCCGCTCAGTACTGCATCGTGCTGAAGGAGCCCGAGCCCGAGACCGAGGCTCCCACCGAAGCCGAGAGCGAGACACCCGACGAGCCTGCGGAGACTCCGGAGACTGTCACCGAAACCGAGCCCATTACCGTACCCGATACCGAGGTCGGCGCAGCTCCCGATACCGATACGCCCCAAGCCACCGAGCCTGTGGCCGAGAAGGGCTGTGGGTCTGTGGTTTCTCTGGCGGTGGTCTGTTTGATGTTCCCTGTTGGGTTGTTTGTTATTTACAAGCGTAAGGATTGAAAACTTGTTGGATTTTCATGCCGAGACAAGTTCTCAAAACCGGAGAAGGCACCGCAAAAGCGGTGCCTTCTTTGGTTTAGTGAGCCAATTTCAAACGAAATCGAATCACGAAAGCAGTATTCAAACTATTTCAGAATCGAAATCGCATCGCCAATGGTCTTTTCCAGAGCCTCGCGGCCGTACTTGTCTACCTCGGCCTTGTTCTTCTCACCGTGGGTCAGGCATCCGGCTCCGCCGATACAGCCGCCGATACAGGCCATGCCCTCGATGAAGTTTCCGCCCAGGGCGGCCTGACTCTTGCTCAGCTTGAGCAGAGCCATACGGCAAGCCTCGATGCCGTCGCAGACCACGGGCTTGATCTCAAAGTCGATGTTCTGCTCCTTCATAGCCTGTGCCGCCGCGTCGGTCAGACCGCCACTACGAGCAAAGATACGGCCAAAGTAGGAGGCGTTATCCAGCACGCCCTCCTCCAGAGAGGCAATGTCCAGGTCGCGGCTGTCAAAGAGGGCTTGCAGCTCCTCGAAGGTCAGCACCGTATCCACGTAGGGCTTCACCGATTCCAGCTGTGCCTCGGCCTTTTTCGCGGTGCAGGGGCCGATGAAGATGACCTTGGCGTTAGGCGTGGTTTCCTTGATGTACTTGGCCAGCACGGCCATGGGCGACATATTGTGGGAAATATGCTCCACAAGGTTCGGGAACTGCGATTTAATGTACTGCACGAAGGCGGGACAGCAGGAGCTGGTCAGAAGGCCCTTCTCGGAAAGCT
This sequence comes from Eubacteriales bacterium, assembly GCA_045128275.1. Lineage (GTDB taxonomy): Bacteria > Bacillota > Clostridia > Oscillospirales > CAG-272 > CAMEON01. The sequence goes on along the minus strand of JBGVRH010000062.1, from coordinate 28,699 downwards.
CCTTCGCTTCTGCCATGGCCACCATATCCGCGCCCAGGGCGGCTTCGATCACGTCGTGGAAGCCCAGCTTCTTCAGACCCGTAATGACCTGACCCAGCTTCGCGTAGGAGAACTGGCTGGAGATGGAGGGAGCCACCACGGCGTACACCTTGTAGTTACCGCCTCTTGTGTTGCGCTCGCTCTTTTTCAGAATATCAATGGCGTTGACCATAAAGGACTTGTCCATGATGGCGCCGAAGGGGCACTGATACACACAGGCACCGCACTGGATGCACTTACTGTTATCAATGGCCGCCGCCTTCTGCTCGTTCATGGAGATGGCCTTGACCTTGCAGGCGTTCTGACAGGGACGCTTACGGCTGACGATAGCGGTGTAGGGGCAGACCTTGGCGCATGCGCCGCATTCCTTGCACTTGGACTTGTCAATGTGGGCCACGTGATCGCGGTCAAAGGTGATGGCACCGAACTTGCACACGTCCTCGCAACGGTGAGCCAGACAGCCGCGGCAAGCGTTGGTGACCTCGTAGCCGCCCACGGGACACTCGTCGCAGGCAATGTCGATGACCTCGATGACGTTGGGGTTGTTCTTGTCCCCGCCCATGGCGATCTTGACACGCTCGCCGAGAATGGCTCTTTCCTTATAGACACAGCAACGCATAGTCGGCTCGTTACCGGGAACGAGGGTCTTGGGAATATCCATGATATTCTCAAGAAGCTTATCCTCCCAGGCAAGGCGTGCCACCTCGCGCAATACTTTATATTTCAAATGCTGTACTTTGGTATCAAATTTACGCATTGTATACCTCCTTGATCAGAAATAGCTGACCTTAATGCGCTTACCCATTTTTTTGAGGCAAGCGGACAACTCCTCCACCAGATTCATCTTGATATTGAAGTTGATGGGGAGATCGGGATTCTGGTGGGCGGGGTTGACGGCTCTGCCTACGTAGAAGTTGATGTCGGTGGCTTCCTCAAAGAGCAATTGACTGATGAGAGAGGCACCGTCCTTCTTGAAGCTCCATTCCTCGTAAAGCTGATTGTCTCCCAGATAGTCCTTGGCGTACTGGATGACCTTGTTCATGGTGATGACACCCTCGGTGACCAGATCCACGCCCTCGATGTGGGCGATGGGGGGCACGTCGCTCCGCTCGAAATTCAGGCTGGCGCGCACGGGCTTACCCAGATACTTGGAGGCGATGGAAGAGGTCGTGCCGCCGCAGACGATGTGCTTGCCTTCCTTGGAAAAGAACAGGGACATCATGCGGTTGGCGTCGTCGCGGTTAGAGGGAGGGCCAAAGAGGATGTTCATAGGCTCTCTCTTGCGAACCTTGACCACACAGGCTGTGGTATCGTCACCGGGCTTATGTCCGTAGAGCTTGTCACACTCATCCACCAGCATGGTGGACAAGTTTTTCGCCGTATATCCGCCTGCCACCAATGCCTGCATGTACCCCGCGATCTCCTCCCGCTTCCAGCCGAAGTTGTACTTGCCGCCCATACCCGCGTGAGGGCATCCGTCGCTCATGGCGATGAATACGTCATCCTCCTGCAGCTTGATGGTGGATTTGTAGATCTTCTTGCCGCCGATGTTCATCTCGGTTTTGGGGTAATCGTACTGCTCGTAGTTGCGGATGATGATGACGTGGGGATTATCGTACTGGATGATCTCGGCGACCTCGTTGTTCAGAAGATGGATGATGGTAAAGGTGGAGTAGGCCACGCCGCGTACCGAGCACACGGGCAGAGCACCTGCAATGGTGGATACGCACTCCTCAATGGGGAGTCCTGCTGCCATCATGGTGGAAATGATCTTGGAGGTCAGGGTGGACAGGATACTGGCCTTGACTCCCGAGCCGAGTCCGTCTGCCAGCACGATCACGGTGGAGCTTTCGTTTTCCTCCACGATGTCCACGTGGTCGCCGCACAGCTCCTCGCCTACGTGATTGATGCTTTTATATCCGATATCTGCACACAAATCATTCATCGCCGATGGACTCCTTCAGCTTGGTCAGCGCGATCTTGGTCTCGGCGGCAGTCTCACCCAGCAGGGATGCGATCTCCTGCACGATGCGCATTTGCTTTTCAACCACGGTATTGGCCACCTCCACCGTCTGTCGGTTGATCCGCGCCTTCTTCTCGCGCTCGGCTTCCTCATCGGTAATGTCCCGCATGATGCCTACGAGCAGGCGGGAATCCTGATCGTACATGACGGTCTGCTCGACATACCGCTTATACTCGGCCAGATACACCCGCTGATCCATGACGGTACGGCCGGTGTTCTTGACCTGGACGAACACGGCGGGATCCAGGATCCGCACCACAGGCTCCCCCAGCACGTCGGACTCGGAGCGGATATTCATGATCTTGCGGGCGGCTTTATTGACCTGCTGTACCTCCAGATCCTCGTTGAGAACGATGAGGCCGTTGGGGGTATTCTTGACGATGGTGTCCGAGAAGCTCTCGGCCTTGTCCTTGAGGAAGGGCAGACACATGGAGCTTTCGGCCTTGCCCTGAATGATGGCGATGGCCTTTTCACGGCAGGAGTTGTAGCCGCAGGAGCCGCAGTTCAGCTCGTCCGAGGGCTTGAATTTGCCCATCTGACGGAGAACCGACATGATATCGCTTTCCGAAGGAGGGGCCAGCTTACGCTCAATCATGGTAAAGGTCTTTTTGAGGGCCATGGGGGTAGGCTGAGCCACGTCGAAGTCCTTTTCGCCCGCATAGGCGGCGATGGTGACGTAGTCCTTGATGGGGGCGGTGCTGTGGTACTTCTCCATAACAGGGCCGCCGATGCAGCTGCCCACGCAGGCCGACATTTCTATGAAGCACTTGTGAATGCGGCCGCTTTCAATATCCTTGAGGGCGGCGATGCAGTTCTCCACGCCGTCCAGGGCGAGATAGGTATAGCCGGGTGCGTTCTGCGCCATGGTCTTGAGAATACCGCCGGTGGTGGGGAAAAAGCGGGCGCGGCTCTCGGAGGTGGCATCCACTTCCTTTTCAAGGGCGATCCCTTCGTCCTTGAGCCAGTTGGTCAGCTCCTCAAAGGTCAGGACCGCGTCCACAAGCCCCTCATAATGCTCCGCCTCGTCCTTCTTGGCCACACAAGGGCCGATGAAGACGGTCTTGGCTCCCGGCATTCTCTTTTTGATATCCGCGCAGTGCGCCTGCATGGGGGACATAACGTCCGCAAGATATTCCAGCGACGCGGGGTAGTATTTCTGGATCAGCAGATTGATCGAATGACAGCAGGAGGTGATGATGATATCCCGATCCTCCTCGCGGAGCATACGCTCATACTCGTTTTTGACGATGGTGGCGCCGATGGCGGTCTCCTCCACGTCGAAAAAGCCCAGCTTTTTCAGGGCTCGGCGCATGGATTCGATACCGACCCCTTCATAGTTGGCGATAAAGGAGGGAGCCAGGCTGACCACCACGGGATCGCCGCTCTGGAGGAGGACTCTGGCCTTCTCGGTGCCGTCTACGATCTCCTTGGCGTTTTGGGGACAAACAACAAAACAATGACCGCACAGAATGCACTCATTGCCGATGATATGGGCTTGGTTTCCCGAAAAGCGGATGGACTTTACGGGACAGTGACGGATACACTTATAGCAGTTTTTGCAGTTGGATTTTTTCAGCGTCAAGCAATTTGCCACAGTGGTCACTTCCTTTCGTTTTCAATTACGTCAAGAATGTTCTTCTTGAAAAACTCTCTGAAATTCTCTCTTGTCACGCCTACGTGAATATCATCGTTGACCTGCACGGTCACGCCGACGCGGTTGCACTTTCCGATGCAGAAACTACCGGAAAGCACGACCTCGTCGTCCAGATGATGTTCCTCCACGGCTTTCTCCAGAAGCTCCACAATATCCTGGGAGCCCTTGAGGTGGCAAGACGAGCCTACACAAACCTGAACGAACAGCATATCTTATACCTTGGCCAGAACCTCTTGCGCGAAGAACTCCTCTACGGTCTCGGGAGTAACGGAATGAAAGGAGTCATTGACCGTTACGCAGACGCCCTGCTGGCACTTGCCCATGCAGAAGGTGCCGCCCAGCTCAACCTTGTCTCCAAGGTCGTTTTTGGCGATCAGATACTGGAGCTGCTCGACGACCTGGCGGGAGCCCTTGATGTGGCAGGAGCTTCCGATACAAACAGTAATTTTCAGCATACGATTTTACCTCACAATATGGATTTTATTTGGTGGAGCGGCGGGAGCCTGCTTGCAAGTAGATAGCCCCCGCCCTACGGCTTTGGTTTCGGGATTACTGATAATCCACAACGCCGACCCAGCTGGACAGGAACTCGCGCTCATGCTCGTTGCCCTTGACAGACTGGGAAGCGGCCACGATGGGCATCCACTTCTGCACGTACTGCTTGGCTGTATCGCTCTTCTTGCAGAAGGTGTCCAGATAGTACTCCGCGCCCGAAATATCACCGTTCAGCCAGAACAGGAGGTAGGTGCGTGCCACGTCCGCAGAGGCGTTGCCCTGGGTGGCGTGAGACCAGTCGAGGATGTAGGGGGTGCCGTCCTCGGCAATGATGATGTTGGAGGGGTTGAAGTCGCCGTGGCAGACCTTATTGTGCTTGGGCATGGACTCCAGACGGGTGTGGAGATCGTAGCGGGTGGTGGCATCGAAATCGGTCTCGGCGATCTTACGGTTCATCTTGTCCTTCAGCTTGTTCAGAAGGGGGCAGGTCTTGGAATGCACGGTCATCTGGAGATCCACCAGCAGGCTGATGTACGCCTGCTTCTTCTCGGTGGCCTTGGCGCTGTCCTCCTCGTCCTCGGCCTCCTTGATGAGCTGAGCCAGGGTCTTACCCTTGATGTACTCGGAGACGATGGCCCACTTGCCGTCGATCATGGTAACCTCCAGCACCTTGGGGATGTTCAGACCCGTCTCCTCAATTCTGGCCTGATTCAGGGCTTCGTTCAGAACGTCAGCTTTGGAATACTCTGCGTTGAAGACCTTGACGCAACGGTCGCCGTCGCGGTAGATGGTCTTGTTGTTTCTGACTGCGATCACTCTATCCAGTTTCATATCTATATCCTCCTTATATCTTACGCGCGCTTACCCTTGCGGTAGGGGGTCTTGATGGCATCGGGAGCCTGAACGTCGAGATCGGTGGCAGGCATATCGGCCTCCACGAAGTGGCCTCCATAGTAGGCATTGAGGTACATCTGCTTGATCTCGCTCATGAGAGGATAACGGGGGTTGGCGCCGGTGCACTGGTCGTCGAAGGCCTGCTCCACCATGTCGTCCAGGCGGGCCAGGAAGTCAGCCTCATCGACGCCGTAGTCCTTGATGGTCTCCTTGATGCCGACGCGAGCCTTGAGGCTGTTGATGGCCTTGATGAGATTCTCCAGCTTCTCCTCGTCGGTGGTGCCGCCCAGCTTCAGGTAGTCGGCGATCTCGGCGTAGCGAGCCAGGGTGTGAGGATGATCGTACTGGGAGAAGGTACCCATCTTGGCGGGAGCCTCGGAGGCGTTGAAACGCAGAACCTCCTCGATCATGAGAGCGTTGGCAACGCCGTGGGGCAGGTGGTGGAAGGCACCCAGCTTATGAGCCATGGAGTGGCAGACACCCAGGAAGGCGTTGGCGAAGGCCATACCCGCCATGGTGGCGGCGTTGGCCATCTTCTCACGAGCCTCCACGTCGGTCTGACCGTTGTCATAGGCTCTGGGCAGGTACTCGAAGATCACCTTGAGGGCGCGGAGTGCCAGACCGTCGGTGTAGTCGGTGGCCAGCATGGCGGCGTAGGCCTCCAAGGCGTGGGTCACGGCGTCGATACCCGACGCGGCGGTCAGACCGCGGGGAGCGGACATATGGAAATCGGCGTCGATGATGGCCATATTGGGCAGGAGCTCATAGTCGGCCAGAGGATACTTGACACCGGTCTTCTCGTCGGTGATAACGGCGAAGGGGGTCACCTCGGAGCCGGTACCTGCGGAGGTGGGAATGGCGATGAAGTAGGCCTTCTCACCCATCTTGGGGAAGGTGTAGATGCGCTTGCGGATGTCGATGAAGCGCATGGCCATATCCATGAAGTCTGCCTCGGGATGCTCGTACAGCACCCACATGATCTTGGCCGCGTCCATAGCCGAGCCGCCGCCCAGGGCGATGATGGTGTCGGGCTGGAATGCCTTCATCTGCGCGGCACCCTCGGTGGCATTGGCCAGGGTAGGATCGGGCTGGACGTTGAAGAACGTGGTGTGCTGGATGCCCATTTCGTCCAGCTTATCGGTGATGGGCTTGGTGTAGCCGTTCTGATACAGGAAGGTGTCGGTGACGATGAAGGCCTTCTTGGCACCTCTGACGGTGCGGAGCTCGTCGAGAGCCACGGGGAGGCAACCCTTCTTGATGTAGACCTTCTCAGGGGTACGGAACCAAAGCATATTTTCTCTCCTCTCGGCGACGGTCTTGATGTTGAGCAGGTGCTTGACACCCACGTTCTCGGAAACGCTGTTACCGCCCCAAGAGCCGCAGCCCAGGGTCAGGGAGGGAGCCAGCTTGAAGTTGTACAGGTCACCGATGCCGCCGTGAGCGGAGGGGGTGTTGACCAGGATGCGGCAGGTTCTCATTCTGGCGGTGTAGGCGGCCAGCTTTTCGGTCTCGGTGATCTCGTTGATGTAGAGGGAGGAGGTGTGACCGAAGCCGCCGTCCTCAACCAGCTTGTCGGCCTTGTTCAGCGCGTCGGCGAAATCCTTGGCCTTGTACATAGCCAGAACGGGGGACAGCTTCTCGTGGGCGAACTCCTCGGACAGCTCCACGCTCTCCACCTCACCGATGAGGATCTTGGTGCCGGCGGGCACGGTAACACCGGCCAGCTCGGCGATGCGGACGGCCTTCTGACCCACGATCTTGGCATTCAAAGCACCGTTGATGAGGATGGTCTTGCGAACCTTCTCGGTCTCGGCGGGATCCAGGAAGTAGCAGCCTCTGGCGGCGAACTCGGCCTTGACCATGTCGTAGATGCTCTCCAGTACGATGACGGACTGCTCGGAGGCGCAGATCATACCGTTGTCGAAGGTCTTGGAGTGGATGATGGAGTTGACGGCCAGCAGGATGTCTGCGGTGTCGTCGATGATGGCGGGGGTGTTACCGGCACCAACGCCCAGAGCAGGCTTGCCGCTGGAGTAAGCCGCCTTCACCATGCCGGGGCCGCCGGTGGCGAGGATGATATCGGCCTCCTTCATAACGGTGTTGGTCATGTCCAGGGAGGGGACGTCGATCCAGTCGATGATGCCCTCGGGTGCGCCTGCGGCCACGGCGGCCTCCAGCACCAGCTTGGCGGCGGCGATGGTGGAGTTCTTGGCTCTGGGGTGAGGGCTGATGATGATGGCGTTACGGGTCTTCAGAGCCAACAGGCACTTGAAGATGGCGGTGGAGGTGGGGTTGGTGGTGGGGATGACAGCGGCGACCACACCGATGGGCTCGGCGATCTTCTTGATACCGAAGGCCTTGTCCTCCTCGATCACGCCGCAGGTCTTGGTCTCCTTGTAGGCGTTGTAGATGTACTCGGCGGCGTAGTGGTTCTTGATGACCTTGTCCTCTACGATGCCCATGCCGGTCTCAGCGACTGCCAGCTTGGCCAGGGTGATGCGGGCCTTGTCTGCGGCGGATGCGGCGGCCAGGAAGATCTTGTCAACCTGCTCCTGTGTGTAGGTGGCGAAGAGCTTCTGCGCGGCTCTGACGCGGGAAAGTGCCTCGTGGAGCTTTTCTACGCCGTCCACAAGGACGCGGTCCACTTGGACGCGGTCCACAATCTCATAAGTCTTGGGTTCCATTTTCTATGTCCTCCTAAAAATTATTTACTGATTTGGTTGTTGAGATATGCGAGGGATAAGGCTAAATTTTCCTGTTGGAGCAGGACTCCCGAGGGTACCTTCAGGGAGCAGGGGGCGAAGTTCCAGATCGCGGTGATGCCTCCCGACACCATCATGTCGCAAACCTCCTGTGCCGAGCCTTGCCCCACCGTGATGATGCCGAGCTTCACCTCGTTTGCTTGGCAAAAAGCGTGAAATTCGGAGATGGGCAGGATCTCCTTGGAGGTGTTCCCTATGCGGATAGCCTGCTCGTTGCGGTCGAAGCCCGCGATGATCTGTACGCCGAAATCCTCGAAGCCGTCATAGTCCAGAAGGGCCCGGCCCAGCTTTCCGGCACCCACTAAAACTGCGTTGGTCAGGTTTTCATATCCGAGGTGAGCTTCAATATCGCGGATCAGCTTGGGGGTCTCGTAGCCGATCTTGGGCTTTCCCGCTCCGCTGACCGTCGCCAGATCCTTCCGGACCTGTACCTCGCCGAGGGCTAATCCCTTGGCTATGGCGGTTGCCGATATGGTGCCGCCGTGGGATTCGGGCAGACTTCGCAGGTATTGCAGATATCCGGGAAGCCGTCCAAGGGTCGCCTTGGAGACAGAATACCGATTCATGTGCCACCTCCTTTTTTTGATCGTGCTTATTCTATCACAGATCACCGATTTTGGGAATAATTAAAATGTTATATCGGTGTTATGCGTATCGATATAACGAGAATCGATATAGCCCATATCAATAAAAATAAGCAGTCTCACCGTTGGGTGAAACTGCTTTCATTTTTGGGACTTTCGCGGGTTTGGATACTCGGAATCGGGACGAAGGTGCTTTCATCGTGGTATTCCTCGCCAATGGTATTGGATTTATTTGAGAAATTTACGCTTGGCTTCGCAAAGCTCGGTGATGAACTGCTTATCGAGGGGGGACAGCTTGTATCCCTCGCGGTAGATCAGAACGTCCTTGTATACCTTTTTATTATCCACGCATCTTTTCTGGACAAGGCCGTACCGATCCAGGATCCTTTGGGACGCAGGCGAGACCCACATGAAGGTCTCGGTGTTCTCCGAGAGAAGATCGAACTGGCTGGCACGCTCGAAAATGAAGATGCGGCGGTCGATGTTATCGGGAAGCTCGTCCTTGACCACCTTGGAAAGGGGAAGAGACGGAACGTAGGGGTCGGCATGGGCGATCTCAATGAAGGGAGGCAGATCGTCAAAGGTGATCTCTTCCTTCTGTGCCAGGGGATTGTCCTTGCTCATGATGAGAATATAGGAAAATTCTGCGATCATTTCGTAGGCAAGTCCCTTTTCCTCCAGCATGGCCTTAAAGAACTTGTCGTAATTCTCGGCGTAGCGGATGATGCCCAGCTTGTAATCATTATTGAGAACGTTATTGATGGTTCTCTGGGAGTTGGTTTCCTTATAAAAAATCTCGGCGGGATCGTTGCTGATACACTTGGAAAACTCCGCGAATGCATCTGAAATGTAACAGGCGCGGGGAACGGAAATGGAAAACTTCTGTTTCTTAGGCGCCCCCTTCTTGTAGAGCTTTTCTACGTCATCGATCTGCTTGAGGATATTCTTTGCGAAACCGATAAATTCCTCACCCTCGGGAGTCAGCACCATCCCCTTGGCACTTCGGTTGAAGATGGTGATACCGAGATCCCCCTCCAGCTCCTTGATGGAACGGCTGATATTGGGTTGAGCGATCAAAAGGGTCTCCGCCGCTTTATTGAGAGAACCAAGCCTGGCTACCTCTACAGCGTATTTAATATGGAGTATATTCAAAATGTCACCCCCCTTTCATGTTATTATAACATAAAAATTCGGATTTTGCAAGACATTTAAGGGGGTTATTTGCAGGATTTCGTAAAATGTAGATGAAGGTGAGGGAAAAGGAAATCCGTGCGTACTATGAGTTCGGCTGATGATCACTATCTTCAAAACAGAGAAGGCAGCGCAAAAGCGGTGCCTTCTCTTTTGGTGATCCATCGGGAAGCTCGATCTCCTCGCTTCGCTCGGGTCAAGCCGCACGTTGCAAATTTTATATTTATAACTTGCCGGCGGCTTGAAGGCTTCGATTCCGTCATGAATCGTCAAAAGAGAAGGCACCGCAAAAGCGATGCCTTCTCTTTTGGTGACCCATCGGGAACTCGAATCCCGGACCCCCTGATTAAAAGTCAGATGCTCTACCGACTGAGCTAATGGGTCGTATTTTTCAGACCCGAATATTATATCACGAACTTGGCGTTTTGTCAATACCTTTCGGAGAAATTTCTTGCGGTTAAATCAGAATGAAATCGGAGGGGCGGACGGGGGGCGAAAATGCGCGGATCAGACAAATTTATTTCGTTTTTTTCAAGTTTTCTTTTCAAACCTCTTGCAAAATTCGCGGAATGTTGCTATAATATAAAATGTGATTTTGCGGACTGAACCATCTGACCCACACAGAGCCGGTCTCCCGAAATTCGCCTGTTGGTTGAAAAAAATTATCCAACGAATATCTTGTGTTTCATGCTATTTGTGGTATAATACTGTGTGTGAGTCATGGAGGAGGTACAGACCATGCTGATCGGTGATAAGATCCGTTCCCTTCGCAAGAACAAGAATATCACCCAAACCCAGCTGGCCGAGGTGCTTTCGGTGTCGGCGCAATCCGTGAGCAAATGGGAAAACCACCTATCGGTTCCCGATATTTCGGTGCTTCCCGTGATCGCCCGCTACTTCGGCATCACCATGGACGATCTCTTCAGCTACCGCCTGGACGCCCTGACCTACAAGGAGCGGTTTATTCGCTTTATGGTTGATAACGGTATGCTCCGCTTTGAGGATCGCCCCTTGAGCAACGGCCGCGTCTCTCCCTACTACATCCACAGCGGCTACCACCGCATGGGCAGTCAGATCTCCCGATTGGGTGAGTTCTACGCCGAGTGTATCCGGGAGCATGGGATCGAATCCAACTGTCTGGTGGGTGTCAACGAGCGGGAAATTCCCCTTTTGATCGCTACGGGTATGACCCTGTTCGCCAAGTACGGCGTGGATTCCCACTACTGCATGAACTACATCGCCGAGAAGGATATGCTCACGTCCCGCGACATGACCCTCATCACCGATACCCTGTCCTCGGGTGCCACCATGCGGCGGGTGCTGGATCGGATGAAGGCCGAGATCGGGCGGTATCCCTCCCACATCGTCATCTACGTGGACAGGATGGAGAAGACCGATCATTCTTCCCTCTCGGCCAAGCACGAGATCGAGAAGGATTACGGTGTCCGCATCCACAACATCATCACCCTGGAGGATATCATCCATGCCGTGAGCCACGGTGTGATCCACGCGGGGGAGAACTACGACAAGCTGCTGCACTACGCCGAGCGGTACAGAGGCGAATGACCGCCGCCTGTATTCCGCCCCACCCAACCCTGTAAATTTTTTTGAGGAGATAAACATTATGGAACAGACAAGAAAAGTCGGTACCGTATCCCGGGGTATTCGCTGCCCCATCATCCGCGAGGGCGACGATCTGGCCGCCATCGTCACCGAGAGCGTCCTGGAGGCCGCCAAATCCGAGGGCTTTGAGCTTCGTGACCGCGACGTCATCTCCATGACCGAGTCCATCGTGGCCCGCGCACAGGGCAACTACTGCTCGGTGCAGAACATCGCTGACGACGTCCGCGCCAAGCTGGGCGGTGAGACCGTTGGTGTGATCTTCCCCATCCTCTCCCGCAACCGCTTCGCCATCTGCCTGCGCGGTATCGCCATGGGCTGCAAGAAGGTGGTGCTGATGCTGTCCTACCCCTCCGACGAGGTGGGCAACGAGCTGGTGTCTCTGGACAAGATCGACGAGGCCGGTGTCAATCCCTACTCCGACGTCCTCTCCCTGGAGAAGTACCGCGAGCTGTTCGGTGAGAACAAGCACGAGTTCACCGGCGTGGACTACGTGGAGTACTACGGCAACCTCGTCCGCGAGTGCGGTGCCGAGTGCGAGATTATCTTCGCCAACCAGGCCAAGACCATTCTGAACTACACCGACTGCGTCCTCAACTGCGACATCCACACCCGCGCCCGCACCAAGCGCATCCTGCTGGCAAACGGTGCCAAGATCGTTTGCGGTCTGGACGAGATCATGAACGCCCCCATCGACGGCAGCGGCTGCAACGAGAAGTACGGTCTTCTGGGCTCCAACAAGTCCACCGAGGACAAGGTCAAGCTCTTCCCCCGCGAGTGCAAGGCTCTGGTGCTGGACATTCAGGCTCGCGTTCTGGCCGCCACCGGCAAGCACGTGGAGGTCATGGTCTACGGCGACGGTGCCTTCAAGGATCCCAAGGGTAAGATCTGGGAGCTGGCCGACCCCGTGGTGTCTCCCGCCTTCACCGACGGTCTGATCGGTACCCCCAACGAGCTGAAGCTCAAGTACCTGGCCGACAACGACTACAAGGATCTCTCCGGCGAGGAGCTGCGCGAGGCCATCGCCAAGTCCATCCGCGAGAAGGAGGCACAGGGCTCTCTGGTGGGCAACATGGCCGCCCAGGGTACCACTCCCCGTCAGCTCACCGACCTCATCGGCTCTCTCTGCGACCTGACCTCCGGCTCGGGCGACAAGGGCACCCCCGTGGTTCTGGTTCAGGGCTACTTCGACAACTACACCAACTGATTCTGCATACAGGAGGAATTTCGTATGATCGACTTTACTTCCAACGTGCGCCCCGAGTCCATGGAGCGCATTGCCAATTTTGATCTGGCCAACGCCTTCATTGAGGAGGCTGTGGCCGCCGTCCGCGCCCAGGTGGGTGACAAGAAGGTCCTGCTGGCTCTGTCCGGCGGCGTGGACTCCTCTGTGGTGGCCGCTCTGCTCATCAAGGCCATCGGCCGTCAGCTGACCTGCGTCCACGTCAACCACGGTCTCATGCGCAAGGGTGAGTCCGAGCAGGTGATCGAGATCTTCGGCATGGAGATGGACTGCAACCTGGTCTACGTGGACGCCACCGACCGTTTCCTGGATCTGCTGGCAGGGGTTTCCGATCCCGAGTCCAAGAGAAAGATCATCGGCGCGGAGTTTATCAACGTCTTCGCTGACGAGGCCCGCAAGCTGGAGGGCGTGGAGTTCCTGGCTCAGGGCACCATTTACCCCGACATTCTGGAGAGCGTCAAGCAGGCCGAGGGCAAGAAGGCCGTCAAGTCCCACCACAACGTGGGCGGTCTGCCTGAGGATCTGAAGTTCGCTCTGGTGGAGCCCATCAAGCTGCTCTTCAAGGACGAGGTTCGTGTGGTGGGCGAGGCTCTTGGTCTGCCCCACGCCATGGTCTACCGTCAGCCCTTCCCCGGCCCCGGCCTGGGTGTCCGTTGCCTGGGTGCCATCACCCGCGACCGTCTCCATGCTCTGCGCGAGGCAGACGCCATCCTGCGCGAGGAGTTCGCTCTGAACGGCCTGACCGAGAAGGTGTGGCAGTACTTCATCGCCATTCCCGACATCAAGAGCGTGGGCGTGAAGGACGAGAGCCGCTACGAGGGCTGGCCCGCCATCATCCGCGCCGTGAATACCAAGGATGCTATGACGGCGACTATCGAGGAGATTCCTTATCCCGTTCTGCATAAGATCACCGCGCGGATCACCGCCGAGGTGGAGGGCATCAACAGAGTGCTGTTCGATCTGACGCCTAAGCCTACCGGTACCATTGAGTGGGAATAATCAAATAAGGTTTTTAAGTGGCTTGGAAGCCTTATTCCAAGCCACTTCTGTAAAGTTAGGACATTGTGTAGCAAACTTTTTGGCAGTTTAGTACTATTCTTCGGAGGATGTTTTATATGTTCTGTAAGAAATGCGGAAACCAAATTGATGATAATGATTTATTTTGTTCCAGGTGTGGCGAAAAGTGCTCCACTGATAATACGACTACTAACAATAATGTCAATGAAAAGCAAAAGATTTCAATCGGCGAAAAAATCTTGCGTTTGATTAACATTTTGGCAATTATATGTACAGTTTTCGTTGGTACCGTAGATCTATTTGTTTCTAACATATTAAGTGGCGTTATTATGCTATTAACTGCCATTTTGCTAATTGTATTTGTCTTTAGAAAAAAACAAATATCCAAAATTAAAGGCAAAATTGCAAATGCTACTGCACGCAAATTCATTATCACGATTATCTATTTGCTACTTCCTATTATTCTGTTCACAAGCATTGGAATAGGAGCTATGTTTGGAGATAGTTCCTCAGCAAATCCCGATGAGGTTGCGACTGCGTACGCTGAATCCATATTGAAGAGCAGATTAAAAAACCCTGAGTCACTACAAATACATAGTACCAATATTTCTGTTGATTTTGAATGGGGAGATTATCATTATTACTCAATCACAATAGATTATTCAGCGCAAAATGGTTTTGGCGGTTATAACAGAGATAGCGATTATGATATTTTAGTTAAAATTCATAAGACAAACAATAGAGCATTTGAAGTTACAACTTCAGAGTATTTGGATACCATAACAAAATATAACAATAGTAAATAATCGATACTTTAAACGCTCTAAAAAACACCCAAATAGTTCATATTAAAGACACGCTTTCAAGTAGAGGTAATCTAGAGGTAATCCCTACAGACACCCATCAGCATGACCGTTTCTCCGAGACGGTCATGTTGCTCTTTATACAAGACTCAAAGGAGAAACCCGTATGAACATCGACCTTTCTTATCTGGTAAATACCATGAAGCACCTCATCGAGACCCCCAGCCCCGTGGGCTACTACGATGCCATCAAGCCCGTCATCGAGTCCTACGCCGACGAGCTGGGCTATGCCGTGACCTACGACAACCGCGACACGGCTTACATCACGGTGGAGGGGCGGGACACCTCCAAGACCGTTTGTGTCAGCGCCCATGCCGATACCCTGGGCTTTATGGTGCGGGGGATCAACTCCGACGGCACTCTGCGGCTTCGGGCGGTGGGGGGCATCAACTTCGCCAACGTGGAGGGGGAGAACATCACGGTTCACACCCGCGGAGGCAAGACCTTTACGGGCATGCTGGTCTGCGCCCACCATTCGGCTCACGCCTTTGACGATGCCAAGACCATGGAGCGAAACGAGAATACGGTGTTCGTGCTGTTGGATCAGCCCGTGAAGACCGCCGAGGCTGTCCGCGCTCTGGGGCTCCGCAACGGGGACTACGTGGCCATCGTTCCCCGCTTTACGATGACCGACAACGGCTATATCAAGTGCCGCTTCATCGACGACAAGGCCGCCATGGCTTGCTCCTTCGCCGCGCTGAAGTACATGGCCGAGAATGGCCTCAAGCCCAAATACAACACGGTCTTCGCCTTCTCCTTCTACGAGGAGATCGGGCTGGGGGGCATCTACGTGCCCGCCGAGATCTCGGAGTACGTAGCGGTGGATATCGCCATTCTGGGCCCCGATTCCGACGGCTCGGAGCAGACCGTCACCATCTGCGCCAAGGATGCCTCCATGCCCTACGATTATTCCCTCACCAACCGCCTCATTGCCGCCGCCGAGCGGGCAGGGTGCGGCTACGCGGTGGATCTCTTCTACCGCTACGGGTCGGACGCCAGCCAGGCCATCAAGGGAGGCAACAACCTCCGCGCCGCCGCCTTCGGCATGGGTGTCTACTCCAGCCACGGGGTGGAGCGGGCGCACATGGACGGTATTGAAAATACGGTGAAGCTCATGCTTTCCTACGTGCTGGAGGGGTGAGCCCTCATCATACCTTGAAAACGGCGGATTTATTCTTGCCGTTTTCTTTATTAGGCCGCTTCCCTTTTCCTCTTGCGGTGTTTCTCATGGATCGATCAAAAAAATTTGAAAATTTCTCTCAGACATGTAATGTAGGCGGGTGTTTTCCCGTTATGTAGGGTGAAGGATTAAAAAAACTTGAAAGGAGCAACCAACATGGAAGATCAGCAGATCGTAGATCTGTATTTCGCGCGCTCGGAGTCCGCGATCACCGAGACCGACAGAAAGTATGGACGGTACTGCCACTCCATCGCTTACAACATCCTCGAAGACCACGAGGATGCCAAGGAGATCGTCAATGACACCTACCTCAAGGCCTGGAATACCATCCCGCCCAACCGCCCCGACCCTCTCAAGCCCTACGTCGGTATGATCAGCCGTCATCTCTCCCTTGACCGTTACGAGGAATACCACACCCAAAAGCGCGGCGGGCAAGTCCCCCTCGTCCTGGAGGAGCTGGCCGAGTGTATCCCCGACAACGATAGCCGAGAGGATATTGGGGAGAGTGTCGCCTTGAACGATGCTTTGGCGAAATTCATTCGTTCCCTGCCCGACAAAACCCAGCGCATCTTTTTGCGGCGGTACTGGTACGCAAGCTCGGTGGCCGAGATCGCGGAGGAATACGGGATGCGTGAGAACAGCGTCAACGTCCTTCTGCACCGCACCCGAAAAAAGCTGAAGGATCATCTGCAAAAGGAGGGCTTCGATCTATGACGAGCATGAATATCTACCGTTGCCTCGGGGGGATCGACCCCGAGCTGATCGCGAGAGCCGCGCCCGCCGAGATACCGCGAAAAAAGAAAAAGAAGGGTTGGATCAAGTGGGCCTCTCTCGCGGCGGCTTGCTTGGCTCTGGTCATTTGCATCGTGCCTGTTTGGGACGCTTTGTTCGGCGGTACTCACGGCGACGCGCCCGTATCCAACTCCTTTGATTCTCTGGAGGATGTCCACGAGGTTTTGGGGTATGATACCCTGTACGCAGGACTGGATCTTGACAAAACGAGCAAATGCAGTATTGCGGTCTCCTTTGCTTCCTATGATGCCCCCGACGGCTCCCAGGAAGACCTTGAAAATCCCTTGCAGCTGCTCATCCGCACTGCCTATCCCAACGGGGATACCACCGACACCGTCCATTACTATGTGATCTTCAACAAGGACAGCGTGGAGGACAGCTATATCGGCGGGTATGAGGAGCAGGGGCTGACCAAGGAATTCGGCGGTGTCACGGTTCACTATTCCATGATCCAAGACGGGGCCGCACATGGGCAAGCCAAGTTCCTGTACGGAGGAGACCTGTATGTGATCGACGTGGTCTCGGGGGGAGATGACCATACCCTTGACACCTATATTGGGTTGGTGTTGGATGGACTCGGAGAATAAGGTATGACGAAGCGGAAGAAAGCCTTCGTTGTGTTTTTGATCGCCATTTTGCTCCTGATATTGGAGCTTTTGCCCTTTGGGGCTGTTCTGGAGTTCGCCCATATGTCCCCCGATCTGACCGTTGGCTACTACGAACAGCCGTTTTCCTATTTCGATCCCATCGTGTACGGGTACGGTCATTTCGGCCCATTCATCACAGCGATCCTGACCTGCCTGCTTGCAATCGTTTCCGTCATCCATGTATTCGCTGATCACCGCGCGACCCGCATGATCCTACCGATCACATCCGTCCTGACGTTTCTTGTCTCCCTGACCCCCATGCTCACGGGCTGCTATTCGCCCTTGGGAGGGATCATTTCCGTACTTTTGTTCGTTGCGTTTATGATTTCACTTTAGGCGATTGCAAAATGTTCAAATTGCGGTTTATAGGGGAACGAGGAGAACGGCCTCCGGCGGCTTAGAACCTTTTTGCAAAAAGGTTCTAAGAACTCCAAAAACCTTCAATAAAAGCATAGATATGCCAAGAGATTTGATAGTGGGTAGCATAGGGGAAACCCCCATGGGGCCCCTTCCCCATTGGTGTATTTGATTTGTGAAAGGGATATACATCCCGCTGACAAACCCAAATTTGAAGCATTTAGCAATCGGCTATTTATAATTTCACTTAAAAAGGAGAAAACCATATGAAAAAGTATCTGTTCATCCTGTTGGCCGTTTCGGTCTTTCTTTCTGCTTTGGCAGGATGTGACGCTCCTGATGCAGGCGAAGGTGAAGCCACTGTCACACAAGGGGGAGCTGTAACCGAGCAAACCTCAAATTTTCCCGCAGAGCCGCCCCATCTTCACGTCAGCGACGGAAGCACGACCGTCACCGCGTGGCGAGGCACCTATTCGTGGCTGGTGGAGAAGGAGGACGGCACGGGCTCGGGGATCACCACCGACTCCCCGCACCCTCTGGACTGTAAGGAAGGGATCCCTTCCCTCAAAATAGCGAAAAGAGCTTCCCTCACATTCAGTTTTGAAGAGTCTCCCACAAGCATCACCGTGAGAAGGTACAGGCTGAACACCTCCGACCATAACGCATACGAGGAGATTCCCGTGGATGGAAGCTCGATTGAAATCAAGCCCGGAAAATTCCTCTACGAAGTGATCGTTACGTGGAATCATCCGGGGAAGCCCTACAGCGGAACCGTCTATTATGCGTTTTCTACGATCAACTAACCATACGTTTCAAATTATATGCCGCCCCGCCGTGGGCGGCTTTTCTCATGCGGATTCGTCTTTCCCTATTGTAATCTGACTCTTTTTGTGCTATAATAGAGCCAACGAAAGCCCATCGGGATCCCCCGAGAAAGGACGAACCATGAACAGCACCATTGAGTTTTACTCCCTTCGCTTTGACATTGAAAACGACCGCGTTCTTTTAAAGTCCCTTGCCGATTACCCCGTGAGCGGGGGATTTTGCGAGGTCACGGTCAGCGGCGAGAACAAGGACTCCCATCTGGGGGCCAAGATGCTTCCCTCCTCCGAGGGAGGGCGGTTGGTCTATGTCTCCCACCGCGTGGAGGGGGATACCCTGGAGATCATTCAGCGGTCTCCCGTAGTAGAGGTCAAGACGGTGTTCCGTGGCTATCCCGACACGAATGCTATTTCGGTTTTTACCGAGGTGACGAATATGACCGAGCATGAGATCACCCTGGAGGAGGTGTCCTCTCTGGTGCTGATGGGGGTCTGCGGTGCCATCACCAAGCCCGAGGATGCCTACCTGACGGTGTTCAACCAGAGCCATCACGGGGAGTGCCAGACGGTACGGCAGAGCCTGTACGACCTGGGTATGCTGCCGGGAGTCCCCACCGCCCAGCGGCGGATCAGCGGGCAAAACGTGGGATCGTGGTCTACCAAGGAGGCTCTGCCCCAGGGCATACTTGAGTGCGGCGGCCGCTACCTCATGTTCCAGGTCGAGAGCAACAACAGCTGGTACTACGAGCTCGCCAATATGGGCGCGTCCCTGTACCTGTGGCTGGGGAGCGCGTGCCTGCCCTTCGGCGGGTGGTGCAAGACCCTGGGCGCGGGGGAGAGCTACCGCACCGTCTCCGCGGCGGTCTGCGTCAGCGATTCTCTGGGCGGCGTTTTGGGTGAGATGACCCGCTACCGCCGCCACATCGCGGGGCATTGCCGGGCTGACGAGGGTCTGCCCACCATCTTTAACGAGTATATGCACCTCTCCTGGGACAGCCCCACCGCCGAGCAGACGGCGAAGATCGCTCCCGTGGTGGCCTCCCTGGGCGCGGAGTATTACGTCATCGACTGCGGCTGGCACAACGAGGAGCCGGGGGATCGAGTCTACCCCTACGTGGGTCAATGGAAGGAAAGCCACGCCCGCTTCCCCGAGGGGGTACGGAAGACCACCGATTTCATTCGATCCCTGGGCATGAAGGCGGGGCTTTGGATCGAGCCCGAGATCATCGGTATCCGGTGCCAAGAGATGCTGGACTACTACGATGACGACTGCTTCATCACCCGCTTCGGGAAAAAGGTCTGCGTCATGGGGCGGTACTTCCTGGACTACCGCAACCAAAAGGTGCTGGATTACATGAGCGAGACCATCCGCCGCATGGTGGAGGACTACGGCGCGGACTACATCAAGCTGGACTACAACGAGGATCTGGGCATCGGCACCGACAAGGACAGTGACTCCTTCGGGGAGGGCTTGGAGCAGTGCGCCCGCGCTTACCTGGGTTGGATCGATGAGATGCGTGCGCGGTTCCCGCAAGTATTGTTTGAGACCTGCTCCTCGGGAGGCATGCGTATGGACTACGAGACCCTGAAGCATTTCTCCATCATCTCCACCTCGGATCAGGTTCACTACCGCAACTACCCCTACATCGCCGCCAACATCCTCTCGGCGGTACTGCCCGAGCAGGCGGCGGTATGGAGCTACCCCGTGGACAGCTTCGGGCGGCCCGGCGATCCCTTCGCGGCCACCTATGAGTGGGTGAATGCCCACATCTCCGAGGATCAGGTGGTCATGAACATGATCAACTCCTTCCTGGGTCGGATGCACCTGGCCAGCCACGTGGAGCTGCTGTCCGAGGGCAAGCAGGATTTGATCTGTGAGGGAATTGCGTATTTCAACAAGCTCAGCGCGGTCAAGGCCGAGGCACTTCCCTACCTGCCCTTCGGGTTCACCGATTTCACCCAAAAGCAGGTGGCCTGCGGTCTGCTCCACGGGGATACCCTGTACCTGGCGGTCTGGAATCTGGGCGGCGGGGACGTGACGGTGCCGCTGGAGCGAACTGTCCGCGAGGCTGTCGTGGCCTATCCTGCGGGAGCGGATACCAAGCTCACCGTGGACGGGGACAAGGTGACGGTACACTTCACCGAGGACTATCAGGCGCGGTTCTTTGAGATCCGCTTTTGAGGAGGTACTGCCATGAGCGATAACCATGCAATCCGCCCCTATCTGATTGAGCAGATGAGGCTTCACCCCGCCATGATGTCCCAAGACCTTGCCAAGCTCTGCTACCAGGCCGCCCGCGGGGCCGAGCATCTCCTGGCTGATCCCCAGCGGGCGCGGGCCTACCTTCATCGGGAGCTGGAGGCTACCGAGGCCTGCGGGGAGATCCCCCTGTATGAGCTCATCTCCCCCGAGATCGCGCGGGTGAATCTGGCGGCGTGGAAGGCACGGGGACTTGAAGCGGATGAACTGTTTGAAATGTTTTTGGCTACTGTCAACTCCGGCTCTCCCGAAAAAGACAGGCTTCCCGCCTACCTGGACGAGGTCGGCGCGCTCCTTTCGGAGGGAGGCTACCCCGTTGAGCCTGCCGAGTGGGCAAGCTTCCGTCTGCGCTACGAGGAGGCGGGGATGCCCGCCGTGCATCACAGCGATGAGTATCGGGCGCAGGAGTGTCCCGCTTATCGGATCGTGCGGGTCGGGGTTTTGGAGGCGTATTTGGGGAGGAATTTCTGATTCCAAGTCCTTATAAACGCAGAAAGAGCAAACACGCAAGACGAAAATCTTGTATGTTTGCTCTTTTTCTGTTGGTTTCAGTTTAGAGTTACGAGGTTCGCTTTCACTCACCGTATGGGCTTGCTCACTTGGGCGTTACCCGATCACAGCTCGTTGAGATACTCCTCGGCGTAATGAACCGCGGTGGCTCCGTCGGCTACGGCGGTGACTACCTGGCGGAGGGCCTTGGTGCGGACGTCGCCTACGGCGAAGACACCGGGGATGGATGTGCGGGTGGTCTCGTCGGCTACGATGTAGCCGTAGCTGTCCAGCTCCAGGGCACCGTGCAGGAAATCGGTGGCGGGCTTTCTTCCGATGCTGACGAAGAGGCCGCTGAAGTCCACCTCCCGCTCACTTCCGTCCTTGAGGTTCTTGACCTTGACTCCCGTGACGCGGCCGTCGGAGAGGATCTCGGTGACGGCGCTGTCCCAGATGAACTCCACGTTCTCGGCCTTCATGAGGGGCTCGTGGTAGATCTTGGTGGCGCGGAGGGTATCGCGGCGGTGGATGAGGTAGACCTGATCCGTGACGCGGGAGAGGTAGAGGGCATCCGACACGGCGGAGTTGCCGCCTCCCACCACGGCTACGGTCTTGCCCTTATAGAAGCGGCCGTCGCAGTGGGCGCAGTAGTGGACGCCCTTGCCCACCAGGGCCTGCTCGTTTGGGAGCCCCAGCTCACGGGGATTCGCGCCTGTGGCGATGATGACGGTGCGGGCGCAGTAGGTCTCATAGGCGGTGATGACCTTCTTGACCGCGGGGTCGATGAAATCCACCTCCACCACGTCGCCGTAGAGGGACTTGGCACCGAAGCGCTCGGCCTGGGTCTGCATATTCATGCCCAGGGTGAAGCCGTCCACTCCCTCGGGGAAGCCGGGGTAGTTGTCGATGATATCGGTGAGTCCCATCTGACCCCCCGCGGACATCCGCTCGATGACGGCGGTATCCAGTCCTGCGCGGGCGGCGTAGAGGGCGGCGGTATAGCCGGCGGGGCCTCCGCCGATGATGAGGGTGTCAAAAATGTGCATGATGTATCTCCTTTGGGAAATTCGTAATTCGGAATTCGTAATTCGTAATTGGGGGGCGGGGTGGATCGTCGGGGATGGATCCGTGGACTATATCTCAATATCCGATATATCCTGTATGGGTATGCGCCTTTTGTCGGTCAGCACCACACAGCTTTCATAGGTATCCACCGAGGCTACTTGACAGGTAACGGTCTCGTAGGCACCGCCTGCCTTGCGGGCATCGGGGACGAAGCGGGTGATGCGGACGGTGGGGGGACGGTCGGACATATCCAAAAGAAGGTGGAGCTTCTCGTCCAGGAGCTGCTTTTTGTCCTCGGTCAGCTCGATGCGGCTGTCGGTGAGGCGGGCGGTCTCGGCTACGGCGGCATCATACCCCGTCAGGGCGGCGAAGGGGGAGAACTGGGCGGCGCGGTCGTAGCGCGACATGGGGACGCGGCTCGGGGAGCGGCGGTGGGGGAGGTGTATGATGTCGGCGTATTTTTCTTCGGCGGGAGTAGGCATGGGAGGCTCCTTTTTGGGGTTAGGATCTGAAATATGATCCCTAATTACTAATTCGCAATTCGTAATTCGTAATTCGTAATTCGCAATGAATGAAACATTTTGCCCATAGCAAAACGTGATCTTTTTTGAAGAAGGGCTATCCATCGCAGTACGGGATACAACACGGTCTTTTGATACAACATATTTACGGCAAATGCTATGCTTATCTACATCATTATGAGTTGCTTTCGGTCAAGCAAGCGGCTTCCGCAATTACGAATTACGCATTACGCATTACGAATTATACAGTCAACTTCTGACCGACGCTCCCTCAGCATCACGCCTTATGCCCGCCGATCTGGCGGTTGCGATCCTTGGCCGTCGCGCCCTCCTCCAGGTTCATGCCCTTCATGATGGCGTTCTTGCCGTACTTCTTCTTGATATCGATGACGGTCTTCTGCATACGCCGCTCCTTGTCCAGAGCGGCCTCCTCGGCTTCCCTCTCCCGCTCCTCGGCTTCGTAGTCGGTGAACATGGAAAGCTGCTCCTCCTTGACCCCCGCCTTACGGGCTTCAGTTTCGTCCAGAACGTGGGCGGCGGTGATGGACATACGGCGCACCAGGAGGCTGGGATCCAGGATGCGCTTGCAGAGGCGGTCTGTGGCGGCGATGATGCGCCTCGTGGAGGAGGTGTAGCCTCCCAGGTTCTCGGTGCCGTGGGCGTGCTTGGGGATCCTGCGGCCGTAGTGGTCGGTGGTGACCTCCCCCTTGTAGCGGGCGGCTCTTGCGGGGTCGGTGAGGTTCTCGATATCGTAGCCCACGGTGAGGACGATCTGATCGGTCATGAGTCCCTTATCCACCAGATCCAGGGTCAGAAGATCCGCCATCTCGCGGATGACCAGGCAGGCCTTCTCGTAGGTGTAGGGATGCTGGAGCACCTGACCCGAGGAGATGCTGTTGGACTCGGGCTTGTAGGCCTTGATATCGGCAATGGCGCAGGGCTCCCAGCCCCAGGCGTGGTGGTTGAGCTGGTCGGCGTTGACAGCGAAGAGCTTATAGAGGAGGGCTTCGTTATGGAAGGCGGTGGGCTCTCCCACCGAGCAGCGGGCGATATCCCCCATGGTGTAGAGGCCGTGGGATTCCAAGCTTCTCTCGTAGCCCTTCCCCACCCGCCAGAAGTCGGTGAGGGGACGGTGATCCCACAAAAGGGCGCGGTAGGTGTACTCGTCAAGCTCCGCGATGCGGACACCGTCGGAGTCGGCCTCGGCGTGCTTGGCCACGATATCCATGGCCACCTTACAGAGGTAGAGGTTGGTGCCGATGCCCGCCGTGGCGGTAATGCCCGTCTCCCGCAGGACGTGGCGGATGATGCGGCGGGTGAAGTCGTAGGCAGAAAGGCCGCTCTGCTTCAAGTAGGGTGTCGCGTCGATGAAGACCTCGTCGATGGAGTAGACGTGGATATCCTCGGGGGCGACGTGCCGGAGGTAGATCTGATAGATGCGGGTGCTGTACTCCATGTAGTGAGCCATGCGGGGCGGGGCGACGATGTAGTCCACGGCCAGGGTGGGGTTCGCCATCAGCTCGTTTTGGCGGTAGGACTTACCTATCAGGCGGCGGCTCGGGGCTTTCTCGCGGCGCTCGGCATTGACCTGTTTGATCCGACTGACGGCCTCAAAGAGGCGGGCGCGGCCGGATATGCCGTAGCTTTTGAGGGAGGGGGAGACCGCCAGGCAGATGGTCTTTTCGGTGCGGGTGGGGTCGGCCACCAAGAGGTTGGTGCTCATGGGATCGAGTCCTCGCTCGATGCATTCCACCGAGGCATAGAAGGATTTCAGGTCGATGGCGATATAGGTTCTGCTTTCGGACACAGCAAGTCCCTCCCTTTCGGTGTTCTTGCTAGTATTATACCACAAGCGGAAGGAAAATGCAATAGGTTTTGAAAATTTTATTAAGTAAATTTAACCTTTCTTTCCGATTTCGGAACGAGGACACAGGTGGAGGCGATGAGGGATATCCTATTCTTGCGAACATATTGAGAACGATCATAATTCAAATTTGGGTTTGTCGGTATGTCACATCGTGCGGTAGGGGAGGGGCTTGCCCCTCCCGCGTGGCCGCCCGCGGAGCGACGAGGGCGTCGCTCCCTACGGCAGAGGAAACCCACCGCTAAACTGCAATTTGAGCATTTCCCAACCACCAACCGTGCCCCCCCATTATAGCAGAAATCCCCACTTTTTTCAAGAGCTGACCGAAATATTCTGCTCCTGTCTCGCCCGCATTTTGCGCCAGCTGAGGAATCCGTATAGGTCGTTGACGAGGAACAGGATAAAGCAGACCGTCACCGAGACATAGGATCGGTCGGTCAAAGAGGCCAGCACCCACAGGACGATCAGCACGATATCGTTGAGGGCGTAGGCCACGGCGAACCAGGGGCTTCGCTTGTAGGTCAGCCATGCGGCGGCGAAGCTGGTGGTGACAGAGACGGTGCTCGGGATGAGGTTGGCGGTGTGGAAGTAGGCCAATATGAAGTAAAAGGCGACCGTGACGGCTATGGTGGCGGCGGACATAAGGAGCCAGTCCTTCCCTCTCATGTGGGCGACGGCCACCTCGGCGCGGTTGCCCTTGTAGGGATTTTTGAGCCAGGCAACGAGGGCCACGGCGGCCATGGGGGCGGTCACGCCCAGGTAGGTGACCATCTCCCCGTAGTAGGCGAAGGAGTAGGAGATGATGCCGTAGAGGATGCTGAAGAGGATCATGAGGATCTGACCGATGGGGTTACCCTTGGCGTTGAAGATGAGGGAGGTGACCCCGATGAGGGAGGCGGCGAGGGTGAGGTAGCCCACGCGGTCGAAGAGGAGGAAGAAGAGGATGACGAGGGAGACCGAGGTGAGCCAGAGGAGGCGGTCGGCTTTGGTGAAGTGGGAGAGGAGATTTTTCATGGGAGCCTTTCTTGATGGGGGAGATCTTTTCAAATTTGGGTTTGTCGGGCGAAGCCCGTCACGCCCGTAGGGCATATCGCGCCCGAAGGGCACATCGCGCCTGCAAGGCATATCGTGCCCGAAGGGCATCTCGCAAACTCACAAAAAGGCTGATTTCGCCTGACGGCGAGCGATATGCGCTTCGCGCGAGATATGCCCGCTGGGCACGATATGCCCGTTGGGCGCGATATGCCCTTCGGGCGTGAACAGACCGTTAAACTGCAATTTGAACATTTCAAAAAAGCATCCCTCCGCGTATCTTCAAAGACCTAACGATACGCGGACGAATGCTTCCATTCCTACCCGGTGGCAGTTATTTTATTGGTGATATTATAGCATAAACGGATGGATTTGTCAAGAGGAACGGGCGGCGGAAAGTTTGATCTCCCTTACGGGGCTTGGGCTTCTCCGTCCAACGGGTATATTTCGGCGCAGATCACTTTCGCCGTATGCTCTCCGTAGACCAGCTTTCCCATGTATTTACCCGGTTGGATCAACTCGGCATCGTACCAATCATCCTTTTCATCATAGTATCGCAGGGTGATCTCTTCACCGTTTATTCTGAATACAGCCTCTTTCCGAAAACCCGAAATCACCTCCACGATCTCAAATTCGCCTTCAAAGCCGCAAATGGTGCCTTCATTCACATCCTGCTTCATTTGGTACAGGCCTCCGGAAAGAGACCAGCAAAGGACAAATACGTGTATGAGCAAATATTCGAGAGAGTAGACGACCTTTTTCCATACGGGTCTGCACTCCTCACTTTTGTCCCGAACGGTGCTAACGATGCAGAATACAACGGCGATAAAAGAGAATATCACAGCGATAACACCCCATTTATAGGTTGTCATGTAGTATTCGTAGTAAGGAGTCAGATCCATTTCGTATCCTTTCAGTAACGCCCGTACTTATGGGCGGCGTTGTACATAGCCACCACGTTCTCCACGGGGGTGTTGTCCTGGATGGCGTGGGTGGGGGCGAAGTGGTAGCCACGGTGGGGCATCATGATCTCCAGGGTGTCCTTGCAGATCTGCTCGGTCTCGGCGGCGGTGCCGTAGGCGAGAGGGCCTGCGGTGGAGATACAGCCGCGGAAGTTGAGGCGGCCGCCGAAATGCTCGGTGAGGTAGGCGGGGGACATATTCACGGCCTCGGGCTGGAGGGTGTCCACGCCCCGCAGACCCATGGCGATGAGATCCTCGTAGACCCAGCTGCTGCTGCCGCAGGAGTGCATGATGGCGGGGAGGCCATAGGAGGTGGCCAGGTCGATGAACTGCTTATGGATGGGGGCGATCTGCTTGCGGTAAAGGTCAAGGGAGATCATGGGGGCGATCTGGGTGCCCAGATCCTCGCCCAGCCAGACGAAGTCGATGTGGCCTTTACACTTTTCCAGGGTGCGCTCCATCATGCGGAGCTGGAAATCGGCGCGGCGGCGGATGAAGCGGAGTGCCGCCTCGTTCTCCAGCATGAGGTGGCAGAGGACATCCTCCATACCCATGATGCGGCCGTTGGAGTTGATGATATCGGGCACGCCCGCGTTGCCGACGTAGAGGGCGAATTGGCCGTTGTCGTTGTAGTGCTTGCAGGCGGCGAGGGTGGCGTCGTAGTCGAAATCGTCGGGGTTGGGTACGGGGAAGGCGTCGAAGTCCTCGTCCTCGGCGTCCTGCAAAGGGAAATCGCAGAAGTCCCAGTAGCCGCCGCTCCCGTTGGGCACCCAGCGCATGATACAGCCTTCCATCTGATCCACCATGCGGTTTTCGGGGACTTTGTGGAGGGGCTTACCGATATAGGGAGCGCCAATGGGGCGGTAGTCCACACCCAGGGCGCGAAGGAGGGCTTCGTAGTCGTTATTGGGAATGCCCAGGGCCTCGCAGAGACGGGCATGGATGACGGGGTTGGTCTCGTAGCCGATGGTGACGCGGTCGGTCTTTTCAAAATCAAAGGTGCGGCGGACACGCTCGCGGGGGGTCATGGTCTCGGGGTATTTCTGGATGATCATGGCGGCTCCTTTCCCCTGCTTGGCGGGGTTTTCTTCATTATAGCAGATATGGGGCGGGTTTGCAAGGGGGCATTAGAATCTTTTGAGCGTTTTTTGACGCATTCTGTCGGAAAGTTTCGTTTCAGTTTTGTTTTCTTGGTTACAATCGTCATAATATCATGTCTGTGACCTGCGAAAGGAGAATGACACCATGAAGCAGTTTATCCTGTACAACCCGCTGGCGGGTAACGGAACCGCCAAAGAGGCCGCCGAAAAGCTCCCTGCCACCCATCCCGCCGAGGCGATCCTCGCCCCCATGACCGAGATCACGGATTACACCGACTTTCTCGCGCAGATCACCCCCGAGGACACGTTGACCATTTGCGGCGGTGACGGTACCCTCAACCGCTTCGTCAACGATACCGCCGAGCTGGATATCCCCTGCGAGGTATACTATCTGGCTGTGGGCTCGGGCAACGATTTTCTCCGCGACCTGGACAAGACCCCCGACGGGACACCCGTTTGCATCACCAAGTACATCCGGGATCTTCCCGTGACCGAGGTCAAGGGCAAGGCCTACCGCTTCCTCAACAACGTAGGCTACGGCATCGACGGCTACTGCTGTGAGGTGGGAGACGAGCTGAAGGCCAAGTCGGTCAAGGCGGTGAACTACACCTCCATCGCCATCAAGGGACTTCTGTTCCACTACAAGCCCAAGAACGCCGTGATCACCGTGGACGGCAAGGAGTACCGCTTTGGTAAGGTCTGGCTGGCTCCCACCATGAAGGGCCGCTTCTACGGCGGCGGCATGATGGCCACCCCCGCGCAGGATCGCCTGGCCGAGGACGGCAAGCTCTCGGTGCTGGTATTCCACGGATCGGGCAGACTGCACACCCTCATGGTGTTCCCCTCCATCTTCAAGGGGGAGCATATCAAGCACGAAAAGATCGTAACGGTGCTGTCGGGCTATGACGTGAAGGTCAGTTACGACGCCCCCGCCGCCGTGCAGATCGACGGCGAGACGATATTGGACGTGACCGAGTACACCGCCACGGCCAAGGCGGTTGTGAAGGCGGAGGTCTGATGAATATGAGAATACCCTCCCGAGGGTTATAGTTCGGGAGGGTATTTTTTTGTGTTGTTTGGAGCTCAAATTTGGGTTTATCGAAGAGATACAAGATACGGAGATACAAGATACAAGATATAGAAACGGCAGTCGCCGTATGGGTTTTTACATATCTTGTATCTTTGTATCTTGTATCTTTGTATCTTACCGCAAAACTGCAATTT
>JBGVRH010000061.1:0-4977 GCA_045128275.1 Eubacteriales bacterium | reverse complement strand
GGAAGAATCAGAACAGACCGGAAATCTTACCGTCCTCGTCCACGTCGATCTTCAGCGCGGCGGGGGACTTGGGCAGACCGGGCATGGTCATGATGTCACCCGTCAGCGCCACAATGAATCCTGCGCCGGCGGAGACCTTGACGTTGCGGACAGTAACCGTGAAGCCCTCGGGAGCGCCCAGCTTGGTCATATCGTCCGAGAAGCTGTACTGGGTCTTGGCCATGCAGACGGGCATCTTGTCGTAGCCCAGGGAAGCCAGCTTGGCGATTTCCTTCTTGGCGGCGGGGGTGAAGCTGACGGCGTCGCCACGGTAGACGCGGCGGACGATGGCCTCGATCTTCTCCTCGATGGTACCCTCCAGCTCGTAGCTGAAGGAGAAATCGTTGGGTTGCTCGCAGAGACGGACGACCTCCTCGGCCAGAGCCATACCGCCCTTGCCGCCCTCGGCCCAGACGGTAGACAGAACCACGTTCACGCCCAGAGCCTTGCACTTCTCAATGACGAGGTTGATCTCGGCGTCGGTGTCGGTGGGGAAACGGTTGACGGCCACCACGCAGGGGAGCTTGTACACGTCCTTGATGTTGGACACGTGGCGGAGCAGGTTGGGAATACCCGCCTCCAGAGCGGTCAGATTCTCGTTGCCCAGCTCGGTCTTGGCCATGCCGCCGTGCATCTTCAGAGCGCGGACGGTGGCAACCATGACCACGGCATCGGGGTTGAGACCTGCCATGCGGCACTTGATATCCAGGAACTTCTCGGCACCGAGATCTGCGCCGAAGCCTGCCTCGGTAACGGCGTAGTCACCCAGCTTCATGGCCATCTTGGTGGCGATGACGGAGTTACAGCCGTGAGCGATGTTGGCGAAGGGGCCGCCGTGAACGAAGGCGGGAGTGCCCTCCAGGGTCTGGACCAGGTTGGGCTTCAGAGCGTCCTTCAAGAGGGCGGCCATAGCACCCACGGCACCCAGATCCCCTGCGGTGACGGGCTTCTCGTCATAGGTGTAGCCCACCACGATGCGGGACAGTCTCTCCTTCAGATCGGTGATGGAGGAGGCGAGGCAGAACACGGCCATGATCTCGGAGGCCACGGTGATGTCGTAGCCGTCCTCACGGGGCACGCCGTTGACGCGGCCGCCCAGACCGTCGGTGACGAAGCGGAGCTGGCGGTCGTTCATGTCCACGCAACGCTTCCAGGTGATGCGGCGGGGGTCGATGTTGAGCTGGTTGCCCTGGTAGATGTGGTTGTCCAGCATGGCGGCCAGGAGGTTATTAGCGGCACCGATGGCGTGGAAGTCACCGGTGAAGTGGAGGTTGATGTCCTCCATGGGGACGACCTGGGCGTAACCGCCGCCGGCCGCGCCGCCCTTGACACCGAACACGGGGCCCAGAGAGGGCTCGCGGAGGGCAACGACCACGTTCTTGCCGATCTTCTTCAAGCCGTCGGCCAGGCCGATGGTGGTGGTGGTCTTACCCTCGCCTGCGGGGGTGGGGGTGATGGCGGTGACCAGGATCAGCTTACCGTTACCCCGGTCGGAATTCTTGAGCAGATTGTAATCCACCTTTGCCTTGTACTTGCCGTACTGCTCCAGGTATGCGTCATCCACGCCCGCGACCTTGGCGATCTCGGTGATGGGCTGCATGGGGGTGGACTGGGCGATCTCAATATCGGATAAATAGGCCATTGGATAGTCTCCTTTATCTCTCGTATTTGTTTTTCGTGGTAGGGGAGGGGCTTGCTCCTCCCGTTTTCCTTGGTGTTTTTGATTATTGGGCGAGAGCAAGCCCCCGCCCTACGACCATTTTTGTCAAAAGTTTTTGGAAAGGGGTCGAGGGGCGTTCTTCTTAACCCTTAAAATACTTCACAGCCGACTCGAACAGCTGCATATCGTACTCACCGATGACGTTGCGGTAGAGGTTCTTACCGATACGTTCGGAGTGACCCATCTTACCCAGCACTCGGCCGTCGGGAGAGGTGATACCCTCGATGGCGCAGACAGAGCCGTTGGGGTTGAAGGCGGTGTCCATGGAGGGATTGCCCGCCAGATCCACGTACTGGGTAGCGATCTGACCGTTCTCGGCCAGCTTCTTCACCAGCTCGTCCGAGCAGAGGAAGCGACCCTCGCCGTGGGAGATCGGCACGGTGTAGATGTCACCGACGCTCGTGCCTGCCAGCCAAGGAGACTTGTTGGTGCAGACGCGGGTGCGGACCAGCTTGGACTGGTGGCGGCCGATGATGTTGTAGGTCAGGGTGGGGCAGGTCTCGTCGGTGTCGATGATCTTGCCGAAGGGCACCAGACCCAGCTTGATGAGCGCCTGGAAGCCGTTGCAGATACCCAGCATCAGACCGTCGCGGTTGTCCAGCAGGTCGGCCACCTGGGCCTTGATGGCGGGGTTGCGGAAGAAGGCGGTAATGAACTTGGCGGAGCCGTCGGGCTCGTCGCCGCCCGAGAAGCCGCCGGGGATGAAGACCAGATTGGACTGAGCCAGCTTGGAGGCCACGGTCTCCACGCTCTTAGCCACGTCGTCGGCAGTGAGGTTGCGGATGACCACGATCTCGGGATCGGCACCGGCTCTCTCCAGAGCCTTGGCAGAATCGTACTCGCAGTTGGTGCCGGGGAACACGGGGATCAGAGCCTTGGGACGGGCACACTTGACGGCGGGAGCCGCGGTGGAGCCGCCATTGTAGGCGAACACGGGCAGGTCGCCGGTTGCGGGAGCGGTGGTGGGGTACACACCCTCCAGAGTAGCCTCGTTGAGAGCCAGCAGCTCGGCGATGGTGGCCTTGTCCTTCTCCAGCTCGATGACGGGCTCGGAGGTGGTCTCACCCAGCTTCAGCGTGCCGCGGCAGGTCACGTCCTCGGTCATCTCTGCCACGATGAAGCCGTAGAAGGGCAGATGCCAGTCGGCGGGGTTCAGCTTGGCGGAGGCCTTGAAGCCGATCTCGTTACCGAAGGACATCTTCATGACAGCCTCGGCAAGACCGTTCTCCACGGCCCACGCGGCCTTGACCTTGCCCTCCTTGCAGAGAGTGTGGAAGGTCTCCCAGGTCTCCTTGACCGACTCGGCGGTCTCGTCCACGGGAGCGAAGAGGTAGACGGGATGGCCTGCCTCCTTGAATTCGGGGGTCAGCACATCGCTTGCCTTGATGGGAGCGATGGCGAAGGAGATCAGCGTGGGAGGCACGTCCATATCCAGGAAGGAGCCGGACATGGAGTCCTTACCGCCGATGGCGGCGGCACCCAGCTCGATCTGGGCATCCATGGCACCCAGCAGGGCGGCGAAGGGCTTGCCCCAACGGGCAGGCTCGTTTCTGAGCTTCTCGAAGAATTCCTGGAGAGTCAGGTAGGCCAGCTTGTAATCAGCACCGGCGGCCACCAGCTTGGCCATGGAGTTGTACACGGCGGCGTGTGCGCCGCAGTAGGGATCGATGCACATGGCATCGGGATCCAGGCCCCATGCCATGACGCTGGCCTGCTCGGTGAACTGACCGGGCAGAGTGGGGAGCAGGGCGGCCATAGCCTGGGCGGGGGTCTTCTGGGTCTTACCGCCGAAGGGCATCAGCACAGAGCCTGCGCCGATGGAGCCGTCGAAGCGCTCCACGAGGCCTCTGCGGGATGCGGTCTTGAGGTCGGCGGCCATTTCGCGGAGATCCTTGTACAGGGGCTTGGAGAAGGCGGACAGATCCTTCTCGGTGACCTCCACCTCGGTGTGCTTGTCGGCACCGTTGGTGTTGAGGAACTCACGGGAGAGGTTGGCAATCGTCTGACCCTTCCAGGACATGACCATGCGGGCCTCCTCGGTGACGATGGCCACGCGGTAGGCCTCCAGATTCTCGGACTGGGCAAACTCGATGAACTTATCGGCATCCTCGGCGGCCACGACCACGGCCATACGCTCCTGGGACTCGGAGATGGCCAGCTCGGTGCCGTCCAGACCGTCGTACTTCTTGCGGACTGCGTCGAGGTCGATCTTCAAGCCGTCAGCCAGCTCACCAATGGCAACCGAAACGCCGCCTGCGCCAAAGTCGTTGCAGCGCTTGATGAGGCGGGTGACCTCGGGGTTACGGAACAGTCTCTGAATCTTGCGCTCCTCGGGGGCGTTGCCCTTCTGTACCTCGGAGGCCATGGTGGTCAGAGACTTCATGTTGTGGGACTTGGAGGAGCCGGTAGCACCGCCAATGCCGTCGCGGCCGGTACGGCCACCCAGCAGGACGATCACGTCCCCTGCCTCGGGGCGCTCACGGCGGACGTTGTAGGCGGGAGCGGCGGCCACAACGGCACCGCACTCCAGACGCTTGGCGACGTAGCCGTCATGGTAGACCTCGGCCACGTGACCGGTTGCCAGACCGATCTGGTTGCCGTAGGAGGAGTAGCCTGCGGCGGCGGTCTGTGCCAGCTTACGCTGGGGGAGCTTACCGGGAATGGTCTCGGCCAGGGTCTTGCGGGGATCGCCGCCACCCGTCACGCGCATAGCCTGATGGACGTAGGCACGGCCCGACAGGGGGTCACGGATGCAGCCGCCGATACAGGTGGCCGCGCCGCCGAAGGGCTCGATCTCGGTGGGGTGGTTGTGGGTCTCGTTCTTGAACATGAGGAGCCAATCCTGCTCCTCGCCGTTGATCTCGGCGGTGACGTGGATGGAGCAGGCGTTGATCTCCTCGCTCTCGTCCAGCTCGGGGAGCAGGCCCCGCTTCTTCAGCACCTTGCCCGCGATGGTGGCAATGTCCATGAGGGTCTGGGGGCGCTTGGCGGCCTTCTCCTCGCCGTAGACCTCAATGCGGTTCTGCAGGTAGCGCTCGTAAGCCTCGGCCACGGCGGGATCGTCGATGGTGACGTTATCAATGTGGGTGGAGAAGGTGGTGTGACGGCAGTGGTCAGACCAGTAGGTGTCCACCACGCGGATCTCGGTGATGGTGGGATCTCTCTTCTCCTCGTCGCGGAAGTAGGCCTGCAGGAACTTCAGATCGTCCAGATCCATG
>JBGVRH010000060.1:0-23914 GCA_045128275.1 Eubacteriales bacterium | reverse complement strand
GTTGTACTCCAGCAGCTTGTAGCCGGTCTGCTTCACGTCGTTGATGTAGAAGAAGCCATCAGCCTGAGGACCGTTCTTGGGCTCGGGGATGACCAGCTTACCCTCGGCGTCGAAGTAGTACTTGCCTGCTACCAGATCCAGGCCGGCCTCAGCCAGGCGGGTCTTAGACAGGCTCACGGTCTTGTTGACAGCGTACTTGTTGTAGTCGCCAACGAAGTAGTAGTTGCCGTTGTACTCCAGCAGCTTGTAGCCAGTCTGCTTCACGTCGTTGATGTAGAAGAAGCCGTCAGCCTGAGGACCGTTCTTGGGCTCGGGGATAACCAGCTTACCCTCAGCGTCGAAGTAGTACTTGCCTGCCACCAGATCCAGACCTGCAGAGGCCAAACGATCCTTGCTCAGGGTCACGGACTTATTGACAACGTACTTGTTGTACTCGGCGATGAAGTAGTAGTTGCCGTTGTACTCCAGCAGCTGATATGCCTTCTGCTTCACATCGTTGATGTAGAAGAAGCCGTCAGCCTGAGGACCATTCAGAGGCTCG
Source organism: Eubacteriales bacterium (assembly GCA_045128275.1). Classification (GTDB taxonomy): domain Bacteria; phylum Bacillota; class Clostridia; order Oscillospirales; family CAG-272; genus CAMEON01. Next base: position 23,373 of record JBGVRH010000060.1, on the reverse strand, counting down.
GTGATCACAATGATCATCTTACCCTCTGCGTCGAACTCGTACTTACCTGCAGCCAGATCGGTCAGGCCCACAGAATCCAGACGGGCTCTGGTCATGGTTGCGGTCTTGTTGGTAACGTACTTATTGTTCTCAGCGATGAAGTAATAGCTACCCTCATACTCAACCAGCTGATATGCAGGAAGGACGGAATCGTTCTTGTAGAAGAAGCCGTCAGCCATGGGACCGTTCTTCACGATCATCTTACCCTCGGCATCGAACTTGTAATCCTTAGCGATCACAGCAGAGCCATCGGGCCACAGCAGACCGTGAGTATCCTTCACGCTGATGGTCTCGTCCTTGGCGGCGTAGCCGACACGGAAGAAACCGTTACCGGGCTTGAAGTAATAGAAATCACCGTCCACATACTGCAGACCGAACTGGGAGATACCGTCCTTGCAGTAGTAGAGGTCGCCCTCATAGACGTACAGACCGTCAGCGGGATGGAAATCCTTATCGGTGCCGCCGTCCTCACCGAAGTCGTACCAGACGGGATCGGTGTCGGGGTTCGCCTTGATGAAGCGGATGCCGGTGTACATGTAACCGCCGGTACCGAAGTAGTAATCCTTACCGTCGATCTCAGCCCAAGCGCGCTTGTAGAAGTTAGGACCATAGTAGTAGCGGATGCCACCGGCCAGGGTGACCCAAGTACCCTGGGTAACACCGTTCTCGTCAAAGACGAAGGTCATGCCGCCGATATTCTTCTCGCCGATGTAAAGCTTGTAGTCATTACTTGCATAGCAGTAGCCGTTATCGGCAGTCTGCCAGCCGGTCTTCAGCTCACCGTTGATGGCGTAGTACAGGTCGCCGTTCATCTCGAAGATACCGGTGCCGGCATAGTAGACATCGCCACAAGTGGAGCAGATGAACTCGGTGCCAACCAGCTCATAGGAGTGACCCTGAGGAGCCAGGATGGTACCCCAATCCACGACGGACTGACAGGTCTCGCAGTAGGTACGGCCGGTGTAACCGCCGTTGCCGCAGTCGGGAGCCACGTCAGGCAGAGCCACCAGCTCAGCGTCATGGACATGGTAGGGGGAAGAAATGGTGGTCAGCTCGGTAGCAACCTTGATGCTGCCGCCGAAGGGAGAGGTGGTCTTGTCGTTGAGGGTGACGGAGCCGTAGGCAACGTTGACCTCCACGTTGACCACGGGCTTGTTGCCCATATCCCCCACAGGAACATAGGTGTTGGTCACGTAGTTGTAACGGTCGTAGGTCCAGACGCGGACGGGGATGCTGACGATGGTACCGGCATCAGCCTGAGCACCGCCCACAGCCTCGATCTCGACAGTCAGGAGCTTAGAAATCTCGTTGTAGTCGAAGGTAGCCTTGAAGCCCTCGGCCACGACAGCACCGACGGTCTCCCAGGTGTTGGCGGTGTTGAGCTTCAGAGCAACGGTCAGGGACTTGACAGCGGACAGATCGGCGGCATTGATGTCCACGTAGTAGATGGACTGAGCCTTGGGAGTCTCGCCGGAATCGTTGTGACCGGAAAGCTCTACGACAGAATCACCCTCAACCTTAAAGGTTCTGGTAAGTCTTGCGGGGTTCCCCAGCTCGTCCTTGACCTCGAAGGTAACGGTGTGGACACCTGCGAACAGGGCGACGTCGCCCTTGGAGGACAGAGCAGAACCGGCGATGGCAGCAGCCACCTCAACACCGTCCACGAAGATCTTACCGCTGGTCAGATCCAGAGCGGCGTTATCGGTAACGGTAGAGGAGAAGGCGAAATTGGTGCCACTGATGGCATCGCCATTGTTCAGGGTGATAGCGGTGTCGGAGGTGGAGTACGTGGGAGCGCTGATGACGGGCAGAATTCTGTCATCCACAGCGGAGCTGTAGTCCAGAGTAATGTCGTCGATGTAGAAGGTCACCTCGTCAGCGGTCTCGGGCTTGACGTAGGTACGGATGAAGGAAGGAGAACGAACGTTCGACTCGTTCATCGGAGGCATAGTAGACAGATAGTCGTACTTGCTGATATCGATGGTAGCGTAGACCCAGCGGGACTCGGGGATATCTGCGTTGGTAGCGGAGTTCAGGTTGGTCCGCTTGCCGGTAGCGGCAGAGGTGAACATGAAGTGATCCTGCACGCAGGATGCCTTGCCGTCAACTGCCCAGTTTGCATAGGAATTCAGCTGAGACTGGAATGCCAGACCCTTGCCGGCTGCGGGGAATGCGTTCTCGGGAATGTACAGCCACATACCCAGAGTGGTCGCCTTCTTACCGTTGGCCACGTCACGGAAAACGACAACATCATTGGTGTTGAAGAGGACGTTGTAGGACCAGCTTGCGAAGGCTGCGTCGGTGTTGTCCAGTCTCCAAGCCAGAGCGTAGTTACCGTTTCTGACCTCACCGCCGTTGGTGGTGGAGGAGAGGAGGGTCTCGCTGCTCAGGTACTCGTTGAACTGACCGTCCAGAGGATTGGAGCCAACCAGGGTGTTGTTGACACCGTTGTCCTGGGACCACTTCTTGGCCTCCTCGAAGCCCTTGAAGCCGGCTCTGTCGCCATCCTCAAAGTCGAAGATGATCTCGGAGCCCTTACCGAACTCGATAGCGTAGGTCAGGGTGATCTCACCGTAGGTGATGGTCACGTTGACACCGGCAATGTCGGTGTTGGTAGTTGCGGTGAACTTGAAGCCATCCAGCTCACCGGCTGCGCCGTCGGACAGAGTCACGTTAACGGCGTTGGTATCCACGTACACGTTAGCCTCACCGGTCATAGCCACGATGGGCAGGGTGATGGTGCGGATCTTCTCGGGAGTGGAGTAAGGAACCACGGTGGAGGTAGCGGAGAGCTTGAAGACCTCGGGGTCAGCGACCGCGATGGTCTTGGCGCCCACGACCTTACCGCCGGAGACGACCTGGATATCCACGGAGCCCTTCTTACCGTTGGAGATGAACTTGCCATCCTCAATGATACCGAAGGAATCGTCGGACAGAGCCCAGGTAGCGTCAGCGGGCATATCCATACCGTAACCGTGGGTATCGATAGCCTCTGCGCCGAAGGTGTAGGCGGTGTTGGGAGCGAAGATGTCGTAGTCTGCGGTCACGTTAACCACATCCAGAACGCCGGTAGGAGCCACGTTGGAAGCAACGAAGATACCGTGAGCGGTGGGACGCTGAGCGCCGTCGCAGGGGACCGAACGCATGGTGAAGTCCTCCTCACCGACGCGCTTGGTCAGGAAGGTGGAGGATCCACCGCCGTCGCAGTTGGCGGCCCACTTACAGCCCAGAGCCAGCATGGACTCACCCAGCTCGTAGGTGCAGAAGCCGATGGAGTTGTTGGCACCGCGGCCGTCGTTCATACAGATGACCAGGGTACCGTCCTCCTTGACACCGACCATGGAACGGGCGGCGGCGGAGCTGGTGCGCTCCTCCTTCTTGTTGACCAACTCGCCGTCCTTGACTGTCATGGCGAAGGAGACCGAGACTGCGTGGAGCAGGATGCCCTGATCCAGGTAGTTCTGGAAGTCGACCTTGTTGTAGGCCTTAACATCGCAAGAGATGTTGCCCTCTGCATCCTGGAACACGTACAGGATGGAGGAGGAGGGAGAAGTCTTACCCTTCTGGCTGAGATCCTGGCCGTTGTAGACCAGAATACGGGGAGCGTAGGTGTCGTAGTAAAGGTCAGTGTTCATACCGCCGACGATGTTGTATCCGAGGACATCCTCGTAATACTTAGCCATGTCGGTCAGCTCCTTATGAGACCAGTTGGCCTCATCGGTCAGATCCTTGTCGATCTGATTGTAGCCGGGAACAATAGAAACGTCGGGGTTAGACGGATCCACCTCGATGATGTGGAGGACCTGTCTGCGGGTGCCTGCCGCGTTGTTCAGAACGATCTCCGATTCAACGGCAGCGCCAGGGACGAGGACGTAATCCTTCTTGGAGATTACGTTGTAGTAACCGTTGGTACCAAAGGTCTCACCGTCGTAAACAACGTTGGTGTCTTCCCAGTTCGGAATGGCTGCGAACGCGGAAAGAGGAACGATGCTCACGAGCATGAGGACCGTCAGAAGAACGGCTACTGCGCGAGTGATTGCCTTGCGAGTCATTTTCATGTCTCCTTTTTAGAATATTTATGTATACGGTTTCCCGTAACATACGGATGAATAACGGTCGCTTCGAAAGCATACCTGCAGCGACCGGGGTATGACCTCTCAAGCAGAGGTCGGAGGAAACGGTCAGTGGCGCTTGAGGACTGAAACGATTCGGCTCAAGTGGCGAGGGTTCAAGCCCATGAGCATGATCCGATTACTTGCCCGAAGAGGGGGGATCACGAACCCGACCACAACATTGGTCACGACCTGAGTGACCAATGCGGTCACAGCGGCACCTACCAACCCAAGAGGCGGGATCAAAATACAGTTCAGGATCACATTGACAGAAGCACCCACCAGATTGATGATCCATAGATACTTCTGTTTTTTCTCGGCTAAAATCCAAACATCTCGGATTGAACCGATGTAGGAAAACGTGGTGTACCAGACAATGATCCGCAGCGGAACAATAGCAGGCAGGTATTGACTGCCGTTGATGATCAGGACGATGGGCTTAGCCAGGAACGTGATCGCCGCAATCTGGAGCAGACTCATGTAGATGATGATGCTGTAGAGGGTAGCCAAATTCCGCTTGTAGCTCTCCTCATCTCCATCGTTCTTATTGCTCAGGATCAAGGGGCGCATGGAATCAATGACTGCCACGAAAACAAAGTTGGTTAAGCCAACAATGGTAAGAGCCGCGGTATAATAGCCCGCCGTCTCGTTTCCGTAAATTTGCTTGATCAAAATCGTCCCCACCTGGCCGTATACGTTCACCATCAGTTGCGGAATAATATAATGCTTGCTCTGTGAGAACAGCCGCTTGACAGCCGCGAAGGTAAATTGAAGACGCTGTCCTCCCAGGCGGCGGTAGATCACCAGCAGAACACCTGCAACGATCAGATAGTCTAAGGCGGCGGCCACAGCGAACCAGCTGACCGATCTTTGCGTAAGCAGCAGGACGACACGGTAGCCGGCGACGATGGTGTAGGCAATCAGCACCGTGACCGAGGTATACTTGGACAGGTATTTGGCCTGATACCAGTACTGGATCAGATCAAAGCAATGGGCAATCAGCAACAGGCTGTAGAGCACGCAGACAATCAGGGTGGTCGGCTCATCGGGATCCGTGAGGGCCACGAAGCCGCTTATACCGATGATGCAGCAAACCGCAGACACAGAAGTCATGAGCAGAGACGTGCCCATAGTCTCACCCTCTTGGTCGGGATACTTAATGATTTCTTGAACCAGGATTTGGTTGACGCCCAGACGGGCGACGGGCAGAATAAATGTAACAATGGAGGCCGCGTAATTCAGTAGTCCATAGCCCTCTGGCTCCAGATACCGCGCGGTCATCATATTGATGATCAGTGCCAGAATCGATTGAACGATCCGACAGCCAATGATCCACATGGCATTTTTTGCAGCTTTTTTTTCAGACATAACTCTCTCTCATGCAGAACCCGGAACCACCGTTATTTATCGGCATCTGTCAACCGAAACACGGTAGATGTCCATATAGCGCTCCACCATTCGTTCCCGCGAGTTTGCTTCATTGACTTCTCGCATACGGGTTTCCGACACACGTACAGTGGACCAGTTATCCACTGCCTGACGAAAAGCATCGACATCGTAGCAAGGGACAGTCGTGCCCATTCCCTCGGGAATGGTATCCGGTACACCGCCCGTATGGAAGCCCACCACGTTGCAGCCGCAGCTGACAGCCTCCAAGCACACCGTCGGGAAGGATTCCCTCAGACTGGTACAGATCAGGCAGTCGGCCATGGAGTAATACTCGGCCAGCTCGTGCTGATCCTGGGTGTGAGCGATGGCGATGACATTGGGGGGCAACGGGGAGGGATCCCCGTTAAAGCCCACGATGATGAACTGAGCATCGGGCATCTTTTCCGCCAGTTCGAGCACGTAGTGCCCTCCCTTTATGGGATGGTAGAAGCTCGGCGTAACGTGAAGAATGATCTTCTTATCTTCCGGGATCCCCAGCTTGCGACGGAGCCCGTCAGCAGAATGTCTTGTAAAGACGGATGTATCGATTCCGTTATGCACGGTCTCGAAACGGCAGCCCTGAAAGATCGGGGACTGCTTCGCCCTCTCGGTCAGCCACTCGGAAACCCCCACGACGGTGAAGTCCTTGAAGCCCTCCATAGCCTTCCGCATCTTGCGGTAGCAGGCACGGGCATCATCACGGAAGAAATGGGATATTTTCCCTCGGATCCGAGGACAATCGTGACACTCGGTCTTCCATTTCTCGCAATCCATGGCATGATCGCACCCTGCGGTATGCATGATCTCCGCGTGAAGGGTCAAGACAGTCGGAATCCCGGCCTTCTTCAAAAAAGTCAAAAGGCGGTAAACGTTGACGAAATGACCGTTCAGACAATGGAGATGCACCACGTCGGGCTTCTCGTGCTTGATGCGAGCGATGAGACGGGAGGTTGCGGCAGGAGAATGAGCAAATTCCACGCCAAATAATCGGGACTGAACCGAGTGGATCTTGCCCTCCAGCTCGGAAGAGACCTTATAGACGTGAGGCTCGTCAGGCTTACGGCGGCGGCCGTAGCAGACCACTGACTCATGCCCTCGTTCCAGGAATCCGGTGTGCAGATCCGCCATGATTTTGCCGGTGCTGCCATATCGGTACACACTATTCACTTGCAGGATCTTCATAGACACATGACCTCAATTCCAGAAGGGGATATAGGGGTAGATGTTCATACTGTCGACAGAATAAGCTTTGATAAAATAGTAAAGCAAGAAGAATACGATCATAACGATGTTGACCGCGTTACGGATGAACTGATCCGCTGATTTCCAGCGGTTGGTGATCCGAGGGATCAGCACGGGCAGGAAAATCAGGAAGTAGTAGTTCATACGCATGGTAATAACACTGATTGTGGAAAACATTTGGATGAACACAGCCAGCGCCAGCATATTTCGGCAACCGTTCGTCACTTCATCAACATTCTCCTCGTTGGGCACGATAAAGGAGTAGATCAGGAATATGGAGAACAGGATCAGCATGGTGGTAGCACCCGTATCGGTGACCTCGCTGTAGCGCTCCGCGTATTTTTCGCCCATGATGGGCAGCAGGTTCAGGAAGATCCGCTCTCGGAAGAAGAATGCGAACACGTAGCCGGGCAGCAATACGAGCATATGAACGAACCGCAGACGAATGTGGTACAATGGGTAGAGCAAGAGCAGGACTATACCGGACTGGTGGAACGAAAAGGCCACCAGCACGCAGAGTAAAAATCTGATCAGTTTTTTATCCTTCGTCGCGTAGAACGCAAGCACACCCATGGACATAGCCAATGACTGACGCAGGCCTGAGAAATTCATGATAAACACGGGCAGAACCAGGAACAACGCGATGGATACCATGGAGTTCTCGCTGAAATCGTAATACAGCTTGGCGAGGGGAAATGCTATGAAAGCGGAAGCCACCACCAGGAAAACCTGATAATCGCCGCCCAAGCTGCTCACCAGCTTATTCAGCAGGGTGTAGCCGATCTCACTGCTCTTATAGTTGAGAAGATCCTTCCATGCCGTGTTGGAGATGTTGCTGAACACAGTCTCGTAGGCAAGGGTATCAGCGCCGATGGATACGTGTCGAAGCGCCATCAAAAGGAAGTATATCCCAAAGAAGATCAGTATGGGATAGTTCTTTTTCTTGTTGATCATCTCTCTTGCCTGGCTCTCAAACTGCACCGCGTGCATCAAGAACGGCAGAGCGACCATCAAATAGTATGGAAACATAGTTGATTTCCTTTAACAGTTAATATTTGATCCGGTGATACAGGGCTTTCACAATATTGCGCATCCGACCGAAAACCATCTTGAAACGGACTCGCAGGATGTCCCCATTGCTCATCTTCCCGGTGGTTTTACCAACGCGAATGCACTCCAGAACAGCGTCCTTACAGGCGTGCTTGGCGTAGACCTCGGCAAGAGAGCAAAGGAGCTGTCTGCCCACATGCTCCTTGGAGGCGAACAAAGGAGCGATAATCTTGACCAGTTCATAGGAATCCCTCGTAAAGAGATCCCGCCTCGTCTTGGAGGTCTGTTGCGCATGGAGGCGGTAACAGACCTTACAATCCTCAGTGTGGGCTACCATGCAATAGCCGTCGGCGAAGATGCGGTAGAGAATCATGGCGTCTTGATTGTACCGAAGATCCTCGTTGAAGAACTCGCACTCATAAAAAGCGGTCTTGGGGATGAGCATACAGCACATATTGATCATCTTGCGGGCAAGCAGATACTGCAACACCTCTTCTCCCGTGTAGACCCTTCCCTTCTCGAAGCTATCCACCGTTTGGCGGATGACCTCACCACTCTCATTGATGTGGGAGGAGCCACAGAAAGCAATGACGCGATCCCGATTCTCGAAGGAAGCCAGGTAGTCCACCGACATCTGAACCTTTTCAGGCAAATACAAGTCATCGTGGGACAGCCAAGAAAAATACTCGCCTGTCATGTGGCGGATGCCGCAGTTGAGAGCCGAGGACACACCTCCGTTCTCTTTTTCAAAGTAACGGATGCGATCCCCATAGGAGCGGGCGATCTCGGCGGTCGCCCCGCCATCCGAGGAGCCGTCATTGACCACGATCACCTCGATATTGGGATAGGTCTGGGCCAAAGCACTGTCGATGGCCGCGGCCATGAAATTCGCGCCGTTATATACGGGAATGATGATAGATACTTTGGGGCAAAAAGCCGTTTCACACAGAGTGGACATGGTACTCTCCTACATTACTTGGACAGAGGGATCAGCTCAGTTTCCTTTTTTTGCACCACCAGGGTATTGTCGGGGATATCCCCCTTAACCACGCAACCGGCTCCGATCACGCAGTTTTTGCCGATGGTCGTTCCCCGCAGGATGACGACGTTGGCACCAATCCAGGAATTCTCCCCGATCACCACGGGCGCATTTTTGAACTTCCCTGCCTTGAGGCCTCCCTCGGCGCGGAAATCGTGATCGTGATCGTAGATCAGGACATTGGGGCCGAACTCGACCCCCTTCTGGATGTGAATGCTATGGCGGCAGACCACCACGCAATTATAATTGAAGCGACAGTTATCGTCGATACGGAGCTTCCCCCCCGCCACAGCGGCGAAACGGCAACCCGAATGGGCGCGGACTGTCTTCCCCAGGCGGAAAGTAGAGCCCTTAGCCATGGAAATGATCACGTTAGGAGAAAAGCGCTGGATGGGGAAAAAATGAAACCGTCTGAAATAGAACAGCTTCATCAAAAAGAAGCGGATCAGCGAATAGAACGACGAGATCACGTTGGCGAAAAAGTGTCTCATATATGCCTCCCTTGGAGTGACCGACGGTCGATCATCCGTGATTTTTTTCAGGCAGGCTGAACTTACTGCCCAGTTCGAAGTCAAAGGAGTCAGGAACAAAGTGCATGTATCCGCTCCAAGGGAAATAGGTGATCTCACCGAAGTAGATCTTCCCCTCGATGGAGTAAAGATCGATGCGGGCGGCGGGGAAATCGGCAGACAGGATGCCTGCAATCTCCATCATGCGGTCAAAGGTCTCGGGCTTTTCGTAGTTGGCCGCGTTGGAGGACTCGCCGATGATGACATCCTGCTTGTTCCACTCGGCATCATAGACCACGTGGCAGTAGTCGGGAGTATAACGGCCGTCCACGCAGATGATGTAGGCAACCTTACCGCCGAAGCAGAGGATCTTATAGTCACGCAGAGAGCCCAGGGCGTTGTTAGGATCGCGGAGGAGCTTCTCAGCGATGACCACAGGCTTCTGGTCGGTGGTGTAGACCCACTCACGGCCGGCGGAGGAACCGCTCTCGGCGTAGAAGTGGCGGAACTTCTGCTTGACCTCCTCCAGATCCAAGGCGTCCTTGTCCTCCACCAGCAGGTTGGTGCTGGAGCCGTTGCTGAGCTTGAGCACGAACTCCTTGGGGAGTCCCTCCAGGGTGATCTCCTCGGGGGAGTTGTACACGGCATAGAGGTCGTTCAAGATGTCTCCCAGACCCTTGGACTCCACGTACTGCCGCACCTGATACTTATCGGCGCACTGCTGCATGACGGGGTCGCGGTAGTAGAGCTTGTACCACTGCATCTTCTCGGTGTAGCGCTCGGGCTTATCCAGATGGAGCTTGCGACCGCACTTGATACGGTACTGGGTCTTCAGCATGGGCTTGTCCGGGATGAAGCGGAGAGCCGAAAGGATCTTGAAACGAAGCACCTTGCTTTTGAATATCTTCTTGTAAAAATCCATGATCTTTATCCTGATCTTTCTTGTGTAATCAGCGGCCTGTCAGCTCAGCCACCGTATCCAGATACCGTCCCACCACGATGTTGCGGTCGAACTCTCTCTGCACCTTCTCGCGGCCCCTGAGACCCATGGTCTTCTTCTCCTCGTAGGTCAGCTGCATGAACTGCTCCACCTTCTCGATGAGGTCGGCGCTGTCCTGCTCTCTGACCAGGTAGCCGTTGACGCCGTGGTCGATGGCCTCGCGGCATCCGGCGCGGTCGGTGGAGATGATGGGGCGTCCCGAGGCGGCGCTCTCCAGGAGCACGTTGGACATGCCCTCGGGGTAGTAGGTGGGATGGATGACGCAGTGGATATCCTTCTGGATGACCCGCACGTCATTGAGCAGGCCGTGGTAGATAATCACGCCCTCCTCGTGGAGCTGCTTCATGCGGGCCTCGTAGTAGTCGTCACCGAAGCCGCAAACGTGGAAGCGGGTGTTGGGATACTTGGCCTTGATAGCGCGGGCGGCGTCGATATACTGCTCGATGCCCTTCTCCTTGCGGATGCGGGAGATGAAGGCGAATTCCACGGTATCCTCAGGGGGATAGTCCAGCAGGCGGAACTTCTCCAGGTTGACACCCGAGCCCGGGAGGGAGTCGTGTTTGCCCAAAGCGATCTTCTTCTCCTCGAAGAAGGTGCGGTTCTCGGCATTCTGGAAGAAGACCTTGGAGATCTTGCGGAAGCCTCTCTTGTAGAGCATCACCGCGATCTTTTGCAGGAGGCCCTTGCCCTCCAGGGCGGTACCCAGGCCCGTGATGTTGGCCACGTAGGGCACCCCTCGGGAAGCGGCGGCCATACCGCCGTAGACGTTGGGCTTGATGGTATAGGTCAACACCACGTCGGCACCCACCTCGCGGATCATGCGGCGGTAGCGGCGCAGGAGCTTGAGATCCTTGATGGGGTCGGTGCTGTCCTTCTCCATGGGAGTGACCAGGATCTCGGCACCCACACCGCGGATCTCGTCCAGGCGGTCCCCTTCGGGAACCGAGACGACGACGCGATAGCCCTCCTTGACCAGGGCGGCTACCACCTCCAGGCGGAAGTTGACGATGGTGGTCTGCTTATTCACCAGGATCAGAACCGTTTTTGTCTGATTGCTCATAAATACATCGCTTTCTGTATGTTTGTTCGGCACGCGGCCGTTGGAATGATCGGGTTCAGAGGCTTTGCAGGTTGGTGAGGATCACCTGCCACAGGCGGCGGGAATTCCCTTCTCCCACAAAGCTGTTATGGGGGGTGAGGATAGCGTTGGCCATCTCCCACAGGGGGCTGTTATCGGGTAGCGGCTCCTCCTCAAAGACGTCCAGGATCGCGGTCAGATCTGTCCGCGCGCCCAATGTCTCGACCAAAGCCTCGGTATCCATCACACCGCCGCGAGCGATATTGACCAGCACGCATCCCTCGGGCAGGAGGGCCAGCTGATCCCGCCCCATCAGGTGGTGGGTATCGGGGACCAGGGGAAGGGTGAGGATCACCACGTCGGCGGTCATGAGAGCGGTATCCAAGGCGGCGACGGGGAGCATGGCGGTGTAGTGCTCGTCCTCGCGGGGATAGGCATCCACGCCAATGATCTCACAGCCCATAGCCCCGAAGCGTTTGGCGACCTCGGTGCCCACGTTGCCGCATCCCACGATGCAGACCCGCTTGCCGAACAGCTCCCGCAGACCGCGGTGCTTGTCCCAGCGATGGGCGTTTTGGGCAGCGCGGAAATGGTCAGCCTGCTTGTAGACCGAGAGCACCGAGGAAAGAGCGAACTCCGCCATGGGGATGCTGTACACCCCGCGGGCGTTATACACGGTGATTCCCTTCTCGGCGGCGTAGTCCATGGGCATACGGTCGTAGCCCGCGCTGGTAAGCTGGACGTAGGAGAGGGCGGAGAATTTTTCAATGGGATGATGGAGGAACAGGCCGTTGCAGATGACACCCTCCACCTTGTCGCAGGGGATAGGGAGGGGATCCTTTTCGTTTTGCAGGAAAAACACCTCGTGGCCCAAGGCCTCGATCTCCTGCTTCTGCCATGGCTCCATGCGAAGGGCGCCTGTGATCAGTAGCTTCATACGCTTCCCCTCGCGCTCTTGCGCTTATCCGAAATGGCTTCACTGATATGGTCTACCAGCCTGTAGATCAGCTTGCAAACCCAATGCAGTATCCAAGCCGCCAGGATAATAGCCGCTGTGATGACCAACCAGTTCAAGGGGAACATCAGACCGAAGCGTCTCAACACCGAGATCAGCACATACTGGACGATGTAGATTTCCAGAGTCATATCCGCAATGAAGCCGATCACCTTACGGATCGCCGCGGGAAGGCGGGATAGCTTAGCATCCAGTCCGCCAAAGAGGCGGAAGATGAAGTAGAGCAGAACAAAGATCAGAACCTGGTTGATAATCTGAAGCTCCCCCAGAATCCCAAAGGAGGCGGTATAGCGAGAGAAGACCAGCTTAGAGGCGAAGTACACTACGAAACTGATGAAAGTCCCAACCACATGCCACCAGGAAAAGCTGTTGCGGTATTTCTCTTCCTTTTGCTTGAAGTAAGCCCCAAGCAGCATACTTTCCATGAACAGGAAACGGATGAAGGGCTCGCGTACGGTGTCAATGTGATAGTAGGAACGGTCGTAAAAGGCGAAATACACCACCAGCATGACGGCGGCGACCCCGCCCATGACGAGCAGCAAATGTTCCCGCAGGGGCTTGATTCGGACGACAATGTAGAAAGGGACATAAAGCAGAATAATGGAGGCGACGAAGTGGTAGTAGGTAGGGTAGAAAAACCATTCGTACCAAGGCATATCGGCAAAGTGGTATCCGCCTGTTAAAAGCAGGACTGCCGTTCCCAGCCACACCGGGAGAAACACACGCCACAGCCGTTTGCCATACCAGCGAGGAAAGGAAAGCTTGATATGATAAAGGCAGTAGCCCGACACCGCAAAAAAGAGGATATCCCCGATCAGACCGCCGTTGGCGATGAGGTCGGTGGGGTAAATGCCCGTATAGTGGGAATTGGTGATGAGGCAAGCGGCCAAAGCCCGCAGCACGGTGATAAAAAAGACCATACGCGCTTCCTTTCGGTGTGATGGGGGTGAGATCGGTATCCGGGACGTTTACTTGACGATATCCGCCACGATACGGCGGATCTTTTCAGCATTATTCGCAAAGAAGCTCCCGTCCTGCTCCAAGCAAAAGGCCTCATGCTCACGGACGCGGATCATCTCGCGGGAAAACAGCTCTTCCAGCTCTCCGACAGAGCTGATCGTGCGCAGATCGCAGAAGCTACGGGACAGGATGGCACAGGTGCTGCCCAAGCGGTAATGCTCGGCAATGACGTACTCGGCGGGGAGCAGGCCCTTGCCCAGGGAGGCGATCCCACCGAAGCCATAGGGAATTCCCTTGTCACGGAAGGCGTTGCACAGGCGCTCTACGGTACCGTCCGCCAGGAGCTGGAACATGAACTTCATGCCGTAGCCAAGGCTCAGGTCGTTGAGTCCCACATAGATCTCGTCGATGCCCTCCACCGCCAGAATCTCGTGGATCCGCTCGGCGGCCTCGGGGGTCTCCACCAGGGGAAGGGTGACGGCCCGCCCGTCCACCAGACGGACGAATTCAGCCACTTCCTCGGGGGTCTTGAAGTACGGGAGCATCAGGATATCGGCTCCCGCCTCGATGGCTGCGTCGATCTCCTCCTTGGAGGAGCTGTAGCGGTCGGTCGCCTCATGGATGGGGTTGACTCTGACCATGAGCTTGGCCTTGGTGACCGCCCCCTTGACACGGGCGATATCCTCGGGGGTATGGTGGCTCTGGACGGTATCCATACCGCCCTGGCGGTCGCTCTTCCCGATGTACTCCATGTCGATGAAGATGCGATCCACACCCGAGGCCTCGGCGATGCGGGCGACGGCAGGGTCATTGGTGATATACATGAGCTTGAGTGCCACGGCGCACCTCCGATTTCGTTTGTATTTGGAACCGCGCGATTACCGATCGGCCGTTTCCGTAACCGTCACATCCTCCTCAACGGAGGTCTCCGCCTCTTTTTCGGCGGTGGCGGGGGTGGTCACGGTGGCGCCGGTATTCTCGTTGTCAGCGTTGGTAAATACCTTGAAGAAGGTCAGGAAGAAGATCTTGATATCCAGCCACATGGTCAGGTGCTCCACGTAGAAGACGCTGAGCTTGATGCGGTCGTGCCACTCTACCGCCTTGCGGCCGTTGATCTGTGCCCAGCCCGTGATACCGGGGCGGACGTTGAACATTTTCCTCTGCTCGTCGGTGTACTCCTCGATAGGCCAGGGGTGGTATGTAAGGGGCGGGCGGGGGCCGATCAAGCTCATGTCGCCCTTGAGCATATTGATGGCCTGGGGCAGCTCGTCGATGCTGGTAGCGCGGATGATACGCCCCACGCGGGTCACGCGGGCGTCACCCTTGCCCGAATATACGCCGCTACCCGTATGCTCGGCGTTTACGCACATACTGCGGAACTTGTAGATCCTGAACACACGCCCGCCCTTGCCCAGTCTCTCCTGCTTGAAGAGAACGGGGCCTTTAGAGTCGATCTTGATGGCGATGGCCGTGATGAGAAACACGGGGGACAGGATCACCAGAACCAAAAGAGACAGGACGATATCGAAGAAGCGCTTGAAAAAATGCCTGTACATAGAGAGTGTCTCCCTTGCCGCGCAAGCACACCGGATTCACGGCGGGCATGCGTAATATTGCAACATTAAGTAATATACCCCATTTTTCATTGGGACTCCATTATAGCACAAACAGGTTGATTTGTCAATATGATTGCCGCTTTTTCTTGCCTTTTCCGACCATCATCCAAGAGGTTTCGACCTGTTGTTTTCGGCAATTTTCCCCAATCGTTTCCGAGGATAAATGCCCGTTTCGTCAAAGCAACGTCCCTTGAAATTCACCCATTTTTTACCTTTAGTTCACTCTTTTTTTACTTTTTCACACAACGCGACAAACTTCGTCAAAACGCCGCAAAAACCGTCACCGTCCTGTCAAAGAGGGAATTCGGCCGTCTCATTTCGTACTTGTTCTGCCCTTGAAAAATTCATCATTATGCCTATATCGCGGACTTTTCGCGCCATAAAAAAACGGCCGCCGAAGCAGCCGCTTTTGATGTAGGTTTTCCGAAGATTACTTACCGGAGGGGATACCCATGAACAGGGTCTCCTTCTTCTCGGCAAACTCCTCGTCGGACATGCACAGGATCTTAATACCCTGGATGATGCCCATGATCTCGTTGATGGTCGCGATCACGCCGCAGGAGACGATACCCAGAACGATGCGCAGGATACCGGCCTTGGTCTTACCGGCCATGAAGCAGGGAACACCGATGGAATTGAAGATGATGGTCATAATGCCGAACAGAATTCTGTTATCCATGATAGAAACCTCCTTTCCAGAGTCTTTACTTTATTATAACATATTCAAATAGTTCTGTCAATATGACGGCGCAAAAAAGAACACAAAACCGTCACATTTCGTCTTGCAGGATCAGTAGCGGCGGCTACAAGCCGCCACATCACAAGCACCCGTAACGGCGGTGATCAGCCTCCCGTCAAAGCGCAAGCTCCTTCTCCATGATCCTTGCGGACTTCACCAGTCTCTTGGATTGGATCCACTCATCCTTACCCGGACAAAGCCGATAGAAGCCCAGGGTAGCCATGATGTACCACGCCGAGGTGGTGCCCGTATCCTCGTCTCCGGGGAAGCCGTCGGATGTGGCCTTGAAGGTCTCGCGGGCGAGGCGCTCTACCCAGTAGTTCGTCTTGTCCTGCGCCCCCACGGCGGCGAAGAGGTAGGGCAGATGGAAGGAGGGCTGGTTGGAGATGGCCATCTGACCGAAATCGATGAGGGCCATTTCGGTCATCTCGTGGATCTCGAAGCCGTAGCCCATGACACGATAGCGGGGAGGCTCGGCAAAAAGGGCATCCAGCTTGGCCACAAAGGCCTCCGACCCGCCGTGAAGGGCGGCCAACCCCTCGGGATCGTGGGGAACAAAGAAGGAATTCTGCCAGGCCGACCCTTCGGTGTAGTCCCCGCCCCAGACACAGGGGTCGAAGTTCTCGGGCATCTTCCCGTCGCGGTCGCGGGGACGGAGGAAGCCCGTGGCGGGATCGAAGAGATTCTTGTAGCTCATGGCGCGGCGATCGTACTCCTCCACCAGCTCAGTCCGCCCCAAGGCCTCGGCCACGCGGGCGATGCACCAGTCCCCGTAGGCGAAGTCGGAGGTGAGGTTCACCGACTCGCGGAAGTCGCGGGGAACGTAGCCGTAGCGGAGGTATTCCTCCACGCCGTCGCGGCCGTAGCGGTGGTCGGGGGCATTGTGGTTGGCGTGGTGGAGCATGCCCTCCAGCGCCGTCTCCCAGACCTCGCGGGAGCCGATGCCACTTGTCACCGCCTCGGCGATGACACCGTCAATGAGGGTGCTGGGCATACACCCCACCTCACCCATGTTGAGGCATCGAGGGAGCCAGCCGCTGTCCTTGTAATCGTTGACAAATCCCGTGAGCATCTCGGCGAACTCCTCCCGGGCTATGACCGAGAACAGAGGGTAGACCGTGCGGGCGGTGTCCCAGAAGCAGTTGTCGATGTAGCGCACGCCCGGGCGCACCTGCCCGTCGGCGGGGCAGTAGTGAATGGGTGCGCCGTCGCCGTCCAGCTCGTAGGCCTTGCGGGGGAACAGGAACAGGCGGTACATACAGGAGTAGAAGGTCTTCATCTGCTCCGAATCGGGGGTCTCGATCTCGATGCGGGAGAGCTTCTCCTCCCACGCGGCGGCGGCCTCGGCACGGATAGCCTCAAAAGTCTTGTCACCGCACTCGCGGTCAAGAGCCACCAAGGCCAGCTCGGGGCTGATGTAGGACAGACCCATGCGGGCATCCAGCACCTTCCCCGTGAGGGCAATGTGGATGCAGGTATTCCCGCCCTCGCCTACGGTATAGGTGCGGTCAGCGTCCACCTGACCCTCCCCGAAGCGGACCACGATGTGGGTCTTGAAATTCACGGCCAGGCCGTCCCAAATGCCGTCGGTCTCGCAGCAGAGGGTGTTGGTCTCGGCATCGTAGCGGTAGGTATAGTTCCCCATAGTGGGCAGAAAGGAGAGGAAGGTGGGGCGGTCGTCACCGCAGGTCACGCGGATGGCGGCGCACCGCTCGGAGGGGGTCAGCTCAAAGCGGCAATTCGACCGCAAGAAGGTCAAGGCCAGGTAGTCGGGGGTCTCCACCGTGTCTCCCAAACGGCGACCCGACCAGGCCGCGCCCCCGCTGTTGCCCACGCAATCGTTCTGGGGGATCATCAGCACCGTCCCGAAATCCCAGAGCCACGGGCTGAACTGGTGGGTCAGGCGCACGCCCTCGGCGTACTCATGCTCGGGGTGGTAGAACCATTTGGAGCCGCCGTCGGTCTGGATGCAGAAGGAGGCCATGCCGAAGGGAGTCTGGGTCAAGGGGAGGGTATTGCCGTAGGAGCGGCGGGGGATGGACTTGGTGCCCATTTGGATGTTGACGTAGGGAAGATAGTTCATGGAGGCCTCCTTGGTGGTGGATTGTTGATGGGTTCAGTATAGCACAAAACGGGAGGGTTGTCAAGGATAGGATTTCAAATTGCAGTTTATCGTGCTGACGGAACCAAGCGGAATGGGGACGTGTAACCCTCATCCGTCACGCCTTTGGCGTGCCACCTTCCCCCAGGGGAAGGCAAGAGTATGAGGGAAGTCCACGTATTGTTGATTCCATAAGCGAGAATAGCATTTTGAGACATGGAAAAACTACCCTTTTCCTCGTCCTTGCCTTCCCTTGGGGGAAGGTGGCACGCCCGTAGGGCGTGACGTGATGAGCTCCGAGCAAGCTCGGGGTCACACAAACGGTTATATATCGGTTCAAACTATTCGATAAACCCAAATTTGAAAATTTCTCCGAAAACTTTCCTTCTCCCTCTTGGCAACGTAACAATGTTATGCTATACTATCACCGTAACAATGTTACGAAAGGAGGTTTCCCGTGGGCGACGAAAAACTCATATCCAAAAAAGACCTGCTCACCCGCTACGGTATATCCTACGGCGCGCTGTACCGCTGGAAGCGCAAGGGACTCATCCCCGACGAGTGGTTCATCAAGAAGGCCACGGTCACGGGGCAGGAGACCTTCTTTCCCGAGGCCCTCATCCGAGAGCGGGTGGAGCTCATCCTGGGGAAGAAGGAGGACGTGCTCCTGGACGAGCTGGCGCAGGAGCTGTCGGGGGAGGCGCAAAAGGATGAGTTCCTCATCCTGCAGACCGAATTCGGTGAAAAATCCTTCCGCATGAAGGATATTCGTGAAGCACATCTCGTGGACGGGAACGGCGAGACCACCGACCTTTTGGCGGTGATCCGCGAGCTTTTGTCCAAGCAAAAATAAGGAGGAGACTATGCATATTTCGGGTAGCGGGCATATCCCCGCAGGTGAATACAACGATAAAATTTCGGTCAGCGGCAGCGGCAGACTGGACGGCAACATCCGCTGTACCGCCTTTTCGGTGGCAGGCTCTGCCCATTGCGCGGGCTCGCTGACGTGTACCGAGGACGTCCGCGTGTCGGGCTCGGCTCATATGGACGAAGGTGTCACGGCTGCTTCCCTTTCGGTCAGCGGCTCCGCCCATATCGGCGGGGATCTCACCGTCAAGGAGACCATCCGCGTGTCGGGCTCGGTCAAGGTGGGCGGGGAGATCAAGAGCGGCGCCGTCCATTCCTCGGGGCTTCTGCGGGTGGAAAAGGGCATTGAAGCCGAGGAATTCCGCGCCGCAGGTGCTATTGACTGCGGCGGACTTCTCAACGCTGAGACGGTGGATATTTCCATGGACGGCCGCGCCCACAGTCGAGTGGGTTCCATCGGTGGCGGGGAGATCCGCGTATATCTCCGCAAAAGCGAAAAGCCCAAAAAACGGCGGCTCCCCCTCTTCTCCCGTTTGGTGAACGGCGGCGGCTCGGATCTCACGGTCAGCGAGCTGGTGGAGGGCGATGTCGTCGCTCTGGAATGTGTAAAAGTCCCCACCGTGGTAGGCCGCGTGGTGGCCATCGGCGCGGGATGCGAGATCGACCTGGTGCAGTACAGCGAGGAGTGCGAGGTGGATCCCGATGCCCAGGTTGGACGGTGCGAGAGGGTTTGAGGAAGTTCGTTGAGGATCATCGTTCCGACGATCCCCAAACGATGTGCGTTGTTGCCGCAATGATGTTCACCGCGAAAAACCGCGGTGAAATGATGTTGCCCCGTTGGGGCAAATGATGTGCGCCCGATGGGCGCAACGGAGGAGAACGGCGCCCTTCGAGCTTGAATACTCCGCCCAAACTCAAATGATCCATCAAAAAAGCGGCCGCCCCATACCGTTTGGCAGGGTTGACCGCTTTTTTCATGTTGTTAGGCTATTTTCAGCCCTTGACCAGAATATGCTTGATAACCAGCCCGATGCAATCCGCCATGCGCAAAAATCCCGCGTCGTTGGGGTGGATGCTGTCCATAGACAGATCGTAGGTGTGGGAGGTCATACCAAAGCTGAGGCCGTCCACGAAGTAGACGTTCTTGTCCCCGTTCTGCCGCGCCTTCAGGTAGGAGGCCATGACCACCTCACGGCGGCGGAAGATATCGTCCTCACTGCAGGGCTGTGTCCAGAAGTTGGGACGAGTGACCATGAGGTAGGGGAGGTCGGGGTTCTTCTCGCGGATGATCTCGTAGAGGGGGTAATGGGTGGCCTCCAGATGGGCGGGGGTGGGCGCGTTGTAGTCGTAATCGCAGACGAACACGCTCATGGGCAGGGTCGCCATCCACTCGGCCAGCACCGCCTCCCCCTTGGCCTGACCCGAAAAGCCGATATCGTAGAAGTCCATATTCAGATCCCGGGAAATGATGGCGGGGTAGATCAGCCCGGGTCGCCCTACGGCGGTGCCGTGGACGATGGAGGAGCCGTAGAAGGCGATGGGGAGGATGTCGCGGTAGGGTCTCGCCGCCCCCAGCTTGGCATCGGGATGC
This sequence comes from Eubacteriales bacterium, assembly GCA_045128275.1. Classification (GTDB taxonomy): domain Bacteria; phylum Bacillota; class Clostridia; order Oscillospirales; family CAG-272; genus CAMEON01. Next base: position 2,987 of record JBGVRH010000060.1, on the reverse strand, counting down.
AGACCCACCTCCAGCTTCTCCACCACGGCGTGAACGGGGAAATTGATGGTGAAGGAGCGCATGGTTCCCGCCTTCACATCCACCCCGAGGACGGCCTCGTAGGTGTCGGTCATGTCGTAGGGCATACGGAACTCACGGATGAATCGGCTGCCAAACTCACCGTCCTCATACAGGTCGAAGCCCGAGGAGGACAGAAGGGTCAGGTGAGGCGACCGCCCCACCACGCGGAATTTGGCGCGGATGGCCACGTAGGCCGAGTCGGTGGAGAACCGCACACGTCCGCCCGCGGATTCCTGGGCCAAAAGTCCCACGCCCTCGCTGGTCGCGTCGGCCACCTCGGCGGGCACACGGCGGAAGTAAGGCTCTGTCAGAGGCTCATACAGGCCGTGGATGGAGAAGGGAGCCTGACGGACGTCGTACCAATTCACGTCCACGTTCTCGATCTTGGAACGGACGACCATATTGGGGTCAATATTGATGTAGGATTCCATGGGACACCTCCGAGTGGTTGATGGCTCTATTATACAACAGATGGGGGGAGATTGCAAGGGGAATGGAGAAATTTTGCGGCGAGAAACACCGCGAATACAAAAAACACCGCCACGGGGGCGGTGTTTTCACGCGATTGGGGGCACAAGCAGTTCCCTCGCCCCCTACCGAGGGATCAGTTCAAGCATTCCGTCCCCTCATACGTACCGGGTATGATCTCCGCAAAATCAAAGAAAAGCCGCCGCATGGTATCCATCTTTTCCGACTCCATGGAAAAGTATATATACGAATGCTTTTCATCCCCATGATGGGCGCGTTCATACCAGATGTAGTTCCCGACAGATCTTTCACCGTCACTTGACCTCTCCATTCTTCCGCGAGGGCTGTTCGTTCCTTTCCCGCCGATCCCGTGATAGACAAGCGTCATCTCATTCACATCGTAGGGTCTCGGCACCTGCCGAACCGTATCGCGGATCAGGTCATAGGGGATCATCCCCTCCCAAGTCCCATCACAGGGAGAAAAATTTCTCATCGATTCACTTCCGATCACAATACTTCCTTCTGTTTCGGTATGGCTACAATGATGGAAAGCCTCCAACTCGGGATGTTGCTTCAGAAGAGCTTGAATGGCGTTTCGGTTGCGGTTCGTGTGCGTCTTGCCCTCGTGCTCAAACTCACAAAGAATGACCTCCACGCGAAAAAGGCAGTCACCGTACCCCATCGAATACCGATCCAAAAGAGTCTCCAGAGCATCCAGAACCTCGACGGGCTTTACGGTCTTTTTGATCCTATAGGAGATCACATGGTATTGCTCTGTCATGGCAATGGCCCTCCTTTCAAATAGTATGCTCATGATGATTTGTGGACATCCGTTTCCACCGTCCGATCCCCGACCACACCCGCGCAAAGCTCCAGGAAGGCATCCGTCATCCCCGCGAAATTGTGATCCGCGCCCTTCACCGTCACGATCTCCACCCGCGCGAGATTCCCCTCCTTCTGACTCGCGTTCCGCAAAAAGGGGACGTAGGAGATGGACGGGTCCTTCTCTCCGTACACGAATCGGATCTCGGTGTCGGCGCGGGTCAAGGCCTCCTTGATCTTGTGGAAGTTCATCATGAGGGGCATATTGACCAGCACCATGCGTCGGAAATCAAAATATTGGGTCGCGTCCAGCAGGCCTTGGGTGGATCCGTTGGAGTTGCCGACGTAGTAGAGTTGGATCTCCCCGCCCATACCCGCCAGAAGCTCACGGATCACCGCAACGTCCCCGCGCTCAAAGGAATCCGAGGCGTAATTGGACAGGCAGAGCACCGTACAGCCGTAGGTGTCGTGGAGCCTGCGCGCGATTTTCAGATAATTCTCTTCATAACCGATACAGGAGCCGCCGGCACCGGCTTTGATGATCACGACACGGTGACAACCGCGGTTGTTTCCGTGTATGAGGCCGTATTCGATTTTGAGTCCGTCCTCTTTGATTACTGTTTTCTCTGTATCAAATCTCATATATCTTCCTTGTATTTTCCACATCACAAGTCACAGGTTCAAATCTACATTTACATTTCAAAATTTCCTGATCCCGATTCGCTTCGTCAATTTGTTCACACGCTCAAATCCCACAATAAGCTCGTCAAATGAGATCAGACGCTTTTTGTTTGCACCGTATAAAGTGATTGATTTGTTGCTTCGGCCCATTTTTACTTTTTTATATTTCACATCACGCCAATAGATGATCTTCTTCTTTTTGAAAAACAATATGAAATATTCTTCCTCCATCAGTTCTTTGTTGATCAAGCATTTGTAGGAAAAAAACGTTGGCAGAAGCGAAAGCAGGCAGAGTCCCAGCAAAAGAAATAAAATAGCGACATCCCAAAAGAACATGAGTGCACCCCCAATTGAGATCGCGATCCCACTCATAATCGCCATCAGTTTTTTATAGCTCTTGCAATATGTTGCAACAAATTCTCCCTTTGGGAGCTCCAGTTCCTCGCATCTTGCGGAAGCTTCCAGATAATCAAACATGGAATGTGTACCTAAATATCCGATATTGCTCACCACCCTTCACAATTCATTATATGTATTATACCATATCCGTTGTATTTCGTCAAGATTGTGTATGGCAGGTGAAAGATCAAAACGAAAAAGGTCACGCGTTGCGTGACCTTTTTCGTTTTGGCTCCCCCTGTTGGACTTGAACCCCACGCCAGCATCCCCTCTGATTAAGAGTCTCATGAGCCGGAAAATACAGAAAAGCCATTCAAGTCTTGTGGTGCACCTTCAGGGATTCGAACCCGGGACCCACTGATTAAGAGTCAGTTGCTCTACCAACTGAGCTAAAGGTGCATATAGACTTGAATGGCTTTTGGCTCCCCCTGTTGGACTTGAACCAACGACTCCCTGATTAACAGTCAGGTGCTCTACCGACTGAGCTAAGGAGGAATGCAAGCTCCTCGATCGGTTTTCACCGATGAGGTATAAAGACCAATACAGCTAACCGCTAA
>JBGVRH010000059.1:0-81228 GCA_045128275.1 Eubacteriales bacterium | reverse complement strand
GGAAGGGGCCCCATGGGGGTTTCCTCTATGCTACCCGCTATCATTTCTCTTGGCATATCTATGCTTTTTGAAAGTTTTGGGGATTCATAAGGGACTTTTTCAAAAGTCCCTTATGCGGGGGGCAGGGGCAGAGCCCCTCGTTCCTCATAAACTGCAATTTGCCTATATCGCTAAAGAGCCACAGGGACGGTGCCGAAACGGTACCGTCCCTTGGTGATACGATGATTACAGCAGCTCTGCCTTGAGGGTCTCGGCCAGGTCGGTCTTCTCCCAGGGAGCGTTCAGATCCTCGCGGCCCATGTGGCCGTAGGCGGCCAGATCGCAGTAGATGGGACGGCGGAGGTCGAACTTCTGGATGATGGCGGCGGGACGGAGATCCACGTGCTTCAGCACGGCCTCCTGGATGGCAGCCTCGGAGACCTTGGCGGTGCCGAAGGTGTCCACCAGCACCGAGACGGGCTTGGCCACGCCGATGGCGTACGCGACCTGCACCTCGCAATGGTCGGCCAGACCGGCGGCCACCACGTTCTTGGCGATGTAGCGGGCGGCATAGGAGGCGGAGCGATCCACCTTGGTGGGATCCTTACCCGAGAAGGCGCCGCCGCCGTGACGGGCGTATCCGCCGTAGGTGTCCACGATGATCTTGCGGCCGGTCAAACCGGTATCACCGGCAGGGCCGCCGATGACGAAGCGGCCGGTGGGGTTGACGAAGAACTTGGTGTTCTCGTCCAGCAGGGCGGCAGGGACGATGGGACGGATGACCTTCTCGATCATGTCCTCGCGGATGGTCTCCAGGGAGACCTCGGCGGAGTGCTGGGTGGAGACTACCACGGTGTCCACACGGGTGGGCTTGCCGTTCACGTACTCCACGGTGACCTGGGTCTTACCGTCGGGACGGAGGTAGTCCAGCTCGCCGCTCTTGCGGACGGCGGTCAGACGCTTGGCCAGCTCGTGGGACAGGGAGATGGGCAGGGGCATGAGCTCGGGAGTCTCGTTGCAGGCGTAGCCGAACATGAGACCCTGGTCGCCCGCGCCGGTGTCCAGGCCGTCGGACTCGCCGTTCTTGGCCTCCAGAGACTTGTCCACGCCCATGGCGATATCGGGGGACTGCTCGTGGATGGAGGAGATGACGGCGCAGGAGTCGCAGTCAAAGCCGTACTTGGCACGGGTGTAGCCGATCTCGCGGACGGTCTCGCGGACGATCTTCTGGAAGTCCACGGTGGCCTTGGTGGTGATCTCACCCATGATGGCAACAAGACCGGTGGTGCAGAAGGTCTCGCAGGCGACGCGGGACATGGGATCCTGGCGGAGCAGCTCGTCCAGAATGGCATCGGAGATCTTGTCGGAGATCTTATCGGGGTGACCCTCGGTCACGGATTCGCTGGTAAACAGAACTTTGCGGTTGTCGTTGATCATGATTCTATGTCCTTTCGATTTGATTACAAACGAGTAAAAAGCGACGAAAAACGCCCCTGCCGAGGAGAGACAGCGGGCGTTTTCTTTGTCTGACTCTCATCAAAGCAGGTATTGGCACCTTACCGCGCGGGGCAGGTTGTCGTGACTTCGCAGGGCCTGTCCCTCCGTCACTCTTGATAAGCGCATTTCGCTTCTTTAATTATACAGGAAAACGCTTATTCTGTCAAGAGTTTTTTTACGATCCGCGACGAAAAAACACACCAAAAAATCCTCCGCCCAAAGGGCGGAGGATGGTCGGTTTGCATAGTGAGTGCCGTTAGGGGGCTTACTCGTGCTTCTCGAACTGGGCGACCAGGCGGTTCAGCTTGTTCTTGGAGCTACGGGCGGCGGCGGTCATCTTGGAGGCAATGCTCTCGGATTTCTCCTTGAGGGCATTGAGCACCACGTTGGAGATGTCGAAGTCCGCGAAGTAGGCCAGGTCGAAGATACGGTTACGGACGATGTAGTCCACCATGGCGGAGGAATCGGGATCCTGAGCGGCCTGGAGCTTGGTGGAGACCTCAAAGAGCTGGGGGGTCACGTTGTCGTAGTTGAAGGTGGCCATAGCCTCGATGATGGTACCCACGAAGTCGATATCGGCCTCGGTCTTGGCTACCATGACCATGGCGGAGGAGCCGTTCACGAAGGACATATACTCGGCCTGATTGGTGTCGTACTTGGGCATGGGCAGGATGCCGTAGGGATCGTCCATCTCGGAGATGAAGGTGGTAATCTTGGACAGGGTCACGTCGCAGAACATGGCGCGGCCGCCCACGAAGGGCTCGTAGGTGGTGGCATACTGATTCAGATCGGTGACGAAGTAGGAGTTCTGCTCCACGATGATCTTGTAGATCTTCTCGTAGATGTTGACCACCTTCTCGGTGGAGTAGGTCATCTCGGGAGTACCGTCCACGATGGTCACGAAGCTCTCGTTGCAGGCATAGTACATGCTGAAGGGCACGTCCATCATCCAGGAGGTCAGGCAGTAGCGGTCGTCGGTGTAGCTCATGTTGCCGTCACCGTTGAGGTCGAAGGACACGTCCTTGCAGTAGTCATACATGGCATCCATGGTCCAGTCGCCGTTACGGGCCATCTCGAACAGGGCGGTGTCCGACTTACCCATCTCCTTGACCATCTTGCGGTTGAACACCAGGCAGGAGGAGGTCAGCATGGAGGAGGGGAAGATATCGCCCGTGATCATGTAGGTACGGCCGTTGACCGTCATGTTGGCATAGCAGTTCTGATCCCACCAGGGCTGGGTCAGATCCATGGCCTCGATCTCCCCCAGGTTGTAGCAGTAATTGTTCTGGGCGCAGGTACCGAAGGAATACTTGTGGCCGACGTACATATCGTAGTCGTCGGTGCCGCTGGTAGCCTGGGTATTCATGGTGCTGTTGACCTCGGCGTAGGGCAGCTTGTAGTAGCTAAACTCAATATCGAAGTCGGTGGCGACCTTGGCGTTCCGCTCGTAGAGCATATCGTCCAGTAGATCACCCTTCAGATCCTCAATTTCAAAGTCCTCAGCGATGTCGTCACGGGTCATAATGTTGAACTCGCGGTCAAACTGCTTCTTCTCCACCGTGTCATAGGCCAGGGGCTTATCGGTCTCGGCCTCGCCGGTGGTCTGATCCACGGTATCCTTGGAAGGATCCTCCTCACCGGTACCGCAGGAAACGGCCAGGAAGAGGGTGCCCAGTACCATGACCAGGGCCATCAGAAGGGACAGGCTTCTTTTCATTGTCAAGTATTTCATTTCATCCTCCTAAAGATGTATTTGGGGATTCGATCAGTCAAACTTCTCCATATTGGCGAGAAGCTTGGTCAGGGCGCGCTCGGCGGCCTTGCGACCCGACTGGAGGCTGGAGGCGATCTCCAGACGCTCCGAGATCAGGCTGTCGCGCACCAGGTTGGTGACGCCCAGGTCAGCGAAGTAGCCCAGGTCGAAGACGCGATTGCGGATGATGAGATCCACCATAGCGGCGGACTGGGGATCCTGGGCGGCCTGGAGCTTGGTGACCACCTGGAACATATTGGGGGTGACATGGGTGTAGTTGTAGGTTGCCATGGCCTCCATGACGGTACCCACGAACTCGGGGTCAGCCTCGGTCTTGGCGATCATGACCAGGGAGGTGGAGCCGTTGACGAAGGAGAGGTACTCCTCCTGGTAGGTGTCGTACTTGGGCTCGGGAAGGATCCCGTAGGCGTCCTCCATCTCGGACAGGTACTGGGAGATGAGGCGGAGGGTCATGGTGGAGAACAGGGCGCGGCCCTCGGTGAAGACGTCGAACATGGTGTCGTAGAGGCTCTCGTTGGTGACGTGGTAGGCGTTCCCGTCCACCATGAGGCGGTAGAGCTTCTCATAGATGCCCGTGACCTTCTCGTCGGTGTAGGTGACCTCGGGGGTACCGTCCTCGATGGTGACGAACATACCGCCCGCGCCGTAGAACAGCGCGTAGGGAGCGGCCATCTTCCAGCCCGTAAGGCAGTAGCGGTCATCCATGTAATTGAACTTGCTGTCACCGTTGAGATCCAGGGTCACGTCCTTGCAGTAGGTGTTCAGCACGTCCAGGGTAAAGCCGCCGTTCTGGGCGGTGGCGTTCAGCTCGTCCACCGACTTGTTCAGCTCCACCATGAGATCCTTGTTGAAGACCATGCAGGAGGAGATACGCATGGAGGAATCGGGGAGGATATCACCCGTCATGACGTAGGTGTGACCGCCCACGGTGAGGTTCTCATAGCAGCCCTGATCCCACCAGGCACCGGTCAGATCCATGGAGGCGATCTTGCCCATGTCGTAGAGGTAGTTGCTCATGGCCAGGTTGGTGAAGGAATACTTGTGGCCAATGTAGCTGTCGTAGTCATCCAGACCGCCGTTGACCTGCTGCTTGACGGCCTCGTTGACCGCGCTGTAGGAATTGCCCTGGTAGTTGAAGACGAATTCCACGCCAAAATCCTCGGCAACCACAGTATTGCGCTCGTAGAGAGAATCGCCCAGGATGTCGCCCTTCATGCCCTCGACGACGAAGTCATCCACGCAGTCATCGCGGACGAGGACGGAGAATTCACGGTCGAAGGATTCCTTGTCCAGCAGATCGTAGGGGGAGGCAGTCTCGGTCTCGGACTGGCTTCCCGCCTCGGTACTGCCGCCTTGATCGGCGGGATCCTCGGTGGACTCACCGCAGGAAACAACGGTGAGCAGCAGGCTCACAGCCATAAGGAGAGCCAGAAGAAGGGACAGAATGCGTTTGGTCGTCATATAAAAAACCTCCATTACGTTCAGATCAGCCATTCAAGCCAAGTGACACCACTGCTGATGCCCAGACAAATCAGAGTCACGATCACACCGGCGATGAGAACACCCAGAAGGGCGGAAAGAAGCGCCTTCCAGAAGTTCATTTTGATGGTGGCGGCTACCAGAGAGCCTGTCCACGCGCCCGTAACAGGCAGTGGGATAGCGATGAAAAAGCAGACACCCCAGAAGCCGTACTTAGTGATCTTGTCCACGTTCTTATCGGCCTTGCGGCGGAGCCAGCCTGCAATCTTATTGAAGAACCCCACCCGACAATGCTCCATCCAGTCCAGCACCTTGCGGATGAAGAGGAGGATGAAGGGGACGGGGATCATATTACCAATGACAGCGAACAGAAAGCTCTGCCACCAAGGCATATCGAAGATGAACCAGCCCACAGGGATGGCGCCTCGCAGCTCGATGATGGGGATCATGGAGCAGAGGATGACCGACAGCTCTTGGCCGACAGCCTCCTCGAAAAAGAGCATAATAGCTTCTTTCATAGAAAAACCTTTCTTTATTGGGAAGCACCGAACAGATCGGTGAGATTTTCAAACCAAGTGAAGTCGCCTACCCAGGAGAAGCTACCGTGGAGCAGGGTGACGAACAGGAAAATGACGACGGCCATGAAGACCAGACCGCCCAAGGTGATCCAGAGGCTCCTGCGAGCCTGCTTTTTCTTTTCAGCGGGATCGGCAGAGTCCCCTTCACCCGAGACGGCTCTCGGCAGAAGGTTGGCCGCTTGCATGGCGCGGCGGACAGGCTTGTAGAGGATCAGCACCAGGGTGGCGTTGACCAGGGCCTTGATGAGGTTGAAGGGCAGGAGCAGGGTGGGGATCATGTCGATGACGGCGGAACGGGGGGCACCCATGTAGAAGGGGGTCACCACCAGATTCAGAGTCAGCATAACGGCCACCAGGGCGACCACGCCCGAAGCCAGGGACAAAATCGCCCCCGAGAGCTTCTTATTGCGGCGGTACATCACAGCACACACCACCGAAAACGTGACGGAGGACGCGAAATTCATGAGAAAGCCGTACCAGCCTGTGTCCCCGATGGTGATGAATTCCAGGGTAGCCACCAGAAGCGAGCCGACGGCAGCGGCAACGGGGCCCAACAGAAGACCCGACAGGGTAATAATGGAATCCTTCAGATCAAAGGTCAGGAAGGTGACGTTGAAGCGGAAGACGAACATAGCGGCGTAGGCCAGCGCGGCAAAGACCGCCATCAAAACAAGAGCGCGCAGACGCACGCGGTTCTTTTTGTGAGCAGACATAAAAATGTTATCCTTTCCCATCCGGACTGTAGCGCGTTCTCTTTCGATGTTCATGAAGATAAAAATCAACATTTGAACGGAGAACGCGGAAGTTTCCTCACTCAAAAATCTCCGCGGCGAAAGTTTGCGTAGCGAAGCGGAGAAAACTTTCTGAACTCAGCTCTGCTGAGTTCGACCGTCGGCGCAGGAATCACACCTGCCAGGCACACCTGCCGTCTTAGGCGGTGTGTTTGTGGGCTATAACCACCGGTATGGAATTTCACCAATTCTCAAAGATGTATTAGAATGTAGTAATAGAATATGAAGACCCCGCAGCAATGCGCGGGCAATGCGAGCATTGCTACGTTGCTGCGGGGCGAATTTTCCCTGAAAGGGTTAATTACTTGATGATCTCGGAAACGACGCCGGAACCGACGGTACGGCCACCCTCACGGATAGCGAAGCGGAGACCCTTCTCGCAAGCGATGGGGGCGATCAGCTCGACAGTCATCTCAACGTTATCGCCGGGGCGGCACATCTCGACACCCTCAGGCAGAGAGATGACACCGGTCACGTCGGTAGTTCTGAAGTAGAACTGAGGACGGTAGCCAGCGAAGAAGGGCTTCTGACGACCACCCTCCTTCTCGGACAGAACGTACACGTTGCCCTTGAAGTTGGTGTGGGGGTTGACGGAACCGGGCTTAGCCAGAACCTGGCCGCGGCGGATGCCGTCCTTAGCGATACCACGGAGCAGAGCACCGATGTTGTCACCGGCCTCAGCCTGAGGCAGCAGCTTGTGGAACATCTCGACACCGGTAACGACGGTGGTCTCCTTCTCGTCGACCAGACCGACGATCTCGACAGTGTCGTTGACCTTCAGAGTACCTCTCTCCACACGACCGGTAGCAACGGTACCACGGCCGGAGATGGAGAAGACGTCCTCGACGGGCATCAGGAAGGGCAGGTCAGCCTTACGCTCGGGAGTAGGAATGTAAGAGTCAACCTCAGCCATCAGCTCGAGAATAGGAGCGTACTCGGGAGAAGAAGGATCGTTGGAGTCGGAGGTCAGAGCCTCACGAGCGGAACCGCGAACGATCGGAATGTCGTCGCCGGGGAAATCGTACTCGGACAGCAGGTCACGGACCTCCATCTCGACGAGATCCAGCAGCTCCTCGTCGTCGACGAGGTCGGTCTTGTTCATGAAGACAACGATTGCGGGAACGCCAACCTGACGAGCCAGCAGAACGTGCTCACGGGTCTGGGCGAGAGGGCCATCAGTACCTGCAACGACCAGGATAGCGCCGTCCATCTGGGCAGCACCGGTGATCATGTTCTTAACGTAGTCGGCGTGGCCGGGGCAGTCGACGTGAGCGTAGTGACGGTTCTCGGTCTCGTACTCAACGTGACGGGTGTTGATCGTGATACCACGAGCCTTCTCCTCGGGAGCGTTGTCGATCTGGTCGTAAGCCATAGCCTCGACATTGCCGTTGCCCAGAGACAGGGTCTTGGTGATAGCAGCGGTCAGAGTGGTCTTACCGTGGTCGACGTGACCGATGGTACCAATGTTAACGTGGGGCTTGGTGCGCTCGAATGTAGCCTTTGCCATTGTAAACTTCCTCCATAAAATAAAATTTTAAAAAGTTTTTTGTTTGGTGACCGCGCCGCCTGTCATGGGGCAGCGCGGACTATAAGGATGCGGGTCAGTTGTTCTTACCGCGAGCCTTAACGATTTCCTCCTGGATGCTCTTGGGCACTTCTGCGAAGTGGCTGGGCTCCATGGAGTAGAGGCCGCGACCCTGGGTCTTGGAACGCAGGTCGGTCGCGTAGCCGAACATGCAGGAGAGGGGCACGTAGGCCGTGATCTCCTCGATACCACCGTTACCGGCCTCCATGGACTGGATCTGGCCGCGGCGGGAGTTGAAGTCACCGATGACGTCGCCCATGTACTCCTCAGGGACGATGGTAACGACCTTCATCATAGGCTCGGTGAGGACGGGATCGGCCTTTCTCATAGCCTCCTTGAAGGCCATGGAGCCGGCGATCAGGAACGCCATCGCGGACGAGGCGACGTCGTGGTAAGAACCGTCGTTCAGGGTGACCTTCACGTCAACGACGTTGTAGCCTGCCAGAACACCGGTCTGCATAGCGCCCTGGATACCGTTGTCAACAGCGGGGATGTACTCCTTGGGAATTGCACCGCCCACCACAGCGTTGACGAACTCGTAACCCTTACCGGGCTCGTTGGGCTCGATGGTGATCTTAACGTGACCGTACTGACCGGAACCACCGGACTGACGCTTGTACTTGGTATCCTGATCGACTGCCTTGCGGATGGTCTCCTTGTAGGCAACCTGAGGCTTACCGATGTTTGCCTCCACCTTGAACTCGCGGAGCAGACGCTCAACGATGATGTCCAGGTGAAGCTCACCCATACCTGCGATGATGGTCTGACCGGTCTCATCGTCGGTGTAGGCACGGAAGGTAGGATCCTCCTCAGCCAGCTTGGCGAGGGCGATGCCCATCTTCTCCTGGCCGGCGCGGGTCTTGGGCTCAATAGCCACGCGGATAACGGGCTCGGGGAACTCCATAGACTCGAGGATGATGGGGTTCTTCTCGTCGCAGAAGGTATCACCCGTGGTGGTGTTCTTCACGCCGATAGCGGCAGCGATGTCACCGGTGTAGCAGGCATCGATATCCTGACGGGTGTTTGCGTGCATCATGAGGATACGACCCAGACGCTCGCGCTTACCTCTGGTGGAGTTGTAGACGGTCTCGCCGGCATTGATCATACCGGAGTAGACTCTGAAGTAGCAGAGCTTACCCACGAAGGGATCGGTCATGATCTTGAACGCCAGAGCGGAGAAGGGAGCGTCATCGGAAGCAGGGCGCTCGTCCTCGTCACCGGTATCGGGGTTCACACCCTTGATAGCGGGGATGTCCAGAGGAGAGGGCATATAGTCGACGACGGCGTCCAGCATCTTCTGCACGCCCTTGTTGCGGTAAGAGGAACCGCAAACGACGGGAACGATCTCGTTGTTGATGGTTGCGCGGCGGATAGCGCCCTTGAGCTCCTCGATGGTCAGCTCCTCGTCGCAGAGGTACTTCTCCATCAGCTCCTCGTCGGTAGAAGCGACAGCCTCCACCAGCTCGGCGCGGTACTGCTCAGCCAGCTCAACCATGTCCTCGGGGATAGGCTCAATGCGGACGTCCTTACCCAGCTCGTCGTAGTAGACGTCAGCCTCCATGTTCAGCAGGTCGATGATACCGCGGAAGGTCATCTCCTTACCGATGGGCAGCTGCAGGGGCACGGGATTTGCGTGGAGTCTGTCTCTCATCATGTCCAGAACATGATAGAAGTCGGCGCCCGTGATGTCCATCTTGTTGACGTAAGCCATACGGGGCACGCGATACTTATCAGCCTGACGCCAAACGGTCTCAGACTGGGGCTCAACACCGCCCTTAGCGCAGAAGACGGTCACAGAACCGTCCAGGACGCGCAGGGAACGCTCCACCTCAACGGTGAAGTCCACGTGGCCGGGGGTGTCGATGATATTGATGCGGTTATCGTTCCAGTAACAGGTGGTAGCCGCGGAGGTAATGGTGATACCTCTCTCCTGCTCCTGCTCCATCCAGTCCATGGTGGCGCCACCCTCGTGGGTCTCGCCCAGCTTATGGGTCTTACCGGTGTAGAACAGGATACGCTCGGTCGTAGTGGTCTTACCGGCATCGATGTGAGCCATGATGCCGATATTCCGAGTATGCTCAAGCGAATACTCTCTTGCCATTGATTTTCTCCTTGCTTTTATGCGCTAGACTTTCAAGCGATAGCCCGAAAATCAATAACGGTAATGGGCGAAAGCCTTGTTGGCCTCGGCCATACGGTGAGTCTCTTCCTTCTTCTTGAAGGCGCCGCCCATGCTGTTCTTGGCGTCCATGATCTCGCCCGCCAGTCTCTCAGCCATGGTTCTCTCGGAACGGTTTCTGGAATAGTTGATCAGCCAACGGAGAGCCAGGGTCTGCTGGCGCTCAGGGCGGACCTCCATAGGCACCTGGTAGGTGGAACCACCCACGCGGCGAGCCTTAACCTCCAGCTCGGGCTTGATGTTGTCAAGCGCGGCCTGGAAAACTTCAAGGGCATTCTGACCCAGCTTCTCTTCGATCATCTTGAACGCATCGTACACGATGGTCTGAGCCACGCCCTTCTTGCCGTCGTACATAACGTTGTTCACAAGCTTGGTGACCAGCTTGGAATTGTACAAAGGATCCGGCAATACATCTCTCTTGGATATAGAACCTCTTCTCGGCACTGTAACTTCCCTCCTTCATTAGTATTACATGAAATCATAGGTACTCAAAAGCATTCTTCTCTTGTCCACGTACCGGGTGGGTTCTCGCAATCTTCCGTACACACACACAGAAATTCACGAGGAAACGCTCACACGGAGTGTGATTTGAATGAAACTGCTCTCTCGTCTCCCTCTGTCCTATTGCGGACACTCGCTTTTACGCCGCGAGCGGCGGCGGGTCTTTCCCCGCAAGTCCTATCTGCTAATTACTTCTTAGCGGCCTTAGGACGCTTTGCGCCGTACTTGGAACGGCTCTGCAGGCGGTTTGCGACGCCCTGTGCATCCAGGGTACCGCGGACGATGTGGTAACGCACACCGGGGAGGTCACGTACACGGCCGCCACGGATCAGGACAACAGAGTGCTCCTGAAGGCTGTGGCCGATACCGGGGATGTAGGTGGTGACTTCCATGCCGTTGGTCAGACGAACTCTTGCGATCTTACGGAGCGCGGAGTTAGGCTTCTTGGGCGTGGTGGTGGAAACCTTGGTGCAGACACCTCTCTTCTGAGGAGAGGACTGGTCGGTGGTCTTACCTTCCAGGCTGTTGTAGCCCTTCTGGAGAACAGGCGACTTGGACTTGTACACGCGGGCGTTACGGCCCTGTCTCACAAGCTGGTTAAAGGTTGGCATGCTTCATTTCCTCCTTCTTCGTGAATTTTTGTGTGTATATACAGACGCGTTTTTCCTTTCGGAAACCCGCGGGACTGCCTGAAATTCGCGTTTGGACACACTTCGGGTATACGCGCGAACAGATTTATTATATCATAAGGTTTTCCGTTTGTCAAGAAGACATTCGCAAGCCGAAAAATTTTTCCCTATTATACAATTTCCCTAATCGCGGTGGGGCTTTTCCTGTGAAATTTCACACGAAAAGAGCCCCGAAAAACCCAAAAATCGGGGTTTTAAAGGGCAAACGACCCGCCCCCGTGGATCACAGGGGCGGGAAATTTTGTGAAAACTGCTCAATCCACGGAGGTGAATTTCGTCACACTCATGGATCAGGAAGCGGACTCGTCGCTCTCCTCGGCGGCCTCCAGCTTGGCGGTCTCCTCGACGGTGATCTCCTTATAGCAGGACATACCGGTACCGGCGGGGATGAGCTTACCGATGATGACGTTCTCCTTCAGACCGCGGAGGTGATCGACCTTACCGCGGATCGCGGCCTCGGCCAGCACCTTGGTGGTCTCCTGGAAGGAGGCGGCGGACATGAAGGACTCGGTAGCCAGAGATGCCTTGGTGATACCCAGCAGCACAGGCTCGCCCTCGGCGTGCTTGAGCTCGGTCTCACCGGCCTCGATGCGGACGTCGAGCTCGGCATTTGCCTCCTCGAGGTCGGACAGGTCGACGGTGGAGCCGTCCAGCAGGGTGGTATCGCCGTGGTCGGTGATGCGGAGCTTACGGGTCATCTGACGGGCGATGATCTCGATGTGCTTATCGTTGACGTTAACCGACTGGGAACGGTACACCTTCTGGATCTCCTTGATGATGTACTCGTAGACAGCATCCAGGCCCTGGATACGCATGATATCGGCGGGAGCCTTGGAGCCCTCGGTGAGGGACTGACCGATCTCCACGGGCTGCTCGTCGGTGATGGCGAGACGCATGCCGTAGGGGATGGGGTACTTAGCCAGCTCAACGCCGTTCTCGTCGTGGACGGTGACGTCGTTCATGCCAGGCACGTCGGGATTGGGCTGAATGCGGGCGATACCGTTCTGCTCAACCATGATAGCGGCCTTCTTGGGAGCGCGAGCCTCGAAGAGCTCCTCGACTCGGGGAAGACCCTGGGTAATATCGGAACCTGCGACACCACCGGAGTGGAAGGTTCTCATGGTCAGCTGGGTACCGGGCTCACCGATGGACTGAGCGGCGATGATACCGACGGCCTCACCGACGGAAACCAGCTTACCGGATGCCAGGTCGGCACCGTAGCAGTGAGCGCAGAGGCCGTAGCGGGCGTGGCACTGGATGGCGGTACGGATCTGAACCGAGGTGATACCGGCCTTGGTGATGGCGGAAGCCATCTCCTCGGTGATCATGGTATCGTCGGGGATCAGGATCTCGCCGGTCTCGGGATGGACAACCTCACCCATGGTGAAGCGACCGATGATACGGTCTGCCAGAGGCTCCAGGACGTTCTTGTCCTTCTCGTCGATGACGTCGTTGACCCAAGCGCCCTTGGTGGTGTTACACTTGATCTCGCGGATGATGACCTCCTGGGAGACATCCACCAGACGGCGGGTCAGGTAACCCGAGTCTGCGGTACGAAGTGCGGTATCCGACAGGGACTTACGGGAGGAACGGGCACCCATGAAGTACTCGGTGATGTTCAGACCCTCGCGGAAGTTGGACTTAATGGGAAGCTCCATGGTCTTACCGGTGGCAGAGAACATCAGACCGCGCATACCGGCCAGCTGTCTCATCTGGGTCATGGAACCACGGGCGCCGGAGTCTGCCATGATCTTGATAGGATTGTAGGTGGAGAAGGAGTTGGTCAGCGCGCCGGTGACGTTATCGGTGGTCTGGTTCCAGATCTTGATAACGGCCTGGTAACGCTCCTCCTCGGACAGCTCACCGCGCATGAAGTGACGGGTGATGACGTCCACCTTCTTCTGAGCCTCGTCGAGGAAGCCCTTCTTCTCGGGAGGAATGGTCATATCGTAGACCGAGATGGAGAAGGAAGCCTGGGTGGAATACTTGTAACCCATAGCCTTGATCTTATCCAGCATCTCGGCGCACTCGGCGGTACCGCGGGCGCGGATGCAGCAGTCGATGATCTGACCCAGCTGCTTCTTCTTGACCACCTCGGAGACCTCGAGATCGAAGTCGTCGGTGCGCTTCTTGTTGAAGCCGATGCCCTGAGGAATGGCCTCGTTGAAGATCAGACGGCCAAGGGTGACGTTCTTCTCCACCAGCTTGGTGCGCTCGACGGTGACGGTATTGCCCTCGGCGTCGGTCTCCTCGAACTCGCGGGTGATACGCACCTTGATGGGAGCGTGGATACCCAGCTGATGGTTGGCGTAGGCCATCATAGCCTCGTCCACGTTGCGGAAGCAACGGCCCTCGCCGGGCTCACCGGGCTTATCCATGGTGAGGTAGTAGGAGCCGAGGATCATATCCTGGGTAGGCACGGTGACGGCCTTACCGTCCACAGGCTTCAGCAGGTTGTTGGCGGACAGCATGAGGAAGCGGGCCTCGGCCTGAGCCTCCACGGACAGGGGGACGTGTACAGGCATCTGGTCGCCGTCGAAGTCGGCGTTGAATGCGGTACACACCAGGGGGTGCAGCTTGATGGCGCGGCCCTCAACCAGCACAGGCTCGAAGGCCTGGATGGACAGACGGTGCAGGGTAGGTGCGCGGTTCAGAAGCACGGGATGCTCCTTGATGACGTTCTCCAGGGCGTCGTAGACCTCGGGGAACACGCGCTCGATCTTCTTCTGGGCTTCCTTGACGTTGGTAGCCTTGCCCATCTCCACCAGTCTCTTGACCACGAAGGGCTTGAAGAGCTCCAGAGCCATCTCCTTAGGCAGACCGCACTGGTAGATCTTCAGGGTAGGACCGACGACGATAACAGAACGGCCGGAGTAGTCCACGCGCTTACCCAGCAGGTTCTGACGGAAACGGCCCTGCTTACCGCGGAGCATTTCGGACAGAGACTTGAGGGGACGGTTGGAGGGGCCGGTAACGGGCTTACCGCGGCGGCCGTTGTCGATCAGAGCATCGACAGCCTCCTGGAGCATTCTCTTCTCGTTGCGGATGACGATGTCGGGGGTATGGATCTCAAGAAGCTTCTTGAGACGGTTGTTACGGGCGATGACACGGCGGTACAGCTCGTTGAGGTCGGAGGAGGCGAAACGGCCGCCGTCCAGCTGCACCATGGAACGGATGTCGGGGGGAATGACGGGCAGAACGTCCAGCACCATCCACTCCAGCTTGTTGCCGGAGGTGCGGAAGGCCTCGATGACCTCCAGACGCTTGATGATACGGGTCTTCTTCTGACCGGAGGCGCGCTCCAGATCGCTCTTGAGCTGAGCGGAGAGCTCGTTTACATCGATGGCGGCCAGCAGCTCCTTGATGGCCTCGGCACCCATGCCCACGCGGAACTCGTTGCCGTACATCTCACGGTACTCCACGTACTGCTTCTCGGAGAGGACGGTACCGGTCATGAGGGGGGTGTTGCCGGGATCCAGCACCACGTTCTCAGCGAAATACAGCACCTGCTCCAGCTGCTTGGGGGAGATATCCAGCACCAGGGCCATACGGGAGGGGATGGCCTTGAAGTACCAGATGTGGGATACGGGGGAGGCCAGCTCAATGTGACCCATGCGCTCGCGGCGCACCTTCTTGGTGGTGACGTCCACGCCGCACTTCTCGCACTTGATGACCTCTTTACTGTGGGAATTCTTATATTTGCCGCACATACAAGCGCCGTCCTTGGTCGGGCCAAAGATACGCTCGCAGAAGAGGCCGCCGATCTCGGCCTTCAGGGTGCGGTAGTTGATGGTCTCAGGCTTTTCGACTTCGCCAAAGGACCACTTGCGGATCATTTCCGGAGATGCCAAACCGATCTTAATGGATGAAATTTCGTTACGCTCCACAGTTCTTCTCCATTCATTATATATATTGTGGTCTGCCGTCGGGGTCAGGGCGTATTTCCTGCCCCGACGGGATTGAAAAGCTCACGGTTGCGGGAGACTGTCGGGGATCACTCGTCGTAGGACTCGTCCTCGTAGGACTCGGCCTCAAACTCGATCTCCTCCTCATAGAAGTCATCCTCGCGGCCACTCATCTCGTAGCCGTCCAGCTCGCTCTTCTCCACGAGGTAGCCCTCGGAGAGAGCGTCGGTGGCCACGGTCTGGCCCACGGCGGCGTCGGTATCGTCCTCATCCATGATGTGGCGATCCAGACGGGGATTGTGGCGGCGGTAGGTAGGACCGTCGTCGTCTGCGCCCAGGGTAGCCAGGTCGATCTCCTCGCCCTTGCTGTTCAGGACGCGGATATCCAGGGCCAGAGCCTGGAGCTCCTTGACCAGCACCTTGAAGGACTCAGGCACACCGGGGGTAGGAATGTTCTGACCCTTGATGATGGCCTCATAAGCCTTGCGGCGGCCGGTGATATCGTCGGACTTGACGGTGAGGATCTCCTGCAGGGTGTAGGCGGCGCCGTAGGCCTCCAGGGCCCAGACCTCCATCTCACCGAATCTCTGTCCGCCGAACTGGGCCTTACCGCCGAGAGGCTGCTGGGTGACCAGCGAGTAGGGACCGTTGGAGCGGGCGTGGATCTTATCGTCAACCAGGTGGTGCAGCTTGAGGTAGTACATGATACCCACGGTAACAGGGTTATCGAAGGGCTCACCGGTACGGCCGTCGTACAGCACGGTCTTACCGTCGAAGAGGCGCAGGCCGTCGGCCACGCGGAGGGACTCCACGTAGGCGGTGTTGCCCTTCTCGTCGGGGGTGAGCTTGCGATACTGCTTGTTGCCTTCCTCGTCGTAGGTCAGCTCAAACAGATCCTTACCCTCGGGGTTCTCACCGGCGAACAGGGGACGGCTGTAGTCAGCCATCTGGAGGCACTCGGAGATGTCTCGCTCGTTGGCACCGTCGAACACGGGGGTCATGATCTTCCAGCCGAGGCGGCGGGAGGCGATACCCAGGTGAACCTCCAGCACCTGACCGATGTTCATACGGGAAGGCACGCCCAGGGGGTTCAGAACGATATCCAGGGGAGTGCCGTCGGGCAGGAAGGGCATATCCTCGGGAGGCAGGATGCGGGAAACGACACCCTTGTTACCGTGGCGGCCTGCCATCTTATCACCCACGGAGATCTTTCTCTTCTGGGCGATGTAGACCTTGACCACACGGTTGACAGAGGCGGGCAGATCGTCGCCGGCCTCGCGGGAGAAGACGCGGATGTCCACCACCACGCCCGACTCACCGTGGGGCAGGCGGAGGGAGGTATCACGAACCTCGCGGGCCTTTTCCCCGAAGATGGCGCGAAGGAGTCTCTCCTCAGCGGTCAGCTCGGTCTCGCCCTTGGGGGTGATCTTACCCACCAGGATGTCACCGGCGCGAACCTCGGTACCCTTCTTGACGATACCCTCGGCGTTCAGATCCTTCAGCACGTCCTCGCCGACGTTGGGGATCTCACGGGTGATCTCCTCCGGGCCCAGCTTGGTGTCGCGGGCCTCGTGGGTGTACTCCTCGATATGGAGGGAGGTGTACACGTCGTCGCGGACCAGTCTCTCGTTGAGCAGGACTGCGTCCTCGTAGTTGTAGCCTTCCCAGGTCATGAAGCCGATGAGGGCGTTCTTACCCAGAGCGACCTCACCCTTGGAGGTAGCGGGGCCGTCCGCGATGACCTGGCCCTTCTCCACCAACTGACCGAACTTGACGATGGGTCTCTGGTTGAAGCAGGTGCCCTGGTTGGTTCTCTTGAACTTGCGAAGCTGGTAGGTGTCCTTGACGCCCTCGTCGGTGACGATGACGATCTTGTCGGCCTCCACGCGCTCCACGCGGCCTGCGTTGCGGGCGACGATGACCACGCCGGAATCCACGGCGGCCTTGTACTCCATACCGGTACCGACGATGGGAGAGTCGGTGACCATCAGAGGCACTGCCTGCTTCTGCATGTTCGCACCCATCAGTGCACGGGAGTTATCGTCGTTCTCCAGGAAGGGGATCATAGCGGTTGCCACGGACACCACCATCTTAGGAGACACGTCCATGTAGTCGATCTTGGCGGCGTCGATGGAGGCGATCTCGGTGGTCTCGCGGGCAGTGACCTTCTTGTTCACGAAGCAGCCGTTCTCGTCCAGAGGCTCGTTTGCCTGGGCGACGATGAAGCGATCCTCCATGTCAGCGGTCATATACACCACCTCGTCGGTGACGCGGTGGACGGGGTTGCCGTTCTCGTCGGTCTCGTGAACCACCTTACGGTAGGGGGCCTCGATGAAGCCGTACTCGCTGATGCGAGCGTAGGTGGTCAGGTAGGAGATCAGACCGATGTTGGGACCTTCGGGGGTCTCGATGGGGCACATACGGCCGTAGTGGGTGTAGTGCACGTCACGGACGTCGAAGGAGGCGCGGTCACGGGAGAGACCGCCGGGGCCCAGAGCCGACAGACGGCGGCGGTGGGTCAGCTCGGCCAGGGGGTTGTTCTGGTCAGCGAACTGGGACAGCTGAGAGGAACCGAAGAACTCACGGATGACGGTGGCCACGGGGCGGATGTTGATGAGCGCCTGGGGGGTCAGCTTATCGTTATCCTGGGTGGTCATGCGCTCCTTGATGATCTTCTCCATACGGACGAAGCCGATACGGATCTGGTTCTGGAGCTGCTCGCCCACGGAACGGATACGGCGGTTACCCAGGTGGTCGATGTCGTCCACCTCGCCCACGCCGTGGGTCAGGTTCAGCATATAGTTAATGGAAGCGAAGATATCGTCCTTGGTGATGTGCTTGGGGCAAAGCTCGGCGGCTCTCTCCTTGACAAGCTGCTTCATCACGTCCAGATCGCCCTCGGCATCCTGCATGATCTGGTTGAGGACAGCGATGCGGACTCTCTCCTTGATGCCGCAGTCAGCCAGATCCATACCGATGATGTACTCGGGCTCCAGGGTGTTGTTGGACAGGACCTTCATGGTCTCGCCGTTGTCCAGCTCCAGCACGACCTCGTTGACACCGGCGCGCTCCACCTGGAGGGCCATATCGTGGGTCAGAACGGTGCCGGCCTCGTAGATCACCTCACCGGTGAAGGGAGACACGGCTGCCTCGGCCAGCTTGCGGCCGGAGATACGGGAGGAGATGGCGACCTTCTTGTCGAACTTGTAGCGGCCGACGGGGGCGATGTCGTAACGCTTGGGATCGAAGAAGTAGTTGTTGATGAGGGTCTCGGCGGACTCCACGATGGCGGGCTCACCGGGACGGAGCTTCTTGTAGATCTCCTTCAGAGCCTCCACGTGGGCGGAGGTGTGGTTGGCGGCGGCCAGGTTCTCGCACTCGTCCTTGTCGAAGGTGACCTTCAGACGCTCGTCCTCACCCAGCAGGGCGTAGATCTCGTCGCGGGTCTCGGGGCCCAGGGCGCGGATGAACATGGTCATGGGAACCTTACGGGTCTTATCGATGCGGACGTAGATGACGCCGTTGATATCGGTCTCATACTCCAGCCATGCGCCGCGCTAGGGGATGATCTGGGCGGCGTAGGTACGCTTACGGGTCTTGTCGATCTCGGAGGCGTAGTACATACCGGGAGAACGGATGATCTGGGAAACGATGACGCGCTCGGCACCGTTGATGACGAAGGTACCGTTCTCGGTCATGAGGGGGAACTCGCCCATGAAGATGTCGGTCTGCTTGACCTCGCCCGTCTGCTTGTTGGTCAGACGGACGTTGACCTTCAGGGGGGCGGCGTAGTTGACGTCGCGCTCCTTGCACTCCTCCACGGAATAGTTGGGGTTGGAGGTGTCCAGGCTGTAGGAAATGAACTCAATGAGGAGATTACCGGAGAAATCGGTAATGGGGGAGACCTCGTGCAAGACCTCGGTCAGGCCTTCCTCGAGGAACCACTTGTAGGACTTGGTCTGGATCTCTACCAGGTCGGGCAGCTCCAGATTGAAGCGGGTGCGGGAGAAGGACTTACGGACATTCTCGCCGAGTCTCTGATCTTTCAGGTTGATCATTCGGTTAATCACTCCATTTCAAATCATTGATCGAAGGTGGCACCGAGCGGGCGAATTCCCGGACGGCGGCGGGGGATATATGGGAGGATCTCGCTGTACATTCCCGGAAATCGCGTCACGCGCACGTCAGGGACCTCATGAGCCAAACGGACAGCCCAAGGACACGGCAAATGTCTCGGTCGAAGTCGTATGGAACGCTCGCTCCGCGGTTTCGTTGAATTGCACAAGGAAAGCCTCGTAAAATCGCCTTTCTTTGACCGGATACCCTGCCGAAGGGCAGAGATGCCCATAGTGAAAGCGATTATAATGCAGTTTACTATTTTATCACAGAAAGCAAGTATTGTCAAGGGGTTTTCGCAAAATATTTTGGATATTTTTTGAATTTGATAAAAATAGACAAAAAGCCCCCTTGGATCGGTGAGGATGAAGCAGGACGGCTCGGGCGTCCTTCCAAAGGGCTTCGGGGAGGATTTTCCCCCGTGTGGGGATGTGTTCTATACCATAAAGAAAGAAAATTCACAATTCTCGCAGGGAAATTTCCAAAAATTCCTCGAAAGCATGTTTACAAATCCGAAAAATTATGGTATACTATTATAATCTATAAGTATGCTCGGATACTGTTTCCCATCGGTAGACCGAAGAAAGGATGCCCGGCCTTGAATCCCACTCCGAAAGCCGCCCCCGCGCCCCTCTGCCCCATTCCCCGCCGCGGGATACAGGGTGCCGCGGGTATCATACTCCACCTGTTCCTGCTCCTCGCCTCGGCCCTCCTGGGGGTCAGCGCGACCTGCTTTGTTCCCGCCCCCGAGGAAGCCCCCGGCGTCCCCGAGATCTTCGCCGCCGTTGCCATTCTGCTGTTGGTCTTCCACCTGTGGCGGGCGACCCGCACGGCCAAGGGAACCCTTCTCCTGCTCATCACGGTGGGAGCGTTCCTGACCTTCTACACAAGAAGCATTTTCCCCGCGGGGCTTCTCTGCGGACTGGTCTTCGTGGTGGGCGAAGGCTCGGTGCTGATCGCCACCCAAAAGAAAGCCCATATTCCCTGGATCCCCCTGATCCCTCTGCTGGCCTACGGTGTCACGTCCCTTCTGTCCCGCGATCCCATCGGGGCGTTGGCGGTGCTGGTTCCCTGGCCCGCCGCCTGGGCCCTGGCCTCGGGTACCCGCCGCGCCGCCGAAAAGGAGGACGGCCCCACCCGTACCGGTGTGATCTGCGCAACAGCTCTGGCCCTGGGCTTGTCCCTGGCCGTGCCCCTCGTGATCTCCCTGCTCCGCGCCTTGGGGACTCTGGAGCCCACCGTGCTGGCCGAGGCTCTGGAGGGCTTCCGTCAGGAGCTGATCCTGTCCATCCACACCCAGCCCATGCCCGAGGATCTCACTCCCGAGATGATCGAGCTGTGGGAGAAGATGACCGCCTATGAGAGCGTGGAGAACAAGGTCAACAACGCCTTCAACCTCCTCCCCGGCGCCTGCGTGGTGACGGTTCTCATCTTCTCCACCGCCTGCCAGTCCATCCAGCACGCCGCTCTGCGGGCCTTTGAGTTCGAGGAGTGCGTCACCGATCGGGTCAAGGCCTTTGAAATGAGCCTCATCTCCTGCGTGGTCTTCCTCATCGCCTACCTGGCGGTCATGCTGGATCTGGGAACCACCTCTACCCTCTCGGGCGTGGTCTTTGAGAACATCTACCTGATCCTGCTCCCCGGGCTGGCTCTGGCGGGACTGCTTCGGGTCACCCGAGGTCTGTCCAAGAAGGGCCCCCGCGCCATGGGCTGCCTGTTCTACGTCATCATCCTGGCCTTCTGTCTCATTTTCATCGCCCCCTTCGTCCTGGCCGCCGTAGAGGTCATCGGCCATATCTTCGAGGCCGTCACCTCCAAGCTGAAATTCAACGAGGATGACGACGACCCCTTTGGAGGGAGCTGATCCCCCAACACCATTTCGAAAGGAGCTGAATCCATGTCTCCCAAGAAGAATTCCTCCGCCCGCGGCTCCATGTGGGTGGATCTCCGTCTCCCCTTCGCCATCACCGTGGCCGAGGGTCTGCTGCTTCTGGGCCTGGTCTCCCTCATGGCCTACCTGAAGCTTCCCCGTCTTCCCCTCATCGCCCTGGCCGTGCTGGTGTTCTACCTGGTAACGGCGGGTGCCATCCTGCTCTCCTACGTCCTGCGGTACGCCGAAATGAAGCGAGCCGAGGAGGCCGCCGAGCAGCTCAGCGGGGACGTCTACCGTATGTTCCGCGCCGAGGTGGACATTCCCTACGCCGTAGTCAACGGCGACGGCATGGTGCGGGTCATCAACACCGCCCTGCAACGGATCCTGGGCTTCCGCTCTCCTGTTTGCAACATCCCCCTGGAGGAGCTTTGCCCCGGCATCTCCTTTGAAAAGGTCACCGCCGCCGCCCGTTCCCCCGAATCCGCGGGGGAGGACGCGCCCTCGGTGCTGTCCCCTGCCCCCACCGACGAGAGCGACGGGGAGGACACCGTAGCCCGCCTCACCGACGGCCGCCGCTACAGCCTGGACTGCTACCTCATGCCCCGCGAGCGGGATCATTACTTCTTCCTTCTGTTCCGTGACGTCAACGACTACCTGGAGCTGGCCGAGGAGACCGCCCGAGAGCGGGTCGTGCTGGCCTACATCATGCTGGATAACCTCCAGGAGCTGACCCAGTTCGTCCGTGCCAACTACCGCGCCACCGCCAACCTCATCGAGGAGACCCTCACCGCCTGGGTGGAGGGCATGGGGGGTATGCTCCGCGAGTATGACCGCGACAAGTACCTGGCCCTCTTCTCGGCTGAAAGGCTGGGCGACTGCGTCCGCGACGGCTTCTCCATCCTGGACGATATCATGAACATCCGCGTGGGTGACAACTCCTTCCCTCTGTCGGTGTCCATGGGCATCGCGGATATCGACGGCAGTATGCAGGAAAAGGAAAAGGCGGCCTCGGCGGCTCTGGATATGGCTCTGCAAAGAGGCGGAAACCAGGTAGCCCTCCAGCGCAGCGGTGTGGGCGGCCTGTCCTACTTTGGCGGCACCCACAAGACCCTGGAGTCCAACACCTCCATTTCCTCCCGTGTCAGCGCCCATCTCCTGGAGCGGCGTCTGTCCGACTGCGACCGCGTCCTCATCATGAGTCACGCCAATCCCGATTTCGACGCCATCGGCTCGGCCGTAGGCGCCTACCGCCTGTGCCGCAGTATCCTGGCGGCCAAGGGCAAGGAGCGGGTGCCCGTTCACATCGTCACCAACAAGACCTGCGATACCTTCGCCATCTGTCGGGCTCATCTGGCCACCCTGCCCGAGTACGAGAGTGTCTTCATCGACAAGGCCGCCGCCCAGCAATCGGTCACCACCCACACGGTGCTGATCATCACCGACGTCAACAACCCCGCCATCTTCGAGGCTCCCCAGCTGGTGAGCTGTATCCCCGCCGCGGACGGTGTATCGGGCATCGCGGTCATTGACCACCACCGCCTGGTGGATGAGCTTCCCTTCACTCCCTTCCTCCACTATATCGAGGCCACCAAGTCCTCGGCCAGCGAGATCATCGCCGAGATCCTCCAGCAGAGCGAATACGCCGAGACCCTCCACAAGGAGGAGGCCAACCTGCTCCTCTCGGGCATCATGCTGGACACCCACAACTTCACCCGCTCGGCAGGCGCCCAGACCTTCGACGTGACCTACTACCTGTACAGCCGCAACGCCCATACGGGTGTCGCCCGGGAGTTCTTCAACGAGCGCATCGACGAGCTGCTGGTGGCGGGCGATTTCGACGCCCACACCCACGTCCACGCCGAGGTCTTCGCCATCACCTGGCTGAGCGAGGATCACATCCCCACCCCCAACGACCGCATCGCCGCCTCCAAGGCCGCGGATAAGCTCCTCAGCCTGCGGGGCGTGGAGGCCTCCTTCGCCTTCGCTCCCGTCAGCGGCGGCATCGCCATCTCCGCCCGCTCCAAGGGAAAGATCAACGTCCAGCTCATCATGGAAAAGCTGGAGGGCGGCGGACACTTCGACATGGCTGGAGCCCAGGTCAGTGGCGGTATTGCCGAGGCCTACGAGCTTCTGATAGCCGCCATCGCCGAATACAAGCTCCAGTTCCCCGATCAGTTCAAAGCAGACGACCGCTCCTCCCGCGAGGACGGCGCCACCGCATAAATCCAACCCAACAAAAAAATCATCTCCCATACACAGAAAGGAAATCCCATCATGAAAGTAGTATTGCTCGCTGACGTTAAGGGTCAAGGAAAGAAGAACGATGTCATCAACGTATCCGACGGATACGCCCGCAATTTCCTCCTCCCCCGCAAGCTGGCCGTTGAGGCTGACGCCAAGGTCATGAACGAGATCAAGGGCCGCGAGGCCTCCATCAAGCATAAGATCGAGGTGGAGACCGCCGAGGCCAAGGCTCTGGCCGCCAAGCTGGACACCATCCTGGTGAAGATCCCCGCCTCCTCGGGGGCTGACGGCCGTCTCTACGGCTCCATCACCGCCAAGGATATCGCCGAGCAGCTCCAGAAGGAGTACGGCATCACCGTTGACAAGCGCAAGATCCAGCTCTCGGATCCCATCCGCGCCTACGGCAAGTATGACCTGGACGTCAAGCTCTACACCGACATTGTCGGCAAGGTTCACGTGCTGGTCTGTAACTGAGACGTCCCGGACCCGTGGCGGCTGATCGCCGCCGCTACATAGGATCCTTGATTGGAGGATCCCGCAAAAAGCAGGGGAATCCCCCCTTCCCAAGCAAAGGATACGGAAAATTATGAACGATAACGCAAACGCATCCGATTCTCTGGTACGCAAGCTACCCTTCTCCCTCATCGCCGAGCAGTCCCTGCTGGGTGCTGTGCTGGTGGATCCCGAGTCCTTCAACGAGGTGGCGGATCTGGTGGCGGTGACCGACTTCTACATGGAGGAGCATCAGCAGATCTATGCCGCCATGCACGAGCTGTTCCTCACCAGCCGCGATATCGACGTGGTCACCCTCATCGATATGCTGGTGCAGAAGGGCATCTATACCAAGTCGGGCGGTGAGCAGTACATCCGCACCATCGCCGAGGTGGTTCCCAATGCCCTCAACGTCAAGGACTATGCCCGCATCGTCAAGGACAAGAGCGTCCTCCGTCAGCTCATCGGGGCTTGCGAGGAGGTCACCGACGTGGCCTACTCCGAGCAGGACGACGTGGCTCACGTGCTGGACTCCGCCGAGAACAAGATCTTCGCCATCGCCCAGGGCAAGGACACCAAGAACTTCCGCCACATCCGCGAGGTCATCGGGGACGTCTACGCCCACCTCCACGAGCTGAACACCGATAAGGAAGCCTCCCAGGGTACCTCCACCGGCTTTTCGGGGCTGGATCGAGTGCTGGCGGGTATGGGTAAGTCCGACCTCATTCTGGTGGGTGCCCGTCCCGGTATGGGAAAGACCTCCTTCTGTCTGAACATCGGTACCAACGTGGCTGCCCTCACCGGCAAGACGGTGTGCATGTTCTCTCTCGAGATGTCCGCCGAGCAGCTGGTCAACCGTATCATCTCCTCCGAGGCCATGGTGGATAGCTACGCCATGCGTACCGGCGAGCTGAAGGACGAGGACTGGGAGAACATCGCCATCGCCACCTCCCGACTGGCCAAGTGCGATATTCTCATTGACGATACCGCTGGCATCACCGCCACGGGCATGAAGGCCAAGCTCCGCCGCGTCAAGAACCTTGGCCTGGTGGTCATCGACTACCTCCAGCTCATGCAGGGCGACAGCCGCAACGATAACCGTGTCCAGGAGGTGGCCGAGATCTCCCGTGCCATGAAGCTCATGGCCAAGGAGCTGAACGTCCCCGTCATCTGCTGCTCCCAGCTGTCCCGAGGCCCCGAGTCCCGTAACGACAAGCGGCCTATGATGTCCGACCTCCGTGAATCGGGATCCATCGAGCAGGACGCCGACGTGGTTCTCTTCCTCTACCGCGACGAGTACTACAAGACCAACGAGTCCTCCGACCCCAACTCGGATGCCGCCGCCTCCATCGCCGAGGTCATCATCGCCAAGAACCGTCACGGCTCCACCGGCACCGTCAAGATGGGCTGGGTAGGCCGCTACACCAAGTTCCGCACCCTGGCGGACGAGAGTCAGATCCCCTCCTGACCTCACGCATATTGATATAAGGATAACATTATGCTTCCCTTCACCCTTCCCGACTCCCCCTCATACGCCGTCGCCTTCTCGGGCGGCGCGGATTCCAGACTCCTGCTGGAGCTGACTGTCCGCGCCCTTTTGGAGCGGCTTGGGGAGGACGGACGCAGCCATGTGATCGCCCTCCACCTCCACCACGGCATCCGCGGGGAGGAGGCTGACCGCGACGAGGCCTTCTGCCGCAAGGTCTGCGAAGGTCTTGGCGTGGAGCTGATCTGTGAGCGGGTGAATATCCCCACCATGGCTGAGGAGACCGGGGAGAGCATGGAGACCGTCGCCCGCAGAGCGCGGTACGGTTTCTTCGGACGGGTCATGGACGAGAGGGGGATCGGGATCCTCCTGACCGCTCACCACGCCGACGACAATCTGGAAACCGTACTGGCCCAGCTCATCCGCGGAAGCGGCACGCGGGGCATGCGCGGCATTCCCACCACCCGTATGCTGGGATACTGGACCGACAGGCAGATCAAGCTGGTTCACCGTCCCCTCCTGGACTTTACCAAGCGGGACATCCTGGCCGCCTGCGAGGAGCTTTCCCTGGACTTCGTCACCGACTCCACCAACCTGGAGGATCATTGCATCCGCAACCGTATCCGCCATACCGTCATCCCCGAGCTGGAGGCGATCGCGGGCGAGGACGCCCCCCAGCGCGCCGCCGCTCGCATGGCTCACGCCGCGGAGGAGGACGAGGATTACCTGTGGTATCAGGCCGAGCAAAGCGTGGGCCGCACCGTCGCCCCCGGAGGCGAGGCCGTGTCCCTATCGGATCTGGAGCATTTCAGTCCTTCCCTCTCCAAGCGGATGCTCATGGTGCTCTACCGGAATACCCTGCGTCTGCACCATCGGGGTGCCGAAACCGAGCTGTTTTTGTCCTCCGTCCAGCTGCACGCGCTTTTGGAGCTGGGGCGCAAGGCCATTCCCGAATCGGGACTGGATCTCCCCGGCGGCATCCGCGCGGTGGTGCGGGGTGAGTTCCTGTATATGCTCCCCGCCGAGGAAGCAAGCCTGCCTCCCCTCTCCGACGAGCCCGTGCCCCTGGCCGAGGGAGAGACGCTTCTGGCCTCGGGCTTCTCGGTCACGGTGGAGCATGCCGACACACCTCTGCCCCCTGCCAAGGGCTACGACGTCTACGCCTCTGCGGTGTTCCCCGCCGAGCTTCCCACGCCCCTGCTGGCACGAAAACGGCAGGAGGGGGATATCATCCTCTCCCACGGGATGCACAAGAAACTGAAAAAGGTTCTGAACGAAAAGGGCATTCCCCTCCACCACCGAGATCGTATTCCCCTGATCTGTCTGCCCGACGGATCGCCCCTGTGGTACCCCCGCGCCGTCTATCGGGACGGATACCCTACCCCCGAGGAGGGTCCCTGCCTGCGGATCACGGTTCGGTATCCCCGAGACCGCCATTCCCTGTAATTTTCATTCCGTGAAAGGACATACTACATACCATGGAAAATAACATGCCAGCCATCTACAACGATTGCGCCAGAACCCTGGTCTCCGAGCAGGAGATCGCCGCCATCTGCGACCGCCTGGCCGCCGAAATCCTGGACACCTACAAGGACAGCAACCGCCGTCTGGTCATGGTGGTCATCCTCAAGGGCTCTATGCCCTTCGCCGCCGAGCTGATGAAGCGTCTGCCCCTGCCCCTGGAGCTGGAATTCATGAAGGTCTCCTCCTACGGCGCGGGTACCAAGACCTCGGGTGAGATCAAGATCTCCCTGGATCTCAAGCGGGATGATCTCCAGGATATTGACCTTCTGGTTGTGGAGGATATCATAGACTCGGGCCGCACCCTGTCCCGTCTGACCCAGCTTCTCAAGAACCGCAACGCCCACAGCGTGCGCACCTGCACCCTGTTGGATAAGCCCTCCCGCCGCGAGGTGGAATTCGTGCCCGACTTCTGCGGTGCCACCATCCCCGACGAATTCGTCATCGGCTTTGGACTGGACTACGACGAGAAGTACCGCAACCTCCCCTTCGTGGGTGTTCTCAGGAGAGAGGTCTACGAAAAGTAAGGCTACTCGATTCCCTGTGGAAAAACTTTCACGGGAATATAAAATGGATTTCATAGAAAATTCATAGTCGTGTGTTATACTTAACACTGTGTCATTTCCGCGGCCTCACAAAGGGCCGCGCGTATGGAGAGCAGGCCCGCCAAGCCTGCCAGATAACAAATTTCGGCAACGATTGGAGGATATAATGAAGAATTTCAAACTCTTTCTCGGCTACGCCCTGGCCATCGCCGTGCTGATCGGCGCCATCGCGCTGTTCTACCGCAGTACCACGGGCGGGCAGGAGAAGGTCACCGAGGCGGATTTCGTCGCCTCCCTGGTGGAGGGTGACGTGGCTACCTATACCATCGATTACAGCAGAGGCTACCTCATCTACCGCCTCTTTGAGCGGGACGCAAGCGGTAATTTCCTGGATACCCAGGGAAATATCGTCACCTTCCCCACCGACAGCGAGGGGAACGTGGACTACACCCTTCCCGAGGGCGTGGAGCTGAAGCTGGGTGACAACAAGCAGATCAAGCTGGCGGACATCTCCGCCTCCCGACTGACCTACATCGACCAGCTGTCGGTGGAGCAGGCCAAGGCGGGCAACGGCGTGGGCATCCTGGACAGCTACGACATCCGCCCCGCCAACAGCTTCCCCTGGTGGGTCTCCTTCATCCCCGCCATCCTGGTGGTGGTGGCCCTCATCGCTCTGTACTACTTCGCCATGAAGAAGATGATGCAGAACGGCGGCCCCGGCGGTGCCAAGATGGGCGGCTTCGGTAAGGCCCACGTCAAGATGCCTACCGATGACAAGAACAAGATCACCTTCCGCGACGTAGCCGGCGCTGACGAGGAAAAGGAAGAGCTGGTGGAGATCGTGGATTACCTCAAGGCTCCCACCAAGTTCGCCCGTCTGGGCGCGCGCATTCCCCATGGCGTTCTGCTCATGGGCCCTCCCGGTACGGGTAAGACCCTCCTTGCAAAGGCTGTGGCAGGCGAGGCAGGCGTTCCCTTCTTCTCCATCTCGGGCTCCGACTTCGTGGAGATGTACGTGGGCGTGGGCGCGTCCCGTGTCCGCGACCTGTTCGATACCGCCCGCAAGGCAGGATCGGCCATCATCTTCATCGACGAGATCGATGCCGTCGGCCGCCAGAGAGGCACAGGTCTGGGCGGCGGTCACGACGAGCGCGAGCAGACCCTGAACCAGCTGCTGGTGGAGATGGACGGCTTCGGCTCTCACGAGGGCATCGTGGTCATCGCCGCCACCAACCGCGCCGACGTCCTGGATCCCGCACTGCTCCGTCCCGGCCGCTTCGACCGTCAGATCCAGGTCAACCGCCCCAACCTCAAGGGACGCGAGGACATTCTGAAGGTTCACGCCCGCAACAAGCCCCTGGAGCCCGGTGTGGATCTCGCCCGCGTGGCCAAGATCACCGTAGGCTTTACGGGTGCCGACCTGGCTAACCTCCTCAACGAGGCCGCTCTGCTGTCTGCCCGACACAACAAGAGCCTCATCGGCATGGAGGAGATCGAGGATGCCCTGAACAAGATCATCATGGGTCCCAAGAAGAAGACCAACGTCATGAGCGACGCCGAGAAGAAGAACACCGCGTACCACGAGGCGGGTCACGCCGTGGTGGGCTACCTGGTGGGCTGCGATCCCGTCCACATGATCACCATCGTCCCCACGGGCCGGGGTGCTTTGGGCTACACCAGCTTCCGTCCCGAGGCGGATCGCTACCAGATGTACAAGCAGGACTACAAGAACGAGATCGCCATGGGCCTGGGCGGACGTGCCGCCGAAGAGATCATCTTCGGGGACGTCACCAGCGGTGCCTACTCGGATATCCAGCATGCCACCGAGACCGCCAAGCGCATGGTCACCCTCTTCGGTATGTCGGATAAGCTGGGTCCCCGCCGCTTCGGCTCGGATCAGAACGAGGTGTTCCTGGGCCGTGACTTCTCCTCCAACGCCGACTACTCCGAGGCTATGGCCGCGGTGATCGACGAGGAGATCCACGCCATCATTTCCGAGGCCTACGACCGCGCCAAGTCCCTGCTGGCTACCCACATCGGTAAGCTCCACTTCATCGCGGAGTACCTCTTGGGTCACGAGGACATGGACGGCGACCAGTTCAAGGCCGTCATGGAGAACGAGTACGTTACCGTGGAGATGATCGAGGAGATCGCCGCCGAGAAGGAGCGGGCTTCCCGCGAGGCCAACGAGAAGAAGAAGGCCGCCGAGAAGAGCAAGAAGTCCGA
Source organism: Eubacteriales bacterium (assembly GCA_045128275.1). GTDB lineage: Bacteria > Bacillota > Clostridia > Oscillospirales > CAG-272 > CAMEON01. Next base: position 51,768 of record JBGVRH010000059.1, on the reverse strand, counting down.
GGCATCCGAGACCCCCGCCGAGGAGTCCAAGTCGGACGACAGCAAGGCCAACCCCTTCGACTACAGCCCCGAGAACAACGGCGGTGAGAATCCCTTCGATTACAACCGTCCCGAGGATAAGGACTGATCGCAACTGAATCACAACAGCCGATGGATGTGCGTCCGTCGGCTGTTTTTTGTCGGGTCTTCAAATTGGGGTTTGTCGGTGAGGTAAATAACCATGCCGATACCAATGGGGAAGGGGCCCCATGGGGGGTTCCCCTATGCTTCCCACTGTCAAATCTTTTGGCTTGTCAATGCCTTTTTGAAAGTTCTTGGGATTCTTAAACCCTTCTTTCAAGAAGGGTTTAAGCGGGGGTCAGGGGCAGAGCCCCTCGTTCCCCATAAACTGCAATTTGAACTCCACACAAAAAACCGCCATCCGCGAAAGGCGGACGGCGGTCGGGGCGGGAGGCTTACTGGTCCTCCAGGGCGTAATCGCGGGAGCGGAAGAGCAGGGAGATGCACCACACGCCTGCCAGAGCGACTACGGTATAGATGATGCGGGCGACCACGGTGGAGGCCCCGCCGCATACCCAAGAAACGAGATCGAATTGGAACAGACCGATGCTGCCCCAGTTGAGCGCGCCGATGATGGAAACAATCAGCGCGATGCGATCCAAGATCATCATGTGAGAAACCTATCCTTTCCGAAGGGTACGGTGGGTACCGCCTCGATTTGTATGCGAGGGCTTGTACGCGAAGCACCCGCGGCGGAAACGTCCGGGCGGTACCGTGTCCGCGCGGCGGCGTTTTCGTCCAATCATAGTTTGGCGCGAGAATTTGGTGTTTATGTACCGAAAGCTACGGGCATTCACTCAAATTTTTTCCTTATGTGAGGGCAAAAAAATCGCGTCATCCTCTTGCAAAGCGCGAAAAAATGTGTTATACTATATTATCTATGTGTCATTCACATTTTATTTGAAAACTTTTATGCCATATACAGAGAAAGGAGACCAGCTATGCATTGGTCAGAAGAGATCGCCCAGAGAGTGATCGCCAGAAACCCCGAAAAGGAAGAGTACGTCTGCGCCGCGGGCATCAGCCCCTCGGGCTCGGTGCATATCGGTAACTTCCGCGATATCGCCACCTCCCTCTTTGTCTGCAAGGCCATCGAGAAGCAGGGCAAGAAGGCTCGCCTTCTGTTCTCCTGGGATGACTTTGACCGTTGCCGCAAGATCCCTGCCAACGTGCAGGCCGTTGTGGGCGACGCTTACGACAAGTACATCGGTACCCCCTACGTGGACATGCCCGATCCTTGGGGCTGTCACGCCAACTACGCCGAGCATTTCAAGGCCGAGTTCACCGAGTCCATGAAGAAGTTCGGCATTGAGATGGACTACCGCCATCAGGGATCCATGTACCGTTCCGGCGCGTACACCCAGGCCATCATCGAGTCCCTCCGCAAGCGCGAGGAGATCTTTGAGATCCTGGATTCCTTCAAGACCAAGGACATGACCAAGTCCGAGGAGGAGAGAGCCGCCGAGCACGATGCCGAGAAGGCCAAGTACTCCCCCGTCTCCGTCTTCTGCCCCGAGTGCGGCACCGACTTCACCACCCTGGAGAACATCTCGGATGACTGCACCGAGGCCGACTACACCTGCCGTTGCGGCTACCACGGCCACATCAACTTCACCGAGAACTTCAACTGCAAGCTGGGCTGGAAGATCGACTGGCCCATGCGCTGGAGACACGAGGGCGTTGACTTCGAGCCCGGCGGAAAGGATCACGCCGCGCCCACCGGCTCCTACTCCAATGCCAAGGTGATTTCCAAGAAGATCTTCGGCTATGAGCCTCCCCTGTTCCAGGGCTATGAGTTCATCGGCATCAAGGGTCTGGCGGGCAAGATGTCCTCTTCTTCGGGTCTGAATCTGACTCCCGACACCATGCTCAAGCTCTACGAGCCCGAGGTCATTCTGTGGCTCTACTCCAAGACCGAGCCCACCAAGGCCTTCGACTTCTGCTTCGATGACGGTATCCTGCGCCAGTACTTCGAGTTCGACAAGATGTACGAGGACTACCGCGCGGGCAAGTGCAACGAGCGCGACGCCGCCATCATGTACAACTGCGTGGTGGAGGGTCACGAGGTCAGCACCGTGCCCCAGGGTCTTCTGGTGCAGCTGGGCTCCATCGTGGACTTCAACGTCCCCATGCTGGAGACCGTCTTTGAGAAGATCGGCACTCCCTACACCGCCGAGCAGTTCATGGGCCGTCTCGACCGCGCCAAGTACTGGCTGGAGCAGTGCGCTCCCGAGCAGGTCAACAGACTGCGCGAGACCCGCAACTTTGAGGTCTACAACACCCTCTCCGACGAGGAGAAGCGTGAGATCGCCCTGCTCCACGCCTATCTGGCCGCAGGCGGCTACGATCTGGACGCTCTGAACGCCGAGCTGTACGCCATTCCCAAGCGGGTCTTCGGCGAGGACAAGCCCGACAAGGAGCTGAAGGGTCTCCAGGGCAACTTCTTCAAGACCGTCTACAAGCTCCTCATCGACAAGGAGCGCGGCCCCCGTCTGTACCTCTTCCTCTACGCCATCGACCCCGCCCGCTACGTCCGTCTCCTGGACTTCTCCTATGAGCAGACCGCCGAGGAGATCGCCGCCGATCAGGCCGTAGCCGATGCCGAGGCCGCCGCCAACGCCCCTGTGGAGAAGGTCTACGGCGAGCCTGACCCCGTCCAGCCCATTTCCGAGGAGATGGTCTCCATCGACGAGTTCGGCAAGATGGATATCCGCGTGTGCAAGATCGTCAAGGTGCAGGAGATCCGCAAGTCTCACTCCTGCTACAAGCTGACCCTGAACGACGGTATCGGCGAGCGCGTCATCGTGTCCTCCATCAAGCACGACTACACCGCCGAGGAGCTGCTGGGCAAGAAGATCATCGTTCTGGCCAACCTGGCTCCCACCCGTATCACGGGCGTGACCTCCAACGGTATGCTGCTGGCCGCCACCAACAACGCCTGCGGCTGTCAGGTCATCTTCGTGGACGAGCGCGTGCCTGAGGGTACGAGACTGCACTAATGAAATATCCATGTAAAAGCCCTTCCCAAAAACGGGAAGGGCTTTTTATATCTCATTAAAATGGGATACGGCAAAAAGAACGACTGTCCAAAATGTGAAACCTCCCCACCTTCGGCAGATTCGCTCGTTCTTGACAGCCCGTCAGCGGCTTCGTTATTCCTTACCCGAAATATATTTCTGTAGAGCCTCCAATCTGATCGCAATCTTTTTCAGCTCGGCCGCAACATCTTGCATATCGTGAATATTGTAATCGGTGATCCCTAACAGATAATCCGTACTTACACCGTAAAATTTTGCCAATTGAATGATAGCATAACTATCGGGGTTGGTTTTTCCAGTTTCGTAATTTGACAAAGTCCGCTGATCAATGCCTGTTTTTTCGGCCACGTCTACCTGTCGTAGATCCCGATCCTCACGCAATTCTCGAATTCGGTTCTGCATAATGGCTCCTTGCTTCACACCGTGTGACATATGATGTGTTGTTTCGATTCTAATATTCATATTTTACTATATTTTTTCTACAACCTCTTGACATACCAAATATTTTATGCTATAATTGCATCGTACTAATTTTTTGGTATATTGTGCAAATGGTACCAAAAATTGAAAGGAAGGAACGCATATGTTAGAAACTAAAACATTTACCGTCAGCCCCGAAAACGAGCAAGCAACCATCGATTTGGCTTCCAACTTTGGTTGGAATCTGAAATCCAGCCAGGAGATCAACAACACAGATTCTCACTTGGAAAATCGTGGCGGTACTGTTTACAATGTAACCACCAAGGAGCATTACGTTAAGCTGGTCTTGGAACGCGACACCGCTATGAAGAACTACAATCAGATCGTCAAGCTTGAAAAGCAGTATTTCTCCATTATGGAGCAGGAGCCTGTCAAGCGTGAGGTCAAGATCAGCGCGGTCATCACCATCATCGGCCTCCTGCTCTACGTTGCCCCCGGTGTGCTTTATCTTGTATACAAATTCTGGAGACGTTCTCAAGCCAACAAAGAGTACGAAGCCGCATATTCCGAATGGATGAAGCAAAGAGAGATCGCTGTAAAGGGCATGGCTGAAGCAAGACAGCTTCTTGACTAATTGCAAACTTTTGAGAATTACCCACACGCAGAAATCATCCATCTGTATAAATCCCCTCCGTTTTGGAGGGGATTTTTTGACAGCAGGACAGAAGTTTTTCCCGCCCCCCTTGCAAATCCCCGCAAAATATGCTACAATATACACAGTATTGAAATCCACCCCGAAAGGACACGCCTTATGCCTACCATCACCGACTTCCTTCCCCTGACCCGCGCCGACATGGATGCCCGCGGGTGGGATCGCCCCGATTTCGTGTACGTCACGGGTGACGCTTACGTGGATCACCCCTCCTTTGGCGTGTCCATCATCTCCCGCGTGCTGGAGGCCGAGGGCTTCCGTGTGGCCATTCTGTCCCAGCCCGACTACAAGTCAGCCGAGGCCTTCAAGGAGTTCGGCCGTCCCCGTCTGGGCTTTCTGGTAACGGCGGGCAACATCGACTCCATGGTGGCCCACTACACCGCCGCCAAGCGCAAGCGCACCTACGATTACTACTCGGCAGGGGGCAAGATGGGAAACCGCCCCGACCGCGCCACCATCGTCTACTCCAACCGCATCCGCGAGGCCTACGGTGACGTGCCCATCATTCTGGGCGGTCTGGAAGCCTCCCTGCGCCGCTTCGCCCATTACGATTACTGGGACGACAAGGTGCGCCGCTCGGTGCTGGTGGACAGCCGTGCCGACATCCTGACCTACGGCATGGGGGAGAACATCCTCCGCCGCATCGCCAAGCTCCTGGACAAGGGTGTGCCCATCCGCAAGATCCGGGACGTGCGAGGCACCTGCTACCTCTGCAAGACCGAGGAGCAGGATCAGATCCACTTCCCCGTGGCCGCCACCTTCAACTACGATGACCTCAAGACCGACAAGCGCAAGTATGCCGAGGCCTTCGGGGTGCAGTACAAGAACCAGGATGCCATCGGCGGCAAGGCCATCTGCGAGATCTACGATAACAAGCTCCTCGTCCAGAATCCCCCCATGCCTCCCCTGGAACGTGAGGAGCTGGACGCGGTCTACGCCCTGCCCTACACCCGCACCTACCACCCCTCCTACGAGAAGGACGGCGGTGTCCCCGGCATCGAGGAGGTGCGCTTTTCCGTGACCCACAACCGCGGGTGCTTCGGCGCGTGCAACTTCTGCGCCCTGGCCTTCCATCAGGGGCGTACCGTCCGCTCCCGCAGTATTGAGTCGGTGGTGGCCGAGGCCAAGCAGATCACCGAGATGCCCGACTTCAAGGGCTACATCCACGACGTGGGCGGCCCCACCGCCAACTTCCGCTATCCCGCCTGCAAGAAGCAGCTGGAGCATGGCGTCTGCGCCAACCGCAAGTGCCTCGCCCCCAAGCCCTGCCCCAATCTGATCGCCGATCACAGCGAGTACATCGAACTGCTGAAGGCCATCGAGGCTCTCCCCAAGGTGAAGAAGGTCTTCATCCGCTCCGGCATCCGCTTCGACTACCTGCTGGCCGATCCCAAGGACGATTTCTTCCGCAAGCTGGTGCGCGATCACGTGTCGGGGCAGCTCAAGGTCGCCCCCGAGCATTGCGCCTCCCCCGTCCTACGGTGCATGGGCAAGCCCGATTTCCACGTGTACGAGACCTTCCGCAAGAAATATTTCGAGTTGTCCGAGGCCTGCGGCAAGGAGCAGTATCTCGTTCCCTACCTCATGTCCAGCCACCCCGGCTCGACCCTGAACGAGGCCATCGACCTCGCCCTGTGTCTGAAGCGGGATCACTACGCCCCCGAGCAGGTGCAGGACTACTACCCCACCCCCGGCACCGCCTCCACCGTCATGTTCTACACGGGCATCAACCCCATGGATATGAAGCCCGTCCACGTGGTCACCGACTACCACGAAAAGCAGCTCCAGCGCGCCCTGCTCCAGTTCAACCGCCCCGAGAACGCCGACCTCGTCCGTGAAGCGCTGACCAAGGCGGGGAGAACCGACCTCATCGGCTTCGGCCCCGAGTGTCTGGTCAAGCCCGCGGGAGGAAGACCCGCACCTTACGGTACCGCGCCTCATAGCGGCAAGCCTGCCCCCAAGAAGGGCGACGGCGACCGCAAGGGCGGCAAGACCGATACCAAGGGCGGGTATGCGCCCAAGAACAGCCATTCCGCGCCCAAGGGCGGTAAAGTCTCCGCTCCCACCGCAAAGGGAGGCGCAAGACCCACCGCCAAGCCCGCCGCCAAGGGAGGGAACACACCCCAAAAGGGTGGTAAGCCCGCCCCCAAGAGCGGCAAAGGGAGGAGGTAAGCCATGGCCCTGACCATTCTCAAGGAGGCCGACTTCCGCAAGGCTCTGAAAACCAACCCCACGGGAGGCTACCTCTTCTTCGGGGAGGAGGACTACATGAAGTCCGCCGCCCTCCGCATGGCTCGCCAGTCGGTCACCGAGGCTGACCCCGCCATGGCCGCCTTCAACGATATCCGTCTGGACGGGCTGGACTTCACCCCCGCCGCCCTGCTGGATGCCATGACCGTCCCCCCCATGGGGGCGGATCGCAAGGTCATTACCGTGACGGGACTGAACCTGTCCACCCTTCGCGCCGCCGATATGGACAAGCTCTGCGAGGCACTCTCCGAGATCCCCGATTACCCCTACAATCTGGTGATCATTTCCGCCGCCGCCGACACCTTTGACCCCGGTAATCTCCCCAAAAAGCCCTCGGAGCTACTGACCACCCTCGGTGAGTACCTCACTCCCGTATACTTCGAGCGCAACACCCCCGCCAAGCTGGCGGGCTGGGTGCAGAAGCACTACCTCCACGGCGGGGTACAGGCCGATCCCAAGCTCTGCCAGTTCACCATTGAGTATTGCGGGCGGAATATGTTCACCCTGGCCAATGAGGTGGACAAGGTGGCCTGCTATATCCGCGCCCACGGGCGGGACACTCTCACCGAGGCCGATATCCGTACCGCCGCCATCCCCGCCATGGAGTACGATGCCTTCGCCTTTACCAACGCCATCATGGAGCGGAGACGGGCCGACGCGCTGGATATCCTGGCCGACCTCAAGCTCCGCCGCGTGGAGCCCCTGTTCATCCTGTCCGAGGTCTCCCGGGTGGTCTGCGATCTCCTGGCCATCCGCACCATGGCCGACGGTGGCCGCACCCCCGCCGAGATCGGGAGCGAGCTGAAGATGCACGAATACCGGGTGGGCCTCTACCTCAAGCAGGCACGCAAGACCGATGCCTCCCTCCTCCGCAACGCCGTCGCCGCCGCCGAGACCGCTGACAAGGCCTTGAAGCGCTCCGCCGCCGACGGGTACGGGATCATTGAACGGCTCATCTGCACGCTCTGACCTTCAAAAAAGGGTAGCTCGCCTACCCTTTTTTCTTTGCCCCGCTCCTACCGCCGCCGCGTGCCCGTTTTTGGGAAGCCTGTAGAAAAACACCGGAAAATTCACTGTCGTTCCCTTCTTTCTGTGGAAAAGTTATCAACAGGAATTTATATCCGTATGATGCTATTCCACACCCCCCAAAATCGACTTTATCCGACTGAATCCCCGAAAATGCCTTATTTTACGCGGAAATTTCAAGAATTTGGATGAGATGTCCACAGAGTTTTCCACAGGTTGTGGGAAACTTTTCGGGACAGCTGTGGAAAAATCCACAGGAGGAGGGGGAGTTTTCCACAGGAGTCAAGCCCCCCTCCGAGGGGGATCTTTTGTCGGGAACAGGCGGGCGAAAAGAGACCTTGCGGCCCGACTTTTTTTCAAAAAGGGGTTGCATTTTTCCCTGCTTTGTGGTATAATACCAAGGTATACGAAACACCTACCCGTGGCACAGCTGGATAGCGCGTCAGACTCCGACTCTGAAGGTCGAAGGTTCGAATCCTTTCGGGTAGGCCAACAGAAAAGACACCCCTTGTGGGTGTCTTTTCTGTTGGCCTATTTGTGAGGGCGAGAAGATTCGTGGAAGCACTAAGTGACCAAGAAAGAATATTTTTGCTTGGGAGGTGCTTCCTGCCCTCGCTTTGCGAGGGCGCGGTTCAGAATCCTTTCGGGTAGGCCAATAGAAAAACACCCCTCGCGGGTGTCTTTTCTGTTGGCCTATTTGTGAGGGTGAGAAGATTCGTGGAAGCATCAAGTGGCCAAAAAAGAATATTTTTGCTTGGGAGGTGCTTCCTGCCCTCGCAAAGCGAGGGCGGGGTTCAGAATCCTTTCAGGTAGGCCACACCTCACGAATTTGAATCTTCTTCGGAGGGTAACTGTTCAGTAAGATTTTCCGAAAACAAACTGCACAAAATTCACCCATTTCTATTGACAAATCCCGTAATTCTGCTATAATAAAAATACCAACCGCCCATAAAGCGGTATTTTCTACCGAAAACAATCAAGGAGGTCACACACATGAAAAAGCTATTCACATTTGCCCTTTGCTTGACTGCTCTGTTGATCCTCTGCACCGTAACCGCGTCTGCCGCCATGGTCAACAAGGACGGCCACTACACCGAGGAAGGCGCGAAGATCGATGAGGTCATGGCCGGTCAGGCCGGCGAGGGCGAGGTGGCTTGGGAGGTCCCCTTCCTGCACATCGCTCCGAAACTGGACGGCACCATCGACAAGAACGAGTATCTGCCCTTCGAGCTGTACGAGGACTACCTGTCCTGGCTGGTCAACTCCGGCTCCGACGGCTGCACCGAAGAGGATTTCCATACTTTCTACGAGGGTACCCAGGGCGATGCCATCAAGCCCTACTGGGGTTGGGACGGCACCTACCTGTACCTGGCCTTTGAGGTCAACCTCATCAACGGCTTCTCCTGCACCCCCGAGGCCATGGGCGGCGATATGTACCTGTGGGCTTACAACTGCCTCCAGCTGGGCTTTGCTCCCGCCGATGCCAAGGGAACCACCGATTACATTGAGCTGGGCTACGGCGTGCACAGCGAGACCAACGAGCCCATGACCTTCAACTGGTTCGGCACCTACCTGCCCAAGCCCGGCGAGGACTTCGTGGGCTACTACGACCAGGAGAACCAGGTGCTTCGCTACGAGATCCGCGTTCACCTCCAGACCGTTCTGGGGCTTTCTGACCGCACCGTGGAGAACGGCGACACCATGAACTACGCCTGGGTACTGTCCATCAATGGCGAGGCCGAGACTCCCAACGATTACTGGCACCTCATGTTCGCCCGCGGCGTCAGCGGCCCCGGCTCCAAGGACGTGTCCAAGTTCGCCCTGGTGACCTTTGCGGGTAAGCCCGACGGCCTGGACATCAAGCCCGTGGAGATCCCCGGCATGAGCGCGGAGGACAAGGAATACATGCTCATGGAAGTAATCGACATGGCCGACGAGTCGGTGGTCAAGACCTTTGAGGGCGAGAACGCCGCCGTGGATTACGTCACCGAGGACGGGATCTCCTTCATGCGCATCACCTCCCTGACCTCCGAGGGCTACGCCTACGCCTTCAGCTCCAAGTATCCCCGCAACATCGTGGGCACGCGCGGCGACTATGTGGTGATCCGCTACCGCACCTCCTCCGCCAAGGGCGAGGATCTGGGTATGTCCTACCGCACCGGCGAGACTCCCGAGTACGATCTCGAAATGTGTTACTACGATTCCGTGGGAACCGACGGCGAGTGGCACACCGTCATTTTCTACATGTCGGGCGAGCCGGGCTGGAACGGAGCCAACTTCATCCTGAACCTCTGCCTGATCCCCTTCTACGGCGCGGAGGACTTCGCCCAGGAGACCTTTGACGTGGCCTGGATCAAGTTCTATCAGAACGATCCCACCGACCTCTTCGAGGGTGACTTCTTCGATCCCGACTCGGTGGTAGAGGACACCACCGCCGAGGAGACCGAGGCTCCTACCGAGGCTCCTACCGCCGCTCCCGACGTGACCGAGGCCCCCACCGACGCCCCCGACGCGGGCACCGAGGCTCCCACCGACGCGCCCGTAGAGAAGAAGGGCTGCGGCTCTGTGGTTGGCTTTGGCGTGACCGCTGTGCTGGTGGCTATGGCCGCCGCTGTGGCGTTGCAGAAGAAGGACGAGTAATTTTCCGACCATACCGAACGCCCCCGCGAGTGCGGGGGCGTTCCCTTTCTCAAAATTGTTGATTGACATTTTCGCGGGATTGTGGTATACTGGACTCATTCCACCGAAAGGAGCAGATCATGGCCAAGAAGCATCGCAAGCGTTCCTCCCCCGCAAACTCTCTGCGTAAGGCTCCCCCGCTGTCGCGGCTGGATAAGGGCATCTACGTGTTCCTTTCGGTTCTGGCCTTCTGCATCGCCTTCAGCCCCCTCATCGCCGCCCTTCTGCTGGGCGACCGCGTGTCCTTCTCGGATCCCACGGTGATCGGCTCCACCAAACCCGGGCGGTTCGCTCTGTGGGTGCTTCTGTCCATGTTCGTTTCGGGTGTCCCCCTCTTCTCGGTACTGGCCGTCGGCATGGTCAACCGCCAGCCCTTCTTCGGGCGCAAGGACGTGATCTACGGCTTCCGCGGCGGGCGTGTGGATATCCACCCCCTGTTTCGCAAGCGGGAGACCCCCTTGAAGCCCGCGAAGAAGCGGGAGCGGGGACTGGCCGCCGTGCTGGTGGCGGTGGCGCTTCTGGTGTCCATAATACTCTCGGTTCTGAGCGTGTACGGGAGAGTGGATCTCCATGGAGATCTGTCGGTCACGGTCAAAAACGGCTTCAACACGGAGACCAAACGCATGGAGGCGGAGGAGATCGAAGCGGTCACGTTTTCCATCGATCGATACCGAGTCCGCCGAAATCGTGGCATCAGTTGGCTTTCCAGTCTTTCCGTACAAGTCACGCTGACCATGGAGAACGGTCGGAAATACACCTTCAAACCCGATGCGGATACCATGCTGTATATCAAATCCCGCGTCTCCCCCTCCCTGATCCGCTACGAGATGGAGGGGAGCGTGGAAGAGTACATCGACCGCAACATCCGCGATCCCATAGAGGCTGACAAGCTCCGTCAGGTCTTTGCCGAGGCCTGACCCATGAAAACAGGGTGCCGCCCGAAAAGCGACACCCTGTTTTTTATCTTACTCCCCCAGCATGATGCGGATGATCTCCCGATCCGTCTCGCTCATGCCGTCGCGGGCCAATCGGCCGATGTTGCGGATGGTGTTCTCCACCCCCTTGGTGACGATGCCGTCACCGCCGTAGAACTGGCGGCCCGAGCGCATCATGTCATAGCCCATGATGCCCGCCTCCACCGCCATGGCGATCTTGGCGGCGCAGGAGGCCTTGGCTCCGTCGCAGATGGTGCCCGACAGAATGGCCACTGCGTTGACCAGGGTGTGGGCGATCTCGTTGAACCGCCCCCCTGCCAGGTAGCAGATGCCGCATCCGCACCCGCATCCCGCGCTGATGGCACCGCAGTAGGCCGAGAGACAGCCGATGCCCGTCTTCTGGTGGACGGTGATGAGGTTGGACACCAGCAGGGCGCGGAGGAGGGTCTCGTTGTCGGTGTGCCAAGCCTTGGCGTAGACCACCACGGGGACAGAGGCGGTCATGCCCTGATTGCCGCTCCCCGAGATGATGCACACGGGCAGCTCACAGCCGTTCATGCGGGCATCCGACCCTGCGGCGGCGTAGGCACGGGCCTTGGTGCGGAGGTCGCTGTGACCGCCATTGTAGAGCAGACGGCCGATGGACGCGCCGTACTCGCACCGCAGACCCTCCTCGGCGATGGCCATATTCATGGCGATCTGCCGCTCCAGCAGGGGTCTGACCTCGTCCAGCTCCACCTCCTCGGCGTAGGTGATGATATCCTGCACGTTGAGGAGGGAGCGGTCGGCGGGCTCAGTATGTACGAGGGACTCGCCGTAGAGGTAGCGGTCGGTGAGGTCTTGGCCGTTTCTGTCCACGGATACCACGTTGGTGTGGCGGTCAATGAGATGGACGGTGACGGTCACGGCTTGCCCCTCCACGGTAGCCTCCCCCGTCATGACCAGCTCGAAGGGGTGCTTGGTCTCCAGCTCGCTGACGGCGGGAGTGGTGGTGTTCAGAAAGTCGCGGATGCGGTCGGCATCGGCGGGCTTCAGGGCGCACAGCACCTCCAGCTTGCGATCGGGACAGCCTGCCACGATGCCCGCGGCCACGGCGGCCTCGATGCCGTGCATGCCGTCGGTGGCGGGGACGATGACGGACTTGACATTCTTGATGATGTTTCCGCTCAGCTCCACCCGCAGGGCAGTGGGGTCAGCCCCCAGGGCGTGGCGGAGGATGGCAGCGGCGTAGGCAATGGCGATGGGCTCGGTACAGCCCATGGCGGGGACAAGCTCCTCGCGGAGGATGGCGGTGTAGGTTTGTTGGATATGAGTTGGCAGAGACATACAGGCTCCTTGATGTTTCAAATTTGGGTTTGTCGGTGGGTTTTGGCACGACTGTTTGATATTTGACAACCCAACGTAGGGAGCGACGCCCTCGTCGCTCCGCCACATAGCACACACCAATATGTTTTGGGTGTACAGGCAAAAACATATATCTGACAATAGATAAAGGACAATTTTCAGGTTGAGGAGCGACGAGGGCGTCGCTCCCTACAATGGGTTATTGGCAGCCGTGCCATCGTGCCCGACAGACCGACAAATCCCAATTTGAACAAATATTTATGGATCAACCAATATCGGCTTATAGACCTCAGTATATATAACCTCTCCCGTTTCAATATTCCTTTCTGTGTATAGGAATGAAACCTCCTCTGGTGGAACTCCATCAAGCCTTTGTTTCAACATGATTTTTCCCGCTACGGTATTTACCACCCGTACCAAGGAATCCAATTCGGAGCCGCCTTCTTCTAACAATTTAGGAGAAAAGTACACTGTTACACTTGACAGATCCTCGCTCACTTCTACATCCGATCTGTTATCCAATTCGGAAAATTCCACCAACCACTCTTTCATGGCCTCTGCTTGAGATTCGGTCAGCACAAGGCATAAATGGCCGTTTTTATCGACATATGATTTTCTTCGGAAATCTCCGACCGTGTCCATACAATCATGCTTCGATCTCATCAGTTGTTTCGGAGTTTGACCAAAAATCCACTCACATTGCTGGGCGTGTATGTGGTATTCCTGTGTTTTTTGACAGCCAACCAAAAAAATTGCCATCAAGATAATGAAAACGACAAATGTTCTTTTGAAGATCTTAAAACGCATACTCTCATCTCCCCCAACTCGTATTTCATGATCCTTTATGAAGCTTTGCGTTCCCGTTGCTCTCTTTAACTCCCCGGATGCCGATACAGCTTTGCCAACCCGCCCTCGGAGGTCTCTCTGTACAGGTGGGACAGGTCGAGGCCGGTGCGGTACATGGTCTCCACCACCAGATCGAAGGAGATCTTACGGCTTCCCGACAGGAAGTTGGCCAGGGAGAGCGCGTTGATGGCGCGCATGGCGGCCACGGCGTTGCGCTCGATGCAGGGGATCTGCACAAGCCCGCAGACGGGGTCGCAGGTCAGTCCCAGGTGATGCTCCAGGGACATCTCGGCGGCGTACTCGATCTGGTCGATGCCCATCTCGAACAGCTCGCAGAGGGCGGCGGCGGCCATGGAGCAGGCGGTGCCTACCTCGGCCTGACAGCCGCATTCCGCGCCGCTGACGGAGGCGTTGGTGGCCACCAGGTCACCGATCAGACCCGCCACGGCTAGGGCGCGGACAACGTCGCGGTCGGAAAAGCCGTTCTTGTCCTGCATATACCTCAGGACGGCGGGGAGGACTCCGCAGGAGCCGCAGGTGGGGGCGGTGACGATGACCCCGTTGTCGGCATTCTGCTCGCTGACGGCGAAGGCATAGGCGCAGACCAGGCGGTTCTCGCGGGTCTGGGGGGACTCGTCGATGTGGCGCTGGTTGTACAATCTTTGGGCCTTGCGCTCCACCTCCAGGCCGCCGGGGAGGATGCCCGTATGGGTCAGGCCCTCGCGGATGGCGGCGGTCATGGTGTGCCACACGTCCAGCAGGAAGGCGGGGAAATCCGCGTCCTCATGCTCGAAGACGTAGTCCGAGAGGCGGATACCCCGGGACTTACACAAATCCGCGATCTCGGTGAAGCTCTCCTCCTTGTACAGCTCGGGAGGCAGGGCAAAGCGGCTCTCTTCCCCGTCCATTCGCACTTCACCGCCGCCGATGGACAGGAAACGCATCCGTCCGATCTCGATGTCTCCCGAATAGCCGATGAAATCCAGCGTATTGGGGTGGGGGAGGGTGGCGGCGATCTCATCGTCCATATTGAACACGATCTCGGCGGGGATGGGGGCGAGGGTATCGGTGATGGCGCGGTCAGTGCCGTGACCCTTGCCCGTCTTGGCCAGAGAGCCGTAGAGGATGACGGTGAAGCGGTCGGCCTCGGGGTGGGTGTCCTTGAAGGTACGGGCGGCAAAGGCGGGGCCCATGGTGTGGGAGGAGGAGGGGCCCATGCCCATCTTGTATATGGTGCGGACGGATTTCATGGCGAAAGCCTTCCTTTCGGTGTGGATTTTGTTCTACCCTTCAGTATATCATAAAATGGGATAAAAATCAAGATAGCAAAGGGGATTTCGCAAAAAATCGCCGGCCCTTTGAGGAATGTCTCCGACAAAAGAGCGTTTTCCCCTTGACAAGCGTTCTCCCACCCTGTATGATATGGGTAGCCGCACACCAAGATTTTTTCTTTTTTTCAAAAAAGAAGCAAATATCGGACATGAACCGACACCAAAGAGTGTCAATATAAGTACAGAGACATTTCAAACCCAAAAAGGAGGAACCTATGAACGACCAAGAGATCATCGCTCTGTATTTTGCTCGCAACGAGCAGGCAATCGCCGAGACCGACAAGAGCTACGGCAAGGCCTGTATGCAGGTATCCATGAACATCCTGCAAAGCCATCCCGACGCCGAGGAGTGCGTCAACGATACCTATCTGAAAACGTGGAACTCCATCCCGCCCACCAAGCCCAACTCCCTGTGCGCCTTCGTCTGCCGTATCGCGCGGAATCTGTCCCTCAACCGTCTCCGCGACCTGCGCCGTGACCGCCGCAACCGCGAGCTGACGGTGTCCTTCGAGGAGCTGGAGGACTGCATCCCCGTGGACGAGTCCCACGCCGAGATCCTCCCCGAGCTTCTCGCGGAATTCCTGCGGGGGCTGGACGAGGCCGAGCGTAGGCTCTTCGTAGGTCGCTACTGGCACGGTATGTCGGTGAAGGATCTGGCTACCCATTGGGAGCTGACCCCCAACGCCGTGGCTCTGCGCCTCCAAAAGACCCGCAACAAGCTCCGAGACTTTCTGACCGAAGGGGGGTACACGGTATGAGCCGACTGACGGGCGAACAGCTTTTTGAGATCATGGGGAAGCTCCCCGACGAGTTCGTGACCGAGGCTCTGCCCCTGTCCCTGCTGGGCGGCGCGGCGGGCGCGCCTCTCTATTCCCTTTCTGCCGCGGGGAGCGGCACCGCCGCCAAGACAGGCTTTGGCGCGTGGCTGGCTAAGGGCGGTTGGATCGCGCTGGTAGCGGGCGTGGTGGTAGCCGCGGGGGTGGCTGTGGGAGCGTTCCTGCTGGGCAACGGCGGGGATACGCCGCCTGTGGGGACGGAGGACGAGACTTCCGCCGAGCAGGAGCAGAGCCGATTCGAGGAGGGCGAGGGCGAGAGCAAGCCCGAGTCGGAAACCGAAACCGAAACTGAAACCGAAGCTGAAACCGAAACTGAAACCGAACCCGAGATTGAATCCGAGACCCTTGCCCCCTCTGAGTTCCTGAAATACGTCTCCAACGGCGACGGGACCTGCTATGTCGCAGAAAGTAACGACCCCTGGCCGAACATGGATATTGTGATCCCACCCGTATCTCCCGACGGGGATATCGTGACCGCCATTGGCAGGGAGGCATTCAGTGGTCGGGCCATCACCTCGGTGGTGATTCCCGATACCGTCACACACATTGAAGAATACGCATTCTTCTTCTGCTGCGATCTGACCTCCATCGTAGTTCCCGACAGCGTGGTCAGCGTTGGCCATAAGGCGTTTGACGAATCCCCCAAGATCCGAAGAAGGAAAAAAGGCTTGTATTACGTGGGGAATTGGGTCGTGGACTGCGACTTGTATCTGAGTGAAGTCACGTGGAAGGAAGGCACCAAGGGGATCTTGGAAAATGCTTTTGAAGGCTGTTATAAATTGACCTCCATCGAGATCCCCGACGGTGTGGTCGTGATCGGAGATCATGCGTTCTCAAATTGCCGATACCTGACTTCGGTGGTCATTCCCGACAGCGTGACCGAGCTTGGCGCTTCTGCGTTCGAGGATTGCATTTCTCTGACCACCATTACCCTTGCCGGTGACTTCCCCGCCATTCGGGAAAATGCGTTTTTGAACTGCTCCGACTTGACCTCCGTTGTCATTCCCGAAGGGGTCACATCCATTGGCGAGAACGCATTCAAAAATTGCTCCTCTCTGACCTCTGTCACCGTCACCGGCGGTCTAAAGGATATTGACTACGGAGCGTTCAAAGACTGCTCGGCCCTCACCTCCATGACCATTCCCGACAGTGTCACCCACATTGGAGCGAATTCATTTGAGGGCTGTACCGGCTTAGCCCAAGAAGGCGGAGTCACCTACGTAGGGAATTGGATCGTGGCGTGTGATGAATCGGTCGCCGAGGTGGTTTGCCGCGAAGGGACCATCGGGATCGCAAACGGTGCGTTTGAGGATTGCTTCTACATGAAGGCCATCACGATCCCCACCAGCTTAGATTTCATTGGCGACAGTGCATTTTACGCTTATCGGGTAAAGGACATCTACTACGCCGGCTCTGAGAAACAGTGGAGAAGGATCCGCATCGGTCAGTTCAACAACACCTTATCCAATGCCACCTTTCATTACAATTACGTTCCTTGATCTTTTGGGAGCGGCCTTCGGCCGCTCCTTTTTCTTCACAAAAATCCCCCTCCCCCTTGACACACCCCCGTTTTCCCTGTATGATATAGGTAGCCACCCGTAAAAAAACAATTTTTTGAAATATTTTCCGAAAACAAGAAAAAAATCCGAGAAAACGGTGTCATAATAGGTACCATATCCCAAGCAAGGAGGAAATCATGAACGATCAAGACATCATCGACCTGTACTTCGCCCGCAACGAGCAGGCCATCGCCGAGACCGACAAGAGCTACGGCAAGGTCTGTATGCAGGTGTCCATGAACATACTGGACAGCCGTCCCGACGCGGAGGAGTGCGTGAGTGACACCTATCTCAAGACCTGGAATTCCATTCCCCCCACCAAGCCGGGCTCCCTGTGCGCCTTTGTGTGCCGCATCGCCCGCAACCTGTCCCTCAACCGCCTCCGCGACCTGCGCCGTGAGAAGCGCAACCAAGGGCTGACGGTGTCCTTTGAGGAGCTGGAGGCCTGCATCCCCGCCGCAATGGAGGACGCTGGGGAGCTTGCTTCCCTGCTCAATAGCTTTTTAGAGAGTCTGGACGAGACCAACCGCGTGCTCTTCATGGGACGGTACTGGTATTCCTACGCCATCGACGACCTGGCCGCACAGATGGGACTGACCGACAAGGCGGTGTATATGCGGCTCCACAAGACCCGTGAGAAGCTACGGGCATACCTTGCGGAAAGGGGGTATCGGGTATGAGCAGAGAGATCATTCAGGAGGCCTTGAACGGCATCCGTGACGAATACATCACCGAGGCAGGCACACGGCTGGGGCTTTTGGCTGTGGGCGCGGCGGGTGCTGTGGGCGCGGCGAGCGGCGCAGCTGTGGATCCGTCTACCCTATACTCCCTGTCCGGCACCGAGGCCGCTGTCAAGACGGGCTTTGGGGCGTGGGTCGCCAAGGGCGGCTGGATCGCGCTGGTAGCGGGTGCCGTGGCCGCCGCGGGAATCGCGGTGGGAGCGTTCCTTTTGGGCTCCGACGGCTTTGAATGGCCCTCCTTCCCCCAGGGGATCGAGACAACGGAGACCGCCTCCAACGAGTCCGAGACCGAGGAGGAGACCGAAGCCCCCGATCTCAGCTACTTCCAATTTCCCTTGACGAGTGCCGACGATACCACCAGCTACGTCTCCATCACCGACTCGGGAAATAATGGGTGCAAGACGGTGGAATTTCTGGTGAACGGCTCCTCGGGGCTTCGCTCCGTTCTCACGTTTGCCTCTCCCAAAAACAGCGAGGCCAACATCCAGATCGTTGCCTTTAAAACCGATACCCGGTACGGCTTCATCTATATGTATGAAAGAGTGGTCACGGGGGATCTGCTGACCGGCGAGGGGGAGGAGATCACGGTCATGATGGAGGGGTATCACCTCCGATTTGACAAAGCGGGGAATGTCTTCTTCAACCCCGACCTCAATACCAGAACCTGCCACTTTACGGGGAATCCGGAAAAGACCGTGACCCTGGCGCAGTATCGGTACAACGAAGCCATGCTCGACCGTGTCAAGGACATTCGGGATGCTTATAATGACCTTGGCTCCTGCGAGTATACGATCCTCTACCGCTACGTGGACGGCGAGGAGGCCATTAACACCCCCGCGGATTCCATCCCCGATTTTCCGTTTACCATTTTCAACAGCTATAATCAGCCCGACCCCGAGAGCTGATCCCTACAGGCCACCGCCCCGCGCGGTGGCCTTTTTTGTCCCCTTTTTCGCAAAATATCCCCCATCCCCTTGACAAATCCTCCGCCACGCCGTATGATATAAGGGAATACGAACGGCATTTACCGAAAAACTTTGTTTTTTTCTGCAAAAACGGGAGAAAAAAGACAGGGAACGGTGTCATATAGAGTACAGAGATCCCATCAAGGAGGTAAACATGAACGACCAAGATATCATTGCTCTGTATTTTGACCGCAACGAGCAGGCCATCGCCGAGACCGACAAGAGCTACGGCAAAGCCTGTATGCAGGTGTCCATGAACATCCTGCAAAGCCGCCCCGACGCCGAGGAGTGCGTCAACGACACCTACCTGAAGACCTGGAACACCATCCCCCCCACGAGGCCCGACTCCCTCTGCGCCTTTGTCTGCCGCATCGCCCGCAACCTGTCCCTCAATCGCCTCCGCGATCTGCGAAGAGAACGGCGGGATCGGGACATGACCCTTCCCCTGGACGAGCTGGAGAACTGCATCCCCGCCTCCATGGAGGATGCAAGCGAGCTGGCCGAGCTGCTCAACGGCTTTCTGGCCGACCTGGAGGAGAGCGACCGCGTGATCTTTATGGGACGCTACTGGTTCTCCTATCCCGTGGAGGAGCTGGCGGAGGCCGTGAAGCTGGCACCCAAGACGGTCTATAAGCGGCTCAGCAAGACCCGCGAGAAACTACGGGCGTACCTTGCGGAAAGGGGGTATCGGGTATGAGCAGAGAGATCATTTTGGAAGCCATGAACGGCATTCGTGACGAGTACATCACCGAAGTGGGCGCGAAGCTGGGGCTTGTGGCTGTGGGCGCGGCGGGAGCCGTGGGCGCGGCGAGCGGCGCAGCTGTGGATCCGTCTACCTTATACTCGTTGTCCCACACCGAGACCACCGTTAAGACGGGCTTTGGGGCGTGGGTCGCCAAGGGCGGTTGGATCGCCCTGGCGGCGGGCGTAGTTGTGGCCGCGGGTGTGGCCGCGGGGGTGTTCTTCTTCGGTAAGGGCGGGGATCTGCCGCCTGTGGAATCGGGAGACGTGACCTCCTTTGAAACGGAGGAGAGTACCACCACAGATGCTATGACCGACGAAGGTGAACGCGAGACCGAAAGCAAACCCGAGACCGACAGTGAATCCGAAAGTGAGACCGCCGCCGAGAGCGGAAGCGACACCGAGTCCGAAAGCGAAACAGAGACCGAAACCAAGCCCGATCCCGAATCCTGTGCACACACTTTCGGTAATTGGCAATTTGCCGCGGTGCCCACCTGCACGGAGACAGGTGTTCGCACCCGTGAATGCTCCCTTTGCGGTAAAACCGAGGACGAGGATATGCCTGCGGGCTTGCATACCTTTGACGGCCGTTCCTGCTCTGTGTGCGGTGAAAGCATGACGGGCATGGAGTTCACCTCCTACGGTGACGGCACCTGCTGTGTCAAGGACGCGGGACGGGTACGGGGAGATATGGTGATTCCCAACTACTCGCCAGAGGGGGATCTGGTCATTGCCATCGGAAAGAACGCCTTCTCCGGCAGCTTTGATTCCCTCGTATGGCCCGAAAAGCTGACATCGATCGGCGAGATGGCTTTTTCGGAATGCAATTTGCCCGAAGGCTTTGCCCTGCCTGACGGTCTTACCTCCATCGGAAAAAGTGCCTTTGCCTATTGCCGCAGGATCACCAAAATACACATTCCCGCATCCGTGACCGAGATTGGTCAAAACGCCTTCGAGGGCGTGACCACCCTGACCGAGATCACCTTCGGGGAGGGAATCCAACTCCCGACTATCCCCGCGTGCTTCGCAGTAAACACTCCTCTCGCCGCGATCACACTCCCTGATTCGGTGACCACGATCGGTTCCACGGCATTCGCCCACACCGCTCTGAAGGAACTTCGTCTGCCCTACAGTGTAACGAAAATTGAATCTATGGCCTTCGCAGACTGTACGCAACTGGCCGCGGTACAGAACACCGCCGGCTTGACCCACATCGGTCCCGAGGCCTTCACGGAGTGTTCCTCTCTTTCCGAACTATCTCTTTCTGACGGATTGACCCATATTGGCTACCACGCCTTCCGCGGGTGCTCCTCTCTTTCTTATACCGAGTATGACGGGGGTTACTATCTGGCAATTGGAGAGAACCCGTACGCTATCCTCGCATTTGGCCGTAAGGATGTAACCACAGCCGGCCTTCACAAGGATGTGTGCATTGTGGTGGGGGGAGCCTTTGAGGATAATACCCAACTGACCTCCTTCACCTTCTCCGACACCATAACACGTATTCCCGATCGTTTCTTTTACGGTTGTACCTCCCTTCGTGCCGTTCATCTGCCGGATGCGGTAACGACCGTAGGAGCCTATGCGTTCTATCAATGCTCTGCCCTAACCGATCTCCCGTTGCGTGTCGGAATGACAACAATTGAAGAGTACGCTTTTGGGCTTTGCCACGGCCTGACCGCGATCTGCCTCCCCGAAGGGATAACCAACGTGGGCGCGTACGCGTTCACGGGCTGTAGCAATCTGTTATCCGCTGAATTGCCCGCGGGTATGACCCGGATTGCGGAAGGGTTGTTCTTGAAATGTCCTTTGTTGAATAGTGTAATTCTCCCTGAAGGTATCACGCATATTGGACATTTAGCCTTTTCTTGGATGGATATGAATAACGCAACATCGTTGGATATCCGTATTCCCAAATCGGTTTCTTATCTGGGTGAGCAGTGCTTTGCGAACAGTAGTGTCAACGCGCGGTTCGATGGTACGAAGGCCGAATGGGAGGCCATCGAAAAGGGGGACGGCTGCTTTGGCGGGATAGGTTCATCAGGGATATCCTGTACCGATGGCATTCTATTTCTCAACAAATAGTTTTTTGGGTGTCTCTTTTCTTGGGAGACACCCTCTTTTTCGCAAAAAATCCCCCATCCCCCTTGACAAATTCCTCCTTATGCGGTATAATAAATTATCTATTGATATTTCGCCAAGAAAGGACATTACAACAATGGCAAAGGATAAATTCGTAGAACAAATCACCTCCATGGACGTAGATTTCGCCCAGTGGTACACCGACGTGGTCAAGAAGGCCGAGCTGGTGGACTACTCCGGCGTGAAGGGCTGTATGGTCATCCGCCCCTATGGCTACGCCATCTGGGAGAACATCCAGAAGGATCTGGACGCCCGCTTCAAGGCTCTGGGTCATGAGAACGTCTATATGCCCATGTTCATCCCCGAGAGCCTGCTCCAGAAGGAGAAGGATCACGTGGAGGGCTTCGCTCCCGAGTGCGCCGTGGTCACCATCGGCGGTCAGAACACCCTCTCCGAGCGCCTCATCGTGCGCCCCACCTCCGAGACCCTGTTCTGTGAGCATTACAAGGACATCATCCACTCCTACCGCGACCTGCCCAAGCTGTACAACCAGTGGTGCAACGTGGTCCGCTGGGAGAAGACCACCCGTCCCTTCCTCCGCACCTCGGAATTCCTCTGGCAGGAGGGTCACACCATGCACGCCACCGAGGACGAGGCCCGCGCCGAGACCATTCAGATGCTGAAGGTCTACGAGGACTTCTACCGCGACTCCCTGGCTATCCCCGCCATCACGGGTCAGAAGACCGAGAAGGAGAAGTTCGCGGGTGCCGTGGAGACCTACACCATCGAGCCCATGATGCACAACGGTGTCGCGCTCCAGGGCGGTACCTCCCACTACTTCGGCACCGGATTTGCCGAGGCCTTCGACATCACCTTCACCGACCGCGACAACACCGTCAAGCACCCCCATCAGACCTCTTGGGGCGTGTCCACCCGTATGATCGGTGCCATCATCATGGCTCACGGTGACGACAATGGTCTGATCCTGCCTCCCCGCATCGCCCCCATCCAGGTGGTCATCATCCCCGCCGCCCAGCATAAGCCCGGCGTGCTGGAGAATGCCAATGCCATCAAGGATCGTCTCGCCGCCGCCGGTATCCGCGTCAAGCTGGATGACAGCGACAACTCCGCCGGCTGGAAGTTCAGCCAGTATGAGATGAAGGGCGTGCCCGTCCGTCTGGAGATCGGCCCCCGCGATATCGAGAACAACTCCTGCGTGCTGGTCAGCCGCGTGACCCGCGAGAAGAGCTTCGTGTCTCTGGACAACGTGGAGGCCGAGGTGCAGGCTATGCTGGATCAGGTGCACAACGAGCTGGTTTCCCGCTGCGAGAAGAACCTGGCCGAGAAGACCCACATCGCTCACAACCACGAGGAGTTTTTGGAGATCGCCGCCAACAAGCCCGGCTACATCAAGGCTATGTGGTGCGGTGAGACCGCCTGCGAGGAGCAGATCAAGGATGAGACCGGCGGTGTGAAGTCCCGCTGCATCCCCTTCGGCGAGCACGAAAAGCCCTCCGACGTCTGCGCTTGCTGCGGTAAGCCCGCCAAGCACCTGGTTGTTTGGGGCCGTCAGTATTAATTGAAATCTGAAAAAGGGAGGGCGACCGCTCTCCCTTTTGATAAATTGCGGTTTATCGTTCCGATCAACCGCAAACGATGTGCGCCGCGGATGAAACCGCAGGCGCAATGATATTCACCGCGGTGACCCGCAGTGAAATGATGTTGCCCCGATGGGGCAACTGATGTGCGCCCGTCGGGCGCAACGGAGAGGAACGATGCCCTTCGGGCGTGAAGACCCCCTCAAACCCAAATTCGAAGAAAGGAGCACCCCCATGGGCGAAAAGATCAAACTATTTTTGACCGACGCTGTCCGCCGCGTGGATTGGGTGCTTCTGCTCTGCACCACGGTGCTGTCGGTCATCAGTCTGGTGACGGTATACGGCGCGGTGGACAACTTCGGCATGAGTAAGCTGAAGATGCAGTTTGCCATGGCGGTGGTGGGGGTGATCCTCACCTTCATTGTGGCCAATCTGGACTACCATCTCATCCTGGATCGGCTGTGGATGTTCATGCTCATCTTCTCGGTGGGACTTTTGGGTCTGACCCTGGTGGCGGGTGACACCGGCGCGGGCATGGAGACCGCCAACAAGAGCTGGCTCACCATCCCCGTCATCGGCATCGCCATCCAGCCCTCCGAATTCGTTAAGATCACCTTTATCTGCACCTTTGCCAAGCATCTCCACACGGTGCGCGCCTCCATCAACAAGCTCAAGACCCTCCTGCTCCTGGGGGCTCACGCCCTGCTCATCGTGGGGCTGATCCTGGTCTCGGGCGACCTGGGCGTGGCGCTGGTTTACATGGTGCTGGTGCTCATCATGCTCTTTTGCGCGGGACTCCATTGGGGCTACTTCGCGGGGGTGGGCGGAGCCGTCGCGGTGGCCTTTCCCTTCCTGTGGGACTTCCTGGCCACCTACCAGCAGGATCGCATCGTGGTGGGCTTCAACCCCGCCCTGGATCCCAAGGACAAGGGCTGGCAGCCTCTCCTCTCCAAGCAGTGCATTGAGAACGGCGGTCTCCTGGGTGTCGGCTGGCAGAACGGCGGCGACTACGAGGAGCTGACCGCCTCCCACACTGACTTCATCCTGGCCACGGTCTGCGAGAAGTTCGGCTTCATCGGTGGCCTTCTGGTCATTATCACCCTGGCCGTTCTGGTCATGCGGATCCTCTGGATCGCCCGGGAATCCTGCCACGACTACGGTATGCTCATTTCGGTGGGTGTGGCGGCGGTCATCATCGCCCAGACCTTAGAGAACGTGGGTATGTGCCTGGCCATTCTCCCTGTGGTGGGCATCACCCTCCCCTTCCTCTCCTGTGGCGGCTCCTCCCTGCTGGCCTCCTACATCCTGGTGGGCATGGTGCATTCGGTGAAGGCGCACAAGCCGGTACGCAGAATGTGGGAATAATACGAATTCCCAATGAAAAGTTTGATCCTTATCTGCCCTCTCCGTCATGCCTACGGCATGCCACCTCCCCCAAGGGGGGAGGCTCTTGAAAGGCTCTCCCTTTGGGAGAGCTCCCGCGAAGCGGGTGAGAGGGTAAAATATGTTCAAGCTTTTCGTATAACACCGTAACCGAATCAACATAAAAGGCATCCTCCCGTCTCTTGGGAGGATGCCTTCTTTTTGCCTTCTCGGCTTACGATACAGTCGCGCCTGCCTCGACGGGAGCTTCCCCGCCGTTGGCTTCCTTCATCTCGCGGGTCTCGGCGGCCTTGCAGTTGACCTCCTCGGGATCGTGGAAGGTGGGCACAACCCGCTTCATAGCCTCCTTGATGCAGGGGCTGGCCAGCTCATGCTCGGTGGCCTTGACGGCGTCACACAGGATGCGGATCTTTTCCTCCACCTCCTCGCGGGTGGGAGCCAGGTCATTTTCGATGAAAATAAGGCTGTTGGAGGTCTTGGTCAGATTGTCCTTGTCCATGAGCAGCTCCTCGTAGAGCTTCTCGCCGGGGCGCAGACCGACCTCCACGATGTCAATGTCCTTGTAGGGCACGTAGCCCATCATGCGGATCATATTCTCGGCCAGATCAATGATATGTACCTGCTTGCCCATATCCAGGACGAACAGCTCGCCGTCCTTGGCCATGGAGCCCGCCATCATCACCAGGCGGCTGGCCTCGGGGATGGTCATGAAGTAGCGGATGATGCGCTTGTCGGTAATGGTCACGGGGCCGCCCTGCTCGATCTGGGAGCGGAACAGGGGGATGACCGAGCCGTTGGAGCCCAGGACGTTACCGAAGCGCACGGCGGTGAACTCGGTCTTGCTGTCCGCGCGGCACAGCACCACCATCTCGCACATCCGCTTGGAGGCGCCCATGACGTTGGTGGGATTCACCGCCTTGTCGGTGGAGATCAGAACGAAGCGCTCGGCACCGTACTTTTCGGCCATATTGGCGGCGTTATAGGTACCCATGACGTTGTTCTTGATGGCCTCGCAGGAGCTGTGCTCCATGAGGGGGACGTGCTTGTGGGCGGCGGCGTGGAAAACGATCTGGGGACGGTAGTGATCGAAGATACAATCCATACGGGCCACGTCACGGACCGAGGCGATCTCCACCGCCAGATCCAGGCTGTCTCCGTATTTGCGGATCAACTCCTGCTGGATGGCGTAGGCGTTGTTCTCGTAGATATCCAGGATGATCAGCTTCTTGGGGCTGCACCTGGCGATCTGACGGCACAGCTCGGAGCCGATGGAGCCGCCGCCGCCGGTGACCAGGATGACCCGACCCTCGTAGTAGCTCTTCAGCTCCTCGGGATTGATCTTGTTCTCCAGGGACTCGCGCCCCAGAAGATCCTCCAGCTGAAGCTCGCGCACCATGCGGCGGGCGGGAGCGGAACCGGTATCGCTGATATCACGGGTGGGGAAGTCGTAGACCTTGACCTTGTAGCCGGCCTCACCGTAGAGCTTGATGAGACGCTGGCTTTCTTCCGCGGAAATATCGGTGATGGCGATGAAGACCTCCTGGACGGGCAGAGCCTTCAGTCTGCTCAGAATGCGATCGTCCTCGGCGTAGACGTTGAGGTCCGCGACACGCATACCGATCTTTTCTCTATTCCGGTCAATGAAGCAAACGGGACGGTAATGGGAGGAAGGGTTATTCCGCAGCTCCTCGGCCAGGTGACAGCCCACCTGCCCCGCGCCCACGATGGCGATGCCGATCTTGTTCATGTTGCCGACCTCACCGCTGACCCGCTCACCCTTGTGACGGTTCTGATGAGCCAGCTGATAAGCAAAGCGCAGCACCAGGGTGCTCAGATCGTAGAGCGCCAGCACGCAAAAGGTCTCCCAGAAGTCGATGTGAACCTTGCTGACACCCATGTGAGACAGGGCGTAGGTGAACAGGAAGCCCAGACCGCCGCTGCACATATCCGAAACCACCATGGTGATGTAGGCGCGGACGTTGGGATACCGCCATACGTTGCGGTAAACCTTGGTCAGAAGCCGTCCCGCCATGATAAAGCCAATGAGGATCACGGCGTTGGGCCAGCGGAGAAGAAGCTCGCCTACGGGAATCTGGAAGGCAATAGCCAGGAACATCGAGTTGAAGGCATAGGCTGCAACAAAGCAAAGGACATCAATCAAGCCCAGGCAGAAGCGTCGCTTCAGGCCGGGGAATCGATTGGCTCTGCGGGGAGCCGCAGCCGCTTCCTTTTCATCGGGTGTATGGAGATTTTCATTGGAATTCATATCATATTCCTCCGGAATCTATGTTGTGGGCGCGTAACGCGCGGATCATTTTCTGGTCAGCTCCCGACTGTACACGGCGGCACAGCAGAGACCGTAGGGGATGGTGTAGAACAGGAAGGGCACCAGGATCCCCACCACCGACAGGGCGTACCAGCCCCACAGGCTCACCCGCTGAATAAAGGCGGGAATCAGGGGACGCTTGAAGCCGCGATAGTAACGGCCTACATCGGTCAAGGTCATCTCTTCATAGACAAAAACGAAATAGCCAAAGCCCGCCCGCTTGCCCGACAGGAAGAAGGCCAGAAGCCCCAGGGACAGGCAGATCAAGACCAAAGCCGCCACCGCGAGGCCGTGCAGGAAGGGAAAGCTCCCCTTCAAAAGCTCCAGGGGCAGGAGAGCCAGGCGGAAGAGGAGGATGGGAACGCCCACCGTGAGAACGGCGAAGCCCAGTCCCTCCATAGCCACCGCCATGGTGCGCCCGTAGGCGCGGAGGGAGGTGAAGGGGTAGAACAGCTCGGTGAGCGTCGCTGGCGGAACGGATACGGCCATGCCGTCCACCACCGCTCCGTCGGGGGCGGTCATGAGACAGGCCAGCCGCCAGACCGAGGCCAGCAGGGGCAGGATCCAGACAAGGTAAGAGGCCACCAGCAGGACGTTGGTCACGGCATCCACCCAGACCGCCTCGCCAAAGAGGAGGTATCCGGCGGTTGCCAGCCCGCCCATGGCCATATACAGAGCGACCGCCGCCGTCATGACGAATGCCAAGGCCAAGACCAGGGTCATCCAATGGCTGACCCGGCCGCTGTATCCGCCCAGCACGCCGCGGGCTCTGTGACGGATGTCCGCCGCCTGTTGCCCGATACCGGGTCTTGCCGCAGGGGGCGTAACGGAATTCACGTTATTCATAGCGGTCTCTCCTTTCGTAGCTTGGTTGGGGAAATGGGTTCAGGTATGCCAGTATCCGCCGCACATGATGCGGCCGATGGCTCCCTCGTCCTCCAGGATCAGAAGGTCAGCGCGCTTGCCTACCTCCAGAGAGCCGATCTCATCCGCCAGCCCTACCTCCAGAGCGGGGGCCATGGTGGCGGCGTAAATGGCGTTTTCAAGGGTGGTGTCAGCAAAATCGCGGAGGTTGTTCACGGCCTCCCACATGGACAGGGTACTGCCCGCGATGGCGCCGTCGTGGGTGCGGGCCTTGCCGTCCTTGACGGTGACGGGGTTGCCCGCAATGCGGTACTCGCCGTCGGGACAGCCCGTGGCCTCCATGGAGTCGGTGATCAGCACCAGCCGCTCACCCGCCAGACGGTAGGCCAGCTTGACCATGTGGGAGGCGATGTGGAAGCCATCGCAGATCATTTCGCAGAGGGCGGTATCCGAGGTCAGTCCCGCCGCCACCACACCGCCGTCGCGGTGATGGAGGGGGGGCATGGCGTTGAAGGTATGGGTCAGGGCGGTGACGCCCTTGGCGATCAGCTCGGTAGCTGTGGCATAGTCGGCATCGGAATGCCCCAGGGAGACGGTAGCCCCCAGCTCCAGGGCACGGCGGAGAGCCTGTCCGTCCTCGTCCAGCTCCAGGGCGGCGGAGACGTGACGGGCACCATCCATGCGGGTCAGCAGAGCCTCCAGCTCGACGGGGTCGGGCTTCACCAGCAGATCGGCGGCATGGGCGCCGCGGCGCTTGACGTTGAGGTAGCGGCCCTCCAGGTGGGTACCCGCGATGCTCGGAAGCTCGCCCTCAGAGGCGGCGGCCTCGGCGCGGAGGGCATTGATAGAGTCAATGGAGGTCTCCAGCTCGGACAGGGGAGCGGAGGCCAGGGTGGGCAGGACGGTAGTCACGCCGCTGTCCAGGTAGGACTTGGCCATGACCCTCATTTGCGCCACGTCGGCGGTGCCGAAGTCCCCGCCCGCGCGGCCGTGGGTATGGACGTCCACCAGACCGGGGATGATGCGGCGGCCACAGGCGTCATACACGGGAACACCCGCAGGCGGGGTGGCGTCGGCGGGGTACAGGGCGGTGATGCGGCCGTTCTCCACAAGGAGGGAGCCGTCGAAGAAAGCACGGTGGGCGGTATTGTATATACGCGCATTGCGGATGAAACAGGTATTCATAAGTCGCTCCTTTCGGAAACAGAGCCTACTATGGGATTTTAGGTATACTGTATCATCTTATTATATCAAATCTTTCCGTGTTTTTCAAGGGGTTTGGATGAATTTCTCTTGTTTCCATTTATTTTCTTTTCCATTTACAGGTATTTTCCGCACAAAACGGCAGAAAGCGACAAAAACCGCATCCCCCGTCCATGCGGCACAGGGGATGCGGTATGATTCAGACGGAGCTTGCCACTTCCTCGGCGTACCGCACCGTCTCCATGGCATCGGCGGCGTACTTGTCCGCGCCGATCTCGGCGGCGTAGTCGGGGGTCAGCACCGCGCCGCCCACCACGATCTTACACCACGGCGCGTCCTTGCGGAGAGCTTTGATGGTCTCCTCCATGGCGGGGACGGTGGTGGTCATGAGGGCAGACAGACCCACCAGCGGAGCGCGGAGTCGGACGGTCGCCTCCACAACGGCCTCGGGGGCCACGTCGCGACCCAGGTCGGTGACGGGATAGCCGTAATTCTCCAGCAGGAGCTTCACGATATTCTTGCCGATGTCGTGGATGTCCCCCTTGACGGTGGCCAGCACGATGGGCATTTTCTGCTCGGTGTTGTCGGTGGTCTCGGCGGCTGTCATGCTTGACTTGATGACCTCAAAGGCGGCCTTGGCTGCCTCGGCGGCCATTAAGAGCTGGGGGAGGTAGGTGGTCTTTCTCTCAAAGCCCTGCCCCACGATGTCCAGGGCGGGGATGATCTCGGACTGCACCACGGTGAGGGCGGGGGTAGAGACCAACAGCTCGGCGGTGAGGGTAGCGGCCTGCTCCTTCAGACCCTTGATGATGGCCTTTTGCAGGAGAGTTGAGCCCTCGGCGGCGGTCTTTTTGGCGGGCACACCATCCACGGGGGTAGTTCCCTGCCCGGCGGCGGGGGCGGTTGCGGGGAGGGTCTCGGCATAGCGGATGTAGCTCGCAAAGCTCTCGTCCAGACCCTTGAGGGCGCGGTAGGTGTGGTAGGTGCGCATCATGTCGGGGGAATGGGGGTTCATGATGGCGGCAGACAAGCCACTCGTCAAAGCCATAGCGAAGAAGGTGCCGTTGATGGCATCGCGGGCGGGGAGTCCGAAGGAGATGTTGGACACGCCCAGGGAGGTGTGACAGCCCAGCTCGCGGCGGATGCGGGAGAGAGCTTCAAGGGTGACATTCGCGGCATTGGGAGAAGCCGAAACCGTCATGGCCAGGGTGTCGAAGATGATATCCTTCCTGTCGATGCCGTAGGACTCGGCGGCCGACAGAATACGGCGGGCGATCTGTACCCGTCCCTCGGCGGTGTCGGGGATGCCGTTCTCGTCCAGGGTCAACGCCACCACCACGCCGCCGTACTTTTTGACCAGCGGCAGGACGGCGCGAAGGGACTCCTCCTTGCCGTTGACGGAATTGATCATGGCCTTGCCGTTATAGCGGCGAAGGGCGGCCTCCATGGCCGCGGGGTTGGAGGTATCAATTTGTAAGGGGAGGTCGGTGACGGCCTGCAGCTCACAGACCGCCTCGGTCAGAAGCTCCGCCTCGTTTATCTCGGGGAGTCCCACGTTGACGTCCAGGATATCCGCGCCGGCCTCCTCCTGGCGGATGCCCTCGGAAAGGATGTAGCCGATATCATGCTCCAGGAGGGCCTGCTTGAAGCGCTTCTTGCCCGTGGGGTTAATGCGCTCCCCGATGAGGGCGGGATCGTCGCCAAAGGTGACGGCGTGGGTGTAGGAGGACACCACGGTGTCATGCTTGGGGGTAATGGGGGCGGCGATGAGCCCCTGCGCTTTGATCTCGGCGGTCAGGGCGGCGATATAGGCGGGGGTAGTGCCGCAGCACCCGCCCGCCACGCGGACGCCGTCGTGGATGAGGGAGGCCACGTCACGGGCGAACTCGTCGGGGGCGACGTTGTACACCGTCTCGCCCTCCACCACGGTGGGCAGTCCCGCGTTGGGCTTGAGCAGGACGGGGACAGAGGACAGGCGCAGGTACTCTCTGACCACGGGGGCGAGAGCCTTGGGACCGAGGGAGCAGTTGACACCGATGGCATCCGCCCCCATGCCCTCCAGCAGAGCCACCATGGCGGCGGGGGATGCCCCCGTCATGAGCTTGCCGTCCTCCCCGAAGGCGCAGGACACCAACACGGGAAGGTCGCTGTTCTCCTTGGCGGCCAAAAGTGCCGCCTTGGTCTCATAGCTGTCGTTCATGGTCTCAACAGTGATGAGATCCACACCGTATTTGACACCCAGCTTCACCGTCTCGGCAAAGACGGATACGGCATCCTCAAAGTCGAAGTCCCCCAGGGGTTTTAAGAGCTTCCCCGTAGGGCCGATATCCAGCGCGACGAATTTTGCCTGCGTGCCCACCGACTGCGCGGCGGCGGCGCGGGCGTTCTCCACGGCGGCGCGGACAATGTCGTCCAGCTCGTCTGTGGAAAACTTCAGGATGTTCGCCCCGAAGGTGTTGGTGTTGACCACGTTAGACCCCGCGTCGAAGTAGGAGCGGTGGATGGCGGTCACCTCGTCGGCGTGGGTGAGGTTCCACCGCTCGGGCAGCTCCCCGGGGGCGAGGCCCGCCTTTTGCAGGAGGGTGCCCATGCCGCCGTCGAGGATGATGAGGTTATTTTCTAAATAGGATTTGAATTTCATATTGTTAGGTGCCTTTCTTTCAGCAAAGAATCTCCGAAAGATTCTCCAGAATCTTCCTCGCCACATCCGGCTTGTTCATGGTATACACGTGGACGTTCTTCACCCCGTTGGCGTACAGATCAATGATCTGATCCGTAGCGTAGGCGATGCCCGCCTGCTTCATGGCGGCGGGGCTCCCGCCGAACTTGTCCACCAAGGACACGAATCGGCGGGGCATGAAGGATCCCGAGAGCTGGATGGCGCGGGCCACCTGGTTCCCTGCCGTGATGGGCATGATGCCCGGCACCACGGGGACGGTAATGCCAGCCTCGCGGATCTTGTAGAGGAAATTGTAGAGGAGGTTGTTGTCGAAGAACATCTGGGTGGTGAGAAATTCCACTCCCGCGTCCACCTTTTCCTTGAGGTAGCGGATATCCTCCTTCTGGTGGGCCGACTCGGGATGCACCTCGGGGTAGCACGCGCCGCCGATGCAGAAATCCGCGGCACCATCGGTGCGGCTTTCTTTAAGCTCACGAACAAGATCCACGGCGTAGCGGTAAGGCCAATTAGAACGATCCATTCCCTGCATATCAGCAGGGATATCACCCCGCAGAGCCATGACGTTCTCGATGCCCGCGGCCTTCATGTCGGCGATGCGGGCGCGCACCGTCTCACGGGTGGAGGAGACACAGGTGAGGTGGGCGAGGGTGGGCACACCGTGAGCCTGCTTGATGGTCTTGGCGATCTCCAGGGTGTACTGACTGGTACCGCCTCCCGCGCCGTAGGTGACGCTGACAAAAGCGGGGTGGAGGTCGGCGATCTCCTCGGTGGCGGCCTTCACCGACGCGAAGGCGGTGTCGGTCTTGGGGGGGAACACCTCAAAGGAGAGGGACAGCCCGTCGCGGGCCAAAAGTTCGGTAATTTTCATGTGTATGTACCTCCGCATGGGTCGTGTGCGATTCTTTCTGTTCCTTTATTATACCACCAAAAAAGCCAACAATCAAGAGGGTTTTCCGTATTTGGGAAGGTTTTTCGGGGATTTTTGCGGGGAGAGAGGGGAAACGGCGGTCTGGGGATTCAAATTTGGGTTTGTCGAACTGTTTGACAGATGATGCGTGCCACTTTCCTCGTAAGCCCTCTCACCCGCTTCGCGGGAGCTCCCCCAGAGGGGGAGCCTTAGGGAAATGCTTGTCGGGAAAGAAAATTCCTAAAAAGGTGATGCGAAAGGCTCCCCCTTTGGGGGAGCTCCGCCGTAGGCGGTGAGAGGGCAGAACGCGGAAAATGACACCCCCTTACCGTCAGACAACGCACCGCTAAACTGCAATTTACTCCTCCATTTGTGCAAAAAGCGCACGCCTCTTTTCACCCCGCGCAAGAAAATATCCAATCTCACAAAATTAGAAAAATTTGCATTTCCTACTTGACAAATCCCCATTCGTTGGGTATAATTATGTCAGTTAGCGGCGGCTAACTCGTACCTGTCGCCGCACGGAGGTCATTATATGAAAACGTTACGCGAAATCAAGATCGGAGGCACCGCCCGCGTGGTCAAGGTTCACGGCGAGGGAGCCGTCCGCCGCCGCATCATGGACATGGGCATCACCCGCGGTGTGGACATCAAGATCACCAAGGTCGCCCCTCTGGGAGATCCCCTGGAGGTCACCGTCCGAGGCTACGAGCTGAGCCTGCGCAAGGAGGACGCCGCCCGCATTGAGGTGGAGTGATCCCACAGGCAGACGAGATCCCCGTTCCCCATTTCGATCTTCGGGTATGACCCGATATTTTGCGCCCATTAGTTAGCGCGTGCTAACCGGTGGCGCTTAGCAAGGAGAAACGCTATTTATGGAAGCAAGCACCATCCGCATCGCCCTGGCGGGTAACCCCAACACGGGCAAGACCACCCTCTTCAACGCCCTCACCGGCTCCAACCAGTTCGTGGGCAACTGGCCCGGTGTCACGGTGGAGAAGAAAGAGGGCAAGCTCAAGGGTCACGAGGGCCCCGAGACCGTCATCGTCACCGACCTGCCCGGCATCTATTCCCTCTCCCCCTACACCCTGGAGGAGGTGGTCGCCCGCAACTACCTGGTGGTGGAGTGCCCCGACGCCATCCTGAACATCATCGACGGCACCAACCTGGAGCGCAACCTCTACCTCACCACCCAGCTGACCGAGTTGGGCATCCCCGTGGTCATGGCCATCAACATGGTGGACGTCCTCCGCAAGCGGGGGGACAAGATTGACCTGGAGGCTCTGTCCCACCGCCTGGGCTGTCCCGCCGTGGAGATCTCCGCCCTCAAGGGCACGGGACTGGAGGAGGCCGTGGCCCTGGCCATCGAGACCGCCAAGCACGGTCGCAATATCCCCCACCACATCTTCTCGGGCGAGGTGGAGCATACCCTGGCCCACATCGAGGAGGCCGCCGTCCACGGCATGCCCGCCGACCGCCAGAGATGGTACGCCATCAAGATCTTTGAGCGGGACGAAAAGGTGCTGGAGGAGCTGAACCTTGACCACGCCATCCTTTCTCACATCGAGGAGGATATCCGCGAGACCGAGCGTCTTTTGGACGACGATGCCGAGGCCATCATCATCAACGAGCGCTACAACTACATCACCTCCATTCTGAAGGGCTGCTTCAAGCGCAAGCACGTGGGCAAGCTCTCCACCTCGGAGAAGATCGACAAGGTGGTCACCAACCGCATCGCCGCCCTGCCCATCTTCGCCGCCATCATGTTCCTGGTCTACTACATATCCGTCTCCACCGTGGGTACCTTCGTCACCGACTTCATGAACGACGGGCTCTTCGGAGAGGGCTTTGACTTCTTCGGCCACTGGGTCAACGGCATTCCCGTGCTGGTGGAGGCAGGCCTCACCGCCGCAGGCACCCCCGCGTGGCTGAACAGCCTCATCCTGGACGGCATCGTGGGCGGCGTGGGCGCGGTGCTGGGCTTCGTTCCCCAGATCCTGGTGCTGTTCATCATGCTGGCCTTTCTGGAGGCCTGCGGCTACATGTCCCGCATCGCCTTCGTGCTGGATCGCATCTTCCGCAAGTTCGGCCTGTCGGGTAAGTCCTTCATCCCCATCCTCATCGGCACGGGCTGCGGTGTCCCCGGTATCATGGCCTCCCGCACCATTGAGAACGAGCGGGATCGCCGCATGACCATCATCACCACCACCTTCATCCCCTGCGGCGCCAAGCTCCCCATCATCGCCATGATCGCCTCCACCCTGTTCGGCAACGCCTGGTGGGTGGCTCCCCTCTGCTACTTCATCGGCATCGCCGCCATCATTGTCTCGGGCATCATGCTCAAGAAGACCAAGCTCTTCTCGGGCACTCCCGCTCCCTTCGTCATGGAGCTGCCCGCCTACCATCTGCCCACCCCCGGAAGTGTCCTGCGTTCCATGTGGGAGCGGGGCTGGTCCTTCATCAAGAAGGCGGGCACCGTCATCATGCTCTCCACCGTCATCATCTGGGCGGGCACCGTGTTCGGCGTAGCCGACGGTCACTTCGGACTCTTCCTGGAAATGCCCGAGGGCGGCATGAGTGTGCTGGACTACATCGGCACCGCCATCGGTTGGCTCTTCGCCCCTCTGGGCTTCTCGGATCCCACCGCCGCCGTGGCGACCCTCATGGGTCTCATCGCCAAGGAGGAGGTCGTGGCCGTCTTCGGTGTGGCCAACTTCGCAGGTATGGGCAAGCTGGCCGGCTTCTCCTTCCTGGTATTCAATCTCCTCTGCGCCCCCTGCTTCGCCGCCATGGGCGCCATCCGCCGCGAGATGAACAACGGCAAGTGGACGGCCTTCGCCATCGCCTACCAGAGCGTGTTCGCCTACGCCATCTCCCTCATCATCTACCAGTTCGGTCTGCTCTTCACGGGTGCCATGGGCGGGATCAACATCCTGTGGCTGATCCTCGCCGCTCTGCTGGCGGTGGGTATGCTGTTCCAGCTCTTCCGCCCCTATAAGGAGTCGGGGAGACTGACACAGACCGTCAAGATTAAGTAAGAACGATAACTTGCAGTTTATGGGGGAACGAGGGGAACGGCCTCCGGCGGCCAAGAACCTTTTTGGAAAAAGGTTCTTGGATCTCCAAAAACTTTCAAAAAAGCATAGATATGCCAAGAGATTTGATAGTGGGCAGCATAGAGGAGACCCCCATGGGGCCCCTTCCCCATTGGTGTGGTTGATTTGTGAAAGAGACGTGCATCCCACC
Source organism: Eubacteriales bacterium (assembly GCA_045128275.1). GTDB lineage: Bacteria > Bacillota > Clostridia > Oscillospirales > CAG-272 > CAMEON01. The sequence goes on along the minus strand of JBGVRH010000059.1, from coordinate 15,997 downwards.
GATAAACCCAAATTTGAAATAATCAAACATTTCCCGAAAGGAGGAAATTCCCATGCTGATCTGGCTTCAAAACCATATTTTCACCATTCTCATCATCGCCGTGCTGGCCGCCTTTTTCGGGTGGCTCGTGTATACCCTCATCCGCGACAAAAAGAAGGGGAAGTCCTCCTGCTGCGGCGGGTGCGCGGGGTGTGCCATGGCGGGGCATTGCCACCCCAACGCGGCAAAGCCCCAAGGCACCGCCAAGTCCGAGTCGGAGAACACCGCCGCCCCCATCGAGGAGGTGCGGTCATGATCCGCATCACCGTACAGGTGGACGGCATGATGTGCGGGATGTGCGAGGCTCACGTCAATGATGCCCTCCGCCGCGCTCTGCCCGTGAAGCAGGTGGCCTCCAACCGCAAAAGGAAGGAGACCGTTATCCTCACCGAGCAAGATATTCCCGACAGCTGTCTGGAGTCGATCATCACCGAGAGCGGTTACACCTTCCTGGGAGCCGCCCGCGAGGAGGACCGCCCCCGAGGGCTGAAGGCTCTGTTCAAAAAGTAATTCCCTTCCCTATCCGATATCTCCTCCGAAAAGAGATATGCCATAATCCTTCCTGAAACCGCGACCCCACAAAACCCGCTTCGGCGGGACAAATGAGCAAACCGCCAAGCCCTGTCCGTGTGATGGGGCTTGGCGGTTTTTGGGGAAGTTTGGGATTATTTACATGGTTGTAGGGACCGCTGAACCCCCGATCCACCCAAAAACGGACCGCAGGATCTCTCCCGCAGTCCGTTTTCTATTCTGTTGTTTCTCTTACTTCCCCTGCAGGGCGCGACGCTTCCGCATCATTTCCTTCATGCGGGTCTCGGTGTCCAGAATGACCTTGCGGAGACGGATGGACTTGGGGGTGACCTCGATCAGCTCGTCGTCGTTGATGTACTCGATGGCCTCCTCCAGGGTGAAGATGCGGGGGGGAGTCAGGAGCAGCTTCTCATCCGCGCCCGTGGAGCGGACGGCGGTCATGTGCTTGGTCTGGCAGGGGTTCAGGGCGATATCGTCGTTCTTGGGGTTCTCGCCCACGATCATGCCCTCGTAGACCTGGGTCTGGGGGCCCACGAACATCTGGCCGCGCTCCTGGGTCTTGTACAGGCCGTAGCGGGTGGTCTCGCCTGCCTCGGAGGCCACGAGAGAGCCGGTGAAGCGCATGACGATCTCACCGCGGTGAGGCTCGTAGCCTGCGAAGAGGGTGTTCATGATGCCCTCGCCGTGGGTGGCGGTGAGGAACTCGGAGCGGTAGCCGAAGAGGCAGCGGGTGGGGATCTTGTACTCGATGCGCATACGGTTGCCCGAGCCAAGGGGAGTCATCTCCAAGAGGTCGCCCTTGCGCTGACCCAGCTTCTCCACCACGGGGCCCACGTAATCGTTGGGCACGTCCAGGGTGATATGCTCCATGGGCTCGCACTTGACCCCGTCGATCTCCTTGTACAGCACGCGGGGGTTGGAGCAGGTCAGCTCGAAGCCCTCACGGCGCATGGTCTCGATGAGGATGGACAGGTGCATCTCGCCGCGACCTGCCACGCGGAACTCGTCGGTGGTCTCGCCGTCGGACACGCGGAGGGAAACGTCCTTCAGAAGCTCGCGGTAGAGTCTGTCGCGGATCTGGCGGGAGGTGACGAACTTGCCCTCCTTACCGGCCAGGGGGGAGTCGTTGACGGCAAAGGTCATTTCCAGGGTAGGCTCGGAGACCTTGACGAACTCCAGAGGCTCCACGCAGTCCAGGGCGGTGACGGTATCACCGATGGTGATCTCACCCGCGCCCGAGAAGCAGACGATATCGCCCATGGTGGCCTCCTCCACGGGCTTGCGCACCAGGCCGTCGATCTGCATGACGGTGACGATCTTGGTCTTGCGGGGAGCGGTGCCTGCGTGGTAGTTGCAGATCATGGCCTCCTGGCCCACCTTGATGGAGCCGCGCTCGATGCGGCCGATGCCGATACGGCCCACGTAGTCGCTGTAGTCGATGGAGGAGACCAGGAGCTGGAGGGGGCCTTCCTCGTCGCCCTCGGGGGCGGGGATGTAGTCCACGATGGTCTCAAAGAGGGGGGTCAGATCCTCACCCATGTGGTCGGGATCAAAGGAAGCGGTGCCGTCGCGGCCCGAGCAGTAAAGCATGGGGGAATCCAGCTGCTCGTCGGAGGCCTCCAGGTCGATGAGCAGCTCCAGGATCTCGTCCTCCACCTCACCCAGGCGGGCGTCGGGCTTGTCGATCTTGTTGATGCAGACGATGACGCGGTGGTTGAGGGCCAGAGCCTTCTGGAGCACGAAGCGGGTCTGGGGCATGGGGCCCTCGGCGGCGTCCACCAGGAGGATGACACCGTTGACCATCTTCAGCACGCGCTCCACCTCACCGCCGAAGTCGGCGTGGCCGGGGGTGTCGATGATGTTGATCTTCTTGTCCTTGTAGTGGACGGCGGTATTCTTGGCCAGGATGGTGATGCCGCGCTCCTTCTCCAGGTCTCCCGAGTCCATGACGCGGGTGGTGGTGTCCTGGTTGTCGCGGTAGATGCCGCCCTGCTTCAAAAGACCGTCCACGAGGGTGGTCTTACCGTGGTCAACGTGGGCGATGATGGCTACGTTGCGGAGGTCGTTACGAACCATTGTTGTATCCTTCTTTCCTGCGGCCGAAAAACCGCACAATTTTTCATTATCCTCTCTTATTATAGCATATCAAGGGGTATTTTGAAAAGATTGAAAAAAACGATATTCAACAAATGTTGAGGGGGGTTTTTGTGGATGTTGACAAAATTGCTGTGAGGCAAGAAAAATTTACGGGTGGGTGTAAGATTTGGACATAGAAAAGCGGTATAGGAAGCAAAGGCTACATTCCCACGCCTGAAAGGAGGCATTATGTTTCGCCGCACCTTCCGCATCACGCTTCAAAACCTTTTCCGCTCCCCCCTATTCTGGCTGACCGTCCTGCTGGTCACGGGCATCTCCATCTACTTAGCATCCGGCAGATCTTACACTTATTACGATGAAGCTTTGAACGATGTGATTCCGGACACCGACCCGCGGTTTGTGCTGGATTTCAAAACGTATGTTCAACACGTAACCAACACCTGCGCCGCAAAGAGCATGATCTACGCCCTGCCCCTGTTTGCCGTTGTGACGTCCTCCCTCACCCTCATGCGGGACTACGGTGACAAATTCTTTGAGATCGAGCGAGCGGCGGGGATCAAGCCCGCCCGCTACGTATGGGGACGAGTGGCCGCGCTGCTGACTGTCAATACCGTCATGACCTTTGTCCAATGCTTCCTGTGCTTCTACTGGTACGTGTTCACCCGTGGCGGCGTGGACGGCATGGACACCCTGACCATGCTGGGGGATTCGGTGATCCGCCTGAGCCGCGCCACCCTGCTACTCTCCCTCCCTGCCGTACTGTTCTACGCCGCCCTTACGTACGGCGTGGGATGCCTTTGCAAGAACTGGATCCCTGCGGCGGCGCTGACCGTAGCCTACTCCCAGTTGCCCCTTCTAATGAACTACACCGTAAGCGCGCGTATGCTACGGATATACGAAGCATACGAAAATTACATCATGCCCATCCCCAAGCATATGCGCCATTTCCTCCATTATTACGACACCGACTGGCATGAAAAAATGCTGGAGAACTTTGGGATAGGGCCGTGGGATCCCTGGATCGCCCTGTCCGTGATCCTCGGCTCGACCCTGCTCTACCTGCTTCTGTCCCATATCTGCGTCCGCCGCAGAAGACTCTGAAAGGAGGCTTCCCATGTCCCTGCTTAAGCACACCTACCGCGCCTACATCCCCTACGGGCTCGCCGCCGTGGCGGCCATGTTGTTTGCCAGCCTGATCTGGTTCCCCCAGTTCCTCTTGGTGCCGCCCCATCTGACCTCCATCATCGACAGCACCGAGGTCGCGGTGCCCATGGTCCTGCTCATTCCCATTGCCTTCCTCTGTCATAACCCCTACGAGGTGGAGCTGAGCATGACCTGCGGTATGCGTACCCCCAAGCTGGTCTTCTCCAATTTTCTCCCCATCCTGACCTATACCGAGATCATCATGGCCGTCCTGGCACTCCTCTATCGCTACATACCCTACGATCCCGAGATCCACGGGGCATCCCTCTTTCCCATCCACGTGCCCGAGCACTTCCGTCTGTACACCGTGATCTCCACCCTGGTGACAACCCTGTTCTTCGCCTCCCTGTTCCTGTTTTTGCGGGTAGTGACCCACAGTAACTTTCTTCCCCTCGGCGCGGGACTGTTCTTCTGGAGCGTTTTCAAGGCCAACAACCAACACATCCGCTTTGGCATGACGGAACTGAACCGCACCCTGATGGATCCCTTTATCTCGTCCTACTTTATCGGAGACACCGTACCGAATCAACTGGGGATCCCCTATATGTGGACGCTCAACCGCCTGTTGTTCCTGGCCCTGTCGGTGGTCCTGTTTACTGCCACCTACCTGCTGCTGCGCCGTGAGACCCTGCACCGCCATATCGGCGAATGAATGGAGGAAATCATGAATATTGAAATCAAAAATCTGACCATGCGCTACCGCCGCGCCGACAAAAAGGCGTTGGACGGCGTCACTGTCACCATCCCCGAGGGTATCTACGGCCTCATCGGGCGCAACGGCGCGGGCAAGACCACGCTTATGCGGATCCTGGCCACCGTACTGGACGCCACCGAGGGCGAGATCCTTGTGGACGGCCGAGAGCTGACCGCCACCCGCAGTCAGTTCCGTACCTCCTTGGGGTATCTGCCTCAAAGCACCAAGCTCATGCCCCGGCTGAACATCGTGGAGTTTCTGGATTACGTGTGTATCCTAAAGGGAATTCAGGACAAAACCGAGCGCCGGAAGCGCATTGCTGCCGTTATCGAGACGGTGGGGCTGAAGGGGGAGGAAAAGAAACGGCTGGGACGCTACTCCGGCGGTATGCTCCGTCGGGCGGGGATCGCCCAGGTGCTGATCGGTGACCCCAAGGTACTCATCATCGACGAGCCCACCACGGGTCTTGACCCCGAGGAACGGCTGTATTTCCTCAACCTGCTCTCCCGTATCGCCGAGGGACGCATCGTCATCTTCTCCACCCACATTACCTCGGATATTGCCCACCTATGCTCCAATATCTGCGTGCTGGAGGAGGGCAAGGTGCAATACGCGGGGGATAAGCTGGAATTCGTCAGCCGCATCAGCGGCCGCACGTGGACCCACCGCGGCACCGAGGCGGAGGAGGCCATGCTCCGAGAGGAAGCCACCGTCACCGCCGTGACCTATTTGGACGGCGACTCCTGCGTGCGGTACGTGGCCGACGGGCCCTTGACCGAGGCATCCGAAAAGGCGGTCCCCACCCTGGAGGACGCCTACATCTACACCCTGGGCGGGGTGAAACGCTGAATTTCCCATTTGCCAAAAAACACATTCTATGCTATAATAAAGGAGGTCCCCATGAAGATCCGTATCACCGCTCTGCTCCTGGCCGCCCTGTGCGCCGCCATGCCCCTGTCCGCCTGCTCCCCCGACCCCGAGCCCAGTGACAGCACCCCCATCGACAGCTATGACACCGAGCGGCAGTTCCCCGTAGAGACTACCGAGGATGAGTCGAGCACTGTGGCCACAGGCTTTACCGTCAAGGAAAAGCTCTACGACTTCAAGGACGAGAGCGTCCTCATTTTCCACGTAGCCAACGAGTCCAAGCAAAACTGTACCCTGAAGCTCCGCATCACCTATCGGGATGAAAACGGCAAGGCCGTGGGCAAGAAGGCCCAGACCGTGCGGGGCTTTGCGGCGGGACACGAAAAATACATGATGTTCCGTCCCGGGATCGAGTTTGCGACCTATACCTACACCCTGGAGGCAGAGCCTTTTGAGGGGGAGTGTTTGGATCAACTGTTCAGCGCAACCTATGCGTATATGGAAGAGTGCGTGTCCTACCCCATGCCCGTTCCGGATGGATTCTCTATGGCCAAAAAGTATCCGGGATTGCGTTTGTTTATGAACATTTCCTATACGGGTACAAAAGCCGTTAAGATCACGCCTACGTATATTCTTCTGGACAAGAATGGTGAGATCTACGATATCTTCCCCATGGGCACTACTACCGTATATGACTCCCCAATGGAGGAGCCCGTTGCTATAGCGGTCTATGAATTTGCCTTTACAACCGAGAACAAGGTGATCTGGCCCGAGGAATTGCAGGGGGATGGGGTGAACTGTATCTGCGTGTATACGGTGGAGTGATCTCATGAAAAACCGCCTCGCCAAGATCATTGCCATCATCATTGCCATTATAGCCATCGCCGCTTTTGACATATGCCTCCGATATACTCAGAACCGCTTGCTCATTGCTACGGGCATCCTTCTGACCATCGCGGCGGTATTGGTGGCTTTCATCGATGAGAAGACCCGCCGCTCCCGTAAATATGAACCCATCGACTACACCGTGGTCAAGGGCATCCGCGTCAAGGAGCGCTACTGTACCCTGGGAGAGGAAAACCTTGTGGTCCTGACCCTCTACAACCCATCCAGGAGAACCGCCACCGTCACCGTTGAGGTCACGTTTTTCAACGTGGCGGGAAAGGTACTGGGCACCGAGACCCAGACGATCCACGGCATGGTACGAGGCATGGAGAAGCATTTGTGCTTTCGTCCCGGGCGGGATTTCCACACCTTCACCTACAACCTGGAGGCCTCCTCTTACCGCGGTATCTGCCACGAGCGGGCATACCGCGCCGAATACTTCCGCGTGACCACGCCCCTGTCCCCTGCCTCTCCCCACAAGGGGCTCTGTCCCATGGAGATGGAGATCTTTGAGGAATACACGGGCACCGCCGCCGTGGAGGTGGTATGCTCCTACCTTCTTCTGGACAAGGAGAACACCGTCCGCGGGCTGAAACACGCCGACACCCGCATCCTGAACGCGCCTTTTGATTCCCGCACCGTCACCGCCGCCGCCTTTGAGATCTCCACCGAGGGGAACATCCCGCTGGGCGAGGAGCTGGGAGGGATCGGGCTGACGGGGCTGTGCGTATATAGCGTGACGCCTATTCAGTAAGGAGGTCCAGCCATGAAAAAACGAACGGTACACATCCTGATTGCCGTCACTTGTCTGCTTCTTCTCATAGCCCTCGAGCTATACCTGCGGGCCGAATACAACCTTGAGGGAGCCACAAGCCCCATCGGATCTATGTTTGAACAGGCTGCCCCTTGGATCATCGTCGCGGTGATCGGAGTCGCCGCTCACGATGTAATCAACATCCGCAACCGCAAGGAAACACCTTTGGACGCCGTCATGGTCAAGGGATTCCGAGTGCAGGAAAAGAAATGCACCTATGGCGAGGAGCATACAGCCATTTTGTGCTTAGCCAACTGCGCGAAAAACACATATACCGTTACCGTCACCGTTACCTACCTGAACGTCGCCGGTCGGGTGCTGGGGCAGGAGACGCAGTCGGTCATTGGCTTTGCCCGAGGCATGGAGAAACATCTGTGCTTCCGACCCGGGCGGGATTTTCATTCCTTTTCCTACACGCTGGAGACCGCCCTGTTCCGAGGAACCGGGGTGGAAAAGGATTTCCGCCTGGAGAACTTCGGCGTAGTCCCTCTGCACGGCGGGGAGGATCCCAAGATGCCCCAACAGGGCATATACCCCGTACAGCTTCACGTCACCGAGGAGTACGTAGGCACCCGCGAGGTGGAGGTATCCTGTGCCTATATCCTTCTGGACAAGGAAAACACCGTACACGGCATATGCACACCGCCTCCCCGCCGTCTGACCGAGCCTGTCCCCGCCCACACCTTCCCCGCTGCTGAATTTTCGTACCTCTCCAAAGGAGAGATCCCCCTGGACGAAGAGCTTCCCAAGGAGGGAGTCAAGGGGATCTGCGTATATACCGTAACGCCCGTTTGAAAATCAATCTCTCGAAAGGAGCCCCCATGAGACCCTACCTGACCGACGCCGAGATTATCTCCCTGTACTGGGCGCGGGACGAGCAAGCCGTCTCCGAGACCGCCCGCCGCTACGGGAGCTACATCCACGCCATCTCGGTGCAGATCCTAGAGAGCGAGCCCGATGCCGAGGAGTGCGTCAACGACACCTACCTCAAGGCCTGGCAGACCATCCCGCCCCAAAAGCCCTTTTCCCTCAAGGACTATCTGGGGCGGCTGGTGCGCCATCTCTCCATCGACCGCTACCGCGCCATGCGGCGGGCCAAGCGCAACATCCACATGACCGAGGCGCTGGACGAGCTGACTATGATCTCCCCCGACACCGCGGCGGACAACCCCGCTCTGACCGAGGCATTGGATGATTTTCTGGGGAAGCTCCCCCCCACCGACCGCGCCCTGTTTCTGGGCCGCTACTGGTACTTCTACGAGGTGGGCGATCTCGCCCGCGCCTACGGCATGACCTCGAACACGGTCTACGTCAAGCTCCACCGTATGCGGGAGCGGCTACACAAGCATTTGACAGAAAGGGGGTTCAAGCTATGAGCGAGAGAAACCATACCTTGGCCTATGCGTTGGGTCACGTCAACGCCGCCTACATTGCCGAGGCGGAGATCCCCGCCCTGACGGCGGCGGCTGCCTGTCCCTGCCGCGGCGGGAAGGAGCGCCATACCCCCCGCTTCTGGGAGAGCGGCTGGTTCGTGGCGGCGGTCAGCGGAGTGGTGGCCGTTGGTGTCATGGTCGCCATCATACTGGCGGGGCAGGGCGGCGGCCGTCCTCCTATAGGCACCGACACCCCCACAAGGCCCGTCACCGAGGTGACCGAGCCCGAGAGCATGACCGAGGAGGTCGAGAGCCCTCACACCGTCCCCGAGGGCTTTGTCATCACGGATCAGCGGTACGACTATCAGGACGAGACCGTCATCCTGCTTCGCGTGCGAAACGACACCGAGGAGCACGTTTCGTTGAACATTCGGATGACCTATCTGAACGAGGACGGAGAGAAGATCGGCGCGGATGGGCAAACAGTCCAGGGCTTTTCCGCAAACCACGAAAAGTATCTCCTGTTCCGCGCATCGGGGCGTATCGCGTCCTATGTCTACGAGGTGAAGACCAAGCCCTATAAGGGTGAATATCTGGATCATCTGTACACATCGGAATTTTCCGGCATTGAGGAGATCAGTATGCCCATTTTCCCCGGCGAGGACGGATACGATCCCGAGGAATTCGAGACCGACGGCACCTACTACCCCTGCCTGGCCGTCGGCATGACGGGCACCTATACGGGAAGCATCCCCGCTGACGTGACCCGCACCTACGTGCTGTTCGATAACCAAGGACAGATCTACCGTATCCGGATCATGGGGACCAAATACCTGGAGGCCGACCACGGTGAATTCCTATCCACCGCCATGTGCCTACAGTTCACCACCGGGGACCGCGTGGAGTGGCCCCCCGAGCTGATGGGCGAGGGCGTGACCTGCGTCGAGATATACAGCGTCGGCCCGCCCGATCCCTCCTTTTCCGTTCCGTGATCCCCCATACCGTTGCATAGGATGCCGCGCCCTCGTGTGCGGCATCTTTTTTTGCCCCGAACACACGCCTTTTTTCACGCAAAGCGCGCGCCGCTCTTGACTTCCCGTTCCGAATATGCTATAATGAGTTGAATACGGTTCAAAAAAGGAAGCCATCATGAACAAGATCAAGCTGGTCATCTTCGACCTGGACGGCACCGCCGCCGACACCATGGACGGCATCGTCGAGGGTCTCAACCGCACCATGACCGAGTGCGGCTACCCGCTCCACACCCGCGAGAGCGTGCTGAAATTCGTCAACTACCACACCCGCCGCTACATTGAGGAGGCTCTGCCCGCATCCGCCCGCACCGATGCCGAGATCGACCGCGTGCTGGGCATCTACACCCGCCACTATCAGGACACCTACACCCTGACGGTGCCCTTTGCGGGCATCCCCGCGCTGTTCGACAGGCTGAATCAGCGGTGTCTCGTGGCCATGAACTCCAACAAGCAGGATGCCTTCGTCAAGGCGTTGGCGGATCAGCTCTTCTCCGCCGCCGACGGCATCCCCTGCGGTAAGGGGATCTTCCTCGCCGCCGAGGGCTACCGCCCCGACCGCCCGAGCAAGCCCGACCCCGCCATGGCCTACGCCATCATGGCCATCGCCTCCGAAAAACTGGGGGAGACGCTGACCCCCGACCAATGCGTCTACGTGGGCGACAGCGACGTGGACTACTACACCGCGAAAAACGCGGGGATGCACCCCGTCAGCGTGTCCTGGGGCTACCGCTCCCATGAGTTCCTCAAGGCTCTGGGGGATCAGCCCGTGGCGGCTACTACAGAGGAGCTGTGGGAGATCCTCCTCACACTGGGCGTGTGAGGAATGCAAAATGCAAAATGCAAAATGCAAAATCAAGCTACGATCGGGAGGTATCCTATGAACACCGCAAGTAAGAGACTGTCAGCCTTGTTGCTGGCACTCCTCATGCTGATCTCCGCCGCCGCTTGCACGGGGAGCGGAGACCCCGCCGACACCACGGGAGCCGACACCTCCGCCAACACCAATGCCGAGGTCACCACCGATGAAGTGACTCTCCCCGCCCCCGAGGATTACGAGATCACCGAGAAAGACGGCACCGCCTCGGTCACCACCCCTCTGGGGCTGACCTACACCCTCACGGGCTACACCGCCCTGGACAAGGCCACCGCCACGGTGGGGGAGAACCTGACCTACACCCTCGAGGGCGAGGCCTTTGAGGAGAAGTTCAACCGCTTCACCCTGACCTACTCCGCCACCGCCCCCGTCAAGGTCTGGGTCACCTACACCGAGCGCGGCAAGTCCGCCGAGGAGTATTTCTTCCTGGACGCCAAGGAGGGGCAGTTCTCGGGGCTGAATACGGGCTTCATGAAGGGCTACAGCGCCCGCAAGCTCACCGCCCTGCGGGTAGAGCCTCTCACCGACAAGGCCACCGCCTTCACCCTGGCGGGGGTCTCCACCGAGAAGCTGGAGAAGCTCCCCAAGACCTACTACCTGGAGAGCGACCGCTACAAGCTGGGCATCGACCTGGGCTGGGGCGGTACCGTCAGCTACCTGGAGGACAAGACCTGCACCATCCCCGATCTCACGAACCTGGTGAACCGACACGACACGGGCCGCCTCATCCAGCAGTCCTTCTACGGGGTACAGGAGAACGACGAGTACACCCCCGGCATCTCCTTTGACTCCAAGTGGCGGTACAATCCCGTCCAGGGCGGCGACCAGTACAACAATCCCAGCCGCCTCATCGACGTGGTCATCACCGAAAACTCCCTCTACATCAAGTCCCAGCCCCAGGATTGGTCGCTGGACAACGCCCTGACCCCCTCCTACTACGAGAACACCTACACTCTGGACGGCGACTGCGTCAAGGTGGACAACCGCTTCACCGACTATTCGGGCTGGGAGCATCCCTTCGCGGGACAGGAGCTTCCCGCCTTCTACACCGTCTCCTACCTGGACACCTTCGTGTGGTACAACGGGGAGAACTCCTGGACGGGTGACACCCTCTCCTCCAAGAATGACCTTCCCTTCTGGGGGGATCACGCGGGCGAGTGTACCTTCGTCCTCCGGGAGAAGAACACCGAGACCTGGTGCGCGTGGATCAACGGCGGGGATGACTACGGCCTGGGTGTCTACGTTCCCAACATCGACCAGCACAAGGCAGGCCGCTACGAGTTCGACGGCTCCAAGAGCGATATGGCCGGCTCCACGGGCTACGTAGCCCCCATCAATATCCTCAAGCTGGTCTCCTTCGACCCCATTGAGTACAGCTACCTCCTGACGGCGGGCAATATCACCACCATCCGCGAGACCTTCACCGACCGCAAGGACTTCACCGACAACGCCGACCTCCGCGTGAATTACCAGTCCTCCCGCCTGCCCTCTGTGGAGGGAGATATCACCAAGCTGGACTTCACGGGCGGCCAGAACCTGGCGCTCCTCGCCAACCCCATGGACACCACCGTGGTCTATGACGAGGCCATGGGCGCGGTCAAGCTCACGGCGGGATCGGTGGGTGACGTCAGCGTCACCATCCCCTACGGCTCCAGCCCCACCCCTCTGGCGGCCGAGAGCTACAAGACCCTCAAGATCGAGTACATGATCCCCACCGACACCTCCAAGCCCTCCTACCAGTCGGATCTCTTCATCTGCACGGGCAACATCCAGGCTCCCGACGGCAACGCCCGCATCCGCGTGGATCTCGTCAAGGACGGAGAGTACCACGTGCTGGAGGTCAAGCTGGCGGGCAACGCCTACTGGACGGGGGATATCCACATGATCCGCTTTGATTACTTCGACTTCTCCGCCGCGGGGGATGTGATGTATATCAAGAATATCAGCCTGGAGTAATACCCGCAATTCCCACACCGCAACGGTCACGACCCCGACCGTTGCGGTTTTTTGGGAAATTTTGCGACCGCGGCGGGACATTTTGAGGGAAAACCGATCTATATAGGTGAAGGCCTTCAAAGCAAACAGGCGATCGCGTATTGCATCAAATTTGGGTTTATCGTTCCGATAAAACCAATAATGAATAATGAATGATGAATAATGAATAATTGTGGATGGAAACCTTCGGTTTCCCGCATTTTTTATCAAATCAATGGAGAAATCCGTAGGATTTCAACCGAAATTATTCATTATTCATTAGCCGCTTGCGGCGACTTCATTATTCATTATTCATTAGCAGTTTATCGGTCTCTGACCGATAAACTGCAATTTACGCAACCACCCGATCCCCTGTTCATCCCACACGAAAGGAGACAGCAACCGTCATGGACGAGCAACAGACCGACCTCCGCATCATAGACCTCTACTTCGCCCGAGACGAGCGCGCCATCACCGAGACCGACCGCCACTACGGCGGGCTCTGTATGCGGATCTCGCTGGGCATTCTGGACGACCGCCTCGATGCCGAGGAGTGCGTCAACGATACCTACCTGAAAGCATGGAACGCCATCCCTCCCACCCGTCCCCGCTCCCTGCGGGCATTTCTTTCCAAAATTGTGCGCAATCTCTCCCTCCAACGGCTGGAGCATAACAAGGCCGCCAAGCGCAACCGAGACTTTGAGATCGCGCTGGAGGAGCTGGGGGACTGCATCCCCATGCGAGATGAGGAGGCAAGCGAGCTTCCCGCACTACTTGACCGTTTCTTGAGCCGCCTGGAAAAGACCGAAAGGCAACTATTCTGCGGCCGTTACTGGCACGGACAGAGCGTCAAGGAGCTGGCACGCGCCCACGGGCTGACCCCCAAGGCCGTGACCATGCGCCTGTCCCGCACCCGCGAAAAGCTCCGCACATTCTTAACAGAAAGGGGTTACCACCTATGAAACCTGAACTGATCGCACAGAAAATGACCGAAATCGACGATCGCTACGTTCTGGAGAGCGATCCCGATACGGTGGCCGCCACCGTCCACCGCCGATCCCGCTCCGCCGCCGTTGCGGACTTCTTCAGCCACGGCTGGGGCGTGGCCATCATCTCGGGGTTTGTCGCCCTGTCCGTCCTGGGCGGCATTGTGGCCGCGGGACAGATAAACCCCGGGACCACCCCCGCAGGCACCCTCCCCCCCAACACCCTGTCCTCCGAGCCCACCGAGACCGAAGCCCCCACCGAAGCCCCCCAGCCTACCCCCGTCTACACCGAGGGACTGGAGTTCCGGGTGGAGTCTCACGGTGAGGCCACCCTGGTCGGTATGGGCACGGCTACCGACACCGTCCTGCGCGTCCCCCCAAAAGATCCCTACGGGAATACTGTGACCATGATCGCAAAGGAGGCCTTCAAGGGCAACACCGCCATCACCGAGGTGATCCTGCCTGACAGCATCTATGCCGTACTCTCCGGATCCTTTGCGGACTGCACGTTCCTGGAGCGGGTCACGGTGGAGGGAGACAAAAAGGTCGTCTTCCAGGGTCATTGCTTCGAAAACTGCCCCAAGCTCACCGACGTCCGTCTCCATGAGAAGGTCGCCTGCTCGGACTACTGCTTCAGCGGGACTCCCTGGCTGGCATCCCGCACCGAGGAATTCGTCATCCAAGGTCAATGCCTGTTGGCCTATAACGGCGAGGGGGGCGACGTGGTTCTGCCCCCGGAGGTACTCTCCATCACCGCCGGTGCCTTCGCAGGGAACACCACAATTCATTCCGTCACAGCACCCGACACCGGTGTAGGGATATCGATCAGTCCCGGCGCATTCCGTGGTTGTACGGCGTTGGAAACCGTCAACCTCCCCTGCATTGGAGCCGTCGGTGACGATCCCTTCGCGGACTGCACATCCTTGAAGACGGTATACCTGCCTGAATCCTTGACCTTTATGGGCAAAATGAACGAGCTTCCCGAAAATGTGGTCTTCCGTTACGCAGGCACCAAGGCGCAATGGAAACAGGTACTCTTCTACTCCGAGGAGGATCGCGCCCTCGTGGAGGCCTTCGTGGTCTTTGAGGGGGAGTGATCCCTTCACATACACATCCGCTTTTCCCGCCGCGCCCATACGGGCGCGGCTTTTTTTCGCGCAGTTCGGCGGTTTCCCTTGACGGATCCCCAAAAATATGCTATACTAAAGCCACACAAATCCCCGCGGCCTCCCCGCCGCCGAAAGGAAGTCTCGCCATGTTCAAGACAAAACTGGTCTCCTCTCTGGAAAAGCCCTTCCTGAACAGCCGTATCGAGGACTACAGACCCCTCTCCTTCATCCGCATGATGAAGAACCAGCGGCTCTCCTTCCAGCTCCTCCATACGGGTGTGGGCTTTGATGCCCCCCTGCGCGCCATGCTGGCGCTCAAGATCGAGGGTCTGCCTTCTGAGTACGTCACCGCCCGCACCGTAGAGCTGGTGCCCGTGGCCTACCCCATCTACCCCGAAATTGAAGACAGCAACTATATCTCCAAGGAGCCCGGCCTCTACCCCGACTGGCTCCAGCCCCTCCACTACGGCGGTGTGATCTCGGTCATGAAGAACCAGCTCCGCGCCGTGTGGATCCAGTTCGACCCCAAGGGAGGCGTCCCCGCAGGCTCCTATACCGTTACCGTCAGCCTCATGGCAGGTGAGGAGGCTCTGGCTACCGAGTCCCTGACCATCGAGGTTCTGAACGCCGAGCTGCCCGCACAGGAGATGAAGGTCACCCAGTGGTTCCATTGCGACTGCCTGGCCAACTACTACCATTGCGAGCCTTGGTCGGAGCGCCACTGGGAGATCGTGGAGAACTTCGCCCGCACCGCTCGGGAGAACGGCATCAACCTCCTCCTCACCCCTCTGTTCACCCCCGCCCTGGATACCGCCGTGGGCGGTGAGCGCACCACCACCCAGCTTTTGGATATCACCGTCACAAACGGCGAGTACAGCTTCGGCTTTGACAAGCTGGATCGCTGGATCGACATGTGTAACCGCGTGGGCATCGAGTTCTTCGAGATCTCCCACCTCTTCACCCAGTGGGGCGCGGGTCATGCCCCCAAGGTCATGGCAACCGTGGACCGTGCCGATGGCACAAGTGAGTACAAGCGCATCTTCGGCTGGGATACCGATGCCACCGGTGAGGACTACCCTCCCTTCCTGCGCGCCATGCTGACGGCCTTCCTCGCCCACATGAAAGCCCGTGGCGACGATCAGCGTTGCCTGTTCCACATCTCCGACGAGCCCAACCTCGCCCAGCTGGAGCAGTACAAGAAGTCCAAGGCCACGGTGGCGGATCTGCTGGAGGGCTACACCATCATGGATGCCCTGTCCGAGTATGAGTTCTACTGCGAGGGTGTGGTCACCACCCCCATCCCCTCCAACAACAGCATCGAGCCCTTCATCGCGGGCGGTGTCCCCAACCTCTGGACCTACTACTGCTGCGGCCAGTGCGTGGACGTGTCCAACCGCCTCATCGCCATGCCGGGCTGGCGCACCCGCTCCATCGGTATGCAGTTCTACAAGTACGATATCGCGGGCTTCCTCCAGTGGGGCTACAACTTCTACAACAATATGCACTCGGTCAACACC
>JBGVRH010000058.1:0-2255 GCA_045128275.1 Eubacteriales bacterium | reverse complement strand
CGTAAGGAGGAAATATCATGTTCCAAGTATTCAAGCATCCCGCGATCAATGAAGAGCTGACCGTATGCGGTGTTCCCTTCGGCATTTGCCGTCAGGACGGCGTAGTCCGCAAGGTGGAAGGGAACCACCTCCCCGTAGACG
This sequence comes from Eubacteriales bacterium, assembly GCA_045128275.1. Lineage (GTDB taxonomy): Bacteria > Bacillota > Clostridia > Oscillospirales > CAG-272 > CAMEON01. Next base: position 2,114 of record JBGVRH010000058.1, on the reverse strand, counting down.
GCTGCTATGAGACCCTGTACTTTCTGGGTATGTCCACCGACAGCTGGCAATGCTCCGAGTGGTGGGCCCAGACCGAGGTGCAGTACGATGCCTCCATCCGCCTGTTCTTTGGCGACCGCGTGGGCCGCATCCGCCTCATCTTCGACGACCGCACCGAGGAGCTGATCTCGGTGATCTTCGGTGTCAACGCCTTCAACTACAACCTGTTCTTCCGTCCCAAGCCCCACGAGGGCAACCTCATGAGCTTCGGCGCGCCCTACGACGAGCCCTTCAAGTCGGATCCACACGCCCGCAAGCTGCTGGAGGATGCCCTGGCCATGACCGAAAACACCGCCGAGGATGCCGAAAAGGTGACCAAGTGGGTCTTCGCCTACAAGCCCCGCTCGGACAAGCGCATCATCAAGATCGAGTGGTTCAAGGAGGAGGGAAAGCGCGCCGATTTCGTGGTCGGTGGCATCACAGGCGTCCCCGCGGGGGAGACCGACACCACGGGACTGCCCGCCGTGGATCAGTCCTTCTTCCTGCGCAAGGCGTGGTACAAGCCCGTGGAGGCACTGAAGCGGAGGATCTACCAGTACCTGGATGAGATCCCTGCCTCGGTGGATCTGCTCCCCATGGAGGGCTTCGACGCTCCCGATATCCGTTTCTACAATAAGGACGGTCTGGATATTTACACCAACGTCTACCGCCGCAACATCATGGACATGGCCTACCACAAGATCACCGACGACGGTATGACCCATACCTCCTCGGCCATGACCGCCAACTTCGGCTGCTACATCGGCTTCGGCTCCTTCAATATCAGCGACTCCTACGGCGGACACGTCTGGACCCGTGACATCGGCCGTATGCTCATCGAGGTCATCAGCATGGGCTACTTTGACCGCGCCATCATGGCGGTGGATAAGCTCCACGAGCTGCTCTACTATCCCTCTCTCCGCTTCAAGATCCCCCATTGGAAGCGGGTGGCCAACCTCATCGCCCAGAATGAGAATGACCTCTTCAACGAGGGCAACGAGAACGACGGACACGCCTCCATCATGATGGCGGTCTACTCCCTCTACCGCAAGGGCGGCGTGGGCAAGGACTGGCTGATCGCCAACCGCGACCACCTGAAGGCCGCCGCCGATTACTACCTCTGGCAGGAATCCCACCCCGTAGAGTCCAACTTCAACGGCATCCTCTACTCCCACTCCGAGACCTCTTCCCAGACCTTCGGCGGCTACGATCTATACGCCAATATCATCTCCTCCATCGCCCTGGAGCTGTACGCCCGCCTCTTTGACGTGTTGGAAGAGGGCGACTACGCCGCTGACCTCCGCCGTCTGGCCGACAAGCTCCGTCGGGGCTGCGCCGAGCGGTTCCTCATGGATCACGAAAAATACGGTCAGGTCTGGACGGATACCACCGATGACTGCTGGACGTATGAGTACAAGCGATTCGCCGATCTCATCCTTTCCTCCGACTACCGTTCGCTGGATATGGCCTCTGCCGACGAAGCCCTCTTTGAGATGATGACCCGCACCTTCGCCGCCGAACGGGAGGTCTACTACAACCCCTACTCGGGCCGACAGATGGGCTACGGGCAGGGCTACCTCACGGGTGCCGTTCTCATGCTGGATCTGGTGGAGGAATACACCGCCTGCGTGAACGCCTCGGCCAATCTTTGCTACCACCACACCGACGTGCCCTACGTCGTCCCCGAGGGCGTCATCTGCCACGGCTCGGGACAGTATTGGTTCCGCAACAGCGATCTGGGCAACGCCGTTCAGCAGGCCGAGATTGTCAAGGAAGCCCGCCTCATGCTGGGTGTGGATGACTTCGATCCCGCCGCCTTGAAGATCATCCCCCGTCTCCCCGCCACCATGACCGCCATGGAGGCTAAAGGCCTTCCTGTGATTACCGCCAACGGTGTCAGAACGGTTGACTATCGCTACGAGAGAAGCACCGATCTGCCCCTGTGGGCCACCGACGGAAACACCGCCTACAGCATGAGCCTTACGGGTGACGTGACGGTGGGCGAGGTGCGCTTCGGCCCCTTCAAGGACAAGAACATCACCGCGAGCGGAGAGATCCTGCGCATTGATCAGGTACAGGGCTATTACTACGTGTAT
>JBGVRH010000057.1:0-2718 GCA_045128275.1 Eubacteriales bacterium | reverse complement strand
CCCCCCCGCGGAGCGACGAGGGCGTCGCTCCCTACGGCAAAGGAAAACCACCGCTAAACTGCAATTTACCGTCTAAAGGTCAGCTCTGCCTGCATCTTCTCCACTTCTGCCATATGAGCATCGTAATTCTCGGGCAGGGCGGTGTAGGTCATGACCACGATCATGTAGCCGAAGACGCAGATGGACTGGCGGCACTTGTAGGTCACGCCGCCCAGGGAGTAGGTGTACTCGTAGACGGTGGCGCGCTTGCCGCCCATCTCGGACTGGACGGGGTCGCCTGTGAGGGCGTAGTCCTTCAGGGTGTCCTTGTAATACTTCTCGGTATCCTCCCAGTAGTTGGCCACGCTGTAGCCGTCGGGGGCGGCGTAGCCCATGACGGTGACGTTGGAGCGGTCGGTCTCGGAGGCATACACCAGGGCGGCGGCCTCGGCATCACCCACCACCCAGGAATCGGGGGCGAAGAAGCGGTAGGCCACGTCGTTGTCCGTCACCAGCTTCATGCCTGCGGGGGTCTCCACGGCGGGGATCTTCTTCTCGTCCTCGCTTCCCTCAAAGGGGTAGGCGGTGAAGACCACGTTCTCCAGGATCACGTCCACGGTGTCCAGCCATTGGTCAAAGGAATCGGCCTTGGAGGTGTAGGTGAAGAGGTAGAACCGTCCCGAGACCTTGGTCAGCACCTGGCGGTAGCGGTAGGTGTCCTCCCCCATGACGGCGGTGTAGGTGATATCCTTGGCCTTGTAGCTGCCCAGGGTGGTGTCGAATTCCTTCTCGGCCTTGTAGCCCTTCATGGTGCCGATCTCGGCCATATGGGCGGCGAAGAAGTCGGCCAGGGTGGCGGTGGTGTCGGTCTCGCCCTCCACCGAGGGCTTATCGAAGGGCACCTCCACCATGGAGACGGCGGTACCCTCCAGGAGGGAGTAGCTGCCTCCCGATACACCGCTGACGGTATTGACCGTCCACTGGGTGGGGACGAAGAGAAGGAAATACTCTCCCTTACAGGTAGCGTACTGGTAGCCCTCGGGGATCTCGCTGCTGCCCTTACAGGCGACGAGACCGCCGCAGAGCAGGCAGAGAGCCAGCAGGGCGCAGATGAGGCGGGAGACGGTGGGATGTTTCATGGTTGATCTCCTGTTTCCGGATTGGTCTTTGGGATAATTATAGGATGGAATTGTCAAGTGGGTTTGAACTTTCAAATTTGGGTTTATCGAAGAGATACAAGATACGGAGATACAAGATACAAGATATAGAAACGGAAGTCGCCGTATGGGTTTTTACATATCTTGTATCTTTGTATCTTGTATCTTTGTATCTTACCGTAAAACTGCAATTTATCCGCCGATCACCGCGTCGGCCGCCATCATAATGGCCAGCTTGCCGCTCTCGTAGGTGAGCCCGCCCTGGAAGAAGGCGGTGTAGGGGGGACGGATGGGGCCGTCGGCGGACAGCTCGATGGAGGAGCCTTGGGTGAATGCGCCCGCCGCCATGATGACGGGGTCGTTGTAGCCGGGCATGGCCCAAGGCTCGGGGGTCACGTGGGAGTCCACGGGAGAGCCGGCCTGGATGCCGCGGCAGAAGGCGCACAGCCCCTCGGCAGAGCCTGTGATCACCGACTGGATGATGTCGTGGCGCACTTCGTTCCACGCGGGCTCCACGGCGTAGCCCAGGGCGTTGAAGATGTAGGCCGCCAGGTGGGCGGTCTTGAGGGCTTGGGCGGTGGTGTGGGGGGCGTAGAAGAGACCCTTGTAGAAGGACTTGTTGTGGCCGAAGGTGGCGCCCACCTCCCCACCGACACCCACGGATGTGAGGCGGTAGGAGCAAAGCTCCACGGCGCGCTTGGTGCCCGCCAGGTAGCCGCCGGTCTCGGCCATGCCGCCGCCGGGGTTCTTGATGAGGGAGCCGATGATGAGGTCAGCGCCCACGGCGGTAGGCTCCATGGTCTCCACGAACTCGCCGTAGCAGTTGTCCACCACCACGAAGCTCTTGGGAGACACGCGGTGGACAAATGCGGCCAACTCGCCGATCTCGGCCACGGAAAGGGTTTTGCGGTTCAGATAGCCCTTGGATCGCTGGACAAAGACCATTTTGGCCTTGTCGCCCAGCTCGTTCAGCTTCTTTTCAATGGTGGCGTAGTCGAAGTGGCCGTCCTCGGTGAGATCCACCTGATCGTAGTCCACCCCGAAGTCCTTCAGGGAGCCGTTGCCGGGAGTTCCGCAGATACCGATGACCTCCTCCAGGGTATCGTAGGGCTTGCCTGCCACCGACAGCATGGTGTCGCCGGGGCGCAGGATGCCGAAGAGGCCGATGGTGAGGGCGTGGGTACCGCTGACGATCTGGTGGCGGACAATAGCCGACTCCGCGCCCATGACCTCGGCCCAGATCTCGTCCAGGACATCGCGGCCGCGGTCGTCGTAGCCGTATCCGCTGGTGCCGTCGAAGTTGGTCATGGCCACGCGATGCTCGCGGAAGGCATCCATGACCCGCTCGGTGTTCTCAAAGGAGATGCGGTCGATCTCGGCGAAGTAGGGGGCGAGGGCAATTTCGGCCTCGGCGGTGAGGGTTTTGATTTTATCGGAAATGTGCATGGTGGTTTTGGTTTCCTTTTTATGTAGTGGAGTTGTTTTCTGATTTGGGTTTGTTGGTATAAACAACATATTTAGGGAGCGGTGCCCTCAACGCTCCCCCACAAGAAAAACACTGATTTTTTTAGGGTATATAGGT
>JBGVRH010000056.1:0-14879 GCA_045128275.1 Eubacteriales bacterium | reverse complement strand
ACATGGCAAACTACTACGACCGCGTTGGTCGGATTTTTGATATTCAGCGCTTCTCCATCCACGATGGGCCGGGTATTCGGACGATCGTGTTCCTGAAGGGGTGCTACCTGCGGTGCCGCTGGTGCTGCAATCCCGAGTCCCAGGAGTACAAATTCCAGGAGCTGACCATGAACGGCACCACCAAGACGGTTGGACAGGACATTTCTGTCCGCGACCTCATGGAGGAGCTCATCAAGGACGAGGTATACTACCGCCGTTCGGGGGGTGGCATCACTCTGTCGGGCGGTGAGGCTATGGCCCAGCCCGAGTTCGCCGAGGCCATCTTCCGCGCCTGCCACGATCGGGGCTTCAACACCGCCATCGAGACCACGGCCTTCGCCGAGCGGGACGTGGTGGCTCGTCTGATCCCCCACATCGACCACGTCATGATGGACATCAAGCACATGGACTCCGCCAAGCACAAGGAGTACACGGGTCAGCCCAACGAGAAGATTTTGGACAACGCCCGTTGGATCGCCGAGAACGCGAACCACCTGGTCATCCGCGTGCCCGTGATCCCCGGCTTCAACGATACGCCGGAAGAGATCGCCGCCATCGCGCGGTTCGCCGAGTCTCTGCCCAACGTCCGCGAGCTACACCTGCTTCCCTACCACCGACTGGGAACCGACAAGTACACGGGTCTGGGGCGTGAGTACACTCTCTCCCACATCACCCCGCCCACCGCCGCCCATATGCAGTTGCTCAAGGAGACCGCCGAGCGGGAATCCTGCAAGCTGACCTGCCATCTGCGGGTGCAAATTGGCGGATAAAGCCCAGTGTTTTGCACCGCCATCCATCCGAAAGGAAGGTAACCCAACCATGAAAGAACTGGAAATGCACGATAAAATGAGGATCGTACAGGAGCTGGTGCCCGGACGGCAGATCACTCTGCTTCACGTCATCGCCAATCCCGATCCCATCCTCTACCAGAAGCTGGGTCTTGACCCCAAGCTGGACTACTCCCACGCCGCCATCGGTGTCCTCACCGTCAGCCCCGCCGAGACCGCCGTCATCACCGCCGACATCGCCATGAAGTCGGCCAACATTGACCTGGGCTTCGTGGATCGCTTCTCGGGCACCCTCATCATCACGGGCCGTGTCTCCGAGGTAGATTCCGCCTTCACAGCCATTGGTGAGTATTTCAGAGACACCTTGAAGTTTGCGGTCTGCGAAAAGACGAGAACCTAGCGCTGCGTAGGGGCGGTCATTGACCGCCCGCGGGCGAGCAATGCTCGCCCCTACAATGTCATTCGATCATATGAAAAAACTGATTTTAATGGGTCGCGTAGCGGCAGGAAAGACCACCCTCACGCAGGCTCTGCGGGGTGAACAGCTCCACTACTGCAAGACCCAGTACATCAACTACCACAACACCATCATCGACACACCCGGTGAGTACACCGAGGTGGCCCGATTGGGTGCCGCCTTGGCTCTCTACGCTTACGAGGCCGACGTGGTGGGTCTGGTCATCGGTGCGGACGAGCCTTTCTGCGTGTTCCCGCCCTGCTGTACCTGCCTGGTCAACCGTCCTGTCATCGGCATCATCTCCGGCATTGACCGCGACCGCGCCAACGTGGAGCAGGCCGAGCGCTGGCTGAAGCTCTGCGGGTGCGAGAAGATCTTCCCCTGCAGCTCCTACACGGGGGAGGGCCTGGAGGCCATCATCGACCATCTGCGGGAGCCCGGAGACGCCCCCGACGCGTTGCCGGTATGAAGAACGAGGGGCTCTGCCCCTGTCCCCCGACAGGGCTCTGCCCTGTACCCGCTTAAAACCTTCTTGAAAGAAGGTTTTAAGAATTCCAAGAACTTTCAAAAAGGAGTTCTCACATGAGCGAGAGAAAGACAAAGGTCATCTGCTTCGCCAACAACAAGGGCGGAAGCGGCAAGTCCACCACCTGCGCCAACGTGGGGTACAGCATGGTCACCGAGGGCAAGCGTGTCCTGCTCATTGACGGTGATATGCAGATGAACCTCACCCTGTCCTACTTCGACGAGGAGGCGGCTCTGGGCTTCAATGAGAGCGGTGAGAATCTCTACACCGCCATCAAGAAGCAGCAGGAGCTGACTCCCTTCATCCGCCACACCGCCTATGAGAGTCTGGATCTGATCCCCTCCTCCATCCTCATGAGCGGCATCGAGGTGGATCTCTTCACCATGTGGCAGAGAGAGTTCATCCTGAAGCAGGGTCTTGCCAAAATCAAGGAGTCGGGCGAGTACGACTACATCCTCATCGACGCGCCCCCTACCCTGGGCTGCTGGGTCATGAACATCATGTGCGCCTCCGACTACCTCATCATTCCCGTGGAGGCCTCTCCCTGGGGTCTGTTCGGTCTGGCCAACCTCTTTGAGTTCTACGAGAAGCTGGAGCGCATCGCCCCCGAGCTGAAGATCCTGGGCGTGGTGGTCACCAAGGCCAACGAGCGCAAGAACCAGTTCAAGCAGGCCATTGAGGTGCTGGGCTCTCTGGAAAACGTCCGCCTGTTCGATACCTACATCCGTGTGGATTCCGCCATCGAGTGGAGCCAGGAGAACAGCCTGCCCGTCATGGCCTACAAGAAGACCAGCCGCGCCGCCCAAGAATATCTGACACTTTCCAAGGAGGTTATGGAATATGCCCATCGGTAAAGACAGCATCAAGACCCGCGTGGCCAAGGTGGCCGCCGAGGCTCCCGCAGAGACCGTCCAGGTGGAGGCTCCCACTGAGGTGAAGCCCGCCGCAAAGAAGCCCGCTACCAAGAAGCCTGCCGCCCCCAAGGCACCCAAGGCCGAGGGTGAGACCCCCGCAAAGAAGCCTGCCACCAAAAAGGCTCCCGCGAAGAAGCCCGCCGCTCCCAAGACAGAGGCTCCCGTGGTTGCGCCCGCTGTTGAGGCTCCCGTCGTCGAGGCTCCCGCCGTGGAGACCGCCGTGCTGGCCAACGTCGCCCCCGAGACCGTGGCCGCCGTGATCGGTCACGACGAGAAGAAGCCTGCGGAGAAGGTGCAGATCGGGCAGAAGATGCCGAGTTATTTGCTGTAATCACACATCAAAAAGCATCGCAGAGCTTTTCCGCGATGCTTTTTTTGATTACTTGAATATCTCTTGAAAGGACGGAAGATCCCGCAAGCCGTTGAACACGTCCCTGTGACTCATGGATCGGATATCATCCGCCAGAGTCCCCGTCCCCGAATGACACCACTGACGGGAGTCAATGGTCTGACCCTGAAAAAGGGGCGCGGTATAGGTGTAGACCCCGGGACATCCCGTGTCCATACGGTCGTACTCCTCGGCGTGGTACATAGCATCCTTCAATCGCTCCAAGGCCTCGTCATTTTGTCCCGCGCCGGCCGCCAGCTCGGCCTTGCGGAATTGTATATGGCTCATGGAATGGTTGTGGTAGAGATAATTCTCATCGGGAAACATGGCTTTGAGGACTCCCTCGGCGGCCTCGCAAGCGGCGGCTCTGTCCCATCGTCCGCCCCAAACAAGTTCTTGGATGAGATCATCCAGCTTATCGTTCAGGCATTTTTGCTTGAAATGAAGCTGTTCATCCCCCGACATACACATAGCCAGCAGGTGATCTCTGCGGGAAGGATTCACCTTGATCTCGGGAAACAGCTCCACGTATTTACGGGCCTGATCCTTCTGCCCTTTTCCGCACAGGCATTGGGTGATCCCCTCAATGGCATAGGCTTTCTCACCGTCATCCTCCACGTTCTGGATTACGGTATCAAACATTTTGATGGCTCTCTCCCGCTCGGTCTCAAAGGCTTCGGAATTGTTGATCTCTATGTCGATGGCGTTGCACCACACATCCCATGCGTAGCGGTTCAGCCACCGCATATCGCCGGGAAAGGCGCTAACGGCCTCCTCGGAGATCCGAATACGCTCACAGATATCACCCGTTTCAAAAGTCTTGTTGTACGCCTCCTCCATAGCCTCCCGTTGGGTGTCGGCTTCGGCAGAAACCGCACCCAGCAACTCGTCGGTGGTTACACCCAGAAGCTTGGCCAACGGAACGATCAGAGCCAAATCGGGACTGGACAGACCGCACTCCCATTTGGACACGGCTTGGTAGGACACGCAGAGGAAATCCGCCACCTTCTCTTGGGTCAGATCCTTTTTCTTGCGTAATTCCTTGATTCTTTCACCAATGGTCATAGTTTTTCCTCCTCATACTTTGCGAACCGGTTCTGCTGACAGTATAGCATAATTCCCGCCAAAAATCAATCTCTTGTTCTTTGAGACAGATGCAACCCACGGTTGAGTTCCATCCCGACAGAAAACCGCCACCAACGGATCCCTTCCGTCAGCGGCGGTCATTGTTTTTATTCGGTCTTTCGCCGTCCCTGCACCTCATAAAGCTCAGGCTCCATGGTCTCGGTCACGAGGGGCGGGGCTTTCTTTTTCTGTACCGCCTCCGCAATACCCAGCCCACAGAGGGCTCCGCTCGCGGCCATGCAAAGGCCGAGGAGGAGGAATTTGATGGTTCGCAGAAGGGGGAAGAGGGAGATATCAAAGCGCAGCTCCATCCCGCCAAAGTAGCGGAAAAAGACCAGCTCATAGGTCATCAGCATATACCCCTTGTCCGTCCCCAGAATAGCAGCGGGACGGGCGAAGGCAAAGCAAAGGAAGCCACAAGCGAGGAAAGTCACAGCGTAGAAGCAGATCGTAGGGACGGTCACCCGCTTTCTGCGAAGAACCGAGATCAGCCCCAACACAGACAGGACAAAGCAGGCGGTCAAGGCCAGCAAGACGGGCAAATGGAGTCCAAGCGATTCCCAAAACAGATCCCATTTGAACACCAGCTCAAAGACGTGATTGCCCAAGGGATCTACCCGAAGATCTACCACGGAAGAGCCGCCCCTGATAGAATCCAGGCTGATCTTCCAAAGCATGAGCAGGGGGATCTGCAGGGCGGCTACGGTGATGGCTAAGGCCTTTTTCAGCTTGACAAGTGACATGGGTATTCTCCTTTCTCCGCTCCATAAGGGCGGTTCACTCTATAAGACAGGAAATACATGGCAGAGGTTCCGTGAAAGCCCCAAATTTCTCAAATATTTTTGCCTTCAACGGTCACCGCTCTTACTTGTCCATCTGATACAGGTAGCTCAACCGTCCCATGGGCAGAGAACGCCCCGTGGCGTAGTAGTCCATGATCTCGGCGGGATCGGCCACGCCGTCGGCTACCTTGAAGTAGAAGTCGCCGCCGTTTTCCAGTCCCAGCGCGGCGCGGGGGATGGAGATCTGCATGACGTTGCCCTGCACCGAGTAGGTGGCGGTGGCCTCCAGCGCATCCCCCGTGTAGTCGGGGTTCAGCTTCTCAATGGCGGCCGCGGAGCCGTTGCGGGTGCGGTTGATGGCGAACTCATAGCTCTCCCAGCCCTTGACGGTGGGGGATGTGCCGAGACCGATGAAGAGGTTCATCCAGTTCCCATCCTCGGCGGCGACGATATCGTTCTCGCACTTGACGTAGAAGTAGAGATTTTCTTCATCGTTGGTGACCCGCACCTCGGTGATGTTGTTGCGAACGGCCTCCTGCTGGTACTTCACGGTAGGCGCGCCGCCCACGCTGTTACGGGAGCCGTCGTCCTTGCCCACGCGGCGGTACACGGCGTTGACGTCATCCCACTGGGTAGCTGCACCGTTCACATCAATGGTCTTACGGACAGTATCCGCGATCATGCCCTCGGCGGGGTTGTACTTATACTTGCGGATGTTGTACATCATCTGGATGTAGTAGGCATCCTCATACCCGCCCTTCATAGGCTCGGCATCACGGGAATACTCCATGTCCACGCCGTCCACGAAGCAGTATTCGCCCTCGTAGAGGTTCTTCTGGGCGACCCACTCGTTCCAGCCCGTGACCATGACGAAGCGGGGATCCCGCTTGAAGACGGTCTGCCACTGGTAATCGAAGAAGGTGCCGCTCTCCACTCCCTCCGCCAGGTTCTTCTTGCGGCGGGGATCGTAGCCGCGGCCCCAGTTCATGCGGCCCTCATGGGTGAGGGAGAAGCTGAAGGGCAGGGCGGGGTGGGTGGCGATGGAGACCGAGATCATGTCGGTGCGGACGGGCTGGGGATACTGCCACTCGGTATAGGGCCAGGCCTTGTCGATGCCGCTTCCGTTCTCGTAGGGCCACAGCACGTGGCGGGTATAGAAGAAATCCTGCAGCTCCTGGGGCAGGTCTCCGGGCTTGTAGGAGGTGTCCCCTCGCTCGGCGGCCTCCTTCATGTCGTCGGCCTCCTTGGTGTAGCCGATGATCATGGGCTTGCCGTCCACGCGGTACCAGGACTCGGGGTAAAGCTCCTTCTTGTACACGTCATTGTAGAGGGTCTTGATGGTCTGGATGGAGCGGCTGTGGGTGAGGTAGGTGATCTGGGGCGCGTCCCAGCCCTCGGCGCGCAGCTCGGAGATGACCTTCATGACCTTCTCGGCCACCGCCTGGTAGGTGAAGCAGTTGGTCACGTCAAAGACCAGGAAATCCACCCCCGCTTGGGTCAGAAGCTCCATGTGGCGGCGGATGACGAACTCGTCGGAGCTGTTGTAGTAGCCGTAGAGAGGCTGGCTCCACCAATGGAACTGTCCCGCGGGGCTGACCTTGCGGTCGTCGGTGTGGAACAGAACGTCCTTTCCGTACTCGGGAAGGATCTTGGAGATATCGTAGATCTCGGGCGCGCCGTGCTGACCCAGCCAGAGGAAGTAGAAAATACCGACTTCCTTATCCTCTCTGCGGGAGGAAACGGGGGTCAGAGAGCGGCCGTACTCGTCAAAGCCCACCAGCATATTCACGTTGTAGCCGTCACCGTACATATTGGTCACCGTCCTTTCGGGCTTGGGAGCCTCGGTTTCTTCTTCGGTAGGAGCTTCCGTAGGCGGCTCCGTGGGAATTTCTGTGGGTGCCTCCGTAGGGGCTTCGGTGGGGGTCTCCACCGTGGTATCCCCCTCAGTCTCGGGGGTGTCGGGCACGGGAGTACAGGCGGCGGAGGCCATCAGCATCAGCCCCGCCAGCAGGAGTGCCGTCAGTTTTTTCATATCGTCGATCCTCCTTGGAGTGATTGGCTTCATTATACCATTTCCCGGGCAGGCATGTCAAGGGGCGGGGAAAAGTTTGCAGGTCTTGCACAAACAGAGGTGTCGGGTTTTGTGGATTCCGCCAAAGTTATGAAGCAAGAAAGATTCTTTACAGAATGACGGCAGATTTGGGGCTTGGGATTCGTTATACTGTATGAAGGACAAAGCCATCGGGCGAAAGGAGGAGTGCACCGTGAACGACCGTGATGAATACCTACTGGATCTATACTTCAAGCGTGACGAGCGCGCCGTCGCCGAGACCCAACGGGATTACGGAAGCTTCTGCCTCGACCTCGCCCTCCGCATCCTGGGACGAAGCAACCGCGAGGATGCCGAGGAATGCGTGAACGACGCCTACCTCAAGCTCTGGCGGACCATCCCGCCCCGCCGTCCCAAACCCATCAAGGCCTATCTGGCCGCCGTCCTTCGCAACATCGCCATCGACCGCTACCGTCAGAACCGCCGCCGAGCTCAGAACCGCGAGCTGGAGGAGGCCATCCTGGAGCTGTCCCCCGCTATGTGGGTGCCCGACTCCGCCGAGGGAGAGCTGAAGTACCTGCTCTCGGATTTCCTCCGCAAGCTCTCCGAGGAGGAGCGACGCTTGTTCATGGGGCGGTACTGGCACGGCTACACCGTCCATGATCTGGCCGAGCATTACGGCCTGACCCCCAACGCCGTCACCAAGCGGCTGGGGCGCACCCGCGAAAGACTGCGGGATTATCTCAACGAAAAGGGGTACGGTTATGAAACAACCAACCGATAAAGACCTCCGCTTATACGAAAGCCTGTCCGACGTGGACAGTCAATTCATCCTGGACAGCACCATCCCCCTGAAGACGGCACCCGTTCCCGCCGTTAAAAAGGCCTCCAAGCCCTCCCTCTGGGCAGTTCTGTGCCGTCCCCAATACGCCTCGGTGGCTCTGGCCGCCCTGCTGGTGACTTTGACCGTGGTGGCTCTGCTGGTCACGGGCATCACCAAGGGGCCGCAGACCGAGCCGCCGCCCCACGGCATCCCCACCGATCCCATCGGGTCGGTCAAGTCCCCCACCGCCGAGGATGCCGCCGCCCTCCGCAAGGGCATGAGCCTCTCCGAGTTGGCGGCTCTCATGGGGAATCACTACACCCAAGAGGGCACCCGTTACACCTTCACCCTGGACACGGGGGAGCAGTTGGCCGTCTCCACCGCGCCGAATGACGGAGGAGAACCCACCGTCACAGGCTTTGAGTGGCTGGGGAGCGCGGGGAAGACCTACAACCCCATGGGGATCCCCGCCGAGATCCTGCAACAGGTGCAGGAGTACGCCACCGATACGGTGATCCCCATATACGCTATGAGCTCCCTGATCGGCCAATACAACCAAGTGCTGACCCTCCCTTCTGCGGAGGATGTGCTGGAGGACGCCGAGGTGCATTATCTCCGCACGGGTGCCGACGGGCAAACTCTTTTGCTGGATGCCGAGGGTCACGGCATAGAAGGCACCGTCCGCGGCGAGGATTTCAGCCTTCTTGATGACGTATCGGCTCTGTTCGACGAGTCGGTGCGGGTGAAGGCATACTACCCCATCATGACCTCCCGTGAGGGGGGCGCGGTGTATTTCCGCACGTCCATCGGGGATTATATCCTGTACCTCCACGGAGAGATGCTTACCGTAAGCTCCGAGGGAGCGGATGCGCCTGCCGACACGGCCGTTCCCTACCTGGTTCCCACAACCAAATTCCATATCTTCTCCTACGGCATGGCGGATAAGGGCGATTCCATGGGGATCGGATGGGACTTCAATGAAGGCCGCATGGCGGTCATCGAGCCCTATAGAATCGGATCGGAGACCTACCAAAAGCCCGTGAACATCGCCACCCCCGAGGCGGCGGAGCAGATCAAGGTGGGGGAGAAGGTCACGGAGCTTCACGAGACCCTGGGCATCTGCCTCCGCTGCGCCGCAACGCGGGCCCTGCGCTACGATCCGGTGAGCGGTAGTTACGTAGAGAGCTCCCCTCTCTCCGTCAACCTCCATTACTGGGAGTTGACCGACGGGAGCGGATTGTTGATCTACGTCGACACGGAAACCGTCTGTCCGAACCCCGATATGTCCTCGTCTATGATCTATCTCACCTTCCTCGTTTCCTACAAGGAGCGGGTGGACGCCGCTGTTCTGGATGATATGGGTACGCCCACGCTGGGGACCTGCGCCCTGATCACCGAGGGGATGGAAAGATACGTTGTGCACGCCATACTGGGCGAGCCTCTGACCTTCAACTGGAGCGAGGAAAACTCCAACTTTGTCTGGAAATGGATGGAGGACGGTCAAGCGCACACCCTGCGGGTCTACTGGTCGGGCGGCTATTCCGATCCTGACCTCTCGGTCACTTCCGTGGAGTATTCCGCCATGACCGTTACGGAGGCGGTCGAGGAGATCCAAATAGGCTCGTCCTTCGCGGATATTGTGGCGCGGCTTGGCCCTTGCCGCGACGGCCACAAGGTGGACACCTTTGGCGGGACAAACAAGAGCGGCTACCACTTCTGGACTCTTCCCGACGGCCGCTGTCTGGCCGCCTATATCGGGTATGACATCCCCGCGCTGACGGATCCTCTGGGCTTGAACTTTGAGTATCATTTCGACAAGACCGTCATGCACTTGCTGTATCCGGATTCCCCCGATAGCGCAAGCACTATCGGAACTCCCGGCCTGTCCATGGCCGCAGAGGTGCAGACGGGCATGAAGGAAGAGCTTGTAAAGGCACTCGTGGGAGATCCCACCGTCACGGTGGAGGGTCTGCAATCGGTCTGGGAGTGGAGCGAGGGCGGCAAGACCTATACCCTGACCGTCTACTGGAAGGACAACGCCCCTGTGGGCTTCCACAGGAATTTCAACACGGTCTCCCGCTATGAGCTGGATGCGGAAACCTCCTCCGCGCCCCTCATTCCCGATAAGATCCCCACTCTCGCCAACGCGCAGGTCATCACCGAGGGCATGACGGCCTCCGAGCTGCTTACCATTATGGGAAGCAACGCCGATGCCGTCACCGGTGTGGGCTATACCTACTATATCTGGACTCTCTCCGACGGGCAGGCCTTCTGCGCCGTCACCGAGGATGACGTGATGAACGCGGATCAGTCCGAGCGCATCGTCACCTACACGTATTTCCGTGACTCTGTGGAGGCTATGTACGTGGCCACTACGGAGAATATGGAGGCTGTCACCGAGGGTATGAGTCTGGCTACGGTGTACGCCTTGCTGGGCACGGAGGCCTGGGACTCAGAATACGATTACCCTTCCTCCCTGACTGCTACATGGGGAACCTCCGAGGGCGCGTGGTGGGAGATCACGGTCACCCTTGAGGCCGTCAAGCATTCCGAGACCAACCGATCCCGAGCCTATGCCGTCTCTGTCTATATTGACAAAGGAGAATAACCATTCAGCCCCCGCCACACGGCGGGGGCTTCTTTATATCAGATCTCCCGAAGCAGCCTCTCCAACGCCTCGTACTGCTCCTGCTCCTCCCGTATGATCTCCCGCAGCTCGGAGATCACGGCGGAGTCCCTCGCGGCGGCGGCCAGGGACTCCAGCTCGGTGATGGAGGCGGCCTCGGCCGTAAGATCCTGGCGGAGCATCCGACGCACCACGGGGAGAGCACGGCAGGAGGCGTCCCCCGACAGGTCGATCCGCGGGGTACGCATCCGCATGGTCACCCCGGGGTCTCCCCCCAGGGCGCGGATGAGTCGGCCCAGAGTGTGAAAATGGGCCATATCCTCCCGCGCAAGCTGTAAGAACAGCTCGGATGCCTCGGTGTCCAGCCCTTCGGTAAGGAGGTGCTGGTAGGTGTAGGTGATGACCTGGTTCAGCTCGTCGTTGTAGGTACGCATCATGCGGGCGGCGAGGCGGGGGTCGGGGCGGATGATGGGGGTGGGGTAGGATTGGTTCATGGAGGCCTCCTTATGCTCATACTGTTCACAGCCTATGCGGAAAAGTCCCCTTCTGCCACTGTGGCGAAACGCCGAAATTCCTCCCGCGGCCGGTTTTCTGTGGGGAATATCTTGACATTTCGGCGGGTTTGCGGTACAATAGTGGTATGAAAAATACCCTGTAAAGGAGATCATATACGATGAATCACGAATCCATTCTGTCCGTCGCCTCCCATTTCGATCTCGGCGGCAAACCCGTCGCCGTGAAGGAGCTGACCGCGGGCAACATCAACGTCACCTACCGCCTGGACATGGCCGAGGACAAGACCGCCCCCCGCTACGTGCTCCAGCGCATCAATACCGTCGCCTTCAAGGATCCCGTGTCCCTCATGGAGAACATCGGGCTGGTCACTGCCCACATCCGCGCCTCCTACGAGGCCCAGGGCATCGACCCCTCCCGCCGCGTGCTGAACATCATCCCCGCCGATAACGGCACCCTCCTCTACACCGATCCCGAGGGCGGCGCGTGGAGAGCCTACGGCTTCGTGGAGGACGCTACCGCCTACAACGCCATTGAGTCCGCCGCCCTGTTCCGTGAGGCAGGCGTGGGTTTCGGTGAGTTCCAGACCAGACTGTCCGATTTCCCCGCTGAGAAGCTCACCGAGACCATCCCCGGCTTCCACAACACCGCCCGCCGCTTCGAGACCTTCATGGCCTCGGTGGAGAAGGATGCCGCCGGCCGCGCCGCTTCCGTGGCCGATGAGATCGAGTTCTTTACCTCCCGCAAGGAGCTGATGTCCTCCATCGTGGACAGGCTGGGGGGTGAGCTTCCCCTCCGCGTGACCCACAACGATACCAAGCTCAACAACGTCCTCATCGACGACGAGACCGGCAAGGCCCTCTGCGTCATCGACCTGGACACCGTCATGCCCGGCTCGGCGCTCTACGACTACGGCGACGCCGTCCGCTACGGTGCCTGCACTTCCGCCGAGGACGAGCCCGACACCTCCAAGATCGGCTTTGACATGGAGCTGTTCCGAGCCTTCACCGACGGCTTCGTTTCCGCCACGGCGGGCAACCTCACCGACACCGAGATCAAGCTCCTGCCCTTGGGTATTGCCGTCATCACCTGTGAGCTGGCCATGCGCTTCATGACCGACTATTTGGACGGTGACGTGTACTTCAAGACCAATTATGAGGGTCACAACCTCGTCCGCGCCCGCGCCCAGATGAAGCTGCTCACCGAGGTGGAGGCCAAGATGGGCGAGATGTACGCCTTCGTGGAAAGTCTTCTGAGCTGATCCCCAACGCCCTCAAAGAAAGGAAACACGTATGGATCACCTTCTTCCCGCCTTTCGCATGGAATACCCCGAAACCATTCCCGTGAGTTTCCACCTCCTTCCCTCCGCGTGGCTCCGCTACGGCGAGGAAATGAAGCGTCTGACTGACCAGTACCCCCAGTTCTTTGGGGGATTGCCTATGGATCATACCAACATCCGTAGCTTTATGGCTCCCACCTATCACAAGGGTACTCACGTGGACGAATGGGGCTGTGTGTGGGAGAATGAGGTCGAGGGTGCCGAGGCCATCGTCAAGGGACATCCCTTGAAATCGGAGGAAGACGTGCTGAATCTCCGCATCCCTGCCTGTCGGGACGGCCGTCTCCCCCACGGCTTCATGTACCTCCGCCTGCTGGATCTCTGCGGCTTTGAGGATGCCATGGTGTATTTCGCTGAGGGGGGCGAGGTCATCGAAACCCTCATTGACCGTGTGCTGGAATACAATCTCTACCAGATCGCCGCCGTTCTGCCCCGTATGGGAGACGTGATCTACTTCGGTGACGATCTCGGTATACAAAGGGGCTTGGCCATAGGCGCAGAGCGTTGGAGAAAGTATCTGGCTCCGTGTTACCGCAAAATGTACGGTCTCATCAAGTCCTACAAGCCCTCCCAGGTCATCTATATGCACACCGACGGCTGTATCCACGAGATCATGCCCGACCTGGTAGCCTGCGGTGTGGATATCATCAATCCCCAGTTCCGTGCCAACGGCATCGACAACCTGGTGCGGGTCTGCCGCCGTGAGCAGACCATCACCATCAATCTGGATTTAGACCGCCAACTCTTCCCCTTCGCTACGCGCTCGGAGATTTTCGACCACGTGGGCGAGTGCGTGGAGTCTCTGTATATGCCCGCAGGAGGTCTTGGACTGAACGTGGAGCTGGATCACGGTGTATCCTTGGAGAATATGGCCGCGGTGCTGGACGCCGTGGAAAAATACCGTCACTACAAATACTGAAATAATGAAGCAAGCGAGGAATTCGACCATGATCCAATTCGGCACAGGCGGCTGGCGCGCCGTCATCGGTTCTGACTTTATTGAGAAAAACATCTGCCTCGTCACCGAGGGCATCTGCGCCCTCATGCGGGAGGAGGGCAAGACCGACAAGCCCATCATCGTGGGCTATGACCACCGATTCTTGTCCGACGTGGCGGCCAAATGGATGGCCGAGGTCTTTGCGGCCTACGGCGTGACCGTGTGGTTCATGAACCGCTCGGCCCCCACCCCCCTGGTCATGCACACCGTCAAGCGGCAGAACCTCTACTATGGCGTGGAGATCACCGCCAGCCACAACCCCTCCCACTACAACGGCATCAAGCTCATCGTGGAGGAGGGCCGCGACGCGCCCCTGGAGACCACAGGACTCTTGGAGAAGCTGATCGCCGAGATCGAGGCGAAGGGTGTCCCCTCCCCCCGTATGCCCTTTGCGGAGGCCTGCGAGAAGGGTCTTGTGATCTACCGCAAGAACCCCTTCAACGATTTCATCGACGATATCCTCTCTGTTCTGGACGTGCAGACCATCCGCGACCACGGTGCCAGAGTGCTATTCGACCCCATGTACGGCTCGGGCACCTACCCCCTCATGGTCATCCTCTGCACCGCCCGCTGTACCGTGGACATGATCCACAACACCCGCGACGCCCACTTCGGCGGCCACCATCCCGCCCCCTCCGTGGCGGGTCTGGAGGAGCTGCGCACCCGCGTGGTGGCGGGCAAGTACGAGCTGGGCATCGCCTTTGACGGTGACGGCGACCGCCTGGGTATCATCGACGGCAACGGCCGCTACCTCAATGCCAACGAAATTTTGGTCATGCTCTACTGGTATCTCCATGAGATCAAGGGCTGGAGAGGCCCCGTGGTGCGCAACCTGGCTACCACCCATATGCTGGACGTCATGGCCGCCGACTTCGGGGAGGCCTGCTACGAGGTTCCCGTGGGCTTCAAGTACATCTCCGCGGGCATCGATGCCCACGACGCCATCCTGGGCGGTGAGTCCTCGGGCGGTCTGACGGTGCGGGGTCACATCCACGGCAAGGACTCCATCTACGCCGCCTCCCTCTTCGTGGAAATGATCTCGGCGGTAGAAAAGTCCCCCTCGGAGATCATGGACGAGCTGGAGCAGAAGTACGGTCACTTCGAGATGGTGGAGGACAACATCACCTTTACCTTTGAGCAGAAGTCCACCGTCAACCGCATCATTTTCGAGGAGAAGAAGATCCCCTTCTTCGGCAAGCCCGTCACCCACGTCAGCTACGAGGACGGCTGTAAGGTCTACTTTGCCGACGGCAGCTTCGTCATCTGCCGCTTCTCGGGCACCGAGCCCCTCCTCCGCATCTTCGCCGAGGCGGGAGACGAGAAGACCGCCAGAGGGTATATTGAGGCGTTCAGAAACCTCTTGGCGTTGGAGTGAGAAAGGTAAATTGCAGTTTATCGAACAGAAGTCCGATAAACTGCTAATGAATAATGAAGTCGCCGCAAGCGGCTAATGAATAATGAATAATTTCGGTTGAAATCCTACGGATTTCTCCATTGATTTGATATAAAATG
>JBGVRH010000055.1:0-6456 GCA_045128275.1 Eubacteriales bacterium | reverse complement strand
TACACATAAAATCCTTATTGTATCATAAAAAATTATGCTTGTAGGGGCGGCCCCATGTGGCCGCCCGCGGGAGGGGCAAGCCCCTCCCCTACCGCACGATGTAACATACCGATAAACCCAAATTTGAAAAAGAGGCCGCCGAAGCAGCCTCTTCCATCATATTTGATTTTCCAGATACTCGACGATTTTATCCAGATCGGGCAGAATTACACCCTTCACATAATCCTCACCATGCCGATCCTTCAAGGAGAACGTGTACCACAGATCAAACCCGTGGCACAGAATCCCCGACCGCTCGAAATACATCTGAGGCGCGGACTTGACCAGCGCGGCCGTCAGCTTGTCCGCTCCAAAATTCGCCGCCTTGACGAGACCCACGTTCATGGTAAACGAATAGCTCGTCTCATAATTGAACTGCGACCGTTGCAGACTGATCACCTCGGCGGCCTTTTTGCCCTCGCGGTAGCGGTAGAACAGATTTCCATTTTTGGAGAAACCCTTGTCCGTCAGCGCATCCGAAAGTGCTGTAACCGCCCTCTCGCACTCTGCCTTGGCATCGTACTCATACCCGCCGTTCTGAAACAGCACGTAATGTCCCGTTTCACTTGTGGGAGAAACGTAATCACTCCGCATAAGTCCCTCGCCGCCGTCCTTGAGATAGGCTTTCAGGATGGCGCGGCTCATGTTGGTGATATCGGGGCGTTCCACCGCCTCCTCGGGGGTAAGGAGCAATACCTCGCTGTTCTCATGCCCGTCGGAGCGGGGCTTGCCCTCCACATACTCCATGCGGAATACGGCGCACCATTGATTATCCTTGAACTGCATGGCTAAAAGGGAGTCGGCATGAGCGAAGACCCCCGTCTCCTCGAAGATCTCCCGCTCGGCGGCGGCGGTGGGCAGCTCGCCCTCCTGCACGTACCCGCCGGGGAGGAGGATGCGATCCTTGGCAACACCGTAGGTGTGGCGGACGAGAAGGATCTTCCCGTCGATCGGAAGAAGCCCGCAGACCGTGAAACACTTGTGATTCATAAGCGATCAGACCGTGATCAGCTCATACTCCCGCGACCCAAACCCCAGCTCGGCGGCGGCCTCCACCGTATGGATGCCGTTGCGGGACTCGATGCGCTCAATGAGGTGAGGCTTGCCCGCGTCGGAGCAGGCATACACCAGATCCACGCAGGCCTGGTCAATGGCGATGGGATCGGTGGAGACCAGGATACCGATATCCGCGATGCAGGGATCCTCGGCCACGGCACAGCAATCGCAGTCCACCGACATATTCTTCATGACGTTGACGTACACGATCTGCCCCTTGAACAGCTCCACCACCGAGGCGGCGGCATCGGCCATGGACTCCAGGAAGGAATCGTGGTCAGCCGTCCAGATATCCTCGGGCACGCCCGCGCCGTGGATGTAGGCCTTACCAAAGGAGGAGGCGCAACCGATGGAGAGCTGCTTCAAAGCACCGCCAAAGCCCCCCATGGGATGCCCCTTGAAGTGGGACAGCACCAGCATGGAATCGTAGTTCTGAATATCCTTGCCCACGTAGTTCTTCTGAATGACCTTACCGTTGGGGATATCCAGCACCAGATCGGGCCCCTCGGCATCCAGCAGGTCTACCTTGTAGTAGTCCGTCCAGCCGTGGTCGCGGAACAGACCCAAATGACGCTCGGTGGTGTTCCGCGCACCCTCGTAGGCAGTATTGCACTCCACCACCGTACCGCCCACCCGCTCAATGACGGGCTTCCAAAAGTCGGGACGGATGAAGTTCTGATTGCCCTTCTCACCCGAATGCACCTTGACAGCCACGTTTCCGGGCAGGGTCACACCCAGCAGCTCGTACATTTCCAGTACCTTCTCGGGGGTGATGACGGGGGAAAAATATACTTTGGACTTGCTCATGATAGTCTCCTTCATGTAAACCATACGTGATACATTTTCTTCAAAAACGCCGTGGTCAGGGGATACTCCTCGTTCTCGGGGATCACCGAATCAATACCGCAATAGGGACACAGGGCAGTATCATGACCGTCGATCCACTCGGTGATCTCGCGGGGGTCATAGATGCTCTTACAGTAGAAGCATCCGCACCTGTCGGCATTCTTCAGAGCCTCGCGGTGATGGGTGCAAAGCGCGTGGGCCGCCTTGGCATCCTCCCAGGAGATCTCGGGGGCGCGGTAGGCGAAGCGGAAATAGCGGTTTTGCTCGGGCTTGACGAGCCGCTCGATCATGGGCTGAACCGACTGGATGCGCTGATCCGACCCCGAATCGTAGCGGTAGAACAGGCCGTCCTCGGCAGGGCCCGCGTGGATGTACACGTGGCGGGGAAAGCTGCGGAACTGATCGGGGAAGGTCGGGCCGAAATGGGTGGAATCACCCTCAAAGATGACGTCACCGGGACGCAGGTCGGCCACGTCATCGATGCGCGTAAAGCCGTGCTTGATGAGGAACTCCTCCAGATTGGGAGAGTAATACAGGGGCAGCCCCTTGGTCTTGGGCTGATGTGCCGTATAGCCCGCCTCGTACAGCACCCACCCGCAGAAGCGGTCGCAGGAGACCAGCTTTTCGGGATGCTCGGACTCCTTGTCCAGGGCGGGATTCTGATCCGCGTCGCCGTACTTGTAGCCGTGGATCCGCATATGATCCGCCGCGCACTTGGCGTGGTGCAGGATGTGAGAGGCGATGAAGGACCCCACAGGGGAGTAGACACCCTCGCCGGCTTCGTCGCAAACGCAGTAGCCGTAAACCGCCTTCTCGTCAGCGGCGGCACAGGCGGCGGTCAGGTCGGCGTAGGCCTCGGGCAGACGGGACTCGGTGCCGTGATAAGGAACGTAGAGATAGTACATGGGAACCTCCTTGTGTTTCAAATTTGGGTTTGTAGGCGGGTTCGACAGAGGAAATCGGTATGTTTTTGGTGACGGGCGACCACATAGGGTCGCCCCTACATACAATTTTTTGAGATACAGAACATCCGAAAATTTATTGATATACAATAAAATTTGATTGTAGGGGCGGCCCTATGTGGCCGCCCGTGAACGCGCGAAGCGCGTTCAATTCCGAAGGAATAAAACAGACCGCTAAACCCCAATTTAGCAAAATACGAGATACGAGATACGGCGTTCCGCAGCATATCTGGTATCTCGTATATAGAATCAGAACTTCACTCTCGCGCAGTAAATAGGCATCCCCTGAGACGAGAAATTCGCCTCGTACTCAGTCATGATGTTGCCCTCTGCCTCGGGAGTCTTGTGGAAATCGCGGGAGGAGAACAGGAGGGTCAGACCCATGGCCTCAAACTCCTCCAGGCTGAAATCGAACAGCCCCTCGTTGTCGGTCTTGAGGTAGAGCTCGCCGCCCTCGACGAGAACCTCCTTGTAGAGGGCCAGGAAGCCTCTGTGGGTCAGGCGGCGCTTGGCGTAACCCTTCTTGGGCCAGGGATCCGAGAAATTCAGGTAGATGCGGGAGACGCTGTGGGGCTTGACCCACTCCCCCAGATGCTCAGCGTTGCCGATCAGCACGCGGAGATTGTCGTTGGGTCTGTCCTCGGCGCAGGCCTTGGCCTTCTCCAGGGCACAGCAGGCCACGTCCGAAACCCGCTCCATGGCGATAAAGTTCCATTGGGGGTTGGCGGCGGCCATACCCACCGCGAAATTACCCTTGCCGCAGCCGATCTCCATGTGGATGGGGCGGCTCTCGGTAAAGATGGGGTTGCCCTCCTCCCCCAGGGTGGCCAGGAGGGAGGTATCTTCAATCAACAGCTCGGAGCAGGCGGCGATGCGCTCGGCACCGTGCTTCTTTTTTCTCATTCTCATTGGTTTTCGTATCCTTCACTATGAATGTTGGGTCTGTAAAAGCGGTCTTGCGTCATCATTCCTCAAAGCAGCCGTAGGTCTCCAGCACGCACTTGCCCATCTCGTACAGGAACCGCTCGGCGGCCTGCTTGAGCGCCAGCGGAGGCTTGGCGAGACGGGTATCGGACTCGTAGGGTCGTCTCTGTCCGAAGGGCTTGAAGATCCCGCCTACCTCAAAGGTGAAGTAGCCGTTGTATCCGATATCCTGCAAGCCGTGCATGACGGCATCGAGATTCATGGTGCCGAGGAAGGGGAGCAGATGGGAGTCGGTATCCCCGCAGTTGTCCTGAATGTGGAGGGCGCGGACGTGACTACCCAGCAGTCGCAGCTCGGCATCCTGGGGCATCTCCTGCATATTGGCGTGACCAACATCCCAAACCGCGTGGAACAGGGGATGATCCACCACCTCGATCATGGTCAGAAGATCGGTGGCGTTGTCGATCCAGTACAGCCCGCCGACGCACATTCTGTTGAAATTTTCCACCAGAATATTCGTGCCGTATTTCTCGGCGCGCTCCAGAATGGGGAGGAAGAAGCGCTTGTTGGCTTCAAAGGTCTCCTTCTTGGAAAGTCCCGGGGTATAGCCCGAATGGACAACCAGATTGGGGATGCCCCAGGCGCCGCAGGCATCCACACAACGGATGGTGTCGGCCAGGAAACGCCCGTCGGGGTCGGTCAGAGGGGTTCCCATAGGGGAGTGAGCCTGCACCAGCTGGATCCCCATGTCCTCGGCGGCCTTGCCTACCTGCTCGAAGTAGGATTGGTGATCGTCGGCATAGACCCCGATACGGGCGGAGTGATCCAAGCCGAAGGAATAATCGGCGTATCGGAAGCCTGCCTCGCGGATACAGCGCAGGGAAGCAATCTGGGAACCTGTATAGCTATTGAAATCGCCCGTTGTGGTAGCCAGCTTCATGGGAACTCCTTTCGGAATGCAATTGGCAAAATCGGAACGGAATTCAAATTTGGGTTTATAGGGGAACGAGGAGAACGGCCTCCGGCGGCCAAGAACCTTTTTGGAAAAAGGTTCTTGGATCTCCAAAAACTTTCAAAAAAGCATAGATATGCCAAGAGAATTGATAGTGGGGAGCATAGGGGAAACCCCCATGGGGCCCCTTCCCCATTGGTATATTTGATTCGTGAAAGGGATATGCATCCCACCGCTAAACCCCAATTTTTCCGTCAAAAACCAAATCAGACGTTGAAGCGGAACAGCACGATATCGCCGTCCTTCATGACGTACTCCTTGCCCTCGGAGCGCACCAGACCCGCCTCCTTGGCGGCGTTCATGGAGCCCAGGCGCATGAGATCGTCGTAGGCGATGACCTCGGCGCGGATGAAGCCACGCTCGAAGTCGGAGTGGATCTTACCGGCGGCCTGAGGAGCCTTGGTGCCCTTGACGATAGTCCAGGCGCGCACCTCCTTGGGGCCTGCGGTCAGGTAGCTGATGAGACCCAGCAGAGCGTAGCTGGCGCGGATGAGGCGGTCAAGACCTGCCTCCTCGATGCCCATGTCGGAGAGGAACATCTCCTTGTCCTCGCCCTCCAGCTGGGCGATCTCGGCCTCGATCTGGGCGCAGATGGGCATAACGGCGGCGTGCTCACCGTCGGCAAACGCCTTCAGCTTGGCGAAGCTCTCGTTGCCCGAGATGTCACCGTTGGCCTCGTCCTCGGAGACGTTGGCCACGTAGATCACGGGCTTCATGGTGATGAGGGGGGTATCGTGGAACAGCTCCCGCTCGTCCTCGGACAGCTCCACGGTGCGGGCGGACTGACCCTCCTCCAGAGCCTTCATGACCCGCTCGTACACGGCGATATCCCCCGCCACGGTCTTGTCGCCCTTGAGGATCTTGCGGGCATTGTTCAGCTTGCGCTCCATGATCTCCATGTCGGCCAGCACCAGCTCCATGTTGATGGTCTCCACGTCGCGAAGGGGATCCACCTTGCCGTCCACGTGGACGATGTTGGAGTCCTCGAAGCAACGGACAACGTGCAGAATGGCATCCACCTCACGGATGTGGGACAGGAACTTATTACCAAGACCCTCACCCTGGGACGCGCCGCGCACCAGACCCGCGATGTCCACGAACTCAATGACGGCGGGGGTGTACTTCTCGGGGTTGTGCATCTCGGCCAGCTTGTCCATGCGGGGATCGGGCACGGCCACCACGCCCACGTTGGGCTCGATGGTGCAGAAGGGATAGTTGGCAGACTCCGCGCCTGCGTTGGTCAGAGCGTTGAAGAGGGTGGACTTACCGACGTTGGGCAGTCCGACGATACCGAGTTTCATATGTAAGATTCTCCTTAAAAATGATCGTTGGGGGGATCCACGGAAGTACCGTGGAACGCATATTACTACATCATACTATTATAGCATATTTGAAGGGATCTTTCAAGATGTTTGGAGAAAAATCTTTCTTGAAATTAGCATAAATCGTTGCATGATCTGGGGGATACTTTGGATTTCAAATTGCAGTTTAGCGGTCGGAGACCGATAAACTGCAATTTAAGTAATAGGTAATAGTGAATAGTGAAGAAGTGAGGAGGGAAACCTTCGGTTTCCTTCATTTCAATCGAAAAAATGGACAAATCCGAAGGATTTGCAC
>JBGVRH010000054.1:0-48744 GCA_045128275.1 Eubacteriales bacterium | reverse complement strand
GTACTTGGCCAGCTCCAGACAGCCCTTGAACTCCTCCTCCAGCTGCTCGGGGCGGAGGATGAGGTGACCCTCGGAGATGGTGAACTGACGGACGCGGATCAGACCGTGCATCTCACCGCTGTCCTCGTTGCGGAACAGGGTGGAGGTCTCGCCCAGTCTCATGGGGAGGTCGCGGTAGGAGCGCTTGCGGTTCAGGAACACCTGATACTGGAAGGGGCAGGTCATGGGACGGAGGGCGAAACACTCCTTGGTCTCGTCGTGGGGATCGCCCAGAACGAACATACCGTCCAGGTAGTGATCCCAGTGACCCGAGATCTTATACAGCTCGCGCTTGGCCATGAGGGGGGTCTTGGTCAGCATATAGCCGCGCTTCTGCTCCTCGTCCTCGATCCAACGCTGGAGGGTCTGGATGACGCGGGAGCCCTTGGGCAGGAGGATGGGGAGACCCTGACCGATGGATTCCACGGTGGTGAAGTACTCCAGCTCGCGGCCCAGCTTGTTGTGGTCGCGCTTGCGAGCCTCCTCCACGGCGGTGAGGTAAGCGTTCATCTCGTCCTTGGTGGGGTAGGCCACACCGTAGACGCGCTGGAGCATCTTGTTCTTCTGGTCGCCCTTCCAGTACGCGCCGGTGCACTGGGTCAGCTTGTAGGCCTTGACAGCGCCGGTGGAGAAGAGGTGGGGGCCTGCGCAGAGGTCAACGAACTCGCCCTGGCGGTAGAAGCTGATGACGGCATCGGCGGGCAGTTCCTCAATGAGCTGGACCTTGTAGGGCTCGTCACGCTCGGTCATGAAGGCGATGGCCTCGGCGCGGGGCAGCTCGAAGCGCTCGATCTTGTGGTTCTCCTTGACAATCTTCTTCATCTCGGCCTCCAGAGCCTTCAGCACCTCGGGGGTGAAGGCCACGTCGGAGTCGAAGTCGTAGTAGAAGCCGTTGTCGATGGCGGGGCCGATGGTGAGCTTGGTGGCGGGGTAGAGACGCTTCACGGCCTGGGCCAGGATGTGGGAGGCGGTGTGGCGGAAGACGTGCTTGCCGTCGGCATCCTCAAAGGTCAGAAGCTCCACGTCGGCGTCGGCGTCGAGGATCTGGGTCATGCCCACCACCTTGCCGTTGACACGGGCGGCGATGTGGGCACGGGTGACCAGCTCTGCGGCGGCGGCCGCGTCAAAGACCGACAGGGGCGCGTCGAAGGTCAGGGATTTTTCTTTGAAATTGATTTGCATGGTTTGGGTTCCTCCAAATATTGTTGAAATTGTTATACAAATTAAAAACCCCGAAGGCTATCAAAAAACAGCCTCCGGGGTGCATTATCAAAACACACGGTTCCACCCGAATATTTCACTCACAGGGCACAAAGCCCCTATTCGATTCCATACGAAAGGGCGGTATCCATCCAAGCCATTGCGCGGGAACTCACAGCCATCCTGCGGGGGATGATTCCCTTCTCTGTCGCTACCTCTCGGCGGACGTATTCCTTTCGGTGAGCGGGGTGTCCGCTCGGGTCTTACTTTCTGCGGCGGTTGTACTCGGAGCGGGGGTTCATGACCTCGCGCCAATCCAGGTCTCCGCGATCCAGTGCCATGACCAGCACCTCGGCGGTGGCGATGTTGGTGGCCACGGGGATGTTGTACAGGTCGCACATACGGAGCAGCTCGTGCTCGGTCTCGTCGTAGCCGGCGGTGGGGCGGGTGTCGCGGAAGTACAGGAGCACGTCGATCTCGTTGTAGGCGATACGGGACGCGATCTGCTGCTCGCCGCCCTGCTCACCCGTGAGCAGACGCTCGATATTCAATCCGGTCGCTTCGGAAATGTACTTGGCGGTAATGCTGGTCGCACACAGATTATGCTTGCTCAGAATACCGCAGTAAGCGATACAGAACTGAGTCATCAATTCTTTTTTCAAGTCATGTGCAATAATCGCAATCTCCATAGCAAACCTCTCTTTTCGTATTTCGGTCTCGTTTCCTGTGGGAAAAACACTACCCCCACTTTCGCTTATACGATATTATACCACATCCACCCCCGTTTTGTCAATGATATATTAAAAATTTTTCTGAAAACTTTTGAATTTTGTGTATTTCATGGCTTGTTTTTGGCCGAAAAATCCGTATAATGATAGAATGAAGTATTTTATACAAAAAGGATGGTAAAACACCTATGATCCAAGAGATGAACCAATACCTTGCCCAGTTTGACCCCGCCGTTGCCGCCGCCATTGATGCCGAGCTGGCCCGCGAGAGAGACGGTCTGGAGCTGATCGCCTCCGAGAACGTGGTCTCCGAGGCCGTCATGATGGCCGTTGGCTCGGTACTGACCAACAAATACGCCGAGGGCTACCCCTCCAAGAGATACTACGGCGGCTGCCACGTGGTGGACGTTGTGGAGAACATCGCCATCGAGCGCGCCTGCGAGCTGTTCGGCGCTAAGTACGCCAACGTCCAGCCCCACTCCGGCTCCCAGGCCAACACCGCCGTCTACGTGGCTCTCCTCCAGGCAGGCGACACCGTCATGGGCATGAGCCTGGCTCACGGCGGCCACCTCACCCACGGCTCTCCCGTCAATCTCTCGGGTCTGTACTACAACTTCGTCTCCTACGGCGTGGAGGACGACACCCACGTCATCGACTACGACAAGCTGGAGGCCCAGGCCAAGGAAGTAATGCCCAAGCTCATCGTGGCGGGCGCATCGGCTTATCCCCGCGTCATCGACTTCAAGCGTCTGGCTGACATCGCTCACTCCATCGGCGCGTACCTCATGGTGGATATGGCTCACATCGCGGGTCTGGTGGCTGCCGGTGAGCATCCCTCCCCCGTTCCCTACGCCGATGTGGTGACCACCACCACCCACAAGACCCTCCGCGGCCCCCGCGGCGGTCTGATCCTCTGCAACGACGAGGAGATCGCCAAGAAGATCAACAAGGCCATTTTCCCCGGCATCCAGGGCGGCCCTCTGGAGCACGTCATCGCGGGTAAGGCTGTCTGCTTCGGTGAGGCTCTGAAGCCCGAATTCAAGGCTTACCAGCATCAGGTGGTGCTGAACTGCAAGGCTCTGGCCGACGCGCTGAAGGTCGAGGGCTTCGATCTGGTCTCGGGCGGCACCGACAACCACCTCATTCTGGTGGATCTCCGCCCCATGGGCATCACGGGCAAGGAGATGGAGAAGCGTCTGGACGAGGTACACATCACCGTCAACAAGAACGCCATCCCCAACGATCCCGAGAAGCCCTTCGTGACCTCGGGTGTCCGCGTGGGCACCGCCGCCGTCACCACCCGTGGTCTCGTGGAGGAGGACATGAAGGTCATCGCCCGCCTGTTCAAGCTGGTGGCCACCGACTTTGAGAACTCCGCCGAGGAGTGCAGAGCCATCGTCAAGGGGCTTTGCGAGAAGTATCCTCTGTATTGATCCCAACCCAATAAAAAACGGAGAGGAGCCGAGTTGGTTCCTCTCCGTTTTTTGTGTTTTTGGGCGTGTGGTATTGCAAATTTGGGTTTGTCGGGAGAACGGATCTAACCCTTGTTGAGTTTCAAGCACCCCCACAGACCCCAATTTCATGTTCACTTCTTCTGCTGCTTACACCAGATCTCCATGACGATCCCATGAGGCAGATGCTTGGTGGCCAGCACCTGCATACGGATGGGGAAGCCGCAAATGGAGACGTCCTTCCCTTTCTTCATGTCCTTCAGGGCGCGCTTGATCACGGCCTCGGCGGTGTAGAAGCGGTTATAGTACACGATGGTATCGTTGTCCACCACAGCGCGGTCGAAGAAGTCGGTGGACACCCAGCCGGGACAGACCGCCATGACCTTGATGCCCCGCTTCTGCTTTTCCAGCTCCTTGTTCAGGGCGCGGGAGAAGCTGAGGACAAAGGCCTTGGATGCCCCGTAGACGTTGATATAGGGGACGGGCTGGAAGGAGGAGAGGCTGCCCAGCTGGTAGATGCAGGAGCCTTCCTTCATGTAGGGCAGGGTGAGGTAGGTGACCGACACCAGAGCCTTGTCGTTGAGGTCGATCATGGCCAGTTGCTCCTCCAGGGAAAGGTCGGTGAAGGCCTTGAACTTACCGAAGCCTGCGGCGTTGACCAGCACGCGGACGTCGGGCTGCTCGGTCTCCAGCAGCTCCTTGTACTTGTCGATCTCGGACTGCACACCCAGATCCAGGGGGATGGCACGGACGGGGGCGCGGGTCTCAGCGGCCAGCGCCTCCAGGCGGTCGCGGCGGCGGGCGATGAGCCACAGCTCGTCGAAGTCCTCCTGCTGATCCAGGGCCAGTACGAACTCACGGCCCATGCCCGAGGACGCGCCTGTGATGACGGCGATCTTTTTGCTCATATCCTCGCCCTCCTTACTTGCTCTTGGCCTTCTTGAACTTGACCTTCTTTGCGGTCTTGATCTTGTCGGCCTTTTGGAGCTTATAGAAGCCGGTCTTGGGGTCAAAGCCCGCCTTCTTGGCGGCCTTCAGCTTCTTAGCCTGCTTCTTTTGGCTCTTCTTGCGGGCGGCTGCAAATTTGCCCACCAGCTCGGTGTAGATCTCCAGCCCCGTCTTCTTCTCGGGGATGGCGGGCTGACCCGTCTTGGTGCCCAGAGTCGCCTCCACGGCGGCCTTGACGGCGGCCTCCTTGACCACCTTGGGGATCTTCTGCCCCGTTTCCTTGCCGGCCTTCTTGACCGACTTTTTGAATCCCTTATCCTTGGTCACTTCCTTGGTGATGCGCTTGACTACCTTCTTCTGCTTGCGCTTGGGAAGCCCCGCGATGGAGACCACGATGGGGGCCTTGGTGTTGTTTTCCATATTTTACTCCTTTGAAAATGTGGAGATACGGAGATACAAGATACGAGATACAAGATAAGGTCTTTCGCCTCCTATCTTGTATCTTGTATCTGCCGAGCTATGCTCGGCGTGTATCTTGTATCTTTGTTTTTTACAGCTCCTTAACGTTCTTCTCCTCAAACAGTCCCGAGGCCTTGATGGCATCCACGCCGCCCAGGACGGTCTTGATGCCCTTGCCGTCGGCCTGCAGAGCGCGGACGGTATCGGCGTAGGCCTTGAAATCGGCGGGTGCGGTGGTAAGGATGATCTCGATCTCGGCCTGGCGGTCGGCGGCGGTCTGACCCACCAGGTAACGGGCCAGAGCGGCGTTACCCAGGTCGATGGGGCTTCTGGGGGCAAAGTAGGCCGAGCCCACGGTGGAGACGATCATGGAGCCGATCTCCTCCTCGGCAGGCATATTGGCCTCGATCCAGGCGGGAACGCTTCCATAAACACCGAAGGTATCGGTGACGCGGGGGTCACGGTAGGAGACGTAGCCCACGATGCCCTGGCGGAAGCCGATGGCGGAGGCACCGTACGCGCCGCCCATGGCGCGGATCTCATCCCAGAAGCACTTGCTGTACAGGTGGGTGTGGATGACCGACAGCTTGGGGGAGTAGGCCACGCCCGCATCGGCCAAGTCATAGACCTCGGCGCAGTAGTTGACCTCTCCGGGGATGGTGAGAGCGTAATTCTCGCGGGGGAGGAGAGCCAGGGGGCAGGCGGCCTGGGGAGCAATGGAGGCGGCCACAGACAGACCCGCCATGGCGGTCTTCCACGCCTCGTAGGCATCAGCCTCACCCGTGAAGTAAGCAAGAGGCTGAACGGTCTTCATCAGCTTGTCCCAGACCTTGGACATACCCTCGATGAGGGCATCGGCGTTGTCCTCGAAGCGGTTGGCCAGATCCGACAGTCTGCGGTAGGCCGACTCGCCCGTCAGGTACTCGTCGTACACGCCCGACAGGGACAGGGCGCGGGTCGCCAGGCGCAGGGCGGTCATGTTGCCGCGGCGGATCATGGCATTGCGGATCTGGGAGGCATTGGAGAACAGGCGGGAGAGGATGGTGCGGTCAAAGACGGGGGCGGCGATGTACTCGTTTAGCAGGGCAACCGCATCGGTGAGCTTCTCGGCGGGGGTGTCCAGATTGATGGCGAGGTAGGCATCCCCCGTGGTCTCCACGCGAAGGCCAAGACCCGCGTTGGTATGGAGGCTCACCCACTTCTGAGTCAGCTCGGGGACGGTATACTTCCCGGCGGGCAGGCTCATGAGGGCATCGTGGAGGCAACGGACGTAGAACAGCTCATCCTCGTTCAAGCCGCAGAGGTCGAAGAGCAGACCCGCCATGACCATGCCGTTGGTATCGGTGATGTAGGACAGGGACTTGGCCTCACAGCCGCCCACCCGCGCGGTCTCCTCGGCCATATCGCGGGCATCGGAGGTGGTGTTGATGTCGGCGGGGGAGAGGTGGGGGACGGAAGCCTCGGCCTCGGGGGAATCGGGGGCGGTGAGGTACTCGTTGAAGGCGGCCATCTTGGCCTCCAGAGCGGCATAGCCTCCCTCGGTGGCATTGACGCGCTCGGCCTCGGCCTCAAAGCGGGCGGCCATCTTGGCGCGCTTCTCCTCGGTGAGGGTGCGGGAGGGGACGCACTTGGTCATGGCCCAGTGGACGCTGTTCAGGATGTACTTTTCAATGAGGCTCTCGAAGTAACGGTCATCGGCGGCCATGGCCTCACGGAGGGCGGTCAGGTCGTTGACGGGATTGGCATCATCGGACTGGACGTGGGCGCGGAGGAAGGACTCCATGATGCGGAAGCCGGTTCTGACGCTCAAGGAGGCACGGCGGCAATCGGTCTCGTGGCTGTTCACCAGATCGGCCATGCGCTCGCGGTCGATGCCCTCCTCGCAGAGCTTCTGCAAGGTATCCAGGATGGCGGCGCGGAAGCCCTCGGCATGCTCGGGATCCGACTTGCCCAGGGTGAAGTAGAGCATGGGCTGGCGGTAGTCGCCCTCGCAGGCCATACCGAAATCCTGACCCACGCCTGCGTCCAGAACGGCCTTGGTCAGGGGGGACTCGGTATTCTCGGCCAGGTAGCGGGACAGGAGGGAGAAGGCCAGCACCTCGGCGGACTTGTCCTCGCCGAGGACGTAGGTCAGCATGAGGTGAGTATTCCCTGCGATCTCCTCGTTATCCGCCAGCTGGTAGCAGACGGTGCCGTCGGGGCTGATGACGGGAGCCTGGAGGGGAGCGGGAGCGGGCTTCTCAAAGGCGGACACGCCCTTGTCGGTCAGCACCGCGTCGATGTGAGCCAGCTCGGCCTCCAGGCCCATGTTGCCCGAGAGGTAGAAGATGGCGTTCTGGGTGGAGTAGAAGCGGTGGTAGGTCTCGGTGAACTGCTCATAGGTCAGCTCGGGGATAAAAGCGGGATCGCCGCCCGAGTTGAAGCGGAAGAACAGGTCGGGGAAGAGCTGCTTCTCGTTCTGCATCCACATGATGTAGTCGGGCTGGTTGTCGTTGCCCTGCATCTCGTTGAAGACCACGCCCGAGATGGCGACCTTACCCTCCCCCGCGGTCTCGATGTGCCAGGCCTCCTTCTCGAAGATGCGGCGGTCGGTAAGGAGCAGGGGGTTGAAGACGGCATCCATGTACACCGACATGAGGTTGAGGTAGTCCTGCTCGTTGGTAGAAATGAAGTAGTAGATGGTTTTGTCCTCGAAGGTCATGGCGTTGAGATCCACCGCCATGGAGGTCTTGAGGAGGTTGACGAAGGGCTCCTTGAGCTGATAATTCTTGGAGCCATCCAGGCAGGAATGCTCCAGGATGTGGAAAACACCCGTATCGTCCTCGGGGAGGGTACGGAAGCCCACCGAGAAGACCATCTGACCGTCGTCGCGGTCGGTATAGTAGAGAGTCGCGCCGGTAGCCTCGTGGGTGAGCTTCCAGTAGTGGGCGTTCAGCAGAGGAACGTCCCCATCGCGGACGACGCGAAAGCCGTTTATGACAGAACCAATTTTCAGATCCATGTTTTTTCTCCTTTATCTATGGTTTTTGCGGGGCATTTCCCCGCCTGCGGATATACTTGGTTTGATTATATCACATTTTCGTGTATAATGCAAGGGAAAATGGGGGATTCTATTGAAAAATTCGCAATTCGTAATGCGTAATACGTAATGGGGGAACATGTAACGGGTGTTTTCCTCCTCACCGACCATCATTCATTACGAATTGCGAATTACGAATTACGAATTACGAATTAAAGGAGACCGCCATGCCGCAAAATATCCTTTCTCTCAATGCCTCTCTCCTCTCCGCCGCCACAGTAGCGGGCGCGAAGGAGCATGCGGGGCCCTTGGGTCAGCACTTCGACTACTACGGCGACGACGACCGCTTCGGGCAGGATACCTGGGAGAAGGCCGAGTCCGAGATGCAACGCATGGCGCTGGCGGCAGCCTTGGGCAAGGTGGATATTCCCGAGGATCAAGTAGATATGCTCTTCGCGGGGGATCTGCTCAACCAGTGCGTGGGATCCTCCTACGGGCTTCTGTCCTACGATATCCCCTACTTCGGGCTGTACGGGGCCTGCTCCACCTCTGTCGAAGGGCTGATGCTGGCTTCGGCCATGGTCAGCGGGGGATTCGCGAGCGTGGCGGCGGCGGTGACCTCCTCCCACAACGCGGCGGCGGAGCGGCAGTTCCGCACCCCCTTGGAGTACGGCGGTCAGAGACCTCCCACGGGGCAATGGACGGTGACGGGGGCGGGGGCTTTCGTGGTCGCAAGTCCCGAGCAGACAAGGGGGAAAGAGCTTGCGCGGGTGACCCACGCCCTGCCCGGCATCGTGGTGGACATGGGGGTCACGGATGCCAACAACATGGGAGCGGCCATGGCCCCTGCGGCGGTCTCTACCCTGACGCGGTATTTTGGGGAGAGCAATACCAGCCCCTCCGACTACGATCTCATCGTCACGGGGGACCTGGGCTGGGAGGGGAGCCGCATCCTCTGCGACCTCATGAGAGCCGAGGGGCTGGACATCTCCGCCCGCCACAACGACTGCGGCAAGATGATCTTCTCCCGCAACACCCAGGACACCCACAGCGGCGGCTCGGGGTGCGGTTGCGCGGCCATCGTGCTGGGGGGCTATCTGCTCCCCAAGCTGCAACGGGGAGAGCTTCACCGCATCCTGTTCATGGCCACGGGAGCGATGATGAGTCCCGATAGCGTCAAGCAGGGGCAAAGCATTCCCGGGGTGGCGCATTTGGTCTGCTTGGAGAGTCCCGCCGAGAAAGACTTGTCAGAAAAGGAGAATTAAGATGGATTGGAAATCTGTTGCGGACGCGGTACTTCCCTACCTCCGCGCCTTCCTTGTGGGCGGTGCCCTCTGCGCCGTCGCCCAGATCCTCATCGACAAGACCAAGCTGACCCCCGCGCGGATCCTGGTCTTGTACGTGGTGGCGGGAGTCTTCCTGGGAGCGGTGGGAGTCTACGAGCCGCTGGTGGACTTCGCGGGGGCGGGAGCATCCACACCGCTGACGGGATTCGGGTATCTGATCTCCAAGGGTGTAAAGGAGGCTGTGGCGGAAAAAGGACTCTTGGGTGCCTTGACGGGGCCTCTCACGGCGGCGGCTGGGGGCACGGCGGCGGCTTTGGTGTTCGGGTATCTGGTGACATTGATCGCCAAAGGAAAAGCCAAGGACTGATCACTCAAGGGGCAACCCGAACCCCTCCTTCAGCTTATCCAGCGCCGCCTTCTCGATACGGCTGACGTAGGAGCGGGAGATCCCCAGCTTTTGCGCGATCTCCCGCTGGGTCAGGGCGGGTGCGCCGTTCAGCCCGAAGCGCAGGGTGATGACCTGCCGCTCGCGGGGATCCAGACGGGTGCGTACCAGGGTCATGGCGCGGTCGGCCTCCACGCTCCGCATGACCTCCTCGGGGAGATCCTCCTCGCTGGAGATGACGTCGGTGTAGGTCAAGGGGTTGCCATCCCTGTCCACGTCGATGGTCTCGTTCATGGAGACCTCGGCGCTCCGCTTCTTCTGGGAGCGAAAATGCATGAGGATCTCGTTCTGGATGCACTTGGCGGCGTAGGTGGCGAACCGCGCCCCGTTGTCGATCTTGAAGGTGTCCACCGCCTTGACCAGACCGATGGTGCCGATGGAGACCAGATCCTCCTGGTTATTTGCCGTGGCGTAGTATTTGCGGACAATGTGGGAGACCAGGCGCAGATTGTGGAGGATCAGGGTCTGCCGCGCCTCCTCGTCCCCCGCCCGCGCCCTGCGGAAGGCCTCCTCCTCCTCTTTTGTGGGGAGAGGCGGGGGAAAATTGTGTGGGGTGTCCAGGCCGAGGATGAGGTGGAGGAGCTTGAGGATGGGGGAAAATGGGAACATGGATGGTGCCTCCTTAGGATTTCAAATTGCAGTTTATCGGGCGGAAGCCCGATAAACTGCAATGAAAGTAATAGGTAATAGTGAATAGTGAAGAAGTGACGAGGGAAACCTTCGGTTTCCTTCATTTCAATCAAAAAATGGACAAATCCGAAGGATTTGCACCTCCACTCTTCACTTTTCACTCTTCACTTTTCACTTCAAATTTGGGTTTATCGCAGAGCGATAAAACCAAATTTGAATATTTATCTTACTCTATGAACCAGCAGGTTGTCCCTATGCCCGCAAAAAATCCCTCCCACCGAAACCGATGAGAGGGTGAAATTTATTCCTTTACTGTATCCCGCAGAGCCTTACTTCATAGGCTCAATAAGTCCGTAGTCCCCGTCCTTGCGGGTGTAGACCACGCAGGTGTCCCCCGTGGTGATATCGTTGAAAACGTAGAAACTGTGACCCAGCAGATTCATCTGCATGATGGCCTCCTCTGCCGTCATGGGCTTGAACTCAAACTGCTTGACACGGATGATGGGCTCGTCCTCGGGAATGACCTCCTCGGGATCGGGGACCATGCTCATGTCGATGACGTTCTCGCGGAGGCGTTTGGCCAGCTTGGTCTTGTTCTTGCGGATCTGGCTCTCGATGTGATCCACCGTCTGATCCAGCGCGATTCGGAAGTCGTCAGCGTCCACCTCACTGCGGAACAGAGTCCCGCCCGCGTTGATGGTCACATCCAGGCTTGAGACGTTACGCTTACGGCTGAGGGTGACCGTGGCCTCGGTGGCTTCGGCCTTGAAGTACTTATCCAGCTTGGCCAGCTTCTTCTCGATCAGCTCTCTTGTGTCGTCGTACACGTTCAGCTTTCTTCCTACGATGGTGATCTTCATGGTGTTTCCTCCTTTGCGTTATGGGTTGCGCGACCTCGGAGGCGCCCTTGGGGGCTTCCCCCTTTGGTCACTCTTATTATACCACACTATTGTGATTTTGTAAAGAGGTTATCATGTAAGCTATGTGAATTTCGTGAATTCTATACAAATTTCACGACAAAATTCCTCCGAGCGAATTCACAAAGAGGACTTGAAAAAGCGCGGGCTTTGTGGTATAATGAAGGAGTAGCGTGAAAAAAGGAGGTTTTTTCCATGAAGATACCCGCCTTTGAAAAGACGAATATGCTGACACCCACCTCCAAGGAGCGGCTGACCTCTCGCCCCGTGGTGGTTCTTTTGTTATTCCTTGTGACCATGACCGTCGCCGAGCTTGGCCGCGCTCTTCTGGCGCTTCCCTGCACCCTCCTGATCCCCAACGGCATGACAGGGAGCCGATACCTGCTCATCTCCCTCTTTGCCACCACGGCTACGGTGGCGGTGGTGCTGGTCTACTGCCTGGCCATGGAGCGCAGGACGCTGGCCAGCCTGGGCTTCATCCGCCGCGGGGCGGTGAATGAGTATGCCGTAGGACTTTTGGCGGGCTTGGGGCTGTTCGGTCTGCCTGTTCTGCTCTGCGTGGTGACGGGTGCTGTGACCCTGTCTCCCGCCGCGCATACGTCCTCTCTCATCCTGTTGCCCCTGTTCTTCGTGGGCTTTCTCATTCAGGGTATGTCTGAGGAGATGCTCTGCCGCTCCTACCTCATGCTCTCCCTCGCCCGCAAGTGGCCTCTCTGGGCCTGTGCCGTGACCAACGCTCTGCTCTTCTCCCTGCTCCATCTCGGAAACCCCGGGGTGACGGCCATCGCCCTCGTCAACATCTTCCTGTTCGGTCTCTTCGCCTCCATGCTGACTCTCCGCCGAGGGAGCATCTGGATGGTGGGAGCCATCCACAGTATGTGGAACTTCGCCCAGGGCAATCTCTTCGGTGTCCCCGTCAGCGGGCTTACGGGCAGTCCCTCCCCGCTGGTTACCAAGATGGGCGAGGGGAAATGGCAGACCCTTGTGAACGGCGGCTCCTTCGGCCTGGAGGGAGGTCTGGCGGTGACAATCGTGCTGGCGGCGGCTTGCGTGACGGTTTGGTTCGCTTCTACAAAAAAGAGCGAGATCGTGAATGAATAAAGAAATCACTTCTTTTCCCAACAGAAAAGGACGCACCCGAAAACGGATGCGTCCTTTTTTTGCGATATGCTCGGAATTACTCCTCAACAGTCTCGACGGTCTCCTCGGCTGCCTCAGGCATAGCCTCGGCCTCGGCCTTAGCCTCCTCCAGCAGAGCGCGGATGGACAGGCTGACCTTCTGGTTGTCGTTGTCGATGTCGATGATCTTGGCATCCACAACCTGACCGACCTCCAGGACGTCGGCGGGCTTGCCGATCTTGTGGTCAGCGATCTGGGAAATGTGGATCAGACCGTCCACACCGTCCACGATCTCAGCGAATGCGCCGAAGGGCATCAGGCTGACGATCTTGACAGCGGCGGTGTCACCGATGGCGTACTGGTGAGTGAAGATGAACCAGGGGTTGGTTGCCTCGGTCTTGTAGCCCAGGGAGATGCGCTTCTTCTCGGCGTCGTAGCTCTTGACGAAGACGGTGATCTCGTCACCGATGGACAGAACCTCGGCGGGGGACTTGATGCGCTTCCAGGACAGCTCGGAGCAGTGAACCATACCGTCCACACCGCCCAGGTCGACGAATGCGCCGTAGCTGGTCATGGACTTGACGGTACCGGTGTAGATCTTGCCCTCCTCGATCTCCTCCCAGAAGGACTTCTCCTGGGCGCGCTTCTGGTCACGGAGAACCAGACGGATGGAGCCCTTGGCTCTCTTGCGGTCAGCGATCTCCAGGATGCGGAGAGTCACAGTCTGGCCGACCAGAGTGGACAGGTCGCCCTCACGGGGAATACCGGTGTGAGCGGCGGGGATGAAGACGCGGTTGTCGCGGACAATAGCCTCGACGCCGCCCTTGTTGACGGAAATGACCTTACCCTCCAGATTCTCGCCTGCCTCGTAAGCGGCAACGATGCTCTGCCAGTTCTTGTCGGAGTCAACA
The DNA here is from genome assembly GCA_045128275.1 of Eubacteriales bacterium. Classification (GTDB taxonomy): domain Bacteria; phylum Bacillota; class Clostridia; order Oscillospirales; family CAG-272; genus CAMEON01. The sequence goes on along the minus strand of JBGVRH010000054.1, from coordinate 35,592 downwards.
CGCTTCTTGGAGAGCTCAGCGAAGCCGTCGCGGTCGCTGACACGGATCACGAATGCCTCCACCTCATCTCCGATTTTGAACATCTCGCTGAGTTTTGCGGAAGGATCGTCGGTGATCTGCTCCTGCTTGATGACACCGGTGACTTTGGCACCGAGGTCAAGCTGGATCTCACCTGCGCTGATGCTGGTGATGATACCGGTTACAGTGTCTCCTGTATTTAATGTCTTGAGGGATTCCTCAAGCAGTTCCGCGAAGTTTTCGTTCATGGTCTCGCTCATTTTGTTTGTTACCTCCTCTATAATGTCGTGGGGAGTGGATGCTCCTGCCACAATCCCTATGCGATGATAGGGCAGACTCTTATCAGGCAGCTCGTCGGCGCGCTCCACCCACACGGTGTCAGCGCAAATGCTCTTACAAATCGAATAGAGCTTGGCAGAGTTGGAACTGTCTCTGCCTCCGATCACAACGACGTGATCGCATTTGCGTGCAAGCTCGGCGGCCTCGGTTTGCCTGGAGTCCGTAATACTGCAAATTGTATCATAAATATATGGACAGGAAAAGTTTAAATTGTAAATTTTTTTCGTCTTTTCCCATTCGTTGATATTTTGGGTGGTTTGCGCCACCAAAACGGGGGTCATGGATCCGTCTGTGAGGGCAGGATCTCCCTTCAGGATCGCCTCTGCCTCGGCGGCATTGCCGAAAACCACCTTTTTTCCCTTGAAACGGCTGAGAAAGCCCACCACCTCGGGGTGGTCGGGGGAGCCCAGCACCGCCAGAAAGCGGTCATCCTTCCCTGTTTCCCTACGGGCGGCCTCGTTGGCCTCGTTATGCTCGGAGCAGATGCGGTGGATCTTCTTGACAAAGGAGCAGGTGCAGTCCACGAAGGAAAAGGCGGGATTCTCGCATGACAGGCGGGTCAGAAGTGCCTCGGTCTCGGCGGTCATGCCGTGGGCGCGGACGAAGACCTTGACGGGGGCCTCGGGGGTCGCCTCGGCGGCCAGGCGGGGGAGCTCCTCGGCGGAGATGACGGTCACGCCTCCCGCGGCCAGACGTTGATTGTAGATCTCGTTGTGGATCAGGCGGCCCAGGGTGAAGATGCGCTCCCCCGCGGGGTGATCCGCCATTTCGGTCTCCACGGCCTTGGTGGCGCGGGCAACGCCGAAGCAGAAGCCCGCGTTTTTGGCGACGGTGACGGTGGGTGTATGGCTCATGGTGTACTCCTTATTGGGTTTCGGTGGGTGCTTTCCTTCATTGGCTCCATTGGGTCAGAGTCCCTTGGCACCAGCGCAGAAGACCCGCGAAGGCATTGTCGAAATCCAGGGATTCCCCCTCCGAAAGCCGCAGGGACAGGGCCAGGATCTCCCGATCCTCCCCCTCCAGCGCCTCCAAAAGCTCCTTTTTGGTGGCTACGAAGCTCCCTGTTTTCAGGTAGTGGATATTCTGCAGAATGAAGAACACCGCCTTACAGGTCATGGCCAGATGGCTTTGATTCGTTTCGCGGGAGGCGTGGATATACCGATGGCACAGCTCGTGGTAGAGGTTCCCGACGCTGACCTTGACGTATTGGATCACGTCCTCCCGGCTGTAGGCGGGAACGAAATCAGCCAGACGACCGTAGAGATCCCGGGTGGTATGGAGGAGATGGCACACCTCCAGGGTATTCCACGCCGCCATATCTGCAGAGCTGCAGACGAAGCCGCAGGAGCGGTCGTAGTCCCCCACCGAGATCAACAGCTCACGGTAGGTATCCAGCGTAGGCACATCGACCCGATCAAATATGACCATCACGTCGATATCGCTGGTCTCGGTGGCCTCCCCCCGCAGGTAGCTTCCCTGCAATCCTACGTAGAGCAGGCGGTCACCGAAGGTGTGGGTCAGCCCGCCGATCAAGCGGCTCAGATAGGCTTGGATATCCATAGCGGATCAGTCTCCCAGCTCGCAGACCCGCTCGAAGAGGTAGTCCGCGACTCTCTGGTACTCGCCGGGAGCCTCGGGGTTATAGTTCATCTCCTCGATGGTGATGGGCTTACCGATGATGACCTCCTTCTTGCAGAAGATGCGGTGGCGGTTGTTCTTGACCTTGACGAACACGGGGAGCACAGGCACGCCCGCCTTCAGGGCGATCATGGCCGCGCCGGTCTTGACGGGGGTCTTGCGGGGGTCTACTTTATTGTAGCGGTGTCCCTGGGGGAACATGCCCACGCAGACGCCTGCCTTGAGCATCTCGATGGTGCGCTTGATTGCCCCCACGTCGGCACCGCCGCGGTTGACGGGGTAAGCACCCAGCGAGCGGATGAGGATATTCAGAAGCGGAATCTTGAAAAGCTCCTTTTTGGCCATGAAATGGGGCTGCTGATGCTTCAGCGCGGCGCAGAAGTAGAGGGCATCCGCCCACGTGCGGTGAACGCCGATGACCAGATAGGTGCCCTGGTCGGGGGTGGGCTCGTTCTCCTTGCCGCGGATGCGGAGGTTGCAGAGGAAGAGGACGGGGTAGTACAGCACCTTGCGGAAGACACGGTAAAAGCCGCTGATGGGCTTGATGGACTTGGTTTCCTTGGTGTTCTTACTCATGGTCAGATCTCCTTCCCTTTCTTGGAAAGTCCCTCGCGGATCACGGCCAGCATGGCCTCCACGGCCTCGTCGAAGCCGTCGTAGGAGTTATCGAAGTGAACCGCGTCGGGGGCGGCGATGGCGGGGGCTACGTCGCGGCTGCGATCCTGCTCGTCGCGGCGGAGCATATCGGCCAGGACGTTCTCGTAGGTGTCGGGCATACCCTTGTCCGCCAGCTCCTGGGTGCGGCGGCGGGCGCGGGCCTCGGGGGAGGCGGTGAGGAAGATCTTCACGTCGGCATCGGGGAGGATCACCGTACCGATGTCACGGCCGTCCATGATGACGGAATTCTTGGCGGCGATGTCCTTTTGGGTATCCAGCAGGAATGCGCGCACCGCAGGGACGGCGGAGACGGCGGAGGCGTACATGGACATATCCGAGGAGCGGATGCGATCCCCCAGGTTCTCCCCGTTGAGGTAGACGCACTGAACGCCGTTCTCATACTTCACCTCGATGGTGATCTCATGCAGGTGGTTGACAATGGGGGCGATCTCCACCTTGTCGGCGGGGAGGCCGATCTCGCGGGCGTAGTAGCCCACGGTGCGGTAGAGGGCACCCGTATCCACGTAGATGATGCCGAGGGCTTTGGCCACGGCCTTGGAAAGAGAGGACTTACCGGCTCCGCTGGGGCCGTCGATGGCGATTTGGATGTGGGACATGATCTTCTCCTTATGATTGATTACGATTCGTTGTCAGGGGTATTCGTCTTTTCGGAGGCGGCGGCCTCCAGCGTTTGGATACGGGTTTCCAATGCGTCGATCCGCTTGGACTGTTTCTCCATGGCATGGAGGATTACGGATACGAACACCGAAAGGATCAGCGCGGCTCCCAGCTCGATCAGAATAGGGTCTCCGCTCTCAAAGAGCTTCGCGCCGCCGAAAAAGACAATTAAGTATATGATGACAAAGCAAGCGGCGAATACGGCAAGCCAGAGCAGGAGGAGCTTTAATTTGGATTTCATGTGGTTACTCCTTATATCTTATATGTGGTGGTTTTCACTATATAAGACGAAATAATACAGGGCAATCTTTCAGGAAAACTGATGGAAATTCAAATTTGGGTTTGTCGGTGAGTTTATTACCCGAAAACGAATCGGAAAATTCTGTGTGCGCATTCTCCCTCACCCGCCTGCGGGCGGGAGCTCCCTCCCGGAGGGAGCCTTAGGAGCGCGGGCAAGAATCACTTGTCGGGTAACGGATTTCCGCGGGGCTGACGAAAGGCTCCCTCCGGGAGGGGGCTCCCGCGAAGCGGGTGGGGGAGAACGCGGACACTGGGGCGGGCACTCACTTCCGGCTATGCAAACCTACCGACAAACCCCAATTTATTATTCTCTCAACAAACTCTCAAACACCCCAAACCGCCGACTGCGCCGCCAGTCTCGCGGTGGAAAACGCGATCTGCAAATTAAACCCGCCCGTGTAGGCATCCACGTCCAGCACCTCCCCCGCGAAGTAGAAGCCCCGCGCCAGCTTGGACTCCATGGTCTTGGGATCCACCTCGCTGACCTTGATGCCGCCCTTGGTGACGATGGCCTCGGCGATGGGACGGGTGCGGATGGGGTGGAGGGTGATATCGTGGAGGACAGACACCAGCGCGCGCCTCTGCTCCTTGGTGATGGCGTTGACCTTCACGCGGGGGTCGATGCCTGTAAGCTCCACCACGGGCTCGATGGCCTTGACAGGGAGGAGATCCGAGAGGGCGTTGATGAAGTCCTTGTTGGCGTACTTCTTGAAGTCGGACAGGATGCGGGCATCCAGCTCGGCATCGTCCAGGGCGGGCTTGAGGTTGATATGCAGCTCATACTTCCCCGATTCCACATCGGGAATGTGAGCGGAGGCCGAGAGGATCAGAGGACCCGTCACGCCGTAGTGGGTGAAGAGCATTTCCCCGAAGTCCTCGTAGATGAATTTGTTCTTGGCGGTGTCCTTCACCCGCAGGCTGACGTTGCGGAGAGACAGACCCATCATGCGGCCGCAGAGGTTGCCCTCGCAGACCAGGGGCACCAGGGAGGCCTTGGGGGTAACGATGGTGTGACCCAGGGACTCAGCCAGCTTGTAGCCGTTTCCGTCGGATCCTGTCACGGGGTAGGAACAGCCCCCCGTGCAGAGGATGGCGGCGGCCACGGGGATATCCTTCCCGCCTACGCGGACAGAGGTAACGGCGGGCTTGCCGTCCACCTCCTCGGTATGGATAGAGGTCACGCGGCCCTGGAGGGTCTTGACTCCCAGCTCACGGCAACGCTTCACCAGAGCCTCCACCACGTCTCCCGCCTTGTCGGACACGGGGAACACCCGCTTGCCCCGCTCCACCTTGAGGGGGACACCCAGAGATACAAAATAATCCTGCGTATCCTTGGTATCAAAGCCCGCCAGGGCGGCGTAGAGGAATCGGGGGTTGGTGGGGACGTTGGACAAAAACTCGTCGCGGTCGCAGTCGTTGGTGAGGTTGCACCGTCCCTTGCCCGTGATGCGGAGCTTCTTGCCCATGCGGTCGTTCTGCTCGACGAGCAGGATCTCGTCGGTATCGGGGTCCATGATCTCGGCGGCGTAGGCGGCGGCCATGAGGCCCGCGGCACCGCCTCCGATGATGGCGATCACTCGTTTATCGGTCATGGTCATCATCCTTGATTCTTATCGTACACGTCGTACTCGTCCCAGATATGCTCCAGCTTCTGAAGCCGCTCTCTGACCGCCTCCTCGTTGGTGCGGGAGACTGCCACGATGATGGCGTTGAGCAGGGACAGGGGGGCGACCAGGGAGTCCACGTAGGAGGCCATGTCGCTTTGGGCGATGAGCACCTGCTGGGCGGAGGGGGCGATGGGAGCCTCGGGAGAGTCGGTGAGGGCCACCACGTCTGCCCCCGCGCGGCGGGCGAACTCCACCGCCTTGATGACACGCTTGGAGTAGCGGGGGAAGCTGATGGCGAAGAGCACGTCGCCCTCCCCGATGGCCATCATCTGCTGGAACAGCTCACTGCCCGCGGTGGTGTCGATGAGACGGACGTTGTCGAAGACCATTTGCAGGCTGTAGCTGAGGAAGTTCGCCAGCATGGCCGAAGAGCGCACGCCGATGACGTAGATGTTCTTGGCCTTCACCAGGGCATCCACGGCATCGTGGAAGGAGGTGCGGCTGATGCTCTCCAGGGTGTGGCGGATGTTGTCCACGTTGGTGTTCAGCACCTTCTCCAGCACGTCGCCGTCACCGATGAGGTGGTTGGTGACCTCCATGCGCTGGAAGGAGGTGAGCTTGGTGCGGATCAATTCCTGGAGGGCCTTCTGGAACTCGGGGTAGCCCGCGTAGCCCAGCTCCATGACGAAGCGCACCACGGTGGACTCGGATACGCTGACCTCTGCGCCCAGCTTGGCGGCGGTCATGTAGGCGGCCTTGTCGTAGTGGGAGAGGAGGTAGCGGGCGATCTGGCGCTGGCCCTTGGAGAAGCCGTCCATATTCTCTTCAATGATGCGGAGGATATCGCGTTTCATGGGTAGTTTTCCGTCCTTTTACTCTATGATTGCCGAATGGTCGGGGAATCGCATACATAGTTTATTATAGCACAAAATCGGGAAAAAGTCAACGGATTTTTGCAAGACAGGAGAAAGAAAATTGCACAAATGAAGGAAATCCTGCATTTCTGTTTTTCTTGCAGGGCAACGAGAAAGGCGGCTCCGCTCGGAGCCGCCTTGGGATGGATCGGATTGTGGATCAGGGCTTGGTCTCGGAAATATAGGTCATGCTGATGTAGGCATAGCCCGCGTCGCAATCGAAGGTGATCTTGCACCAGTTGGAGTTGGCGCCCAACCCCGTCTCCAGCACCTCCACCATGTCGCCGCTGTAGAGCAGGCCCACCTTGTTGTCGCTCACAGAGGAGTCGGGGGTAGAGCGGACGTTGAGGGAGGAGGCAGTGATGAACATGAGCTTACCGCCATTGGGGCCTGCGGCCTCACCCAGCATCTCGCAGGAGGTAGCCATGAGGGTGAAGCAATCGAAGTCCACGTAGTCACCGAAGTCCACGGTCTGGGTGAAGGTAGCGGTGACCTTGACGTAAGAGCCGACTATGGGCTCGGGAACCCCGTCGAAGTAGGCCACGAAGTCCATGTCCTCTCCCACCGAAATGACGATATTACCGTATTCATCCTCGGTGACGTTGCCGTAGACCGTGAAGGTCTTGCCGGCGTAGTAGGGGGCGAAGGCGTACAGGAAGTAGAACTGATCCTCGGCGGATACGGCGGCGTTCTCACCGCCCACGGTGTAGTTGTCCCCATCCACGGGAAGACCCAGGGAGGCGGCCTCCTCGGGGTCGATCTCGGGGAGCTGGAAGCCAAAGAGATCGTCGTACTTGGCCTTGGTATAGGCATCGGCATCGGCGGGAGCGGCAGGAGCGGCGGGATCGTAGTCCACGGCCACCTCGGAGGCAATGACCATCTCACGGCCCCCCGCCTGCTCGGCGGACAGAGTGACCGCAAAGCGGAACAGGCTCATGCGTCCCTCGGCATCCAGCACGAAGTCAAAGGTCAGGCCGCTACCCGCCATGGTCTCGTCCAGCAGGAGGGTGACCAGGCTGTCGTCCAGGTCGGTGCAGGACAGCTCCACGCGGCCGTCGTGGTAGCGCTTGCCCGTGAGGGTACTGTTCAGAAGTCCCTCGGTCAACTCCTCATCGTCCAGCCCTGCGGAGGCAGACCCGTCCATGTAATATCCGTACAGCTCGGCGCGCTCCTCGGCGGTGGGGGTGATGACGTAGCGAACCTCGGTCTTGGAGACGCCCTCCACCATGGAGACGTAGTAGTAAACCTTGTCACCCACGGCGACGATCCGCTCGGTGGTGCCCAAGCTCACGGTCTGAGCCATGAAGTCGTCGCCCTTCTCCAGGTAGACGTTCTCGCTGAACAACTCCTTATCGAAGTAGGTACGGACGGTCAGGCCTGCTCCCGCGACCTCCTTCTCCAGAGCGGCGGCCAGCAGAGCCTTCAGCTCGTCGGCGGTCAGGTCTGCGGGAGGCTCGGTCTCGGCCTCGGTATCGGGGGTAGTCTCGGGGTCGGTCTCGGGGGTGGTATCACCAACCTCGGGAGCGGCGGTGTCCCCAGCGGAAGGGGCGGTGGTGTCAGCGGGATCGGTGCCTCCGCGGCAGCCCGTCAGAAGCAGAGCGGCGGCCAGGAGAAGAGCCAGCGCAAGACTTACGAAAAGCTTTGTGTGTTTCATGAATTTTCCTTTCCGGATCAAGGAGTATGATCCGCCGCATCCGGGTGCGGTCTATGAGGGTATTATAGCACGGATCCTCCCGCTTGTCAAGCCATATTTTCCTCTTTCCGCGAAGCCGAAAAAAAGCAAGAAAATGCCATCCTTTCCCCCATATACCGCCGAAAGCCCGACCAAACCCTCTGTTTTTCGGAGAAAACCGCAGAATTTGCCCAAAAAATTCCTTGGAATGACGGTTTTTAAAAATTTTTACGGCAATGCTCCAAAAGATATTGCAATTTCCTCGGTTTTCTGCTATAATAATACTGAATTTGCGGACAGTATGCACGCGAGACAGGATAGGCGCTTACCCACACCCGATAGGGTGCCTGCAGAAACGCCGATGGGCCTGCCGCGTGACGGGAAACGCGCAAAGAATAAGACCCCCTTAAAGGAGATTTTATGCGACATGGAAAAAGAGGTACTCATTTCACTGCGTGGGGTATCCAAGGCCTTTGACGGCGAGACGATTCTCGATAATATCAGCCTGGATATCCATGATAAAGAGTTCGTAACCTTGCTTGGACCCTCCGGGTGCGGTAAGACCACCACCCTCCGGATCATCGGCGGCTTTGAGACGGCCGATAGCGGAGAGGTGTTTTTCGATGGGAAGGAGATCAGTCACGTTCCTCCCTACCGCCGCCTCGTCAACACGGTTTTTCAGAAGTACGCGCTGTTTCCCCATTTGAACGTATATGAGAACGTAGCCTTCGGTCTGCGTCTCAAGAAGACTCCCGAGGAGGAGATCAAGGTCAAGGTGCAGGAAATGCTGGCCATGGTCAACCTCAAGGGCTTTGAGCGCCGCCGCGTCACCACCCTGTCGGGCGGTCAGCAACAGCGTGTGGCCATCGCCCGCGCCCTCATCAACCATCCCCGTGTCCTGCTCCTGGACGAGCCTCTGGGCGCATTGGATCTCAAGCTCCGCAAGGACATGCAGACCGAGCTGAAGAAGATCCAGCGAGCCACGGGCATCACCTTCATCTACGTCACCCACGACCAGGAGGAGGCTCTCTCCATGTCCGACGTGGTAGTGGTCATGTCGGGCGGTCACATCCAGCAGATCGGCTCTCCTGTGGACATCTACAACGAGCCCGTCAACGCTTTCGTGGCCGACTTTATCGGTGAGTCCAACATCGTGGACGGCTTCATGCTGGCCGACCGCAAGGTTCGCTTCTCGGGTCACACCTTTGAGTGCCTGGACGGGGGCTTTGCCAAGAACGAGCCTGTGGACGTGGTCATCCGTCCCGAGGACGTGGATATCGTCCCCGCCGACAAGGGCATGCTCAACGGTGTGGTCTCCTCCGTCACCTTCAAGGGCGACTACTACGAGATCATCGTGGACGTCCAGGGCTTCAAGTGGATGCTGGAGACCTCGGACTACGCCGCTCCCGATACCACCATCGGTCTCTTCATTGAGCCCGAGGCCATCCACGTCATGAAGAAATCGGAGTTCTCGGGCCAGTTTGGTGACTACTCCTCCTTCAGCGACGAGATGGATCACCTGTCCGATCTTGAAGAGGAGGAAGAAGAATGAAGAATCTCTCCCTCCGCAAGACCGACCCTCCCCCCGCGGGCAAGGGTAAAGCCCAAAGAAGCATTTTCCAGAAGCTGGCGGCGGTTCCCCACGCCTTCTGGACGGTGCTTTTCATCGCGGCCCCCATGCTCTTCGTTCTGTACTTTGCCTTCACCGATACCGAGGGGAACTTCTCCTTCTCCAACATCGCCGATTTAGGGCAGTACACCAACGTCTTCATCCTCTCCATCGCCTTCGCCCTCATCGCCACGGCGGTCTGCCTCATCATCGGCTACCCCCTGGCCTACTTCATGTCCCGCCAGTCCCCCAAGGCACAGAAAATCCTCATGGTGCTCATCATGCTCCCCATGTGGTGCAATCTGCTCATCCGTACCTATGCCCTCATGGCCCTTCTGGACAACGGAGGTCTCCTCAACTCCCTCCTCGGGAAGCTGGGGCTGGAGCCTCTGTCCATCGTAGGCTCCTACTTCGGTGTCATTCTGGGTATGGTCTACGACTTCTTACCCTACATGGTGCTCCCCATCTTCACCGCCATGACCAAGCTGGACTACCGCTACATCGAGGCCTCCCACGACCTGGGCTGTAACGCCTTCCAGACCATGACCAAGGTGATCATGCCCCTGACTCTGTCGGGCGTGGTGTCGGGCGTGACCATGGTCTTCGTCCCCTCCATCAGCACCTTCTACATCTCCCAGAAGCTGGGCGCGGGCAAGATCGATCTGGTGGGTGACACCATCGAGCGTCTGTTCCAGAACGTCTCCACCTACAACGTGGGCGCGGCCATGTCTCTGGTCATGATGATCCTCATCCTCATTTCCCTGACCATTATGAATAAGTTCTCCGACGAGGAAGGAGGTATGGTACCGTGAAATTCCTGTCCAAGTGCTACATCGGTCTCATCTTCTTCCTGCTCTACATCCCCATCGTGGTGCTCATCATCTTCTCCTTCAACGAGTCGGGCAGCCTGGCCGAGTTTTCGGGCTTCTCCTTTGTGTGGTATGAGGAGCTGTTCCACGACGAGGAAGCCTTCTCGGCTCTCCGCAACTCCCTCGTGCTGGCCATTTCCTCCGCGGCCATCGCCACGGTGCTGGGCACCTTCGGCGCTCTGGGACTGCACCGCATGAAGCGGCGCTACATCAAGCAGCCCATCATGACCCTGACCAACATCCCCATGATGAACCCCGATATCGTCACGGGCGTATCCATGATGCTGCTCTTCGTGGCCGTAGCCACCTTCTTAGGCACCCGCGATCTCTTCGGCTTCGGCACTCTGCTCATCGCCCACGTGACCTTCAACCTGCCCTACGTCATCCTGTCGGTCATGCCCCGCTTCCAGCAGCTGGATAAGTCCCTGTCCGAGGCTGCCCAGGATCTGGGCTGCACCCCCTCCAAGGCATTTTTCAAGGTAGAGCTTCCCGAGATCGTCCCCGGCATCGTGTCGGGTCTCATGATGAGCTTTACCCTGTCCCTGGATGATTTCGTCATCTCCCACTTCGTCTCCTCCCCCAATTTCCAGACTCTCCCCCTGTACGTCTACAACCAGACCGCCCACAACGTCAAGTTCAGCATGTACGCCCTCTCCGCCCTCATTGTGGCGGTGATCCTGGTGATCCTGCTGGTCGTCAACTTCGCGGGCTCGGCGGCAGACCGCAAGGAGAAGAAGGGAGGCCGCTCGTGAAAAAGAGAATTGCTTCCCTGCTCCTGGCCCTCCTTCTCGTGGCTCTCCCCCTGCTGGGGATGACCGCCTGCGAAAAGGCGGGCGGCGAGACCGTGACCCTCTACGTCTACAACTGGGGCGAGTACATCTCCGACGGCTCCGAGGGTACCCTCGATACCAACGAGATGTTCGAGGAGTGGTACTACGAGACCTACGGTGTGAAGGTCGAGGTCAACTACTCCACCTACTCCAGTAACGAGAGCATGTACGCCAAGCTCTCCTCCGGCTCGGTGCATTACGACGTGGTAGTCCCCTCGGACTACATGATCGAGCGCATGATCGCCGAGGATATGCTGGCTCCCCTCAACTACGACAACATGCCTCACATCGGTAACATCCACCCCGACTTCTTCGGCCCAGACGCGATCTACGATTACTACGACCCCGACAACCTCTATGCCGTTCCCTACATGTACGGTATGATCGGCATCATCTACAACACCACCATGGTGGAGGCGGACGATCCCTCCCTGGGCTCCTGGCAGCTCATGTGGGACGAACGCCACCAAGGGAACATCCTTCAGTTCAACAACTCCCGCGATGCCTTCGGTACCGCCCAGTATTTCCTGGGTCTGGATGTCAACTCCACCGACGAGGCCGAGTGGCGGCAGGCGCTGGAGAAGCTGAAGGAGCAGAAGCCCATCCTCCAGGGCTACGTCATGGACGAGATCTTCAACAAGATGGAGAACGGCTCTGCCGCCATCGCCGCCTACTACGCGGGTGACTTCCTCTCCATGTACGAGAACAACGAGGATCTGGAATTCTTCTACCCCGCCGAGGGCACCAACCTCTACGTGGACGCCATGTGTATCCCCAAGGCCTCCGAGAACAAGGAGATCGCGGAGCGGTACATTGACTTCATGCTCACCGAGGAGGCCGCCGTGGCCAACGCCGAGTACACCTACTACGCCTCTCCCAACAACGCCGTGCGGGAAAACGAGGAGTATATCGAGTACATGAACTCCATCAAGGAGGGCGGCTACGACCTCATGTACGGCACCGACACCGTGGAGACCTCTTCCTACAAGAATCTGGGCGGTGAGCAGCTCATCATGCTCAACGAGCTGTGGGAGGAGCTGAAGTCCGACATTCAGGTGGGTCTGCCCATCTACATCATCTGCGCCGTGATCCTGGTCATTCTCATCGGAGGAGGCACCTTCCTCGGAGTGAGGAAGAAGATTCGCGACAAGTATTAACACGAAACGGGAGGGTGCTGAACATCCTCCTGTTTGTTTTGGATTGTAAATTGGGGTTTATCGAAGAGATACAAGATACGGAGATACAAGATACAAGATAAAAAACGCGTGTCACCGTAAGAATTTTCGCATATCTTGTATCTCGTATCTTGTATCTTTGTATCTTCAAAAAGCCCAAATTTGAAAGGACACGTCATGATCTACACCCTCACCCTCAACCCCGCTCTTGACTATATCGTCCGACTCCCCGCGATCCGGGAGGGGCAGACCAACCGCGCCGTCTCCACCGAGCTACAGTTCGGGGGCAAGGGGGTCAACGTCTCCCTTGTGCTGTCCGAGCTGGGGGTGGAGAACACCGCCCTGGGCTTTGCGGCGGGCTTTACGGGAGCGGCTCTCACCGCCTACCTGACCGAGCGAGGGATCCGCGCCGACTTCATCCCTCTCCCCGAGGGGCTGACCCGCATCAATGTCAAGCTCAAGACCCCCGAGGGATCCCATCCCGAGACCGAGATCAACGCCGTCGGGCCTGCCATCCCCTCCGAGTGCATGGAGGCTCTGTACCAAAGGCTGGACACCCTCACCGAGGGAGATACCCTGGTGCTGGCGGGGAGCATTCCCGCCAGTCTCTCCAAGGACACCTACCGCGACCTCATGGAGCGGCTGGCGGGGCGGGGGATCCGCTTCGCGGTGGATGCCGAGGGGGCGCTCCTCACCGAGACGCTTCCCTACCGACCTTTCCTCATCAAGCCCAACCGCGCCGAGCTGGAGGGCATCATGGGTAAGGCTCTCCCCACCGATAGGGACTTGATGGATGCCGCATCCGACCTGCAAAAGCGGGGGGCGCGGAACGTCCTGGTCTCCCTGGGCGGTGAGGGTGCCCTTCTGCTGGATGAAAATGGTGAATTTCACCGCGCAGATGCTCTGCCCATTATCCCCGTGAACACCGTGGGAGCGGGGGATTCCACCGTGGCGGGGTTCCTCGCGAGAGTCGGCCGTGGGTACGGCTACGCCTTGAAGCTGGCCATGGCCTGCGGCGGGGCGACAGCGGCCTCGGAGGGGCTGGCGACCGGGGACAGAATCCAAGCCCTGTTGCATGCGTGATCCTTGACCCCCACCCCTTACATACAGAAAACGCAGACCTCAAACCGAGGCCTGCGTTTTTTTGTGGTTGCTATAGGGGGATCACTCGGTTCGCAGAGCGATGACGGGATCCTTGCGGGAGGCGCTTCCGGCGGGAAGCAGACCCGAGATCACGGTCAGCACCGTGGAGATGACCACCAGGATCACGCCGCCAAGCCAGGGCAGGACGGCACGGATGGTGGGAATGCCCGTGGCATACTGGACGATGGCCGAGGCGGGGATGCAGATGATGACGGTGAAGACGATACCGATGATGCCCGCGCAGAGACCGATGATGAGGGTCTCGGCGTTGAACACGCGGCGGATGTCCCGCTTGGAGGCACCCATGGCGCGCAGGATACCGATCTCCTTGGTGCGCTCCAGCACCGAGATGTAGGTGATGATACCGATCATGATGGAGGACACCACCAGGGAGATGGAGACGAAGGCGATCAGCACGTAGGAGATGGCGTTGATGATGGTGGTGACCGAGGACATGAGGATGCCCACGGTGTCGGCGTACTTCAGCTTGTCGGTCTCCTCGGCGTTATCGTTGTACTCCTTGATGAAGTCGGTGATAAAGTCCTTGGACTCGAAATCCACGGCGTAGAAGTTGACCGAGGCGGGCTTGGCGCGCTCGGCATCGTCCAGGGTCTCCAGGACGCTGTCGTAGGTGGCATCGATCTGGGGAGCCATGGAGTACAGGGTCTCCTCCAGCTGAATGAAGGCGGGATCGTCGGCGGTGAGGGTCTTCAGCAGAGCCAGGAAGATCTCCTCGTTGACGGTCATGGTCTTGATGCTCTCGGAAAGCTCGGCGTAGATGGCGTTCATGGCCTCCTCGCCCGCCATCTCAATGAGACCGGCGACGGGGAAGGGCATCTGCTCGCTGGCGGGAATGCCGTACAGCGCGCCCAGCACCTGGGTCTGCACGTCCAGAATGGGCAGGAGCTTGGTGAAGTTGTCGGGGGTGATGGTCACGCCCTCGGTGGTCTGGCTCAGGATGCCGCAGAGGGCCTGGAGGGCGGTGCCGCTGACGGGATTGGCCTTGGCGGCGGTCAGCACCGAGTCAAAGATGACGGCCTGCTTGTCGGCGGGGAGGAGCATGAACATACCGATGAAGGACTCGGTGTCGGTGACCTCAATGCGATCCGAGAAGTCGGGGTTGTTCAGGATCTGCTGGGTCATGTAGGCGTAGAACATATCCATGGTGGCATCGTCGATCTTATCCACCAGCTCCTGAATGGTATCGGGGGTGTAGACGGTGCGCTCGAAGGGCAGACCCGTCAGCACGTTGACGGTGGGGGTCTCCTTCTGCTGGTTGATCACCGCGCTGTCGGCGTTCTTTTGCAGGATGTAGTCGGTGAACTCCTTGGTGTAGCCGATGACGCCGCCGATGCTGGTGGCGGTAGCCCCCTCCTTGGGACGGACGATGCCCGCCACCTTCAGCTCCACGCCGTTCTTGGTGACGAAGTCGGTGCGGTCATAGTCGAAGCTCTCGCGGGTATCAGTCCAGATGGGCTTATTTCCGCTGTCGGTGGGGTAGGTGCGGCCGCTCTCGATGTAGAAGTCCGAGGTGGTCAGGAGCATGAACTTGATGTTCAGAATGTCCTCATAGGTGAAGGGGGGGATGTCACCCGTCTCGTACTTGCCCTCCATGAGGTCGGCAAGCTCGTCCTCGATGAGGTCGGGATCCAGCATGCCCAGCATGTACAGGGTCATCTTGGAGATCTGGTTGTTGGAGCCGACCACCAGCACCACCTCGTTGTAGGCGGTGGGCCACTCGCCCGCGATGACGTCGTACTGCTGATCCAAAAGCTCGGGGCTGTCGATCATCTCGGTGAAGACGTCCATACCCATACCGCCCATGCTGCCGCCCATCTCCATCAGCTCGGACATACCCGAGAAGGCGCTGCCCATGTGGTCGAAGACCACCCCCATACCGATCTCACGGGCCTCGGTGATGGGATTGCCGTCCTCGTCGGTGGTACTTACCATATTGAAGACCTGGAGCTGGTAATCGTAGGTGTACTGAATGTCGGTAACGTAGGGAGCCAGCACCTCCTTGTTGGCGTCCAGATGCTTCTTGAAGGCCTCCAGGTTGTTCTCCACGGTGGCCGACATGGCGGACATCATGGTGCCCATGGAGTCATCCACGTAAATGAGGTTCTCGTCCCGCTCCTCGGTGGATTCCTCGGAGGTGCCCGTCATGGCCTGGAGCATGGCCTGGTAGTCCTGGGTGACCCGATTGATGGTCAGGGGGAAGGTGGACAGGGTGTCCTCCTGGACCGCGGCGATGAAGATGTTGATACCGTTGGACAGAGCCAGGATCAGGGCGATACCGATGATACCGATGGAGCCTGCGAAGGAGGTCATGAAGGTGCGCCCCTTCTTGGTCATGAGGTTGTTCAGGGAGAGGGAGAAGGCCGTCCAGAAGGACATGGAGGTCTTCTTGCCCTTCTTGACGTCGGTCTTGCGTACCACCTCCTCGGTCGCCGTGGGGGCTACGAAGGGCATGGAATCGTCAATGACCTTACCGTCGCGGAGGCGGACGATGCGGGTGGAATACTCCTCGGCCAGCTCGGGGTTGTGGGTGACCATGATGACCAGCTTATCCTTGGCGATCTCCTTTAAGATCTCCATGATCTGCACGCTGGTCTGGGTGTCCAGAGCGCCCGTAGGCTCGTCGGCCAGCAGGATATCGGGATCGTTGACGATGGCGCGGGCGATGGCGACGCGCTGCATCTGACCGCCCGACATCTGGTTGGGCTTCTTGTTCAGCTGATCCCCGAGACCCACCTTCTCCAGCGCCTCGGTGGCGCGGCGGCGGCGCTCGGCCTTGGAGATGCCCGACAGGGTCAGAGCCAGCTCCACGTTGGCCAGCACGGTCTGGTGGGGGATGAGGTTATAGCTTTGGAAGACGAAGCCCACGCTGTGGTTGCGGTAGGTGTCCCAGTCCCGATCCTTGAAGTCCTCGGTGGACTTGCCGTTGATGAGCAGGTCGCCCTCGGAGTAGCGATCCAGGCCGCCTACGATGTTGAGCAGGGTAGTCTTACCGCAGCCCGAGGGGCCCAGGATGGACACGAACTCGCACTCGCGGAAGTCGATGCTGACTCCGTCCAGAGCCTGGACGTGGGAGTCTCCGATGTCGTAGCGTTTCTTGATGTTTTTGAGTTGAAGCATGATTGCCTCCGTTCCATAAGGATTCGATTACACAATGTTGAAAATTTACCGTTATAGCATATCATAAATTTATGAACCTATCATGAATCTTTACCCCAAATATATAAATTAACACCTTCGAAAAAAATATTCTCCCAAGTGCCGCAAAAAAGAGCCGCCCCACCGAAAAATACAGAAAAATTTCTCAAAATCCCTTGCAAGATCCCCCAAGATATGGTATCATATCCCTGTACGGCGAGGGTATGCCCCGCCGACGAATCCACAAGAAACGAGGAACTGACATATGTCTCAAGCCCAATGGATCTGGTACAACGGCGATTTCGAGCTGTACCACAGCATGAAGCTCCACAGCCGCCGCGAGGAATACGGGGTCGAGTACCCCTGCTTCTGGTCTCTGTCCGCCCCCTACCCTACCTGTAGCTTTGCCAAGGCCTACCACTCCGACGAGGAGGACACCTTCCGCGTGGTGACCCGTCACAAGGCCTACGTCACCATCGACGGCCGCCGTCTGCCCATGAATCAGGACTTCACCGTCCCCGCAGGCGACCACGCCATCCGCATCGTCATTCTGGCTCAGGAGGGCTTCCCCTGCATCTACATCAACTCCAAGTACCTCGTCACCGACGGCACCTGGGTCTGCGACCATCTGGCGGGCGGCCCCGTTCCCGTGGGCACCTGGGACGCATACACCTCCCCCGAGGACGATCCCACAATCTTCCCCTTCGCCTATGAGACCATCCGCCCCGTCAAGGTGGTGAACACCGACGTGGGCAAGCTCTACGATTTCGGCCGCGAGATGTTCAGCGTGGTGCGCTTTGACGCCGACCCCGCCGCCACCGTCCGCGTGGTCTACGGCGAATCCCGCGAGGAGGCCACCGAGCCCGCCGAGGCTCTCATCCGCGAGACTGTCACGGGCAAGGCTCACTATGACCTCGTCCCCCGCGCCTTCCGCTACATCTGCGTGAAGTCCGACGGCGCAGAACCCACCAACGTCATCGCGGACTACGAGTACCTGCCCCTCACGGACAGAGCCTCCTTCTCCTGCAACCGCCGCGACGTGAAGAAGATCTGGGACATATGCGCCTACACCCTCCACCTCAACTCCCGCGAGTTCTTCCTGGACGGCATCAAGCGGGATCGCTGGTGCTGGTCGGGCGACGCATACCAGTCCTACAAGGCCAACAACTACCTCTTCTTCGACCCCGCCATCACCAAGCGCACCATCGTGGCACTGCTGGGCAAGCCTCCCTACGAGCAGCATATCAACACCATCAACGATTACTCCATGTACCTCATCATTGGCGCGTATGAATACTACTACGCTACGGGGGACAAGGAGTTCATTCAGGTCTACTACCCCCGCCTGAAGGCTCTCTACGACTTCATCGAGGGCCGTACCAACGAGGCGGGCTACGTCTGCCAGCGCCCCGGAGACTGGATCTTCATCGACTGGTCGGATATCGACAAGGGCGGCGATCTCTGCGCCGAGCAGATCCTCTTCTGGCAGTGCCGCAATGCCATGGCCGCCCTCTCCGAGCTGGTGGGTCTGGACGGCGACTCCTACCGCAAGGCGGCTGACAAGCTGAAGCGCAATATCATGCGTGACTTCTGGCGCGAGGATCGGGGCGGCTTCGTGGACTGCTACACCACGGGCAGAGAGAGCATCACCCGCCACGCCAACATCTTCTCCATCATGTACGACTTCGTCACCGAGAAGCGTGCCCGTAAGATCACCCGCATGGTGCTGGAGAATGATGAGATCACCCAGATCACCACCCCCTACTTCGAGTTCTTCGAGCTGTGCGCCCTGGGCAAGATGGGCAAGCTGACGGCGGTGCAGAAGAAGATCGAGTCCTACTGGGGCGGTATGGTCAAGCTGGGGGCTACCTCCATCTGGGAGCAGTACCTCCCCGAGCAGGTGGGCATCCAGCACTACGGCATGTACGGCATGAAGTACGGCTGCTCCCTCTGCCACGCATGGGGCGGCGGGCCTATCTACCTCCTGGGCCGCTACTGCCTGGGTGTGTACCCCACCTCGGTGGGCTATGAGACCTACGCCGTAGAGCCCAATCGCGGTATGTACAAGCACATCGACGGCAAGGTCCCCCTGCCCGAGGGCGAAGTCACCGTCAAGATGGACGGCCATACCTGCACCGTCTTTACCACCCGCGAAGGCGGTACTCTGCTCCTGAAGGGCAAGGAGTACGCCATTCCCGTGGGGGAGGAGTTTACGGTGGAGTATTGATCCCATCGCAAAGAAAGAGGAGCGCTTCCGGTTTGGAGGCGCTCCTTTTTTGTTAAATTGCAGTTTGTCGGTCTGTTTGCACAGCAGGAAGATAATACTCACCTAAATGCCCGCGTTCTCCCCCACCCGCTTCGCGGGAGCCCCCTCCCGGAGGGGGCCTCATACCTTGCCCCGCGGAAATCCGTTGCCCGATAAGTGATTATCCCCGCACCCCAAGGCTCCCTCCGGGAGGGAGCTCCCGCCCGCAGGCGGGTGAGGGAGAAAGCGCGCACAGAATTTTCCGATTCGTTTTCGGGTAATAAACTCACCGACAAACCCAAATTTGAAACACACAACCAAAACCCGAGAAGCAAGGAATTCCTTCCCTACTTCTCGGTTTTTTTATGCGTTCAGATCACTCGGCCTTCTCGCTCCAAGAAACGATCGCCCGGATCTTTGCATGCTCGGTCTCGGCATACTCCACCGTTAGAGCCATGCCCTCGGTGACGAGGATCAAGCTTTCATCCGAGGCCAGCGCGCCGCGGTAGACGGTGCCGTCCTCGGCGGTGAGATACACCACGGTCTCCCCGCCAACGGTGGCGAGGCGGACGGCGGTGACCGTCAGATCGGCGGTCTTGGTCTCGGGAGCGGGCAGCTCCTCCTCGGTGATGACACCGCGCTTGTACAACTCCTCCAGATAGGCCTCCTTGGCCTCCTGCTGGGTTGTGCCCGTGGCTACGATACTGTAGTTCTGCACATTGACCAGAGCATAGAGCTTGACAAGCCCCTGCGCGTCTTTCAGCACCATGATATAGGTGGGCTCGGATTCCACATTGATGAGAGAGGGGAAAGAGGCCACATACTCAGTCTCCTGTACCTCGCCCTGAGCGGCACCCATGGCGGAATACTCCTCGGCACCGATGACGGGGTAGTACTTGTACTCACCCGTACGGGCGTTCGTCAGGATAAATCCGATGTTGGACTCGTCGGCGGCGACCGAGGTGACACCGGTGTAGTACCACACGTCGTCCCCGCGCACCACGTAGCCGTAGCCCTGGGTGGTCATCTTGCAGTCCCGCTTACCGATGACAGAGTTCCAGAAGCCACGGGAGAGAGTGCCGTACCAGTCGTACTTCTGGCAGGCCAGGGTACCGTCGTAGACGTTGTCGATCCACGCGGGAGACTCGCTCACGGGGTAGATCTCGGAGGTACCGTCGCAGGGATCGAAGATGATGACCTCATTCACGTCCATGGCTCCGAAGAGACCCACATGGGGCTTCATGCAGGAGACGATATAGTAGGGGTTGCCCTCCTCGTCGATCTCGAAATTGACCGAGGAGAAGATCTTGGTGGGGTAGGAGAAGCGGAGCTTGCGCATCAGATCCTCCTCCAGATACGCGCTGTCCACGTAGATCATAGGGCGGGCGAACTTGACGTAGTCGGCATCGTTGCCCACGGGATCCACCATGACGTAGCCGGGAACGCCGTTTGCGGAGTTGTTCAGCCAGCGGAAGAAGTCCACGTACTCCAGATTGGCCACCTTCTTGGGAGTGCCCTTGTAGTTGATCTGGTTGTAGTCAAGACTAACATTGTACTGGGAGACCACGTCGGACAGGGCACCCAGCTCGCGGTTACCCAGGATGGAAGCCGAGGCGGTGTCCATCAGAGAGATGTTGGTGACCACGTCAGCCTCGGGCATATCCTCCGAGAAGTCGGACTGCTGTACCTCGATGACGGCGGCGTACTTCTCCGCGTTGAAGAAGGTGGAGGAAAAGATCCCGCCCAGAACCAGCACGGCCACGGGAATGGCAGCGATGATGAGGAAGATCGCATTCACCTTGATCTTGCCGCCCTTCTTCCCTGCCGCGCCAAAGCCGCTGACCACGCCCAGAGGGAGGCCGTAGAAGAAGATCGTCATGATGAGGAAGATCCAGAAGCCGTTGCTGTAGATATTGATGGGAGGCAGCATGAAATAGTAAGCCAGAGCCGTCAACACCGTGCCGACGATCACGGCCAGGATGATGCGAAGAGCTTTGCTTGTGTTTTTCATAGGAATAGAGAACTCCTTTCTGTGATGGCTCTATTATAGCACAATTTTATCAAGTTGTCAAGTGATTGGATGAAAATTTCTTGAGAATTTTCCGCTTTTTTAAAAAAGGCATACGGCAAGCCTAAAAAAAGGGTTGACCGCAAAGGCAACGGTCAACCCGATAAACAATCTGTAAATTATTGGAAGGAGATCGGTTCCCCGATAAACTGCTCAATCAGGTCGGTGGTAATCGCCGCCTTATGCTCATCAAATTCGGGAATGAATGCGTCATAATCTGCCATCAGCTTCTCCAGCTCGTCTCCATCTACGCCAAGGTTGACCTGAATGCCGTTTGCAGATTTAATATCCTTGGTGAGGGATTCCAGATAGCCCTCCTGCACAAATAGCATGGGCACCCGTGCGTGCTCCACCTTATATTCGTCGTTCTCGGGATCGTAGACGTTATAGTAGCGGGTACGGAACTCAATATCGAAGCGGCGGGAGGGGTTGAAAAGGCCAACCTTTTCAGACTCCCAAGGCTTCTTGGAGTTGTTGACGTAGAAAGCGGCATCGGTCTCGTCGGTAGCCTCGGCATAGCGGATGGAGGTAAAGCCCGTAAAAGCGGACAGATCAAACCACAGGGTATCGAACTCAATACCCAACAGAGATTCAGTCTCCTTGACCTCGTATCCTACGAGGCGACCGTCCTCCACGCGATACAGCTCGCAGATGCGTCCGTCAAAGAGAAGCATACCGTCGGCCTTATTGCCCACCACCGTCACATAGTCCTCGGTAATGTAGAAATCAGCGGCACTTTGAATTTGTACATCCTTTACCGTCAAGAACTCGTTGATATGACCGTATACGCTTCCGTCCTCGTCCTGATTGACCGTAAAGAAAGCGTGACGCACGCCAACCAGTTCCAAAGCGAAGGTATACGAAGCCTCTGTGTAGGTGTAGGCTAACGCATTCCCGTTCCCCAGTTGGATGCGCGCCGCCTTTTCTCGGGTCTGCCGATCCAGAGACAGAGCGATCTGCACCTTCTGCTCGCCCAGAACGGGGATGTTCGCGGTGTAGTCAAGCACGTAAGCAACGGTGTCATCGTCATAATGAATGGTAACCGAATAGATGCTTTCCTCAAAGGTATGGATGGCAGTCTCCTCGGGGTTCTTATCGAAGAATGTTTCAAATGTCTGAACCGAGACCGTGGTCAAGGTATCCACCACAGCCAGCAGATCAAAGAACAGGGCGGACTGCTCCAGATTATCCAGCACCATGTGCCACTGCTCGCCGCTGCCGACAGCAGGGATGTCCGATACCGACACGTTCGACCCATAGTCAATCAACAATTTGGACGGATCCACAAGGTTCTGACGGTAATCCACCAGCATGGTCTCGGGGATCACCGAAGCGGGATCAACGGTACAGCCTGTCAACAGCTCTCGCAGAGCGGCGACCAAGTCAGCCTTGAGCCGATCCTTGTCTGCGGGATCAACGGGCTTATCGGTTTCATCCTCTGGTTTGTCGGTATCGGGAGCGGAAGTCTCGGGCTCGTCGGTGCCGGGAGCGGAAGTCTCGGGCTCGTCGGTGTCGGGAGCGGGAGTCTCGGGCTCGTCGGTGTCGGGAGCGGGAGTCTCGGGCTCATCGGTGTCGGGAGCGGGGGTCTCGGGCTCATCGGTGTCGGGAGCGGGAGTCTCGGGCTCATCGGTGTCGGGAGCGGGAGTCTCGGGCTCGTCGGTGTCGGGAGCGGGAGTCTCGGGCTCGTCGGTGTCGGGAGCGGGAGTCTCGGGCTCGTCGGTAGGCGTATCGTTGCCCTCACTGTCGGCAACCTGGCTCGTGGTATCCACAGGCACAGAAGGAGTGGTATCATCACAGCTCACCAGCAGAATACCCAGAGTCAGAATGAGAACGAGCGCGATTAATTTGGTTTTCATGGTGTATGTATCTCCTATGCAGTTATTTTCATAAGTCAATAATCCACGTAATCGGGATTCGTAATGTTCCGTCTCAGGGCGAAGGGGTACACAAAGACAGCCAGCACCATACCGATGGCGATTGCCGCCACTGCCGCCAGGAGACCAAGGAGAAATCCCAGAATCGCGAACAGAATCTTCACGCCGATAAAGAACAAGCAACCGTCTATATCCAACGTGAAGATGATACCGGGCATCTTGACAAAGCCCCAGGACCAGATTTCCAGAACCACGTCGCCGATGAAGTTGTTGTCCAGGATCAGGCAGGACAGGAAGCAAAAGCCCGCCGCGGACACGGGGAGGCCGATCAGGAAGCTCTTGACGCCGAATTTGGCGGTCAGTCCCAAAGCAATCAGCAGAAGCACCCCCGCGACAATGCCGCCCCAAATAAAGGAAAGCCTTCTCTTGCGCTCGGCTTTGGCGTATACTTCCCTGCGAGCGTGTTCGTCCCGCGCTTTCTTACATTTGGTACAGTATGCTCCGCCGTTCATCAGTCTCTGGGCGATATCCGACGGCTCGGTGATCTTCTTTTTACAGGAATCGCACACCGCCAAAACCTGAGGGGGCGCTTCCTTATATACGTATTCCTTTTCGGCCACCACTCGCTCTACGACCACAGGCTCAGCGGGGGCTGACTCGACGCCCAGAATCTCGTCGGTGGTTACATTGAATATTTTTGCCATTTCGGTAATGGTTCCGATAGAGGGCTCCACCTCGTTGTTCTCCCAACGGGATACGGCTTGGGGTGAAACAAAGAGAAGATCTGCCAGATTCTTCTGGGTCATGCCTCTCTGCATCCTGAGTTTCTTAATGTTGTTCCCGATCATCATATGTCTCCTTTGCAGTTATTTCGCGACGGGAAGTCACGGACTCATTATAAACGAAAAGTGGAGTTTTGTAAATCAACAAACTGTGGAAACCGCTACACAGTTTGTTCATCCTGTATTTCCCCTTATCCGACAACGGATTTTATGGATGCAAAAAAGGTGCGCCCAATCGGAACGCACCGAAAAAGCGTCTCTTCCGATTGTTGCTACACAATTATCTATCCGTTCAATGGGTATAGAAAGAAGAAGGAAACACTTTTTGCCAAAGTATTTTCCCACGAACGGAACCGGAATATGTCATTGTGTAGCATTTTTATTATACCGCCCTTTTGTGCAAATGTCAACAATTTGTGGAATATTTATTCAGAAACAAAAAAGGTGCCCAAGCACCTTTTTGGATTATTTATTTGCAAGACACAGACGGACTTTACGCAGAAGGCAAGATCAGTTCTTCACCTCGATCTGACACATCCCCATAGTCACCAGAGCGGCCTTATGGGTCTCGGGAGTCACCCCCGCGCAGCAGGCGGCATCCACCGAGATGGGGTTCTCGGGGAAGCTGGCCTTGAGGAGCAGGGTATTGGACACCACGCAGATATCGGTGCAAAGGCCGATCAGCTCCACCGCAAAGTCCTCCCCTGCGGCGGCCTCCTTGACCAGAGCGGGCAGAGCCACCGAGCCAAAGGTGGGCTTCTCCACGGGGGTGTAGGTCACGCCCTCCAGGGCGGCGGCTACGGCGGGGTGGAGTTCCCAGCCCGCCGTCCCCTTGATGCAGTGGGGGACGGGGAGGTGCTTTCCCTCCGAGGTCTCCATGTAGTTCTCGGCATGGGTGTCGTAGGTGACGAAAATAGCTCCGTCGGGATCGGCGGCATAGGTATTGATCTTGGCGGTGACGTTCTCCAGGATCGCCACGGCCTCGGGGGTGCCCAGGGCACCGTCCACGAAGTCGGTCTGCATATCCACGACGATCAGTATACGTTTCATAGTAACTCCTTATTCCTTTAGCGGTGACGGGTCATCCCTTGGATCGCGGCTTGCCCTTGACCCGCCGCAAAGCGGCGGCGGCGGTGGCTTTGAATCCGTCCTTTTTCAGCTTGCGGTAGACCCGCGCGGGCAGGGGCATCATACGCACCATCCTGCGACGGAAGCGCACCTTCTTACTGATGGGGAAGCGGGGATGCTCCTCCTCGAGGAAGGCGTAGAGCTTACGGTACAGCTCGTTCCAACCTCGGACGAAAAACATGACCGAGCTGCTGTGGGGGTTGACGTAGCCCATCCCCAGGTTGGCACCGCAGAGCTTGTCGCTGAGAACCTCCAGGTCACAGCCTCCGTGCATAACACCGGGCACGATCTGGAGCTTCTCCTCTATGTACGTGCGGAAGACGTCGGAGGCATCCACCTGATCCAGCAGGTAGCAATTGGAGCCGGGAGCGTCCAGCGTCAGGATCATGCGGTGGGTGCGATTGATCTCGCGGAACAGCTTTTTGTGATGCTTTCGCAGGTAGCGGGCACCGATCTTGCCGTGCTCCTCACCGTCGGTGATCAGCAGGCTGTGGCCGCAGCTCCGCAATCCCCACAGCATGGCGCAGCCTGCACGGTCATCGGCTCCCATGCCCTGTCCCGGGTTGGAGAGGTAGATTCCCATGACGAACCGCGGATCCGTTGCTTCAGAGGGCTTCACGCCGTATCGCTCGTCCCAGACCGTATCGGCATGGGCAGTCAGGAGGATGCGATCCTTACGGGTTCCCGGGACATAGACGAACCGCTCCATGGGCTTTTCTCCCTCACAGACGATAGCACCCGGGAGAGAGGAAAAGAGTTCAAAAACCTCATCCGCTCCGCTTACGGGAAGCTTCAGAAAGGTCTCAAGCAGGTCGCGGTAGGGGTTTCCGCCCTCGTTGAAAACCGCCAGGTTGATGTTGTTATTCATGTTTGATTTCCTTTGTTGAGAGTCTCACTCCTTGAACTTCATGGTCAGGGAGATGCGCTTTTTCTGAACGTCCACAGAAAGCACCTTGACCTTGACCACGTCGCCCAGAGAGACGGCCTGGGAGGGGTGCTTGATGAACTTATCCGACAGCTGGGAGATATGCACCAGACCGTCCTGATGGACACCGATATCCACGAAGGCACCGAAGTCGGTGACGTTGCGGACGGTACCCGTGAGGATCATGTCGGGCTTGAGGTCGGAGAGGGACAGCACGTCCTCGCGGAGGACGGGAGCGTCGAAGCCGTCGCGGATGTCGCGGCCGGGCTTCTCCAGCTCGGAAATGATGTCCATGAGGGTGGGCTCACCGATCCCAAGGGCATCGGCGGTCTTCTGAATGCCGTTCTTGATGACCTTGGACTTGAGGAAGTGGAGGTTGCCCGCTTTGATATCGTCCACGGTGTAGTCGAACATGGCCAGCAGAGCGCGGGCGGCCTCGTAGGACTCGGGGTGAACGCCCGTATTGTCCAGGATCTCCTTGCCCCCGGGGATGCGCAGGAAGCCTGCGCACTGCTCGAAGGCCTTGGCACCGATGCGGGGCACCTTGGTGATCTGGGCGCGGGTCTTGAACTCGCCGTTCTCCTCGCGATACTTGACGATATTCTTGGCGGCGGTGGCGTTGATGCCCGCGATGTAGGACAGGAGGGAGTGGGAGGCGGTATTGACGTCCACGCCCACGGCGTTGACGCAGTCCTCCACCACGCCGCCCAGAGCCTCGTCCAGACGGGCCTGCTTCATGTCATGCTGGTACTGGCCCACGCCGATACCCTTGGGGTCGATCTTGACCAGCTCGGCCAGAGGATCCTGGAGGCGGCGGGCGATGGAGACGGCGGAGCGCTGCATGACGTCGAACTCAGGGAACTCCTCGGCGGCCAGCTTGGAGGCAGAGTAGATGGACGCGCCCGCCTCGCTGACGATGATGTACTTGGCACCGCAGTCCAGCTGGCGCAGGATATCCGCGATGAACTGCTCGCTCTCTCGGGAGGCAGTGCCGTTACCGATGGCCACCACGTCCACGTTGTAGGTGCGGATGAGCTTCTTGACCACCATGGCGGCCTGATCCACACGGTTCTTCATGGTGGGGTAGATGACGGCGGTATCCAGCACCTTGCCCGTGGGATCGACCACCGCCAGCTTACAGCCGTGGGCGTAGCCGGGGTCGAAGCCCAGCACCACCTTGCCCTTGAGGGGGGGCTGCATGAGGAGGTGGGAGAGGTTATCCGAGAAGACCTTGATGGCACCCTCGCAGGCGTTGTCAAAGAGGTCGTTGCGGATCTCTCGCTCGATGGAGGGGGCGATGAGGCGGGTATAGCTGTCGGTGACGGCATCACGGACGTAGGGGGTGGCGGGGGACTCGGTGGAGGTCAGGACGCAGTTGTAGAGGAAGCCCAGCACCACCTCCTCGGGAACGGTGAGGCTGACCTTCAAAAACTCCTCCTTCTCGCCGCGGTTGATGGCCAGGATGCGGTGGCCGGGGAGCTTTTTGATGGCCTCGGCGAAGTCGTAGTACATGGAGTAGACCGAATCCTCCTCCTTCGCGGCCTTGGTGGCCAGAGAGCCGTGGTCGAAGGTAAGGGCGCGGAGCTTCTTGCGGTACTCGGCGTTGTCGGACACGTCCTCCGCGATGATGTCCATGGCACCCTGGAGGGCCTCTTCCACAGTATTGACCTCCTTCTCGGGGTCAACGAAGCCTTCCGCCTGCACCTCGATGGCGGGGGCGTAGGTCTTCTCCTGGGCCAGCAGAAGCTCCGCCAAAGGCTCCAGTCCCCGCTCACGGGCAACCGAGGCGCGGGTCTTTCTCTTGGGGCGGAAGGGGCGGTAGATATCGTCCACCTCGGTGACGGTCACGGCACGGTCGATGGCGGCCACGATCTCGGGGGTCAGCTTGCCCTGGGCGTCGATGAGGTTCTTGACCTCCTCCTTGCGCTTTTCCAGATTGCGCAGGGCGGTCAGACGCTCCTCCAGAGTACGGAGGATAGTATCGTCCAGGCTACCCGTGACCTCCTTGCGGTAACGGGCGATGAAGGGGATGGTATTGCCCTCGTCGATGAGGGCGACGGTCTTTTCGACCTGATCTGCGGTGAGGTTAAGTTCTTGGGCGAGGGTTTCGATGATGGTCATAAAATGGGGGTTCTCCTTGATGTGTTGGTATGTCCTATGGCTGACGGATGGTCAGCTGTACGTGAGGATTAGAATGCTGGCAATGATGATGAGCTGGAAGATGAAAACCAGGATGGGGAGCAGTTGGGCCAAGCCGGTCCGATTCTTCTTTGGCTCCGGTTGGCTTTCGTTCTCCGAAGCGGGTTCCTCCGCGGGTACGTCTTTTCCCTCGGCTGCGGCTCCCTCCTCTTTTCCTTTTGGCTGCTCCTTGCTCTTGGTTTTCTTCTTTTTTTCCTGCTCACTGTATAGGTAATAGCGGTATCTGGGATACTCCATTCTCTTGTTGAGCTCATACTTGGTCTTATTGACGGCGCTGATCTTTTTGCCCTCATCCAACAGAACGATCAGCTGGATGACGGCAATGGCCAGGGCGGCGATCTGAAACACCACCACGTGGCGGTTGAATTCCCCCAGTATCTCAATGCCCAGAAGGCCCTTGAGGATCGGCAGGGTGGCTACCACAATGAACAGTATGAAAAAGCGCTCCAGAATACGCCAGTAATGCTGATGGCGATATTCGAACTCACTTTGAAAATACTCCAGCATCTTCAGATCCTGCTCGAATTTGTCACGGTTCTCCACGTGCTTCTCCCTTCTCCTCCAGCGCCCTAACCTCCCCCTCGGTCAACATCCTCCACTCCCCCGCATCCAGCGCGGGATCGAGGATCAGCGGCCCGAAGGTGATGCGCTGAAGTCTTGTGATCTGGTTGTGTCTGGCCTCCATCATGAGCTTGATCTGATGGTACTTCCCTTCATGGAGGGTAATGCGGCCGCTGCTTCCCCGCTGATCGGGGTCTTTGGGGTCAAGCTCCACCTTACAGGGGGCGGTCACATAGCCGCCGATGTCCACGCCGCTCTCCAGGGCGGTCAGATCCTCCTCGGACAGAGGGAACTTCACCGCAAAGGCATAGGTCTTGTCCACGTGGCGGGCGGGGGAGAGGAGGCGGTGGGAGAGGTCGCCGTTGTTGGTCAGGAGCATGAGCCCCGTGGTGTGCTTATCCAGCCGCCCGCAGGGGAAGAGGGCGGGACGGATGCGGCGAAGCTCCTCGGGGAGGAGATCCAGCACCGTCTGCTCTCGGCCGTCCTCGGTGGCACTGACCACCCCGTCGGGCTTGTGCAGGAGGATGTAGGTGAACTGTCGGTAGACCACGGGCTGACCCTTGAAGGTCACCTGCACCGTATCGGGATCCACCTGCATATCCGCCTTCTTGGCGGGGATGCCGTCCACCAGCACCTCGCCCCCCCGCACGGCCTTGGAGGTCTCGGTGCGGGAGGCGATGCCGGCGAGGCTCAAATACTTATCGAGTCGCATTGGTTTCATGCTCTTTCGGTCTCCTCGAAGGGATCCACGGCATGGGCGAACACGGGCATGAGGCGGATGGAGAAGTCAAACTCCTTTTCGGAGAGCTGCCAGTGAGGATACAGCCCGGGGCCGCAGGAGTTGGAGCCGATGCCCGACTGGATCATGTCCAGATTGACGCAGGTCTCCTTCATGGGGACAAGCTCGTAATCATGTGCCGTGTCGGTGAGCTGCTTAGGGGTAAAGTGGGAGCAGTTGAAGCTGAAATCCTTCCCTGCGGTCACGGCCAGAAGTCCCTGACCCGCCACCGAGGACACCAGCATCCAGCGGGTGTCGGCGTGGGCCATGTTCTCCTGGGGACGGACGTAATGCTCGAAGTGGTCGGTGACGGTGGTCTCGAACAGACCCTGGCGGGAGGCGTGACGCTTGTCGCGGTAGCTCTCCACGGGGCCGCGGCCGAAGTAGCGCAGGGTCTC
Source organism: Eubacteriales bacterium (assembly GCA_045128275.1). GTDB lineage: Bacteria > Bacillota > Clostridia > Oscillospirales > CAG-272 > CAMEON01. Next base: position 6,029 of record JBGVRH010000054.1, on the reverse strand, counting down.
GTTCTCCTCGGGCATGAGGAACTCCACGCCGAAGCGAGGCAGGAAGGGGGCGTTATCGGCCACCTTGACACGGTAGGACAGAGTCACGCCGCCCTCGGCATGGAAGGTATAGACGGCATCCATGTGGAGGAAGGGACGCTGGACGGCGGAGCTCATGGAGAGCTTGGCGGTGACGGTGACCGAGGTCGCGTCGGATGCGGTGACGGCGCACTCGTAGCACTTGACGGCCGCGCCGTAGTAGCCCCGTCCCTGCCAATGGTGGCGGATGTTGCGGTCATTATCCGTGGGGGCGCGCCAGACCGTGGGCCTCACAGCCGAGGCCAGCAGCTCGTGGCCGTTATCCACCATGGAGGTGATGAGTCCGTGGTAGCGGTCAACGGTGTAGGTGGTGGCGGTGGTCTCCACCGTGATGGTGTCGGCGGTAGCGGTGTAGGTAATGGTAGCGTAGGGAGACATGGTCTCGGCCATGGGGGTGGGAGCGGGTCTCTCGGCAGGGATGGCCATCTGCTCAAAGCCTACCTCAAAGCCCACGCCGCCCCAAGGGGTAGCGGTGTTCTGATATGCGGTGATGGTGACGTAGCGGTCGCCGTCCACGTCCCACGCCTCTGCGGGGATGGTCAGCTCGGCGGTCTCCTGAGGCTCCACGGGGAGCAGGGCGCGGCCGCTTTCCATGGTCTCGCCGTTGCACTCCACCGTCCAGACGAAGTCGAGGTCGGAGAGATCGGTGAAGTAGCGGCGGTTCTTGATCACGATCTTACCCGTGGTGGGGTCGAAGGACTCCACAGCGAAGGGCTTGATGACCTGCTTGTACTCCATGAGACCCGTGTGGGGACGGCGGTCGGGGTACACCAGACCGTCCACGCAGAAGTTGCCGTCGTGGGGATGGTCGCCGAAGTCGCCGCCGTAGGTGAAGTGAGGCTCTGCGATGCGGTTGTCACCAATGGCGGCGGAGTGGTCGATGAACTCCCAGACACAGCCGCCCATGAAGCCATCCTCGGCGTAGATGAGATCCCAGTACTCCTTCAGGCATCCGGGGCCGTTACCCATGGCGTGGGAATACTCGCAGAGGAACAGGGGCTTGGTGTAGATATGGCGGTCAAAGTAGGTGGCGCGGATCTCGTCGGGGGCAGGATACATGCGGCTCTCCACGTCGATGTAATCGCATTCCAGGGCGGTGCCGATCTCCTCGTCGGTCTTACCCTTCATGTCGCCGTGCAGACGGTTGGAGGTACGGCGGGAGGCGTCCTCGGAATGGACGAGAGCCTTCGGGTCACGGGCGTGGATATACTCGCTCTGCTTGCGCTGGTTCTCACCCACACCGAACTCGTTACCCAGAGACCACATCAGCACGCAGGCGTGGTTCTTGTCCCGCTCGTACATACGGGCGGTACGATCCACGAAGGCCTCGGTCCAGTCGGGACTTACGGTCAGCTCGTCCCAGTTGCCCACCATGGCCATGCCGTGGGTCTCCATGTCGGTCTCGTCGATGACGTAGAAGCCGTACTCGTCGCACAGGGACAGGAAGCGGGGATCGTTGGGGTAGTGGCTGGTGCGGACACAGTTGATATTGTGCCGCTTCATGATCATGAGGTCGCGGATCATGTGATCCACGGGGGTGGCGGAGCCAAGGATAGGGTGGCTGTCATGGCGGTTGACACCCTTCAGCTTGATCTTCTCGCCGTTGAAGTAGAGGACACCGTCCTTGATCTCGATGGTACGGAAGCCTACCTTCAGGGGGATAGTCTCGCCGCCGCAGGTGATGAGCAGGGTGTAGAGATTGGGATCCTCATCGTTCCACAGCTCGGGAGCGTCCACCAGAAAATCAATGGTTCCCTTCCCCTTGATGAAGAGGCTCCCCGACTCGATGCGCATGCCGTTGGGGCGCAGGAGCTTGTACTCCACCAGAGCCTCGCCATTGACCGTGATCTCGGTGGGGCAGAAGCCGCGGGTGTAGGCCTCGTTGACGACAGGACGGGCGTGAATGTCCACGATGTGGACGGGGTCGCGGAGGAGGAGGAACACCTCGCGGAAGATGCCCGACCAGCGGAACTTGTCCTGATCCTCCAGGTAGGTGCCGTCGCACCATTTCAGCACGAGAACCTGGATGAGGTTCTCGCCCGCATGGAGATACTTGCTGACTTCAAACTCGCTGGTCATGTGGCTGACCTGGCTGTAGCCCACGAACTGCCCATTGATGAAGAGGTAGAAGCAGGAGTCCACGCCCTCAAAATTGAGGTAGACGGACTTCCCCTCCAGCATAGCGGGGTGGAGCTTGACCGAGCGGCTGTAGAGGCCGCAGGGGTTATCGTCGGGAACAAAGGGCGGGGCTACGGGGATGGGGTAGGCCACGTTGACGTAGTTGGGTGTATCGTAGCCCCGACCCAGCATGGTCTGCCAGGAGCGGGGGACATTGATCTTTTGGCTGTCCGAAGCAAAGCCCTCCGCCGCGAAGTCGGGGAGGTCGCGGAGAGACTTGTAGAAGGTGAAGTCCCAGTCACCGCAGAGGGTCAGGAAGCGGTGAGAGGCATTGCGGTTGCCCGCCATAGCGGCCTTTTCGTTCTGGTAGGGGATGAAATAGGCGCGGGGAGCCTCGCAGCCCACGTGGAGAGTGGAGGGATCCTGGTGGTAGTTCGCCTTGAAGATGAATTCGTTCATGGTGATCAAATCCTTTCGTAGGGTATTGGATCATAGATACCTATATCATACCATTTTTCAGGTGAAAAGTCAATGTTTTTCGGTAAATTGGTAAGAAAGCATTGACAGATTTTCGGTGAGATGCTACAATATACCTATCGACAATATTCCCGAAAGGAGATTCAACGATATGTCACTCTACACCGTCCGCACCGCTCCCACAGCCGAGAGAGCCCCCTTGACCGTCTTCCCCTCCTTTGAGGAAGCCCGCGCCTTTGCCGACGAGAATGCCCTCTACGGCGGTGCCGTGTATGACACCGCAGGTCGGATGCTCTACGCCGCGGGAGGAGAGATCAGCTCGGCCATCCTCTACCACGCCAAGTGCATCTGCGATACCATCCGCGACGAGGAATTTGTCTACGGTCACGCCCCCATCAACCCCGCCTTCAACCACGATGCCCGCATCATCAGCTGTGACCGTCTGGTGGATTGGGTCTTGTACCGCGCGGGCTTTACGGATCAGCCCTACATCCACGGCAAGTGCGTCAGCGGCCCGTGGCTGACCGATTGGTGTCTGGAGCATGGCTTTACCCGCATCGACACGGTGGAGGAGCTTCTCCCCGGCGACGTGGTCTTCGTCCGTCCCAACCAAAACGGCGATCCCCTGCACACCTTCATCTACGCGGGCAAGGGAGAAGCCGAGGGGATGCACTACCGCTACGACGCGGGCAAGAACGAGCGCATCCGCAGTACCCAACCCTCCTGCGAGCCGTTGAACGACTTCATCTGCGCCTGCCGCGCCCCCTCGGTGCGTCCCATCGCGGTACCCGCCCTCTCCTTTACCTACGGCGGGACGCCCTTTGACGAGCTGGAGGTCGCCGTGAAATGCGAGGCCGACCGCGTGATCTACACCCTCCCCGACGGTGTGGAGCTGACGGTGGTCACGGAATTTTTGCAGGACTACGGCGTGACCCGCTGGACAAACCTCTGGCGCAATCCCACCGACCGCAGAAGCGCGTTGATCGAGAACCTCTGCGACTGCGATCTGACCATCCCCATGGCTCCCGACCCCGCCCGCACCCGCCGCAACAAGCAGTACACCTGGGAGCCTAAGACCCTCCGCCTCTTTATCTCCGACGGTGCCAACATCAACGATCACGACCACACCGTCACCCCCCACCGTATGTGGGCGGGGGATCACAAGGAGGTCTGCAACCAGGCGGGACGGAGCGGCATGGGTACTGCCCCCTTCTTTGAGGTCAACGAGGGCGGCGATCACCAAAACGGTATGCTGACCGCCCTGGGCTGGACGGGTCAATGGAAGGCCTACTTTGACCGAGGCGAGGCAGATTTCCGCATCCGTCACAGCCTCCCCGAGGTCTCCCTACGCATGGAGCCGGGGGAGTCCTTCCGCACCGCCTCCGCCACCGTCATGCCCTACCGAGAGGGGCAGGTCAACGCCCACAACCTCTGGCGGCGGTTTATCCGCGAGGCCGTGTCCCCCATGGGCCGCTTCAAGGGGGCGAGGGGCACCCAATGCCCCTTCTCCGCCATCTTCTGGGGCGGTATCCCCTCCGACGAGCTGATGGAGCGCTGGGATGGTATCCTGTCCCACGGGCTGGATGCCTTCGATTACTGCTGGGTGGACGCGGGCTGGTACGAGCCTCTCCGCTCCACCACCACCGCCACCCAGTCCGCCGACTGGGGCAACGTGGGCACGTGGGAGGTCAACAGGTTCTACCATCCAGGGGGCTACCGCGATGTCACCGACTTCCTCCACGAGCGGGGCATGAAGTTCCAGCTCTGGTTCGAGCCTGAGCGGATGCGGCGGTCGGTCTGTGAGTGGACGGACTACCTCTGGACGAACAGCCCCGAGGACAACGACGTGCTGATCGACATCGGCAAGAACGAGGTCTGTGATCAGCTCATCGAGCGCATCTCCAAGGTGATCGCCGAGGTGGGGGTGGACTGCTACCGCCAGGACTTCAACTTCAACCCGCTGGCCACCTGGAACCGCGCGGATCGGGATGCCGATCCCAACGGTGAGCGCAAGGGTGCCACCGAGATCCATCACATCAACAATCTCTGGCGGTTCTGGGACGCTCTGCTGGAGCGTTTCCCCCACCTGCTCATCGACGACTGCGCGGGCGGCGGCCACCGCATCGACATCGAGATGCTGTCCCGCTCCGTACCCCTGTGGCGAAGCGACTACCAATGCACCTGGGACTGCTGTCCCGAGGTCAACCAGAATAGCAATATGCGGGCGGCCTGGTGGTATCCCTACTCGGGCATCGGCTACGGCCCCACCCTGGGGGACACCTACAGCTTCCGCAGCGCCTACACGAATGGCATGACGGTGCGCACCTGGGAGCATGCCGACCCCGAATGGCGTGTGGGCGGTATGAACGAGCCCTTCGACTGGGCGAAGCGCTACTTTGCCGAGTATGCCCGCCTGCGCCACTACTTCGCCGAGGACTTCTTCCCCCTCATCCCCCCCTCGGACATCAACACCACCTGGGTGGCCTCCCAGTACCACGCCCGCTCTGACGGAAGCGGTCTGATCCTGGCCTTCCGCCGCGCCATGTGTCCCTATGAGCAGGCTCACGTGGAGCTTGGGGGCATCGACCGCAGACGGAATTACGTCTTCACCAACGAGGATACGGGGGAGAGCTTCACCGTGGCGGGCACTACCCTGCTGGCGGAGGGTCTGACCCTGACCATCCCCGAGAAGCGGCAGTCCCTGCTCCTCACCTACCGTGAGGCGTGAGGGATGGGAAAGATCATGAAAGCATTCCCCTACAAGCGGGTCGCCGTCATCGGCTGTCCCGGGGGCGGCAAGTCCACCTTCTCCCGCGCCCTCCGCGACCGGGTGGGCCTGCCCCTGTACCATCTGGACGCCATCTACTGGAGGGATGACCGCACCCATCTCTCAAGGGAGGAATTTTACCCGCTGATGCAAGAGATCATAGCCCGTGAGGAGTGGATCATGGACGGCAACTACAATGCCACTATGGAGTGGCGCATTTCCGCCTGCGACCTCTTGATCTTTCTGGACTACCCCGCCGAGGTGTGCCTCGAGGGAGTCCGCGCCAGACGGGGGCAGAAGCGGTCGGATATGCCGTGGGTGGAGGAAGGAGACGATCCGAAGTTTCTGGAGTTCATCCGCGCGTTTGAGACCGAGAGTCGGCCGAGGATATGGGAATTGATCGGGAAATATCCCGACAAAGCCGTAGTGACCTTCCGCTCGCGGGAGGAGGCGGAGGGGTATCTGGGAGAATTGGAATTGTAGGGAGCGACGCCCTCGTCGCTCCGCAACCTGAAAATTGCCTTTATCTATTGTCAGATATATATTTTTTGCCTCTACACCCGAAACATATTGGTATGTTCTATGTGGC
>JBGVRH010000053.1:0-12104 GCA_045128275.1 Eubacteriales bacterium | reverse complement strand
TCCCGCTTTTTTAATCAAATAATGGAGAAATCCGAAGGATTTCAACCGAAATTATTCATTATTCATTATTCATCAGCCGCTTGCGGCGACTTCATTATTCATTAGCAGTTTATCGGGCTTCAGACCGATAAACTGCAATTTTCCTTCCGTCCCCCACATTATACCCCGCTCTCACCCCGTTGTCAAGCAACCAAAGGTTGAGAAAAAGCTCCCCCGCCGCGTGGCAGGGGAGCCGTTTTGCTGTTATGGGGATATTACTCCTCGGGGAGGTACTCACCGAGAGGCAGGCCGGGCCAGGCATCGATGTTGCTCTCCAGGACGTAGGAGTACATATAGTAGTAATCGGGATCCTCGTTGAACTCGTCGATGATCTGGTAGCAGCCCAGATCCTCAAAGCCCTCGTTGCCGCCCAGCATCCAGATCTTGGTGTCACCCAGACCGTTGATAGAATCCAGCATGTAGAGATCGGCGTAGTAGGCGTAGCCGTGGATGCCCTCGCCGTTGGGGGTGCAGTCATCGTAGATGTTGCCGTAGTTGAAGATGAAATCCACGTTCAGGAACTGGAAGTAGAGGCGGTAGTCGCAGAAGTCCTGGGGGAACTCCAGGGCCAGGCAGATATCGGTGCTCTCGGTCATGAGGATGGAGCCGCCGCCCATCTCCTCCAGGTGCCACACAGCCTCCTGCACCGAGTAGAAATACTCACCGTCAGAGGTGCGGCAGATGGCGTAGCCGAAATCGAAACGGCCGTCGTAGGCGGTGGTCTTGCCGTCGTAGCTCTTGCCCACGGGGATCAGATTGTAGTAGGGGTTCTCGGGATCCTCATCGTCCCAGTCCTCGCGGTACTTCTTGGCGGGATCAATGTGGCTTCCGCCCTGGGAGGGTTCGTCGGGGGCATCTGTGGGGGCTTCGGTAGGAGTCTCGGTAGGGGCTTCGGTGGTGTCCTCCTCAGTGGGAGCTTCGGTAGGCGTTTCAGTGGGTGCTTCGGTGGGGGCGTCCGTGGGTGTCTCGGCAACGGTCGTGTCTTGGGTCTCGTATGCATCCTCCGGCACACAGGCGGCAAGCGTGAGGATCATAATGAGGGACAGGAGCGCGATAAGAAGCTTCTTGATTTTCATGTTATTCCTCCTAAAAAGCAATTAATTGATATTGCCGCCCCCCTCAAAGTTGGGGATCTCAAGGAAGGCAACCAACGTAAGGTAATAGTCGCCGCGCAGGGTCACGGTGACAGTCTTTTCGGTAGAGTAAAGGACGAAGTAGGTCCCGGAGTAATCCTCGGTATCGAGCTCACGATACCAGCCCTCAAAGGTGACGCCCTCGAAGGGCTCGACCGAGACCGTAACCTCGCTGCCATAGGGCATCATCCATTCACTACCGTAGTAATCCAATTCCTCCCCGTTAACGTACAGAACGGCTCCGTCGAAGTCCTTGGTGAACACGGTAAACAGCACATCCTCGGCCTCAAAGAACATGGGAACGAGCTTGCGGTCGTAGCCGTCCACGGTGACGGTGTAGGTCAACTCTTCGCTCAGGAGAGAATACTCAGCCGTACCCTCAAAGATCTCGTACCAGCCAACGAAGACATAACCCAAGGGCTCAACGGCGGTCAGCGTGTAGGTGTAGGGGCCTGCCGCGGAGGCACCCCAGTTGGTGTAGGCCTCCTCGCGGCCGTCCACGGTGAAGGAACCGATCTCGTCCTCTGCCTTGACGGTCAGGGTGTACTTGGGCAGGAAAACAGGGGTGATGATCATATCACCGACCACGGTGAACGGGCACTCGATGGAATCGCGGGAAATGAGGTTACCGATCTTGCCGTCCTCGCCGACGGTGTACCAGCCCTCCAGCTCCCACTCACCCGACCACGGGATGGTCAGGGTGAAGATCTCGCCCTTGGCCAACTCCAGGGTGAAGGTATCGGCATAGGTGATGCCGCTCTCCTCGTGGAGCACCTTCCAGTCGCCGTGAAGCTGAACCGTCACGGTGTACATCTCCTCAAAGCGGGCATTGATATGGAGATCGCGGTCGGGCATTTGGCCGCTGTAGGTAAGATCGTTCGTGAGAAGGATCCATTCACCGCCGCGCACCTCGTACCAGCCGTCGAAGCGGTAGCCCTCGGGCGCCTGAGCGATGACGGTGAACTCGTAGGGGAGATAGACGTGATCGGAATAGGCGCTATACAGGATCTCGCTGCCCTCCAGCATGAACTGCCCCTGGGCGGAGTTGATGGACAGGTAGTGAGCGTCCTCAAAGACGGCGAGGATGGTGCATTCCCGCGCGGGGACGGTGAAGATCACATCGGCCTGATCGTACAGGAGGATGCGCTGGCCGTCCACCACCTCATACCAGCCCACGAAGCGGGTGTTGGCGGGGGCGACTGCCTTCAGGGTCATGTAGTCGGTCACGGCCAGCTGAACGTTCAGCACGCCGTCCACGTTCTGTCCGTTGGCGATGAAGGTACCATTGCCCTCCACGCGGAACTTGACGTTGTAGACGCGCTCAAAACGGGCCTCTACGGTGATGTCCTTGTTGCTTTGGGCAAGGCAGATGGACTCCTCGGCGAGGAGCAGGGTCTCCTTGTCTCCGTTGATCTCGTACCAGCCCAGGAAGCGGTAGCCGGGAGCGGCCACGGCGGTGAGGGTGTAGGTGCGGGCCTCGGGATGGGTATCCTCAAAGCGGGAGAAGGTACCGCTAAAGCCCTCTACCTTGAAAACGCCTTGGGTCTCGTCGCAGGTGACGGTGGTCACGTAGCCCTTGAAATCCGACTTGAAGACGGCCACAAGGTCATAGGCCTCCTCGGGCATGACCAGCAGAATGGCTCCGCCGGCGGTGGAGACCGCCTTGTCGGGCTTGCCGTCAGCGCCTACGGTGTACAGGCCCACGAAGCTATAGTCCTCGTCGGCCACAGCCGTGACCTTGAACTCCGCGTAAGAGGCCAGCTTGCCGGAATAGGTATCCGACAGGGGAGAGCCGTCCACCGTAATACGCCCGCCCTCGGTGGTGCGGATGGTCAGGGGGAGGATGGGTCTGAATACGGCTACCAGAGTGGTATTATGGTTGACGTTGTTCAGAGTGACGGAATAGGTGGCGTCCACCGAAAGGATGCTCTGGGTGCCCTCCACCGTCCAGTAGTGGAATTCGTAGCCCTCGACGGGTACGGCGGTAAGGGTGGCGGTGGTTCCCTTGCCTTCCATATTGTAGCTCGTGAAGGTGCCGTTCACGCCCTCTACCTTGATGTAGCCCTTGGTCTGATCCTCCACCTTGACGGTCATGGAAAGGATCTCCTCAAAGACCGCCACGATGACGCAGTCGGTTTTGGGCATGATGAAGTTGGGGTTGGGGATATTGTCCAGGAAGGTGTCCTGGCCGTCCTTGCGCTGGTACCAGCCCTGGAAGGTATAGCCCTCGGCGGGGGTGGCGGTGACCGAAAGCAGTTCCCCTGCCTTGAGGGTGACCGAATCACCGTCCTTTACGGGATCTCCGCCCAGGGTCACGTTGCCCTGGCCCTGAATGAGGAGGGTGCCTGTATAGGTCTTGACAAAGGAACAGAACAGCGTGCGGTCGATCTGGCCGTAGTTCACCTCAACGGTGGCTTCGTCGGAGTAGCGGTACTCGTTTCCGTCTGCGTCGATCTCATACCATCCGTCAAACACGCAGCCCTCGGCGGGGACGGCGGTGAGGGTGATGGTCGTCAGGGTGGCGGCATACCATTCCTTTTCGGTCAGCTCCTCGCCGTCAACGGTGAAGAAGCCCATTTCGGGCTCGGGGGTGAAAACGTCCAGCAGGTAGGCCTTCTCAAAGACCGCCACCAGAATCGTCTCGCGGGCGGGTACGGTGAAGGTGACCTCACCCTCATCGTGAAGGAGGGTCAGCTCGCCGTTCGACTCCTCAAACCAGCCCTTGAAGACGTAGCCCTCGGCGGGGATAGAGGTGAGGGAGATGGCATCGGAGGTGGTCAGCTCCTTGGAAAGCGTCTCCTCCACGGCATCACCGTTGAAGGTGACGGTACCCGTGCCCTCGACCCGTATCGTGACGGGGTAGGCAGCGGGAGCGGTGGGTTCTTCGGTGGGAGTCTCGGTGATGGATTCGGTGGGGGCTTCGGTGATGATTTCGGCGGTGGTGTCGTTTGCGGGAGGGTCGTCTGCTTGATCGCATGCGGCGATGGAGAGGAGCAGGCAGAGCGTCAAGAGGGTGACGATAATGTGCTTGATCTTCATAGGGCCTCCTTTAAAATTTGTATATGAGACGTATGTATTACTCATGCAGCTTTCCGCCGGCGTAGCCGATGTACTCGGCGCGACCGTTCCGTCCGTTGTACCACAGGCGGTAGCTACCGTCCGCATCGCGGATGACGGTGGGCTTATAGCAGGATAACTCGTCCCATGAGCCGGGTGTGGGCATGACCAGGGGATTCTCGGGGACTCTCTCCCAGCCTGTTATGCCGTCCTTTGAGCGGGCGGCGCAGACGCAGGCAGTATGGATGTCCCGATAGCCGATGTAGAACATGAGGTAGCCGCCCTCCTCTTGAAGCACCTGGCAGGCACCGATGCGGTTCTGCTCGTACTCCTTTTCGGGGTTACAGCTGAATATGGGATTTTGGGCATACTTCTCCCAGTGGATGCCATCCTCCGACTCGGCGTAGCATATGACGTTGGGCTCGTATGTTTCCCCTGCGGCGTACCACATACGAAACCTGCCGTCCTCGTACATCACGAAGGGGTTCATCACAGATGCCCCTTCAAAGTCTGCCTCGGGGACCATGACAGGCTCCTTGCCGCAACGCACAAAGTGGATGCCGTCCTCTGAGCGGGCCAGGCCGATCTTGGAGGAACCCCCTCTCTCGTCCCACCACTGGCCGGTGTACCACATAAGGTAGCCGTCGCCCTTGGGGTCGGGGATGACGCAGTTGCGGTTGAGGTTATTCTCCCACGCATTGGCTTCGGAGAGGTCCAGCGTGACCACAGGCTCCTCCCAGTGTATGCCGTCATCCGAGAAGGTCACGCCCAGAGCCTTTCGGGGTCTCCAGGAAAAATCCATACGCAGTCTGCCGCTCTGCTCCCAGACATAGGCATCGAACACGGTTCCCGTGGCCTCGTCGCCGAATACGGGGGTTGGATGCTTGTCAAACGAGCAATTCTTGCTTTTCATGGTCGTCGATCTCCTTTTTTACCAATATGGGTACATACTGTTTCTCTTGATCTGCGGGGGTTGAAAGATCCGGTCAAGCCTCGCACTTTATCTCGAAGATCTTATCCGCCAGGGCGACGAAGTCGGTGATATCCAGCCGCTCGCCACGGATGTCGGGACGGTGGCCGCATTCCTCAATGATCGCGGTCAAAGTCTCCTTGGGGATCTCGGGGAAGCCCGCCGAGAGGGCGTTGGGGAGGGTCTTGCGCCTCTGCTCAAAGGCGGCGCGGATGGTCTTAAAGAGGGTCTCCTCATCCTTGGGGACGTAGGGCTTCTGCTTGTGGAGGCGGATGCGCACCACGGTGGAGTCCACCTTGGGGGCGGGGATGAAGTTCCCTGCCGAGACCTTGAAGAGCTTCTCGGCCTCGCCGTAGTATTTCAGCACGGCGGTGATGGCTCCGTACTCCTTGCTTCCCGCCTTGGCGCAGAGGCGGTCTGCTACCTCGGACTGGATCATGATGGTGATGTACTCAAAGGGCAAGCCCGACTCCAGCAGAGCCATGAGGATGGGGGTGGTGATGTAGTAGGGGAGATTGGCGCAGACCGAGACCTTGCCCGCATCGAAGGCGGGCTTCAGAAGCGCGGCCAGATCCACCTTCATGACGTCGGCGTGGACAACCTCCACCACGCCCTCGGGGCAATCCTGCAGGGTATGGCGCAGGACGGGGATGAGCCCGTTGTCGATCTCCACGGCGATGACCTTGCGGTAGCGGAAGGCCAGCTCCTGGGTCAAGACACCGATGCCGGGGCCGATCTCCAGGACGGTGGTGTCGGGGGTATCCGAGCAGGAGTCGGCGATATCCTCCACCACCGAGATGTTGGTGAGGAAGTTCTGTCCGAACTCCTTGCGGAAGTGGATATTGTGAATGGTCATGATGTCCTTGATGGTACGAATGTCGGTCAGATTCATAAGATTTGTTCCGTTTCATGTGATATTTGTATACTATATCTATTTTATCATATTTTACGCCGAAAATCAAGATGTGTTTTGCATAAGCGGCAAAATATTGCGAAAAATTACGAAAAATATTTTTGCAAAACCTATTGCAAAATCCTTTGGTTTATGGTATAATAACAATGTTGTGAATAAATGCTGGTGTGGCTCAATGGCAGAGCAGCGGTATCGTAAACCGCAGGTTGCAGGTTCGACTCCTGTCACCAGCTCCAATAGAAAAACCCCACCCCTTGCGGGTGGTTTTTTCGTGTATGACGGAAAATCCCAACGAGCTTCCCTTTCGTGTGGGTTCGAGTCCCACCATCTCATAAGACAAAGAACGCCCCGCAATCGCGAGGCGTTCTTTCTTTTTGTCAATTAGCCCTCAAAAACGACACCCGTCACGGCATGGTACAGGTTCACGCCCTCGGTGAAGTCGAAGGTCAAGAACAGCGCGCCGCTGTAGTCCACGCCCGTCAGGTCGATCTCCACCGTGGTGAGCTGCCATGTGGTGGAGGGGATGGAGTAGACGGCGGAGGCGATAATGGAATCCTCGGCGGGGGACAGCTCGCCCTTGGTATCGGCCAGGGTCAGCATGGCTCGCTTCTGGGTGGTCTCGTAGTCAGCGATCGTGCCGGGGGCGGAGCTGGTGGCGTAGGTGACCGTGACCTTCTTGTACTTGGAAAGGTCGATATCCCCCAGATGGATCGCGCCCTGGTAGATCAGGGGAATCTTGACACCGTCCTTGACGGCGGGATCGCCGTACATATCCACCAGGTCGTCCACGCAGGTATCCTTGTCGGCGGTGGTGAAGTGGGACTCAAAGATCGCAAGGCTGCTGGAGATGGAGACCTTCTCCAGATCCACGGTCAGAGTCTCGGGCTCGGTGACCTCCTCGGTGGTCTCTTCCTCGGTGGTGATCTCCTCGGTAGGAGCCTCGGTCTCGGCCACGGTGTCCTCCTCGGTGGGTGCCTCGGTGGAGGGCTGGGTCTCGGGCTCGGTGGGAGTCTCGGTCTCAGGGTCGGTGGGGGCGTCGGTGGTGACGGTGGTGTCGGGAGTGGTGTCCTCGGGGGTCTTGGCGCTGTCGCAGGCCACAAAGATCAAAGAAACAGCGGCCAGCAGGGCGAAGGCGAGGATGAGTATGGTCTTTTTCATGAACGTTCTCCTTGCAAAATAATGAACCGATCTGCGTCGGTCTTGACCTGTATGTCAAACGATGTTATTATAACACATTGCACAGAAAATGTCAATGGATTTTGTACAATTGTTCTTTGGAAGATTTAGTCGGATTTTTCAAATTTGGGGTTGTCAGCGGGATGCAGATTCCTTTCCCACATCAAATACACCAATGGGGAAGGGGCCCCATGGGGTTTTCCCCTATGCTACCCACTATCAATTCTCTTGGCATATCTATGCTTTTTTGAAAGTTTTTGGAGATCCAAGAACCTTTTTCCAAAAAGGTTCTTGGCCGCCGGAGGCCGTTCCCCTCGTTCCCCCATAAACCACAATTTGCCATCCCAATGCAAAACGCCCCACATCTCTGTGAGGCGTTGTTTTCGGTTTTACCAACCGAATTCATCGTAATGAGGCTCGATGATCTGCTTGTTGTAGTCGTTGCCCCCGGGGAAATTGGCGGACTTGAGGATGCCGGGGGTGAAGCCATCGGCCAGCATCTTCTCCACGCAGACCGAGGTCAGGCTCCACATGATGTAGTCCGAGGCGATGCCCGAGGAGGCGGCAAAATGAGCCTCCAGACCCTCCACCTCCAGCATGGCCTCGGCGGCAGGAGCGCAGTTATCCAGCGCCAGAGTGACGAACTCATGGAGCTTCTTGCCCGACTCATGGACGGGATCTACCTGGGAAGCATAGACCATGGAGGTCAGAGCGATGACCTTGATGCCCTTCTGCATACAGTCCCAGGCCAGGTCAACCACGGATTTGGTTCGACCCGAAACAGAGGAGACGAAAAGCACGTCACCCTCCTTCAGCTCGGTCTCTCCCGGCTTATATTCCTTGTAGAAGATGGGGCCGCCGCCGCGGTAGATGAGGTCCATCTCAATGCCGTGGACGATGTGGCCGAGGTAGATCTTGTGGCCGTGCTCCACGGCATCTGCGACCAGCTCGCCGGCCTTGACAATGGCCTCGCGCTGGGTCTCACGGACGGTTTTGAGGAGGGCCTCAACGGCTTGATGGTAACGGTCGATCAGCATGGTGTTTCTCCTTTATCTCATGTAAAAAATGTTGTCCTTATGCTCCGCGATGACGGCTTTATTGTAAGCGTCGCCGCCGTCGATGTTGCCGCTCATGAACACGGGGGGCTTGATGCCCTTTTCCCAGAGGATCTCGGAGGCTCTCGCGGTAACGGCGTTGAGGATGGCCGCTCCCACCACGGTGGAGGAGGATGCCAGCTTCTGGTCAAAGCCCTCGAGCTGTACGGTGGCATCCCCGCGGTCGCCGTGGTTGTCGATGAGGATAGAGGCGAAGTCGTGGAGCATCTTGCCCGAGGGGTGGCGGGAGGTGACGGTGGTGGCGGTGTTCATGTTGGTGACTACGATGACGGTCATTCCCTTCTCGCGTGCGCACTCGGCCATGTCCACGGTGACGGCGTTTCGGCCCGAGACCGAATGGATGATGAGTACGTCCCCCGCCTTGCAGGGCTCGTTGTTGAGGATGATCTTACCAAGGCCCGGAATGCGCTCCATCTCGCTGGTCATGGTGGGCGGGGACAGCTCCAGCATCATACCGGGAGCGCGGATGGGGTTGACCGTCACCATACCGCCTGTGCGGTAGAACAGCTCCAGGGTGATGAGACCCGCGTGGTTACAGCCAAAGCCGAAGATGGAACGCCCCTCCTCGTTGGCGGCGGCTAAAGCCTCGGCGGCCTTCTCCATGCTCTCGGCCTCCTTGTCGAAGACCTCGGCCAGAATCTCGCTGATGCGGGCGTAATATGTGTGGATCACAGACATAGGGGTTACCTCTCTTTAGTGATATTGGAATTGCTTGAATCCCTCGGCCAGGAGGGTGTCCAGCTCGGCAAGAGTCCTTCCCTCCTTGAGTCCGCGCAGGACGGCACAGCCCACCACGGGCTCGTACAGGGGCAGGGATATATGGGCTTCGGGGAATAAAAGCTCAACCTCCCTTTTGAAGACCTCGAACATCCTGGGATGTCCCTTCCACGCCCCTCCCATGACCACGGCGGTGCCGTCCCACTCCTCCCGATGCTGTTCGATGACGGTGCGGAGCTGGAGGAACATCTCCAGGGCGGCGTGCTCGTAAATGCGGAGGGCGGTGCGGTCTCCCGCATGGGCGGCCTTGGCGCAGAGCTTGGCGGCGGAGGCTACCTCGTGACGGGCATCGGGATTGCCCGCCAGGTGGGTGACGATGCCCCACAGATCCTCCAGGCTCCAGTTCTCCATGACCAGATCGTAGAGCATGGATTTTTCCTTGCGGCCGTCGTAGGAGTAGATGGCGGCCTTGAGAGCCTGGAGACCGATATCGTAGCCGCTCCCCTCATCGCCAAGGAGAGGCCCCCATCCGCCGACGGCCTGCACGCGCGTGCCGTTCTTGACGAAGAAGGCATCGGAGCCGGTTCCCGACAGGGCTACTGCCCCTTCGGTCTTGAGACAGGCGGCCAGGCCCACCACAGGCTCGCTGTGGAAGGTGATCTCCCCTACGTAATCCAAACGGGAGAGAATATCCCGCATAACGTCCCCCGAACCGATCATGCAAAGGTCGGCGGCGGTAAGACGGGTGACGGGTTCTTCTCCGCCGTCACCGTGAAGCAGGGCTTTCATCATGCCCTCCAGGTTGTCTCGGACGACCTCTGCGGGCTTGTAGAGGGTATTGACTCCCGCCACCCGACCTGTGCGGATGACGCGGTAGCTTTCGTCGTAGAGAATGGCTTGCAGCTTACTGCCGCCTCCGTCGGCGGCGAGGTAGTAGGTCTTGGACATGGGTCATGCTCCTTAAGGCATACTGTTTGGATACATTGTACCATGTCCAAATCAGTTTGTCAAGCATGGATGTGATTTTTGTCGAAAACAGGTGAAAAAACCTCGGCAGAGGTCTTGCAAAATTCTTGATTTTGTGATATGATATACAATGAGTATTCACACCCATTCATACCATCGCATACCCTTTGGAAGGAGACCTCTATGCCCTACCGCATCGCCCTGTTTGACGCCGATAATACCCTTTTAGATTTCACCCGCGCCGAGCATAACGCTCTCTGCGCCTGTCTCGCATCCCGCGGGCTTCCCCATGACGAGGACACCGTGGCGGCTTACTCGGCCATCAATGACGGCCATTGGAAGCGGCTAGAGCTGGGTCTGACCACCCGCGACCGCCTCAAGATCGAGCGCTTTGGGGATTTCTTCGCCTCCATCGGCTACAGCGGCGATCCCGTACAGATGGCGAGGGATTACGAGTCCACCCTGGGGCAGCAGACCTGCCTTCTGGAGGGTGCGCTTGAGCTGATCCAAGCTCTCCACGGAAAATGCGAGCTGTATATCGTGACCAACGGCATCACGGCGGTGCAGAAGAGCCGCTTTGGCAGGTGCGCGCTGGCTCCCTATTTTGACCGCTCCTTTATCTCGGAGGAGATGGGCTGTGCCAAGCCCGAAAAGAGATTTTTCGATCTGGTGGCCGCCGCAATCCCCGGGTTTGACCCCAAGGAGGCTTTGGTGATCGGTGATTCCCTGTCCTCGGATATCCGAGGGGGCATCAACGCGGGGCTGGATACCTGCTGGTTCAACCCCAAGGGCAAGCCCGCTCCCACAGATATGGAGATTACCCATACCGTCAGCCGACTGGCCGATATTGAAGCCATACTTCTTGGCTGATTCTTTACTCTTACATTACTTTTCGATTGAATCGACTACGCGAAAGTCGCGGGAAAGGAGCCGATATGCCCTTTAAGGAAGCCCTGGAAGCCCTGTATGAGGCCTTCCGCGCGGGCGGTATTCTCTGCAAATGGAACGAGCCTCTGTCGGCTCATACCTCCTTCAAGATCGGCGGAAACGCCGCCCTGGCGGTCTGGCCGTCGGGTAAAGCCCAGCTCATTACGGTTCTGTCCCTGTGGCGGGATCTGGGGGATGGGTGTCCCCTCCGCGTCCTGGGCAAGGGCTCCAACGTCCTGGTTTCGGACGGCGGCTTCTGCGGTCTGGTGGTGCTGACCACCAGGGCCAAGCGCGTTGTCTATGAGGAGGATTCCGCTCCCGACCGCGCGGTCTTCCGCCGTGAGGCCGTGGATCGGGGCGAGCCCTACTGCCACGTCTACGCCGAGTGCGGCGCGCCTCTCATGGCCCTGGCCTACGCCTGCGGTCAGCCCGACAGAGAGCTGTCGGGCCTGGAATTCGCCTACGGCATCCCCGGTACGGTGGGCGGTGCCATCGTCATGAACGCGGGAGCCTACGGCTCCGACGTGGAGCGGGTACTGGTGTCCGCCGACTACTACGATTTGACAAACGGCTGTACGGGTCAGCTTCGGGATACCGAAATGAAACTGGACTACCGTCACAGCATTTTCCTGGAGCATCCCGACTGGATCGTCCTCAGTGGTGTTCTCAAGCTGAGCTACGGCTACGGCCCCGGCATCCGCGAGCAGATGCAGAAGAACATGGAATCCCGCCGCGAGAAGCAGCCCTTGGAATACCCCAGCGCGGGGAGCGTCTTCAAGCGTCCCGTGGACAATTTCGCCGCCCGCATGATCGATACGGCGGGGCTCAAGGGAGTCTCCGTGGGCGGGGCGCAGGTGTCCGAGAAGCACGCGGGCTTCATCGTCAACCGAGGCGGTGCCACTGCAGAGGATGTCAAGACCCTGGTGCGCCTGGTGCAGGACGAGGTGGAAAAGCTCTACCGCTACCGCCTGGAGTGTGAGATCCAGCTGGTCAGCGACGGGCTTGGGGATGATGGCGATTGGTAAAATTGCGGTTTAGCGGTGGGTTTCCTCTGCCGTTGGGAGCGACGCCCTCGTCGCTCCGCGGGCGGC
>JBGVRH010000052.1:0-30872 GCA_045128275.1 Eubacteriales bacterium | reverse complement strand
GAGAAAGGAGAGTGACCGACATGGCAGATAAGGTACTTATGAAGGGTAACGAGGCCATCGCGGAGGCCGCCATCATCGCGGGCTGCCGCCACTACTTCGGTTACCCCATCACCCCCCAGACCGAGATCGCGGCCTACATGGCCAAGCGTCTCCCCAAGATCGGCGGCGTGTTCCTCCAGGCTGAGTCCGAGGTCGCGGCCATCAACATGGTCTACGGCGTGGCCGCCACCGGCACCCGCGTCATGACCTCCTCCTCCTCCCCCGGAATCTCCCTCAAGAGCGAGGGGCTGTCCTACCTGGCCGGCGCTGACCTGCCCTCTCTGGTGGTCAACGTCCAGCGCGGCGGCCCCGGTCTCGGCGGTATCCAGCCCTCCCAGGCCGACTACTTCCAGGCCACCAAGGGCGGCGGTCACGGTGACTTCCACATGATCGTCCTGGCCCCCTCCTCTGTGCAGGAAATGGCCGAGCTGACGGTTCACGGCTTTGATCTGGCCGACAAGTACCGCATGACCTCCATGATCCTGGCCGACGGTACCATGGGTCAGATGATGGAGCCTGTGGCTCTGGATGAGCTGAAGGTGGGCGAGAAGGTGGAGAAGCCCTGGGCTACCACCGGCACCAAGCTGGAGAGGACCCACAACATCGTCAACTCCCTGTCCCTCGTCCCCGAGGAGCTGGAGGAGCTGAACTACGCCCGCTATGACCGCTACAAGGTCATCGAGGAGAACGAGGTCATGTATGAGACCTACCGCATGGAGGATGCCGAGATCTGCATCGCCGCCTTCGGTATCGCCTCCCGCGTGTCCCGTAACGCCGTGGATGCCGCCCGCGAGCTGGGCATCAAGGTGGGTATGATCCGTCCCATCACCCTGTGGCCCTTCCCCAAGAAGGTGTTCAAGGATTCCCTGGCCACCTGCAAGGCCTACATTTCGGTGGAGCTGTCCATGGGTCAGATGATCGAGGACGTCATGCTGGCCACCGAGGGTAAGGCTCCCGTCACCCTTTGCAACCGCGTCGGCGGTATGATCCCCTCCCCCGAGCAGGTGCTGGAGAGCATCAAAGAGACCGCCGCAAAGATCGGAGGTACTAACTAATGGTCGTTTTCGATAAGCCTCATGCACTCAACGATATCCCCTTCCACTACTGCCCCGGATGCACCCACGGTATCATTCACCGTCTGGTGGCTGAGGTCATGGACGAGCTGGGGATCGAAGGCCGCACCGTGGGCATCGCCCCTGTGGGATGCTCGGTCATGGCCTACAACTACTTCAACTGCGATATGATCGAGGCCGCCCACGGCCGCGCTCCCGCCATCGCGACGGGTGTCAAGCGTGCCCTGCCCGAGAACATCGTCTTCACCTACCAGGGTGACGGCGACCTGGCCTCCATTGGTATGGCCGAGACGGTTCACGCCGCCGCCCGTAACGAGAACATCACCGTGATCTTCGTCAACAACGCCATTTACGGCATGACGGGCGGCCAGATGGCTCCCACCTCCCTGCCCGGACAGGTGACCCAGACCTCCCCCTACGGCCGTGACGTCAAGCAGTGCGGATTCCCCATCCGCGTCTGCGAGATGCTGGCTACCCTGGACGGCCCCGAGTATCTGGAGCGCGTCACCGTCAATAACGTCAAGCAGATCCGCAACGCCAAGAAGGCCATCAAGAAGGCCTTCCAGAATCAGGTGGAGGGCAAGGGCTTCTCCCTGATTGAGGTGCTGTCCACCTGCCCCACCAACTGGGGCATGACTCCCCAGGCGGCGCTGAAGTGGATCGACGACAAGATGATCCCCTACTACCCTCTGGGTGTGTACAAGGACAGATCTGCCGCTACTGCTGAGAAGGAGGAAAACTAAATGGCTACCAAGGAATTTCTCTTTTCCGGCTTCGGCGGACAGGGTATTCTGTTCGCGGGTAAGTTCATCGCCTACAAGGGTCTGACCGAGGGCAAGAACGTGAGCTGGCTCCCCTCTTACGGCCCCGAGATGCGCGGCGGTACCGCCAGCTGCGGCATCATCATCTCCGACGGCGCGGTGGGCTCTCCCATCGTGGCCAAGCCCGACATTCTGGTGGCCATGAACCTGCCCTCTCTGGATCGCTATGAGTCCGCTGTCAAGAAGGGCGGTATGATCTTCTACGATTCCTCCCTTATCGAGCGTCCTCTGAACCGCACCGACGTGAAGGCCTATGCCATCCCCGCCACCCGTCTGGCCGGTGAGAACGGCATCCCCACTCTGGGCAACATGATCCTGGTGGGCAAGATCCTCGCCGCTCTGGGCGAGTACAACGAGGAGGGTGTCAACGCCGCCCTCGCCAAGGTCATCTCCGCCAAGCGCGCCGATATGCTGGAGCTGAACTACAAGGCTCTGGAGCTGGGTGCGAATTACTGAGAGCGGGAGAACGAGGGGCTTTGCCCCTGACCCCCACAAGGGCTCTGCCCTTGACCCGCTTAAGGGACTTTTGAAAAAGTCCCTTAAGGATCCCCAAAACCTTTAAAAAGGATATTGGGGAAGAAAAACGATACCCGTAAGAGTATTGATCACCCCCATGGGGCCCCTACCCCATTCGGATATTTGATTCAACAATTATCTTGAAACTATGAAAGGGAACTACTGTTATGAATATTTCCATCACCAAGACGACCGCCCCCAAGGTCAAGCCCGATCCTTCCACTCTGGGCTTCGGTAAGGTCTTTACCGACCATATGTTCCTCATGGAGTACGAGCCTGAGAAGGGTTGGTACGATGCCCGCATCGTCCCCTTCGGCAACCTGTCCATCCATCCCGCCTCTACCGTCCTGCACTACGGCTCCGAGATCTTCGAGGGTCTGAAGGCCTACCGCCGCGCCGACGGTAAGGTGCAGCTCTTCCGTCCCATTGAGAACATCCGCCGTCTGAACCGCTCCGCCGAGCGTCTGTGCCTGCCCGAGCTTCCCGAGGAGCTGGGTATGGAGGTGCTGACCGCCTTCGTGAACATGGAGCAGGATTGGACTCCCTCCGCCCCCGGTACGTCTCTCTACCTCCGTCCTCTGATGTTCGGTAACGACGAGACCCTGGGTGTCCACGCCGTCCATCACACCACCTTCATGATCATCGCCTCCCCCGTAGGCAGCTACTACAAGGAGGGCATCAACCCCGTGGGTATCATGATCGAGGACGAGGACGTCCGCGCCGTCAAGGGCGGTACGGGCTACACCAAGTGCGGCGGTAACTACGCCGCCTCCAACCGCGCAGGTGCTCGCGCCGAGAAGAAGGGCTATGCCCAGGTTCTGTGGCTGGACGGTATCCACCGCAAGTACATCGAGGAAGTCGGTGCCATGAATGTCATGTTCAAGATCAATGGCGAGGTGGTCACTCCCATGCTCTCCGGCTCCATTCTCCCCGGTATCACCCGTATGTCCTGCCTGGAGGTGCTTCGTTCCGAGGGCTACAAGGTCAGCGAGCGTCTCATCAGCGTGGACGAGCTGGCTGAAGCCATGGAGAACGGCACTCTGGAGGAGGCCTGGGGCACGGGTACCGCCGCCGTGGTCTCTCCCATCGGCGAGCTGTGCTACAAGGACAAGAAGTACACCGTCAACAATGGTAAGATCGGCGAGGTCACCCAGCATCTGTACGACATCCTCACGGGCATCCAGTGGGGCAAGGTCGAGGACAAGTTCGGCTGGACTCTGCCCATCGACTGATCCGTTCATACTCCGAAACCGCGCCTTTATGGCGCGGTTTTTCTATTTCCATCAACCACTTTTGAAAATGATAAAACTTTCACGAAACCCCTTGACAAACCGAGAAAATTGTGCTATAATACACCACATCACAGAAATGCAACGAAGGAATTATTCTTCATCTGTCCTGCTTTCAGAGAGTCGGCGGTTGGTGCGAGCCGATAGAGAGGATGAAGCAAGTCTCATTCCCGAGCAGAGAGACCCAACCGAAAGAAGTAAGTCTCTCCGGTTTGTCCCGTTACAAGACAGAGGAGCTGATGGGCTCCGATAAGGTGATCTCGCTTTGAGATAACCGAGGTGGTACCGCGAATGAATTTCGTCCTCGGATGTACGTTTGTACATTCGGGCTTTTTGTTTTTCTGCTGATAATTCCAATTACAAGGAGGATTCCCATGAGAATCGCCGACCGTACCCTGTGCCGTGAGAACTGCGCCTTCAGCTTCAAGGAAAAGATCGAGATCTGCCGCCAGCTGGAAAAGCTGAAGGTGGACATCATCGAGCTGCCCGCCATTGATAACCCCAAGACGGACATTCTGTTCGTCCGCACCGCCTCCTCCTTTACGGGGGCCAGTATGCTGTCGGTCTCTGTGGGCATGACCTCCGAGAGCTTCGATCACGCCGTGCAGGCCATCTCCGCCGCGAAGCACCCCCGCCTCCGCGTGGAGGTGCCCGTGTCCCCCGTGGGCATGGAGTACGGCGCTCATAAGAAGCCTCCCAAGATGATCGAGTGGGTGGCCGCTACCGTGGCAAAGGCCAAGGAGGCTTGCGCCGACGTGGAATTCTGCGCGCTGGATGCCACCCGCGCCGAGCCCGCCTTCCTCACCGCCATCCTCACCGCCGCCGCCGAGGCGGGGGCTACCGCCGTTACCGTCTGTGATAGCACGGGGGAGAAGATGCCCGATGAGTTCGCTTCCTTCGTGAAGGAGGTCATGGACACCGTGACCGTCCCCGTGGGGGTCTCCTGCGATGACAAGAACGCCATGGCCGCCGCCGCCGCCATCCTGGCCGTCCGTAGCGGTGCGGATACCGTCAAGACCGCCGTGGAGGGGGCTTGCGTGTCCCTGGAGGACTTCTGCGGCATCATCCGCAACTGCGGCAACCACTACGGCTTCACCGCGGGGCTTCAGCTCACCGAGTACCACCGCATCCTTCGCCAGATCTCCCGCATCGTGGCGGGGAAGGGCATGGATCGCTCCGCCGCCATCAACGTAGCCACCTCCGCCGAGGCGGGCTTTGCGCTGGACGCGGGGGACGACAAGGCCGCCGTGGCCGCCGCCGTGGCCAAGCTGGGTTACGATCTGTCCGAGGAGGACACCGAGGCGGTCTACAACGAGTTCGTCCGCGTGGCTTCCAAGAAGACCGTGGGGGCCAAGGAGCTGGAGGCCATCGTTTCGGGCGTGGCCATGCAGGTGCCTCCCACCTATACCCTGGTCAGCTACATGGTCAACAGCTCGGGCGGAAACGCCCTGGCCGCTTCTGCCCAGATCGTACTGGACAAGAAGGGGGAGACCATGCAGGGCATCTCCATGGGCGACGGCCCCATCGACGCGGCCTTCGTAGCCCTGGAGCAGATCATGGGCTGTCACTTCGAGCTGGACGATTTCCAGATCCAGGCCGTCACCGAGGGCAAGGAGGCCATGGGCTCGGCTCTGGTCAAGCTCCGCGCCGAGGGTAAGCTCTACGCGGGCACGGGTATCTCCACCGACATCATAGGTGCCTCCATCCGCGCCTACCTCAACGCCGTCAACAAGATCGTCTTCGAGCAGTCCGTCTGATCCTTTCTGAAAGCAGGAAATTACCATGAAACTCTCTTTTTCCACCAAAGGGTGGCACAATCATACCTTCGATGAGTTCTGCGACATGGCCGCCTCTCTGGGCTATGCCGGCGTGGAGATCCACAACATCCACGGCCCCATGTTCGTGAGCCGTGACGGCGCGTTCTACGATTATGCCGCCGCCGCCACCCTCCGCCGTCTCTACGAGAAGAAGCTGACCGTCCCTTGCATCGACTGCCTCATTGACCCCTCCGACGCGGCGAGAGCCGCCGAGGCCGAGGCCGAGATTTTGCATTGCATGGACGTGGCGGGCAGCCTCCATATCCCCAACATCCGTCTCCGCACCGCCGCCGCTCCCGAGGGAGAGGTGGAGACCGCCATCGAGAACGTGGCCGCCCTGATCTCCCGTGTCCTTCCCGAGGCCGAGGCAGGCGGGGTCTGTCTCCTCGTGGAGACCTCGGGCCTGTTCTGCAAGTCGGTGACCCTCCGCGACCTCTTGGATCGCTTCGCCAGCGACAGCTTCGGTGCGCTGTGGCAGTTGTCCGCCGCCAACTTCGGAGGCGGTGAGACCCCCGAGGAGATCATCAAGAATCTGGGCGCCTACGTCCGTCACGTCCACTTCTGCGATACCCGCAGAGTTGCAGACGGCCTGGAGTTCTGCCTGGCGGGCGAGGGTGAGCTGCCCATCTCCGAGATCATGCTGGCTCTCCGCTCCGTCAACTACGACGGTTACATCTCCCTGGTCTGGGATCCCCGCTGGTGCGAGGAGCTGGACGATATGGAGATCATCCTGTCCCAGTTCATGAGCTTCATGAAGCAGTTCGACGACCCCTCCAAGAAGCGCCGCACCCTGTACTTCAACCGTGCCCATACGGGTGAGTACGTCTGGGAAAAGGATCAGCTCATTGACCTGACCTTCTCCCAGGTGCTGGATCGCATGGTGGAGGAGTTCCCCGACCAGTACGCCTTCAAGTACACCACCCTGGACTACACCCGCACTTATGCCGAGTTCCGCGACGATGTGGACACCTTCGCCCGCGCCCTCATCTCCATGGGAGTCAAGGCAGGCACCCACGTGGCGGTCTGGGCCTCCAACGTCCCCCAGTGGTACATCGCCTTCTGGGCCACCGTCAAGCTGGGCGCGGTGCTGGTCACGGTCAATACCGCCTACAAGATCCATGAGGTGGAGTACCTGCTCCGCCAGTCGGATACCCATACCCTCATCATGACCGAGGGTGCCAAGGACTGCCATTACGGTAGTATCGTGGCCGAGCTTTGCCCCGAGCTGGAGACCCTGCGCCCCGGCGCGCCCCTCCACGCCCGCCGTCTCCCCTTCCTGCGCAACGTCATCACCGTTGGCTACCGTCAGAAGGGCTGTATGGAGTGGCATGAGGCCGTGGCTCGTTCGGTGCAGGTCCCTGTGGAGGAGGTCTGGCGCATGGCCGCCGCCGTTCACAAGGACGACGTCTGTAACATGCAGTACACCTCGGGTACTACGGGCTTCCCCAAGGGCGTTATGCTGACCCACTACAACGTGGTCAACAACGGTAAGTACATCGGCGATCACATGGAGCTGTCCACCGCCGACCGCATGATGATCCAGGTGCCCATGTTCCATTGCTTCGGCATGGTGCTGTCCATGACCGCCTCCATGACCCACGGAGCCACCATGTATCCCCTGCCCTACTTCTCCCCCAAGCCTGCCCTGGCCTGCGTCCACAACGAGCACATCACCGCCTTCAACGGTGTGCCCACCATGTTCATTGCCATGATGCAGCACGAGGACTTCGCCAAGACCGACTTCTCCTACATGCGGATCGGTATCATGGCGGGTGCCAACTGCCCCGCCGACCTCATGAAGAAGGCCGCAAGACCCGACGTCATGAATATGCGGGAGATCGTATCGGTTTACGGTCAGACCGAGGCCGCCCCCGGCTGTACCATGTCCAGCTACTACGATAGCCTGGAGGTCAGAACCGAGACCGTGGGCTCTGCCTTTGCCAACGTGGAGTGTAAGATCATCGACCCCGAGACGGGTCTGGACTGCCCCGACGGGGTCAACGGCGAGTTTGTGGCCCGCGGCTACAACATCATGAAGGGCTACTACAAGATGCCCAAGGCCACCGCCGAGACCATCGACGCGGACGGCTGGCTCCACACGGGCGACCTGGCCTGCCGCCGTCCCGACGGAAACTACCTCATCACGGGCCGCCTCAAGGACATGATCATCCGCGGCGGTGAGAACATCTACCCCAAGGAGATTGAGGAGTTCATCTACACCCATCCCAAGGTGCGGGACGTTCAGGTCATTGGCGTGCCCGACCAGCAGTACGGTGAGGAGATCATGGCTTGCATCATCCTCAAGGAGGGGGAGACCATGACCGTGGAGGAGATGAAGCAGTACATCCTCGACCACATGGCCCGCCACAAGGTGCCTCGTTACATCGACTTCGTGGAGAAGTTCCCCATGAACGCCGCGGGTAAGATCCTCAAGTACAAGATGCGCGAGGAGGCCGCGGAGAGGCTGGGATTGAAGAAGTAATAGGTAATAGTGAAGAGTGAAGAAGTGAGGACGGAAACCTACGGTTTCCCCAATAATTAAAAAATGGACAAATCCGAAGGATTTGCACCACCACTTTTCACTCTTCACTGCCGAATTGCCTTTTACAAAGAAATCCAAGGACAAACCATGAAACAGAATTATACCGTTATCGACTCCCACTGCCACGTGTATCCCGAAAAGATCGCGGCCCGTGCGGTGGAGTCCACCGATCATTTCTACGATACCCACGCCTTTGGGCTGGGAACCGTCACCGACCTGTTGACGAAGGGCGCGGCGGCGGGGTGCGACGGCTACGTGATCCAGTCGGTAGCCTCTACCCCCCATCACGTGGAGTCCATCAACCGCTTCATCGTCACGGCCATATCCGAGGCCGAGAGCCAAGGGCATGGTGGCAGACTCACGGGGCTGGGCACGCTCCACCCCGACCATCCCGACCTGCGGGGGGCGGTCTGTGACATCATTGCCCACGGCCTCCACGGCGTCAAGCTCCATCCCGATATGCAGAAATTCTGCATTGACGATCCCAAGGCCTACCCCATCTATGAGCTGTGCGCGGAGTATAATCTCCCCATCCTCATGCACATGGGGGATCCCCGCTTCGACTACTCCCACCCCGACCGTCTCTACCGCGTGCTGACCGATTTCCCCACCCTGACCGTGGTGGCCGCCCACATGGGTGGCTGGGCGAATTGGGACTACGCCTGCGAGCGGCTGTCCGACTTCCGAAACCTCTACGTGGACACCTCCTCCAGCATGGCGACACCCGCCAAGGAGTACGGTATTGAGCCTCACGTGGAATCCCTTACCCCCGCCCATACCGCCGCCCTCATCCGCAAGTGGGGCGCGGAGAAGGTACTGTTCGGCTCGGATTATCCCATGTGGTCCCAGGCCGACGATCTGGCCGTCTTCTTTGAGATGGGCTTGACCGAGACCGAGAACCGCCTGATCCTCTCGGAGAACGCCAAAAGGGTGTTTTCCATTCGCTGAATCCCCCGCGCATCCCTCGCAAATCCATACCGCCGCCCGAATCGCCCCCCGTTATGAGTGATCCGAGCGGCGGATTTTTGCACAAGGAGGAACGACGACATGACCGTCGCTCAAGCCAGGCCCTCGGGGCGCAACGTGTACCTGGATCTCTTCAAATTCTTCCTCTGCTACATGGTCATCTGCATCCATCTGGTGCAGACCAAGTACCCCATCTACCCCCTGTACCGCCTGTCGGTGCCCATGTTCTTTCTCATCAGTGGGTATTTCCTCTACACCCCCGACCCCGACAAGGGCCGCGCCCCCGGCTTCATCCGTCGGTGCGCCACCTATATGGCGGTAGGCATCGCCATCCATACGGTGTATGAGGTCATCGCTTACCTCGTGGACGGCACCAGCGTGGGCTGGCTGCTGACCACCCTGTTCTACGACGACCCCTCCCTGTTCTGGTTCCGCTTCTTCTTTGAGAACGCCCCCATTCCCTACTACACCGTGGGTGCGCAGATGTGGTTCCTCATCGCCCTGTTCACTCTGTCGCTGGTTCACTACCTGCTGGCGAGGAGCGGGAAGCTGTGGTGGTACAAGTGGATCGTCCCCGTGTGCTTTGTCTGCTACTTCTTCTTCACGGCGGGGGTCTACTTCTTCCAGCCTGAGACCTCGGTGCAGATGCGGTACATGCGCAACGCCTGGTTCTTCGGCCTGCCCTGCTTTGGTTTGGGGTACCTGCTGGCGGGGATCAAGTGGCCCCGTAGCCGTTTGGCGCAGATCATCTACGGCGTGCTGGGCGTGGGATTTTTCGCCTTGCAGATGGTGGAGGACTCGTTGTGGTGCACCCCCAACTGTAAGATCGAGATGTACGTCAGCGGTGTCCTCGCCGCCGTGTGCCTGCTTCAGTTCTTCCTTTGCATCCGCCGCGCCGAGTGCGGCTTCTACTACAAGTGGATCGGCAAATCCGCGCCCTTCTACGTCTACATACTCCACATGGCGGTGGCGGTGACGCTTTCGCGGTTCGTAGCGATGGAGAATCTGTATCTGAAATCCCTTGCTGTGTTTTTGATCTCCTTTGTGATCTACGAGGCGGTGTACCTCGGGCAGATGGGGATCAAGCACCTTCATGCAAAGAAAAAAGCGGCATAAAAATGACCCACCCGCGAAAAACGGGTGGGTTTTGCTATGGGAACGGGGGTTACTTTACGATCAGCTCCATGGCCACCGTACTGATGGCAGGCTCGGCGGGGATCGTAAGGATGCCCTTTTCTACCATGGCGTCCAGCAGGATACAGCGCGAGTTCCTCATAGTGGAGGAGGCGCAGTAGGGAAGCTGATCCTCCAGGACGGCGTGACCCTCGCGGCGGAGCAGGGCGACCATGCGGTCAAAGACGGTCTGCACATCCGATTGCAGGGAGATCAATTCGGGCAGACGTGCGACTGCATCCAGAATAGCTTCCTTTTCGCCCTCACGGAAGGTGATGACATTGGGGATCACGCGGCTGTCCTCGGTGACGGTGAAGGTATAAGGATTGCGGCGGTCGAAGATCTCCTGCTCGGTGGGGGTCAGGGTGTTCACGCTCCGTCCCTCCGAAATCAGTTCGCCGATCAGCTTGATGGCGGGGGAGTTCCAGGTAGCGGCGCGGTTCCACATATCCCACTTACCGATCTGGTAGCTCCAGAACTGGGTGCCCGTCTCCATCATGGAGCCGGTCTGTCCCACGAACCACTCCTCCTCAATGCCCTCGCCCTCGTAGCCGATGAAGCCCCAGCTGTCGTCGGGATGCTTGTGCGCCACGGGGAAGTCGTGGGTGTGGCCCTTACAGCCGCGAACCAGCTGATCCAGCAGTTCCAAGGCCAAGTGCCACTTCATGTCGCCATCGGTCATGACTGCGGGGACAGAACAGCCCGTGCGGTAGATGGGGATGGACTTCTCCATGACGGTGTCAAAGCGATCCGCCCAGTCGTGGGTCATGCGGATCAGCTCATTGCGGATCGCCACCTGTAGGTCGCGGCTCTCAATGAAAAAGTTGGTCACATAGCGGTTTCCTACCGCTTTGAGGAGTCCGGCATCCACCAGCACGGAAATTTCCTCCTCCATGTAAGGCATGGCTACACCGACGGCCACCGAAAGCTCCTCGATGGTGGACGGGTTATTGCTCGCTTCGAGCAGGATGTTCTTGGGAAGCATACGCTGAACGGCGGAAAAGGGCAGACCGCTTGTCTGGCCTCCGCTGGATACGAAGCGCACCTCCTCGGGCTTATAACTCTTGGATCCAAATTCTCTTGCCATTTTCATTCCCTCCTTGAGAAGATTACGGGAGCGGAACAGACGGGATTTCACCGTGCCCTCGGGCTGACCCAAGGCGCGGGCGATATCCCCCACCGATCTGTCCTCGATGTAGTAGGCCACTACCACCTCACGGTAGTCCCGACCCAGAAAAGCCAGCTCGCGGCGCAGGACGGCCATCTCCTCGTCGCGCATATATTCCTCGGCCACGCTGGGGGACGTATTGTACCCTCCTGCGGTGAGGATGTTCTCGGTCTCGGGGTCGTCGGGGTCGATGAAGGATTCGGTCTCCCCGCGGCGGTGTCGGGTCTTGGCCCACAGGGCATAGCGGTTGCGCGCGATCTGCCATACCCATGCGGGGAAGCTCAGGATCTCCACGCCCTCGTGGAGGGCGGTGAGTATCTGAAACGTAATGTCGGAAGCCAAGTCCTCGGCCTCGTGAGAGTCGCCTGTCTTGCGGAGGCAGTAGTAGAAGATCTTGCCCATGTACTCACGGGCGTACTCCTCCGCCAGACGGTTTCGATCGGTATCGGTCATGTTCCTCACTCCTTTCGGTCATATAGTGTGGGGAAGGGGGAAATGGTTGCAAGGAAATTTGGGATTTTTTCAAATTTGGGTTTGTCGGGCGGAGCCCGTCACGCCCGTAGGGCATATCGCGCCCGAAGGGCATATCTCGCCTGCAAGGCATATCGTGCCCGAAGGGCATCTCGCAAACTCACAAAAAGGCTGATTTCGCCTAAAGGCGAGCGATATGTGCTTCGCACGAGATATGCCCGCTGGGCGCGATATGCCCGCTGGGCGCGATATGCCCGTTGGGCGCGATATGCCCTTCGGGCGTGAACACACCGATAAACAATTTACAATCCCCACGGAAACCCAAAGCCTCCGTGGGGAATTTTTGTGAGTCTATAAAAGGGAAGGATCAATCCCTCTTCTTCCCCAGCACCAGAGCCGCGCCTGCGACCAGCAACAGTGCCATGCCGCCCAGAGCCGACTTACAGCCGCCCTTGGGGGCTTCGGTCTCGGAGTCGGCGGTGGTGCCGTCGCCCTCGGTGGGATTGTTTGTGTCGGGGGTAGGATCGGTGGGGGTCTCGATGGGATCGGTGGGAGCCTCGGTGGTGTCGCCGCCCTCGGGCTCATTGGTATCGGTCTCCTCGTCGGGGGTAGCGGTCTTGGTGGACAGGGTCACGGGCTGGGTGTAGTAGGTGACCACGGCACCCGAAACCTTGCCCTCATAGGTCAGGACGTAGGTGATCTCCCCCTCGCCCTTGACGGTCAGCTTGCCGTCCTTGACCTCGGCGATGTCCTCACCGGCGAGGAACATGATGCTCTTGTAGGCCTCGGCGCTCGTGTCGTGGCCGTAGGTGGTGACAGCCAGCTCCAGAGACACCTCGGCACCCACCTCCACGATGGCGGAGGACACGGGGTTATAGACGTTGCGGACGATGCGGCGGAAGACGTTGGCGTTGTCCCCCGTCAGACCCGAGAAGCCCCACATGAAGTAGCTCTTGTAGGTGTCCAGATTTCCGCGGAAGGTCCAGGGGTAGATGCTGATGCCTCGCTGGAGAGCGGCGCGGAGGTCGCCCGCCTCATACCCGCCCGCAGAGGGGTTCAGGGTGGCGTTGTACTTACCGATGAAGGTCATGGCCGAGCGGAAGTCCTCCTCGGGGTCAAGTCCCGCCATGTAGCCGCTGCACAGCGCGCCCACGCTCATCTCGGGGTAGTCCTTACGCATGGCGGCCATGATGCCCTCGTTGAAGGTGATAACCGAGCATTGATCGTACATATCGTAGGCATCCACGCAGGCCTTGACGGCCTTGACGATGGCGGGCTTGCCCGACTTGATCTCAATGAAGAGCTGGCAGTCCTTGTCCTTGAAGGCCTCCAGGTACTCGTTCAGGGTAGGGATGCGGCAGTTCTTGTACTTGGAATTATTCTCATAGCCCTTATTGACGTACAGCTCCTTGAGCTGTGCCAGGGTGGAGGACTCCACCGTCAGATTCGCGTTACAGGTGCGGCCCGTGGTGCCGTCGTGCATGACCACCACCTCGCCGTCGGTGGTGAGGTACACGTCCAACTCGATGACGTTGGCGCCCTGCTCAAAGGCGAAGAGGGAGCCCTCTACCGTGTTCTCGGGGGCGCTCGCGGGGATACCGCGGTGGCCGATGTTGAGGGTGGCGCGGGTCATGGTATTCTTGGCCAGCTTGTTGCAGGCGATATCCAGGAGGGCGTCGGTGGCATCCGACACCACACCGATGGCACCCGACAGAAGGGCATGGTACTGCTCGGTGACGGAGGGTTCATCGGAAGCCTTGGCCCAGACGTTGACCTGGCGGTTGTAGAGGTACTGCACGTCCTCGTTGCAGCACAGGGCGGCGGGAAGGAGGGCCACGGTGCCGTTGTTCATCTTGATGGAGCGACGGATATCCAGCAGCTGCTCCTCGGTGAGGTCAGCGGCATCCTTGTAGGTCTCGGTGTAGTCGATGACGGCGGTGACCTGGGGAAGGGTGGTGCGGAAGTCCTTCACGACGGCGGGATCTGCGGAGACCACCATCACGTCGTAGAAGCGGATATCCTTGAGGTGCTTTGAGAGGGCATCGGCGGTAGCCTTATCGGCCACGCGGAAGGCGGGGATGATCTTGTAGTCGTGGGCGGTGAGGATCTCGGCCACGGTGGCGAAGGCCTTGCCCTCGGCATCCAGAGCCTCCAGTTTGCTGTTGACGGTGTAGATGGCGGTGGCGGGGAGGGCCTTGGCGGAGGTCATGGCATCCATCTCGGCCTTGGAATTCACCTCGCGGATCATGGAGATATCGCCCACGATGTTGGTCTTGGGCTGGGCGACAGTGATGAAGGTCTTGGGCTTGTCGGCGGGATCCATCACGGTGACACCGTCGGCGCGGGCGTTATTGGCCACCTCCTCGGGGGTGAGGACGCGGTCATAGAAGCGGATGGACTTGTAGACGGTGGAGAACATCTTGGACGCCTCGGCATGGCCGATGAAGAGGTTGTTCGCCCCCATGGCGGTGTCCGCGCTGACCTTGGATACGATGGTGCCGTCTACGTAGACACAGCAGGAGCCGCCCACCTTGAAGGTGATGGCGATGACACCGTTGTCCATGAGGGAAAGACCGTCGGCGGCCTTGGGACGGAGATCGCCGGGCTTGCCTGCCCACTTGAACTCCAGGTTATCGTTGGAGTTGCGGCGGAACAGAGCGAAGTTGTCATTCTGGGAATTCATGAAGGTGTTGTAGGCTTCACCGATGGAGGTGAAATCACCGAGGGCGATCTCCACGGTGAAGGCATTGCCGTTGACCAGATCCACGATGGCCTGAGGGAAGTAGTGCTGGGCACCCTCGGCGTGCAGACCGTCGGCGGCGAGGTAATTCTTGGCGTTCTTGGTGAGGGGGAGATCGTTGTCACCCACCGAGTCCTCCCAGACGGTAGCATCGGGGGTGTCCGCGCCCTTGTAGAGGGAGACCAGGCCGTCGGTGACGTAGGTGGCGGGGGCAGTCTCCTCGGCGGCGGGGAGGATGATACCCGAGAGCAGAGTGGTGGCCAGCATCAGAGCGGCCAGCAGGACGGAGAGGAAGCGTTTAGTTTTCATGGTGCGGTCCTTTCTGAATTAGATTGTCTACATTATATCGTATGCGCGGGGATTTGTCAAGGGAATTTGTGGAAAATACAAAAAGGCATCCGCGCGGGATGCCTTTGGGGGGGTTAATCAAGTGGTTCCAGCGAATACCCGCAGTAGATGAACTCCAGACTCTCATCCAGCTCGTAGGGATGGAGCAGCAGGTTCAACAGAACGGTGGAGGGGGGAACATCCACGGCCAGCTCGGGGACTCGGTCAAGGACCTCTTGGAGCTGCTTTCCCGTGAACCGAGGGGGCAGGGTGGCCAGCTCCTCCTCCAGCTGAGGGATGCGCTCCTTTGGGAGGGTGATCCAACAGTTTTGGATACCGGGGCGGGGCTCGCTTGTGGCGGCCTCAAACTTCTTGGCCTTGGCGGGCTCGCTCTCAAAGGATTGCTCAATGGCGGCCTTCTCCTCGGGGGAGACGGGGGCGCACCAGTATCCGTCCACGCACTCGCAGGCGTTGCTCCACTTCATCTTGGGAGTAAAGCCCTTTTTGAGGACTACCCAGTAGCTGATGTGATCCCCCTTACGATAGGTCGGAGGCGTATGCCAATCGTCCTGGTCGGCGTACTTGTCATAGATGGCCACCACCTTCCAGTAGCCCGCGCTGTATTGGGTGACCCAATCGCCCACGGCGAAGGGAAGGGGACTTGCGGAGTGCTTCATGGATGCTCCTTTCTGGGGAAGAACGGATCAGACCATCTTCTCCTGCTTGACCTTGTGGTCGATGATGTGGCGGGAGGCCAGCTCGCGGTGAACGTCCTCCACGGTGATGCCCATCTGGGTCATCAGCACCATGACGTGGTAGGCCAGATCCGCGATCTCGTAGACGGTCTCCTTCTTATCGTTGCTCTTTGCGCCGATGATGACCTCGGTGCATTCCTCGCCCACCTTCTTGAGGATCTTGTCCAGACCCTTGTCAAAGAGGTAGGTGGTATAGGAGCCCTCGGGGCGCTCCTCCATGCGGCCCTGCAGGAGGTCTGCCAGCCCTTGGATGGTGAACTCGTGGAGGTCTTCGGACTGGTAGACGGGCTTGGTAAAGCAGGAATCGGTGCCCAGATGGCAGGCGGGTCCGTCCTTTTCCACCACGACCACCAGCGCGTCGTTGTCGCAGTCGGCGGTGATGGAGACGATGTGCTGGTAGTTACCGCTGGTCTCTCCCTTGAGCCACAGCTCCTGACGGGAGCGGCTCCAGAAGCAGGTCTTGCCCTTCTCCATGGAGATCATGAGGCTCTCGCGGTTCATGTAGGCCACGGTCAGTACCTTCTTGGAGATGGAATCCACCACCACGGCGGGGATGAGACCCTTCTCGTCAAATTTCAGTTCGTCAATGTTCAGCATAATTCTAAACCTTTCGTTGTTAAATCAATCTCATGTTAATGCCTTCGGAGGCCAGCGTGCGTTTCAGATCGGGGATGGCGATCTCACCGAAGTGGAACACCGAGGCGGCCAGACCCGCATCAATGTCGGGCACCTCGCGGAACAGGTCAATGAAGTCCTGCACACAGCCCGCGCCGCCGGATGCGATGACGGGGACGTTCACGGCGTTGCAGACGGCTCGAAGCATTTCAATGTCGAAGCCCTTCTTCACGCCGTCGGTGTCGATGGAATTCACCACCACCTCGCCTGCGCCGTTGCCCACGCAACGCTTGATCCACTCGATGGCCTCCATGCCCGTGTCCTCGCGGCCGCCCTTGGCGAACACGCGGAATTCGCCGTTCACCCGCTTGATGTCGGCGGACAGGACAACGCACTGGTCGCCGTAGCGCTGGGCGGCCTCGTAGATCAGGTTGGGGTTGCGGATGGCACCCGAGTTGACCGAGACCTTGTCCGCGCCGCACTTCAGCACGCGGTCGAAGTCGTCCAGGGTGTTGATGCCACCGCCTACCGTCAGGGGGATGAAGATGGTGGAGGCGACTTCACGGAGAATGTCGGTGAACAGGGCGCGACCCTCCACGGACGCGGTGATGTCGTAGAACACCAGCTCGTCGGCTCCGCTGTCGGAGTAGAATTTACCCAGCTCCACGGGGGAGGACACGTCCCGCACGCCCTCGAAGTTGACTCCCTTGACCACGCGGCCGTTTCGGACGTCCAGGCAGGGAATGATTCTCTTTGTGATCATACTTGCGCCTCCTTGATGGCTGCAGCCTGAATGGCTGCCGCCAGATCAATGGCACCCGTATAGTAGGCCTTGCCGATGATGGCGCCGTAGAGGTTCATGGCGGTGAGGGCGCGGATGTCCTCCATGTCGGACACGCCGCCCGAGGCCACGATATCCATGGAGAACTTTTCGGAAAGATCGCGGTACAGCTGGCGATTGGTGCCCCTCATGGCACCGTCCTTGGAGATGTCGGTGCAGATGATGGTGCGGACACCGATGCTCTGCATCTTCTCCATGAAGGCCTCCAGGGTGTAGGCGGACTGCTCCAGCCAGCCCTTGATGGCGATGTAGCCGTCCTTCACGTCGGCACCCACGGCGATCCTTTCGCCGTACTTGGCTACGGCCTCACGGAGAAACGCCTCGTTATTGACGGCGGCGGTGCCCAAAATGACACGGGACACCCCTGCGGACAGGTACGTCTCCACGGTCTCCATGTCGCGGATGCCGCCCCCGATCTCAACAAAGAGGGAGGTATTCTGCGCCACGTCGGCCACGATGGAGAGATTGGGGGTGGAGCCGTCGCGGGCCCCCTCCAGATCCACCATGTGGATGAATTTTGCGCCCTTGGCCTCAAAGTCGCGGGCGATCTCAATGGGATTCTCGCTGTACACCGTCATTTGGGCGTAGTCCCCCTTGAAGAGGCGGACGGCCTTGCCGTCGTACAGGTCGATTGCGGGGAAAATATACATAGAAACGAACCTCTTGGTTTAGTCTTCGTTGTCCTCGGCGGGGACGGGGGTGACGATGGGCTTGCCCTCGGCATCGAGGAGGACGGTCAGACCGCCCGCGTAGCCTGCGGCTGTCCACAGGTAGTTGACGCCGGTTTTCCGGTCAACCAGCACACGGCACTGGACACCGGAGAAAGCACCGCCGGAAATCTCGGTGCAGACGAAACGGTCGGATTTGATGGGCTTCATGATGGAAAACTCCTTCTTGAGAGATTGGGGAAAGATACAAAGATACGAGATACAAGATACAAGATACGGAACACGGGAAAGTCTATCTTGTATCTTTGTATCGGCCGAGCTTGCTCGGCGTGTATCTTGTATCTGAAAATCACATTTCGCAGAACGCCTTCAGGATATTCAGCCCCACGCGCCCGCTCTTCTCGGGGTGGAACTGACAACCCATGACGTTGCCTCGTGCCACGGCGGCGGTCAGCTCCTTGCCGTACTCGGCGGTGGCGATGACCGACTCGGTGCAGTCGGTGGCAAAGTAGGAATGGACGAAATACACGCAATCGCCCTCCTCCACGTACTTGAGCAGGGGATGCTTTTCTTCACCCTTGAGGATGAGGGGATTCCAGCCGATGTGAGGGATCTTCAGCCCCTCGGGGATATATCCCGCCATGGGCACCACCCGCCCGGGGATGAGCCCCAGACCCTTGTGGATGCCGTACTCGTGGCTCTCCTCAAAGAGCATCTGCATACCGAGGCAGATACCCATGATCTTCTTGCCGCGGGCAGCTTCCTCCAAAAGGACCTGATCCAGCCCCGTGGCGCGGAGCTTTTCGGCGGCGTCGGCGAAGGCACCCACTCCGGGGAGGATGATGCGGTCGGCGGCGCGGATGGTATCGGGATCGGGGGTCACCACGGCCTCCGCCCCGATGCTTTGGAGAGAGGAGCAAAGGGAGAAGAGATTGCCCACTCCGTAGTCAATGATAGCGATCATTCCAGCAGTCCTTTCGTGGAGGGGATCTTGTCGGCGTTCTTCTCGTCGATGGATACGGCCTTGCCGAGGCTTCTGGCCACCGACTTGAAGGTACCCTCGATGATGTGGTGGCTGTTGCGGCCCGCCAGCTGGCGGATGTGCAGGGTCAGCCCGCCGTTCTGGGCCAGGGCGATGAAGAACTCCTCGCAGAGCTGGGTGTCGAAGGTGCCCACCTTCTCGGTGGGGATGCTCATGTCCATGTAGCACCCGCCGCGACCAGAGATATCCACGGCGGACAGGATCAGGGTCTCGTCCATGGGGAGGATGATATCGCCGTAGCGGGTGATGCCCCGCTTGTCGCCCAGGGCTTCGGTGAGAGCCTTGCCCAGACAGATACCGATGTCCTCCACGGTGTGGTGATCGTCCACGTAGGTGTCGCCCTTGCAGGTGAGGGTCAGGTCAAAGCCGCCGTGACGGGCGAAGAGGGTGAGCATGTGGTCGAGGAAGCCGCAGCCCGAATCAATGGCGGAGACACCCGATCCGTCCAGATTGAGGGTCAGGGAGATATCGGTCTCGGCGGTCTTGCGGTTGATGGTGGAAGTTCTCATAAAGTTACTCCTTTGGGCAAGGGATGGGATATGAATGCAAAATGCAAAATGCAAAATGCAAAATGGAGGAAGCGTTTTGCTGTGGCAAAACGCAATTTAATGGTAATCGAAAGAAAACGGTTTGACAGAACGAAGGATTCCCTATAACGGACACAATGTTTACGGGTATCCGAATTCCTATGGATACCATTCAATATTTTTTCGCCAAAGCGAAAAAATTACATTCATTTTGCATTTCGCATTTTGCATTTTGCATTTCAAATATCATTGCTCTGTCAGAATGTCCGCAACCGTAGCAACAAACGCCTCCATCTGCTCTCTCGTGCCGATGGTGATGCGGTTGTAGTCGGTGATCTCGGCCTTGCCGAAATGGCGCACCAGGATGCCTCTGCGCTTCAGCTCAAGATACAGCGCCTCGCCGCTCATTCTATCGGTCTTGGCGAAGACGAAGTTGGTGAAGGAGGGAAGCACCTCAAAGCCCAGATCGCGGAGAGCCTCGGTGGTGTAGGCCCGATTCTCCATGATGGTGCGGCAGTTATCCATGTAGTAGTCGTTGTCGCAGAGGGCGGCGTGGCCTGCGGCGGCGGTCATGCGGTTGACGTTGTAGGGGTTGGTGGAGTAGCGCACCGTGTGCAGGTCTGCGATGAGGGCGGCGTTACCGATGCCGAAGCCCAGTCTTGCGCCTGCCAGGGAGCGGGACTTGGAAAAGGTCTGGGTGACCAGGAGGTTATCGTACTTGTCCACCAGAGCCACGGCACTCTCCGCGCCGAAATCCACGTAGGCCTCGTCGATCACCACCACGCCGTCGGGATTGGACTTGACGATGGCCTCGATCTCGTCGAGGGTGAGGCAAAGACCCGTGGGGGCGTTGGGATTGGCGACGACGATGGCTTTACCGCCAAGGTTGAGGTAGTCGCGGTAGTCCACCGAGAAATCCTTTTTGAGAGGAATTTCCTCATAGGGAATGCGGTTCAGTTCGGCGAAGACGGGGTAGAAGCCGTAGGTGATGGCGGGGAAGACCAAGGGGTGATCCTCGTCGGCAAAGGCCATGAAGGCGAAGTTCAGCACCTCGTCGGAGCCGTTGGTGAGGATGACCTGCTCGGGGGAAACCCCGTAGAGGGAGGCCAGCTTGTCGGTCAGCTCGCGGCAGGTGGGGTCGGAGTAGAGCTGGAGCCGTCCCGCCTCGGCCTTGGCCGCCTCCACGACGGCGGGGGAGGGGGGGAAGGGGGACTCGTTGGTGTTGAGCTTGATATACTGCATATCCCGCGGCTGCTCGCCGGGGGTGTAGGGGGTCAGCTTTTCCAGCCGTTTGGTGAAGAAGCGGCTCATATCAGGCCTCCTCGGAGGGGTCCTCAAAGCGGACGGTGGCGCTTCTGGCGTGGGCGGACAGACCCTCTCTTTCGGCAAAGTAGGCCACCTTGTCGGCTACCTTGGAGAGGGCGTCGCGGGTGTAGTAGGTGAACTGGGACTTCTTGACGAAATCATCCACCGACAGGGGGGAGGAGAAGCGGGCGGTGCCGCTGGTGGGCAGGGTGTGGTTGGGGCCTGCGAAGTAATCGCCCAGAGCCTCGGGACAGTACTTGCCCATGAAGATGGAGCCCGCGTGCTTGACCTTGTCCAGGTAGTCGAAGGGATTGTCCATGGACAGCTCCAGATGCTCGGGAGCGATCTCGTTGGCGATGTCGATGGCCAGCATGAGGTTGCCCTCGGACACGATGATTTTGCCGTTCTTGTCGATGGACTCGCGGGCAATCTCGGCGCGGGGGAGCAGGGGGATCTGCCGCTCCAGCTCGGCGGAGACGGCCTCGGCCAGCTCATAGGTGTCGGTGACCAGCACGGCGGAGGCCATGCGGTCATGCTCGGCCTGAGAGAGCAGATCGGTGGCCACGAACTTGGGGTTGCATGTCGCATCTGCGACGACCAAAATCTCGCTGGGGCCTGCGATCATGTCGATGGAGACACGGCCGAAGACCTGCTTCTTGGCCTCGGCCACGTAGGCGTTCCCGGGGCCCACGATCTTGTCCACGCGGGGGACACTCTCGGTGCCGTAGGCCAGCGCGGCCACAGCCTGGGCGCCGCCCATCTTGAAGATACGGGTCACGCCCGCCACCTTGGCGGCGGCGAGGATGACGGGGTTGACCTTACCCGAAGCCGAGGGAGGGGTCACCATCACGATTTCCGAGCAGCCCGCGATCTTGGCGGGGATGGCATCCATGAGAACGGTGGAGGGGTAAGCGGCGGTACCGCCGGGGACGTAGAGACCCACCTTCTCGATGGGGGTCACCTTCTGACCCACTACTACGCCGTCCTTTTCGCTGATGATGAAGCTGCCTCGCACCTGCTTTTCATGGAAGGCGCGGATGTTGACGGCGGCCTCGCGGAGAATGTCCAGGAACTCGGGAGCGACGGATGCAACCGCCTCGTCGATCTCCTCGGGGGTGACCTCCAGGGAGGTGAGGTCGGCTTTGTCGAACTTCTTGGCGTAGGCGTAGAGGGCCTTGTCGCCGTTCTCGATCACGTCGGCGATGATGCCGGTCACGACACCCTCCACGTTGGAGGCGATATTGTCACGGGCGAAGATCTCGTCGTTGGAGACCTCGCCGTACTTGTAGATCTTAATCATGGGACTGTACCTGTGCTTTCATATAGGAAGTGATTTTCTCGATCTCCGCGGTCTTGAAGCGGAAGGCGGCCTTGTTGCAGATGAGGCGCGCCGAGATGGGGAGGATGGTCTCCTTGACCTCCAGGTCGTTCTCCACCAGGGTCTTGCCCGTCTCCACAATGTCCACGATGACGTCGGACAGCCCCAGGATGGGGGCGATCTCAATGGAGCCGTTGAGCTTGATGATGTCGATCTCGCGGCACTTGGATGCGTAGTAGCGGGCGGCAATATTGGTAAACTTGGTGGCCACGCGGAGGGTGCGGCTGCCGTCGTCGTAGAACTCCTTCTTGGCGGCCACCGCCATACGGCACTTGCCGAGGTCGAGGTCAAGAAGCTCAAACACGTCGGGCTCGTATTCCAACAGGATATCCTTGCCCGCCACGCCGATATCGGCGGCACCTCGCTCCACGTAGATGGCTACGTCGGAGGGCTTGACCCAGAAGTAGCGCACCCCCGCCTTGGGGTTCTCGAAAATGAGCTTGCGGGAGGGTTCCAGCAGGGCGGGGCACTCATAGCCCGCCTCGGCAAACATGGCGTAGACCTTTTCTCCCAGTCTGCCCTTGGGAAGCGCAACGTTGATCATGTGGTCGCCTCCTTTCTCAGGTCGCAGAGGGTGGCGTAGCGGAGCTTTTCGGGGATGCTTCGCTGGGCGGATACCGTCTTGCCCTCAGCGCGGAGAGCCTCCACCTTTTCGGTGACGGCGGCGGTAGGGGTACGGCTATCGTACAGCACCAGCACGTCCACGTCACAGGCGGGAGCGGTGTGGGGCAGTCCCTCCAAAAGATCGAGGTAGAGGGCAAAGCCAATGGCACCCGACTTGCGTCCCATACGCTTCATGAGCTTGTTGTACTGGCCGCCCGACAGGACGCACTCGCAGATGCCGTCCAGGAAGCCGCAGAAAACAACGCCGCCGTAGTAGGACATATCGTTGATGATGGAGAAATCGAACCGCACGCGGCTGCCGTAGGGGGTCTTTTTCAGGTGATCCCGCAGGGCGGTCAGCTCGGAGATGGCTACCGAGACGGCCTCGTAGCGGCGGGACAGGGGGGCCAACCGTGTCAGCACGGTATCCATGTCGCCGTAAATGCTGACGAAATCGCAAAGGGCGGCGGTGTCGGTCTTGCCGACTCCCGCTTCGGCGCAAAGGCGGGCCAGATCGTGGGTGTTCTTCTCGGCGATACAGCGGGCGATCTCGCGGCGGGTATCCCCGTCGGCGGTGATCTCGTCCAGCATGGCGGACAGGATCCCCATGTGGGAGATATCCAGCGCGAAATCGGGGGAGACGGTGGCCAGGGAAGCGGCGGCCAGGGTCACCACCTCGCAGATATCGTAGCTGTCCAGATCCCCGATGCACTCCAGACCCGTTTGCAGGATCTCCTTGAAGTGGTGGGTGCTCCCCGACACGCGGTAGACGTTCTCGTTGTAGCAGACCTTCTGCTTTTCTCCGGGGCGATCCTCCCCGTTCTTGATGATGGAGAGGGTGACGTCGGGCTTGAGGGCCAGGAGCTTACCGCCCATATCGGTGAAGGTGATGATGCGGTCGCTGACCAGAAAATCCTTATTGCGGACGTAGAGGTCATACTCCTCGAATTTGCTCATCTTGAAGGGCAGGTAGCCGTACCCGCGGTACAGCTCCCGCAGGGCGTAGACCGCCCGCTCCTCGGGCTTGAGATAGGTTGTGTTCATGGCGAATGATCCTTTCGGAAATGCAAAATGCAAAATGCAAAATGCAAAATGCAAAATGAATGAAGCCTTTCGCTTGGACGAAAGCCATTTTTATGGTAATTTTACGGAAAAGGATACCCGGAAGGAGGCTATCCCATATTTTGGAAGGAGGTTATCCATTGCTTGACGGATTCGTTTTGCATATGGATACAAGAAGCGCGATGAGTTCTCGAACATCTTTTTCCATACTACGAAATTGCTGATCCGTCAGATAGTCGGTAGCATGCAGCAAGTGCAACCAATACTTGGTTTCGTTGGCTTCTTTTAGGGCAATGCTCATCTTGGCATAAAAATCCACAGACGATTGCCCTTTCTCTGCTTCTGCTACGTTAGCTCCAATACTGGTTCCACTGCGCAAAAGCTGTTTGGATAGAACATACTCTTTCTTGTTATCCGTGATGTAGCGGTATAGCTTTACGATCCTGATAGCAAACAAAAAGCTTTTGTCGTATATCGCATTCATGGGGCTTTAGTCCTCGCTCTCTGATTTTGCATTTTGCATTTTGCATTTTGCATTTCTGGCGAGAGCCAGCTTATATCCCCCTGCGCCGTACTCCAGACATTTAGATACGCGGCTGATGGTGGCGGTGGACATGCCGGTCTCGCGGCTGATGTCGGCGTAATTGGCCCCCGAGGCGAGCATCCCCGCGGCCTTGAGTCGCTGGGATATATCCAGGATCTCCTTGACCGTGCAGGCATCCTCGAAAAAGGCGTAGCACTCGTCTCT
Source organism: Eubacteriales bacterium (assembly GCA_045128275.1). GTDB lineage: Bacteria > Bacillota > Clostridia > Oscillospirales > CAG-272 > CAMEON01. The sequence goes on along the minus strand of JBGVRH010000052.1, from coordinate 6,386 downwards.
GTCCCTCAGGGACAGAATGGCGTCGAACAGGGCATCCACGTCGGGATTGTGAAGAGGTTTCATAGTGTCCTTGCCGATGGCTCGGCGTCTCCTTTATCACTTTAGTGTGGTAAAAACTATTGCACCATTATAATACAAAACGGAAAATTTGTCAAGCCCTTCCCGAAAAGCAGTTTGCACGAAAAGCGCAGAGCGGTTTTGTGCGAGGTGACGAAACTGTTGCGTACGACCTAAAAAAGGCTTTCCTTTATATATTATTCACGAAAAGACCTTGCAATTTGCGGGTGCGTATGCTATAATAGTGCCATACAAGCCGACGGAATGCTCCGTGGAGCCTTTTTCTCCCGTGACCGTTGGCCATGCCCCGACTGGGGGGTATCAGAAAGGAGACGCCTATGAAGCGCAGAAGTATCCTGATCCTGATCGCGCTCTTGACCCTCACCCTTTGCCTGGGCTTTACCGCCTGCCGGGGTGACGATCCCACAACCGACACCACCGATGGAGCCACCATAGCTCCCGACACTCCCGATACCCCCAACGAAAGCGGGGAAGCACCCACCGAGGAGAGCACCGAGGCTCCCACCGAGCCCGAGACCGAGCCCGTTCCCGAGCCCATCAACCGCTCCGAGTATCCCAAGGAGCAGGCGGGCGCCAAGACCGAGACGGTGCTGAACGCCGCTGACTTCGGCGTGAAGGGCGACGGCAAGACCGACGACGGTATCGCCATCGGCCGCGCTATTGAGGCCGCTATAGAGCAGAAAGCCACCCTGCGCTTTGAGTCGGGCAAGACCTACTACATCGGCTCCACCGACCGCAGCGCTGGCCCCTTCGGCTCCCCCTTCGCCATGAACGGCGCGGAGGGCGTTACCGTGGACGGCGGCGGATCCGTGTTCCGCTTCGCCCCCGGCATCAGCTATTTCGCCCTGACCTCCAACAAGGATATCCGCATCTGTAACATGAAGCTGGATCTGTCGGTGTCCCCCTACCTGGTGGGTACCGTCAAGGCGGTGAACGGCGCGAACGTGACCTATACCACCGATATCGAGCCTCACCAGACCTACGTCGACAGCCGTAACAGCGTCAATTTCTCCATCAGATACAATGAGGGAACGCAGCAGAGACCCCACCAGTTCATCAATACCGTGCAGAAGACCGCCTCCAAGGAGGTCAAGGTGGAGTACCAGCACGAGAACCACGGCTATGCTGTGGGGGACAAGGTATTCTTGCCCAATCCCGGCGTTGGTAACGCCTTGAGCGAGATCATGTACATCTCCGCGAATACGGGCTGTATGGTCTTTGAGAACATCGAGGTCTGGGCGGCCCCCAGCTTCATCGCCAACGTCCGTGAGAACGATGCCGAGATCTACTTCGAGAACGTGGACTATGTCCCCGGCGCGGAGAATGACCGCGAGATCAAGATGGTCTCCTGGCGCGACGGCTACCACGTCAAGGACAACCGCCGTCCCATCCATTGGAACGAGTGCGACGTGGACGTGCTGTTCGATGACGTCTTCAACGTCAGCAATACCCTGGGATACATCACCTCGGTGAAGAACGGCAACCGCTTCACCGTCACCCAGTACGAGCTGTACACCTACGGCTCCTTCCATCCCTTCAGCTGCCGCGAGGGTGACGTCATCGACGTGTTCAGCTCCAAGGGCGTGTACGCGGGTGAGGCGACCATCCGCCGCATCATCGAGAATCCCAACGGCACCATGGATCTGGTGCTGGACTACGGCGAGGAGCTTCGCAAGATGGAGGAGGGCTGGCTGGTAGGCAACCGCGACACCTGCGCCCCCGGCTCCACCATCACCAACTCCCGCTTCACGGGTACCTTCCGCTTCCGCCGTGAGATCCGCATCGAGAACTGCGTCTTTGATATGCTCATCACCTGGATCCGCGAGGACGGCAGCGTGGAGGGCCCCATCCCCGGCAATATCGACTACGTGGGCTGCACCTTCAACGGCGGCAGCATCGACATCGGCGCGGCAGGCGCATCGGTGCGCGCGGCCATCAAGGATATCGGCTTCTGGGGCTGTACCTTCAACAAGGGCGCCCATGTCGCCCCCGGCCGTAACGTGGTGGTCACCGAGGCCGATACCTGGACCGAGGAGGGTCTGTTCACCTACAAGAACCGCAAGATGACCAAGGTTCCCATGGTCATTGAGCCCAACGAGATGGACTTCGTCAATACCGTCACCTACGATTGGACGCATATCATGATGCAGGTGGAGGGCGGTCAGCTTCTGCCTCTCTCCAAGCTGGAGGATGCCGCCATCCGCGAGGCCCTTGTGGCCAATAACGGCTTTGCCGACCGCGTGCTGGTGCTGACGGGCGGCGAGAGCGGTACCCGCTACGTGCTGGGCGGTCTGTCCGCTGACTTCCTCTCCCACTTCCATGTGGCGGGCAAGTCCTACATGTTCTCCATCAACTACTACGCCACCGCTGCGGGCGGAGCCGCGGGCTTCCTGGCGGGCGATGCCTCTACCGCCATCAACGAGAATCTCTTTGAAACGGCAAACGCCATCGCCGCCGCCGCTTGCGTGTACGATCCCGTAGAGGGCAATACCGGCTTCTACATCGATGTTCCTGCGGGAGCTACGGTGTATATCGGTACGGTGAACGTCACCGCTACCTCCTGGGCCAATCCCTCCGCGGATCAGCTCTACAACGGCCACACCTTCCCCTGGAGCAAGGATATCACCATCAGCAAGAGAGGCGAGGCTCTGACCTACGATCAGATCACCGACGAGACGGTCAAGAACGCCATCCTGGGCGCCGAGCGCGGCTTCACCTCGGGCAAGGTGCTGCACGTCACGGGCGAAATGGGTGACTTTACCGCCTTTACCGACAAGGAGTATTACGTCCAGGGCAAGACCTACCACATCTCCATCGATGCCTACATCGCCTCCCCCATGGTGCCCAAGGACGGTACCAAGATCTACCTCTTGGCCATGGACGATACCCCCGGCAACCGCGCCCTGGCCGAGGGACTCTTCACGGGCGAGGGCTTCTACCACTTCGAGATGGACTGGACCGTGGGCAACACGGGCGAGAAGAGCCTCAAGTTCTTCTTCAATAACGTCCCCACCGCCTACGCCGATATCTATATCGGTGACTTCACCATCACCATGGCCCGCTCCCTCAAGCCCGACGTGTTCCTCTCCCGCAATGACTTCCATACCCTCACCGCCGAGGAGCTGAAGGCAGGCTACACCTTCGACTTCACCGATGGCAACCTTATGAACACGGGTGTGAATGCCTACGCCGCCACCTCCCTCCTGCCCGAGGAGACCGCCGCTTTCCTGCGCGAGAACGGCTTCGGAGATACCTTCTACTACGCGAGCGAGAACTTTACCTTCGGTTCTCTTCCCAACAATCTGACGGGCGGTAAGAAGCTCCGCATCACCATGCAGGTCTACGACGTGCTGGGCAACCTGACCACTACCCTGCCTCGCGGTGCCTTCCTCCTGCTCCATATGCAGGGCGGCGTGCAGAACTCTGCCGAGGTCAGCTACAAGATCGAGGCGGATCCCGACAACAGCCGCCTGCTCACGATCACCTTTGATACCAACACCCCCGGCGGCACCGACGATCTGTTGTTCTACGGGCTGACTACCGTGGAGTATCTGATCGGGTCTATCACCATTCAGCAGTTGAATTGATCCACCCCCTACCCCTTGGGACGGCAGAAATGCCGTCCCGCGTTTTTTTGAAAAAAGTTTTAAGAAAACGGACAGAATCCGAGAATTTTCCTGTCCTTGTAGATGGACGGCCGATGAAGGGCCGTTCACGGTGAACGCGTTCACAGACCCATTTCGGGGGACGCCCCGAGAAAGGAGAGACCATGACCGACAGCGACATCATCCGCCTGTTCTTCGACCGTGACGAGCAGGCCATCGCCGAGACGGCGGAGCGGTACGGCAGATACTGCATGGCCATCGCCCGGGACATTCTGGACAGCGAGCAGGACGCCGAGGAGTGTATCAGCGACGTGTATCTCAAGGTGTGGAACAGCATTCCCCCCGATGAGCCGTCCTCCCTCAAGGCCTATATGGCCGTGCTGACCCGCCGACTGGCCATCAACCGCTACCACGAAAGCCGCGCCCAGAGGCGCAACCGTGAGCTGGAGGTGGCCTTTGAGGAGCTGGAGGCCTGCATCCCCGCCCCCGAGGAGGCGGCCGGGGAATTACCCGAGCTGCTCAACGAATTCCTGGCGGGGCTGAAGGACACCGACCGCCGCCTCTTTGTTCGCCGCTACTGGTACGCCATGATGCCCGCCGAGCTGGCGAAACGGGAGGGCATGACCGTCAACGCCGTCACGGTGAAGCTCTACAAGACAAGAAATAAGCTCCGAAAATTTTTGGAAGAAAGGGGTTACAAATTATGAAAGGAAAGACTGCATTCAATGCCATGGAGGGGATCGACCCTCGGTATATTCTGGAGGCCGCGCCGGATGCGGTTGTCCGCAAGGGAAGCAAGGCTCCCTATATCCGTATCCTTGCCGTGGCCGCGACGGTGGCCGTCCTGACGGCTGTGGCCGTGCTGGGGGCGGGGATCTTGAAGCAGAGCGGAGACAATCCGCCTGTGGTGCCGCCCGTGGGAGAGTCGCAGGATATGGAGACACCCACGGACGGTGGAGCCGCCGAGGGCACCGAGTCTCCCACCGTCGGAGAGCCCGAGGTGCCTCCCGTTCTGAACGGCTCCTATTCTACCGATCTGTATGCGGTGGAGGAGATCGACGGGAAGCATTATTTGAGCTTTGTGGATGGGAATGAGAAGCCTCAAGGGGGAAGCAACGGGAACGCCTCTGTCATCAAGGGCATCTACTTCAATTCTCTTGAGGAAATGAGACGGAAATTCCTGAAGGGGGATTTCACGGAACAGGAGGTCCTGCACCTGAAATCCGAGCTGAAGCTGACGGATAAGGGGTTTGAGATTCCGGATATGACGAACTTGTATGATGCTGTTTTACCGGAGGGGTGGAGCGTATATCGGGCCTTCTTGGACGGTGGCAGTATTTACCTGTCTGTCCGAAACGATCAGACCTATAACGAGGCTATAGAAGATTATTCGGGCGAATCCGGTTTTATTGCGATTCATACAGATCAATATTACGACGTAGTGTATCAAAATGATTTTCTTGCGTATATCGAAAAGAATGAGAAATATACTGTTCAAGATGAAACGAGCTTCCGTGGCTTACCATGTCGGATATTTGAGCGATTGACAAACGATATACTGCGGAAGGATGTGGTCATGGAAGTGCCCTTTGGTGACGGGAAATTCGATGTTTTGGTGAAATACCGTATCCAGCAGTCGGACATTGCAGGGACTGCCGCGCCCTATTGTGTGAGTATGTTCGGCGAAGTATTTGGACAGAAAATTGAAATTTATTTGAGCGGCTTTGAAAGTGATCCACAGGGTGATTTTTATCAGGCTTTTGGAATTAAACCTTTTGAAACAAAAGAATAAGTCATAACTCTTTCCCCCACTCCCCGCGGAGTGGGGGGGTTCTCTCCGCTTCGGTACTTTTTTGAAAATTCTTTCAAAACCTCTTGTAAATACAGAGATTCTGTGCTATAATAAGAGGTAATCATTTGCAAAATCCCAAGATTGGAGTAACATACCATGAAACACACCGACATCAAAAAGCTGTTTGCCGAGTCCGAGTCCTTCGTGGGCACCGCCCCCGTCATCTGCGGCTGGGTGCGTACCGCCCGTGATTCCAAGAACGTCTCCTTCCTGGAGGTCAACGACGGCTCCTGCTTCCGCAGCCTCCAGCTGGTCATTGACAAGGAGAAGATGGACGAGAGCGTCTACCGCGACGCCATGGCCGTGGGCGCGTCCCTCACCGCTACGGGTACCATCGTCGCCTCCGACCGCAACGGCATCGAGATGAACGTAGAGACCCTGACCGTGCTGGGTAAGTGCCCCTCCGACTACCCCCTCCAGAAGAAGCGCCATACCCTGGAGTACCTGCGCACCATCCCCCACCTCCGCGTCCGTGCCCGCTACTTCGAGGCCGTTTTCGCCGTCCGCGATCAGCTGGCCCAGTCCATCCACCAGTACTTCCACAAGAACGGCTACCGCTACGTCCATCCCCCCATCATCACCGGCTCCGACTGCGAGGGCGCGGGTGAGATGTTCCGCGTCACCACCCTGCCCTGGAACGCCACCGCCGAGAGCGAGGCCGAGTACTATGCCAACGATTTCTTCGGCCGCAAGGCAGGTCTGACCGTCTCCGCCCAGCTGGAGGGTGAGATGGCCGCCATGGGTCTGGGCCGTATCTACACCTTCGGCCCCACCTTCCGCGCCGAGAACTCCAACACCACCCGTCACGTGGCCGAGTTCTGGCACGTGGAGCCCGAGGTCTGCTTCTGCGA
>JBGVRH010000051.1:0-76548 GCA_045128275.1 Eubacteriales bacterium | reverse complement strand
GGGTTTCTCCTTTCAAAGGGGGTACACTATATAAGACGTAAAAGGATAGCGAAATCTTTCGGATTTTGCGAAAAAAGTTGAAAAATTTGGCTGGGTGTCTTACCCGATTATACCACACTCCGCCCATCCTGTCAACTCATCACACCCCGTATCCGTTCCCCAATTTTGCATTTTGCATTTTGCATTTTGCATTTACACAAGAAAAACCACCCCGTCACGGAGTGGTTTTCCCTTATGTATCAACGCCTTACAGCGTTTCCATGGTGTTCTGCACCAGAGAGATATTCAGGTTGCCGTTACGCATACGGAGCTCGTCGATGAACTCCTTCTCTTGCTTCTTGTCCTTCATGACGATGCGGTAGTCCAGCTCCAGGAGGGTACCGTAGTCCTGGGTCTTGATGCGGTTGAGGTGGGAGTAGCGGCAGTACTTCTTCAGCACGGGCTCGAACACGCCGTCATAGTCCAGGGACTCGGGGATGAGGATGCGCAGACGCTTGCCGGTGCCGCCGAAGCGGTCGATGCCGATGAGGTTGAGGAGGATGATGAAGAGGAGCAGGATGCCGATGGCGACGGCACCGAAGCCGATGAAGCCCACGCCGCAGGCGATACCGGCGGCAATGGAGATGTAGTAGTAGATGATGTCGCGGGGGTCTTCCACCGTGTTACGGAAGCGGATCAGCGCCAGACCGCCGCCGATGGAGATGGCGCGGGCGATGTTCGAGCCGATACAGATGACGATGATGGCCACGGCGGGGCCCAGGAGCATCATGGTGAAGAGCATGGCGGGGCGGAAGCCGGTGCGGCGGTGGGTGAACATGTAGACCAGCATGATGGCCACGGACAGGGCGAGGGCACAGCCCATAACGGTGAGGGCGCGGCCCAGGGTGATGACGGTGATGTCAACGGCTTCAAGAACGCGGTTCATAAGTTGATTCATGGTGTGTGATCCTCCAAAATCAGTGTATCAGTCTGAGGTAGTGGTCTTCGTCGGGATGCTCGGCGCAGGCTTTCTCGTAGCTGTAGAGCTTGAAGTCTGTGCCCACCTTGGAGAAGGTGTGGAAGGACAGGCCGAAGTCGCTCATGACGCGGCAGAACCAGAAGGGAACCGCCCCCGCAAACTTGACCTCCAGGAGGGTCGTCCCCTCGGTGAGGATGGGGGTGCCGTAACGGCCCAGGGTCAGATCCAGGTCGTAGCGGCGGGTGAGGATGTCGCTGTCGAAGGTCAGACGGAAGGAGGGATCATCCTTGCCGTGGTAAGCGTTGCGCATGTAGCTGACGTAGACCCTCGGCTCCACCGTCTCGTGGGAGCGGTAGTAGTCGATCTCACGCAGCACCTGCTCGTCGATGTAGGACAGTCCCTCGGGGTGGATGCCCGTGTCGAGGTAGTGCTTGAGGTCGCCGTAGCGCAATTTGGTTCTGCGCTTGGTGCCCACGCCGTAGTATTTCTTTTTCAGCTCCAGGAACACCTTGGTGTCCTCGGTGGGAACGCCGTAGCTGCGGAGGCGGAGCTTTTCCTTGTACTTGGGGAGCTGGACAGAGCCGCGGATGACGTGATCGTCAAAATCGTCGTAGTAGAGATTGCAGATCATGTAGGGCTTGCCGTCGATGTTGAAGGGGTCGTCGTTCATGTAGGGGGCGATCCGCGCCTTCAGCTCCTCCACCCGCTCGGTGGGCAGGGTGGTCTTTTTTTCCATGCGCTTGAAGGTATTGGCCATACTGCCTCCTTTCCCCCGGATCGGGTTTTTGGGTGGTCGGATAAATTTGACAAAACGAAATCCAATCGTATCTACCTATTATATAGGGAATATGTGACGAGATTTTGAACGAATATGGAAAAAAGTACGAATTCACAGATTATTTACCGAATCATGGAACTACGGAGACGGAAGCGGATGAATCAGGCATGACCGCCATGTTTTTCAAGGTCTACGGGGAGAGAAACGGTGCACACTACTGGGTGAAAACACGGCTTTTGACCGAAAGGAGACCCCAACCATGCCCGATTTTGATCCCATTTCCCGCTTCCATAAGCTCATAGCCGCCCTGCTCTCGGCACTCTTTTTGCTCTCGACCCTGGCTCTGCCCGCCCACGCCGCGGGGACGGGGTGGTACTGCGTCCGCGCCAAAAACCATGCCCAGCCTGTGGCTGATCCCCCTCTGCGGGAGGTGGAGAAGTACGGCGGCTACTATATCGACCATACCCACACCGACCCGAATGCCTCGGATAAGGTGGTCTACCTCACCTTCGACGCGGGCTACGAGAACGGCAACGTGGCCAAGGTGCTGGACGCGCTGAAGGCCGAGGGGGCGACGGGAGCCTTCTTCATCCTGGGGAATCTCCCCGAAAAGAACCCCGAGCTGGTGCGCCGTATGGCCGCCGAGGGGCATCTGGTGTGCAACCACACCTTCACCCACAAAAACCTCTGCGGCGCGCCTGCGGGAGCCTTGACCGCCGAGCTGAAGCGGCTGGAGGAGGCCTGCTCCGCCATCGGGGTGACGGTCTCTCCCTACTACCGTCCCCCCGAGGGATGCTTTGACGAGGCTATGCTCCGCGAGGCACAAACGGCGGGGTACAAGACGGTGTTCTGGAGCTTCGCCTATGCCGATTGGGACAACCAAAAACAGCCCGATCCCGCCGCCGCCAAGGGGCGGATCCTGGACAATATCCACAACGGCGCGGTGATCCTGCTCCACCCTACTTCGGCTACGAATGCCGCCATTCTGGGGGAGGTTTTGCGGGAGCTGAAGGCTATGGGCTACCGCTTCGGCTCCTTGGACGAATTGACGGGAGGTGAGGGGGATTGACACCGGTAGGAAATGACGGAAAAGTGAATCGCATCAATGCTTTTTCATCGTCACGAAAGGGGAGGCTCATCTGGCTTTTCGCGGCGGCGATCTTCCTGGCTCTGACGGTCTTTGCCCTGCTGGTGGCGGTGCGGACGAGGGCGGATGACGGACTGGGAACAGGGTGGTGGGAGCATCATATCGGGGATAGAGGAACGGCAACCGAGACCCTTCCCGAGTCGGTGGTGGAGGGCATCCCCGCCGCCCTGTATCCCGCCTATCCCTCCCCCTTCCGTCCCCTGCCCGAGCATCCGGAGACTGAGGCTTTGACCGAGCCTGCCACCGAGACCGAGGAGGCTACCGAGGGGGAGGAGATCGTCTACCACAGCCGTCACAACGACCGCATGGAGATCGCCCTCTCCTTTGACGACGGCCCCCATCCGAGGCTGACTCCCGTGATCCTGGAGATCCTGGAGGAGTACGGCATCAAGGCCACCTTCTTTATGGTGGGAGAGAACGTGGGCTACTACCCCGCCGCCGCCCGTGCCGTGGTCGAGGCGGGGCACGAGATCGGCAACCACACCTTCTCCCACCGCAAATTCGGTCGCATGGATCGGGCAGATATGGAGCGGGAGATCGTCTCCTGCGAGGAGGCCATCGCCGCTCTGACCGAGCGCCCCGTCCGCTTCATTCGTCCTCCCGAGGGGGAGATGAGCGAGACGGTACGGCGGGTGGCGGGGGATCTCCGCTACCGCGTCATCCTCTGGGATGTGGATACCCGCGATTGGGCCCATACGCCCCCCGACGAGATCGCCCGCCACATCCTGGACACGGTGCAGGCGGGGGATATCATCCTCATGCACGATTTCATCGGCCACGATAGCCCCACCCCCGAGGCCCTGCGCCGGGTGATCCCCGCCCTCCTGGAGCGCGGATACCGCTTCGTCACGGTGGGGGATCTGGTGGATGAGTGACACCCAGGATCCCGATACCGCTCCCGACCGCTCGGCCCCATGCCGTTTGGGTCGGGAGCGGTCTTTTTGCGGAGGGTAAATGTAAATATTATATAAATTTTTTGTGAGTCTCCCGTGTGAGGTGTTGCAAAACATAGACACCTATGGTATAATAAAGATTACCGTTTATGATGGGTAAGTATGTATAATATTATATAAGACATAAAGAAAGGCGGTGGCGTGATGACCGAAACGACCATGAAATTACAAGATTTTTTTGAGCAGTACATAGTGTATCCCTGGGAGACCTTCCGGGTGATCGATATCCTGGACTGGCTGCTCATGACTCTGCTGTTCTACACCGTGTATATGCTGTTTCGCGGGCGTGTGGCCGCGCGGGTGGGCGGCGGTCTTGTGGCCATTCTGCTTTTGTCGGTGCTGGCCGAGCAGCTGGGCATGTCGGGACTCCATTCCATCATGGCCGCCATCACTCCCTTTGCCGTGATCCTTTTGGCGGTGATCTACCAGCCCGAGCTGCGGGACACCCTGGCCCGTATCGGCTCCTTCATTCCCCTGATAGGCGGTAAGCACAACAAGGGCAAGGCCGAGATGGAGAACACCATCCACATGGTGGCCGACGCCGCCTGCCAGATCGCCCAGACCGAGAAGGACGGTGCCCTCATCGTGCTGGAGCTGTTCCAGCGAGTGGACGAGAATATCGACAAGGGCTATGCCCTGAACATGGACGTGGAGCCCCACATCCTGTGCGGCCTCTTCCGCGACAAGACCCTGTTCCACGACGGTGCCGTGGTTATCCGCGACAACCGCATCGTTATGGCGGGCTGTAAGCTCCCCCTCCGCAAGAACGGAGAGATGGTGGAGGGTCTGGGAACCCGTCACCGCGCCGCCGTGGGTATTTCCGAGGTGACCGACTGCGTGGTGGTGGTGGTGTCCGAGGAGACCCACAAGATCTCCATCGCCAATCACGGAAACATCGAGCGCGACTTCAACCAGTCGGGGGAGGAGCTTCGCAATCCCGAGGTTCGCCAGCGGGTGGAGAAGAGCCTGCGTCGCGCCCTGTACAATATGCTCATCGGTCTGGAGATCACCAACCCCAAGGAGCGCAAGGAGAACGGCGTGCAGGTGCGCTTCAAGCTGGGCTTTAACCTGGATCCCGAGGACCGTCAGCGCATCACCATGGAGCGGGAGAAGGACAGCCTGGATCTGGAAAAGTTCGAGAAGAGCTACAACAAGAACCTGAAGAAGAAGTCCGATGCCGTCCGTGAAAGCGAGGAGGAAGCCGCCGCGGCTTCTGGGGAGGAGGCTGCTGTGACGCCCGCCGCTCCCTCCGAGGAGAATGCGGGGATGCCCTCCATCGCCATGACCCCTCCCGAGCTGAAGGAGAAGCCCGAGACTCCCGAGACCCATGCCTCGGACGAGGCCTGACCCCGACATCCCAGAAAGGACGACCGAATATGGCACTGCAAAAACTGTACCGCAAGCCCGGGAAGAAGTATAAGACCGAAATGCGTCCTTCCCGTATTGATATTTTCATTCTCCCCCTGGTGGTCTGCTTCCTGATCTCCATCGTGGTCTGGAGCTACGCCACGGGTCACAACCGCCCCGAGGCGGAAACAACCCCCGCCGATACCCAGCCGCCTGTGGAGGAGACCACCCCCGACCCCGCCGAGAGCCTGCCCGCCGAGAGCGACGCGCAGCCCTCGGATATGTGAGCCATGGCAACAGCGTTTTACCGTGAAGCCATCATCGAGGGGATCTCGGTCCCCGTCGGCACCCCCGAGGCGGATATTCTGCAAAAGGCCGCCTTGAAGCTGAAAAAGAGCGGTCTGCCCGCCAAGGGTATCGCTTACCGACTCTACAAGAAATCCGTGGATGCCCGCAAGCGGGAGGATATCCGCCTGGTCTACTCGGTGCTGGCCACCCTTCCCGAGGAGAGCCGCGGCTTTCCCGAGGATAAGCTGGCCGCCGCCGGCATGAAGCCCTATATCCGTGACGAGCTGGCCTTGACCCACGGGGACAAGGCACTCCCCGCCCGTCCCCTGGTGGTGGGCATGGGCCCTGCGGGTCTCTTCTGTGCCTACCTGCTGGCGAAGGAGGGCTACGCCCCCATCCTCATCGACCGAGGCGACTCGGTGGCCGACCGCGTGAGGTCGGTGGAGAGCTTTTACACCGAGGGACGGCTGGATACCGAGTCCAACATCCAGTTCGGCGCGGGCGGTGCGGGAACGTTTTCCGACGGAAAGCTGCTCACCCGCATCAACGATGCCCGCTGTACCTTCGTGCTGGAGACCCTCCGCGATATGGGCGCGCCCGCTGACATCACCCTCCGTGCCAAGCCCCACGTGGGCACCGACGTGCTCCGCACCGTGGTGCAGACCATGCTGGAGACCATCGAGTCTCTGGGGGGCGAGGTCATCTACCGCTGCCGCCTGGACGGCTTTGACCGCCACCCCGACGGGAGCTTTACCGCCAAGACCTCCAAGGGGGACATCCCCTGCGGGATCATCGTCCTGGCTCCCGGCCACAGCGCGCGGGATACCTACCGTATGCTGCTCACGAAAAACATGATGCTGGAGCCCAAGCCCATTTCGGTGGGGGTGCGCATCGAGCATCTGCGGAGCGACATGGACACCATGCTCTATGGCTCCTTTGCGGGTCATCCCGACCTGGGGGCCGCCGAGTACCACCTGTCCGACACCAAAGGGGAGCGAGGGGTCTACACCTTCTGCATGTGCCCCGGCGGTGAGGTGGTGGCCGCCGCCTCCGAGGAGGATACCGTGGTGGTCAACGGCATGAGCCGCCGCGCCCGGGACGGGGAGAACTCCAACGCCGCCATCGCGGTGTCCATCCGTACCACCGACTACGAGCCTGTGGAGGGAAGCCTGGTGCTGGGGGCCATCGCCTACCAACGTCGCATCGAGCGGGCCGCTTTTGCGGCAGGAGGAGGGGACTATGCTGTTCCTGTCCAGACCGTGGGCGACTTTTTGGAGGGTGACACCGCCATCCATGAGCCGTCGCGGGTAAGGCCCTCCTACATGGGCGGCGGGCACTACCGCTTAGCCCCCGTCAGCGCGACTCTGCCCGATTACGTTTGTCAGTCTCTGCGCTACGGACTGCGCTCCTTTGACCGCAAGGTCCATGGCTATGCCCAGACCTCGGCGGTTCTGTCCGCCGCCGAGACCCGTACCTCGGCTCCCGTCCGCATCCTGCGGGGGAGCGACTTCTGCGCCGTGGGCAATCCCGGCATCTACCCCTGTGGGGAGGGCGCGGGCTACGCGGGGGGCATCACCTCCGCCGCCGTGGACGGCATCAAGGTGGCCGAGGCCATTCTGGCGGTCTACGCGCCCCGCAGCTGACACACAAGCTTTTAGCAGAATTTGGATCGTATACGCGTCCAAATCCCGACCGATCGGAGAACGAGCATCGGAGGGGACGGACGTCCGAAGCATCCCGCCGCAGGGGCGGGAGGGTACCCGCAGATGGGGTATCTGAGAGAAAGGATATGGTTTTGAAAGACAACGCAACCCAAGGCCGTCTCACAAGAGAGCGCATCTGGACGCTGCTCTGTGGGGCGGAGGATCATAAAGACGCTACCGCCGCCCTGTGCGAGCGTTTGGGGGTCACGCCCTTGACCGCCCGTCTGCTCTGCAACCGCGGCTACACCGACCCCGCCGAGGCCGAGCTGTTCTTCGGCAACGACGAGCGGGTCTGGCATGATCCCATGTTGATGGCCGACATGGAGCCCGCCGTGGCGCGGGTGTTGGCCGCCATTCGGGATCATGAAAGGATCGCCATCTACGGAGACTACGACGTGGACGGCGTGACCTCGGTCACCTCCCTGTACCTCTACCTCAAGGGGCTGGGCGGTGACGTCACCTGTTACATCCCCAACCGTTTGGGTGAGGGCTACGGTATGTCGGTCGCCGCTGTGGACCGCCTGGCCGAGCAGGGTGTGAGCCTCATCATCACGGTGGATACGGGCATCACCGCCCACACCGAGATCGCTCACGCCGCCACCCTGGGTGTGGATACCGTGGTCACCGACCACCATGAGTGTCACGCCACCCTGCCTCTCTGCGTGGCCGTGGTCAATCCCCACCGCCCCGATTGCCCCTACCCCTTCAAGGAGCTGGCGGGCGTGGGCGTGGTGTTCAAATTCATCTGCGCCTGTGAGTCGGTGCGGGCGGGGATCTCCTCGGATGAGGCCCTGCGGATCATGGGGAGATTCCTCATGGATCTGGTGGCCATCGGCACCATTGCCGACGTCATGCCCCTGACCGACGAGAACCGCTACATCGTCTCCCGCGGTCTTTCCATGCTGGACGAGACCGACCGCCCCGGCTTGTGCGCTCTGCTGGACGCTATATCGGGGAGCGGCAACAGTAAGTCCGCCTCGACGGGAGGGAAGAAGCCCCGCCGCAAGGTCAATTCCGGCCTGGTGGGCTTCGGTATCGCCCCCCGCATCAACGCCGCGGGCCGCATCGCCCATGCTATGATGGCGGTGGATCTGCTCCTGGCGGATACCCCCGAGCGGGCGGAGACCCTGGCCGAGGAGCTGTGCGCCATCAATACCCGCCGCCAGGTGGAGGAGAACGCCATTGCCGAGCAGGCCTACGCCATGATCGATACCCAACTGTCCGAGGCCGCCGCCCATGGCGAGCCCTCCCCCACGGTCATCGTCCTGGAGGATGACGGTTGGATGCAGGGCATCGTGGGCATCGTGGCCTCCCGCATCACCGAAAAGTACGGTCTGCCCTCCATCCTCATCTCCTTTGATGGAGCCGTGGGGAGTGTTCCCACCGATGGGGACGTGGGCAAGGGCTCGGGCCGCAGTGTCAAGGGACTCAACCTGGTGGAGGCTCTGACCCATTGCTCGGATCTGCTCGTCCGCTTCGGCGGGCATGAGCTGGCCGCGGGTCTGACCGTCCGCCGTCGGGATATCCCCGCCTTCCGCAAGCGTCTCAACGAGTACGCCGCCACCCTCCTCACCGAGGATATGACCGCTGTGCGCTACGAGGCGGACTGCGAGTGTCAGACCTGTGAGCTGACCATGGCCCAGGCCGAGGAGCTGGAGCGGCTGGAGCCCTTCGGTGTGGGGAATCCTACCCCTTGCCTGGTTCTGCGGGATGCGGTCGTCCACCGTGTGATCCCCCTGGGAGGCGGCAAGCACACCAAGCTCATGCTCTACAAGGACGGCCAGATGCTCCAGGCAGTCTGGTTCAGCACCTCCCCCGCCAAGATCCCCGCCGTTGTGGGGGATGCGGTGGATATCCTGTTCCAGCTCAACATCAACGATTACCAGGGCGTGCGGAGCCTCCAGCTCATCGTGCAGGATCTCCGCCCCTCCGAGACGGTGGCGCTGGAGCGCCGTCGGGAGGAGATCCGCTACAACCAGATCCTGGATGGGGCTCCCATCACCGCCTCCGAGGGCTTTGTTCCCACCCGCGAGGAGATCGGCTCGGTCTTCACGGTTCTGCGGGCCGACGCGCGGCTGGGCAACAGCACCATGAGTGAGCGCGGTCTTCTGGAGCGGGCCAACCGTGTCCCCGCAGGGGCCTCGGTCGGTACCGTTAAGCTCCGTCTCATTCTGAAAATCCTCACCGAAATGGGGGTCTGCCGCGTAGACGGCCCTCTGGACGGCTACTATGTCTTCGAGGTGGATTTCAACGCCCCGAAAACCACCATTGAGGCCTCCCCCCTTCTGCAAAGTCTCCGCCGACAGCTGGCGGCGGGGGAAGCCTGATCCATCGCACTACCTGCCTTTACGAAAGGACATCATATGGAACACGCACCGTCTGTCGGCATTGACCGACTTTTGGAAATACTGCACGCCACGGGTAAAAAGTACGACCTGGATAAGATCCAGGCCGCCTATGAGTATGCCGCGGGGCTTCACGAGGGACAGTTCCGCAAGAGCGGCGACGCCTACATCACCCACCCCATTGCCGTGGCCGAGATCGTGGCGGGTCTGGAGCTGGACACCGACTCCATTTGCGCCGCCCTGCTCCACGATACGGTGGAGGACTGCGGCGAGAAGACCAATATCCAGGAGATCACCAAGCGCTTCGGCGGCGACGTGGCCATGCTGGTGGAGGGCCTGACCAAGATCGTGGCTCTCCAGATCGACGACAAGGAGGAGGCTCACATCGAGACTCTCCGTAAGATGCTTTTGGCCATGTCCAAGGATGTCCGCGTCATTTTCATCAAGCTCTGCGACCGCCTCCACAACATGCGCACCCTGGACGCCAAGCCCGACCACAAGCGCCGCATCACCGCTCTGGAGACCATGCAGGTCTACGCGCCCCTGGCCCACCGCCTGGGTATGCAGAAGATCAAGCAGGAGCTGGAGAACCTGGGTATGCAGTACCTCGACCCCATCGGCTACGTGGAGGTGCGGGACGAGATCGAGCGCAAGTACGGCATGAGCCTGGGCTTCATCGAGAACATCCGAAGCACCGTAGCGGAAAAGCTCACGGAAAACGGCATCAAGTTCCATCTGGAGGGACGCATCAAGACCGCCTACTCCATCTACCGCAAGATGTTCAAGCAGAACAAGTCCTTTGACGAGATCTACGACTTCTACGCCATGCGTATCATCGTGGACACCGAGCTGGAGTGCTACACCGTCCTGGGTATCATCCATGAGATGTTCAACTCCATCCCCGGCCGTTTCAAGGACTACATCTCCATCCCCAAGCCCAATATGTACCGCTCCCTCCATACCACCGTCATCGGTCGGGACGGTATCCCCTTCGAGGTGCAGATCCGTACCTGGGAGATGCACCATATCGCCGAGTACGGTATCGCCGCCCACTGGAAGTACAAGTCGGGAGCCACCTCCAAGGAGGACATGGACAAGAAGCTGGAGTGGATCGCCCGCCTCATCGAGACCGAGGACGGCACCCGCGACCCCGAGGAGTTCATGACCGCTCTGAAGATCGACATCTTCCACGACGAGGTCTTCGTCTTTACCCCCAAGGGAGACGTCCGCGCCCTGCCCCAGGGAGCCACCGTCATCGACTTCGCCTACGCCATCCACTCCGAGGTGGGCAACAAGATGCTGGGTGCCAAGATCAACGGCAGTATCGTCCCCATCGACCGGGTGCTGGAGAACGGTGAGATCGTGGAGATCCTCACCTCCTCCGCCGCCAAGGGCCCCAGCCGCGACTGGCTGAACATCGTCCGCACCAGCGAGGCCCGCAACAAGATCCGTCAATGGTTCAAGAGAGAGAAGCGCGCCGACAACATCATCGTGGGTAAGGCCGCCATCGATGCCGAGGTCAAGAAGCTGGCTCCCCGCCTCCCCGAGGCCAAGCGCGCCGAGGCTGTGGCCACCGTGGCCTCCCGTATGGGCTACTCCACCGTGGAGGATATGTACAACTCCATCGGCTACGGCGAGCTGCCCGTCACCAAGACCCTCCGCCGCCTCAAGGACGAGCTGGATGCCATGACCCCTCCCGAGGTCCCCGAGGAGGTGGCCGCCGCCGCCAAGATGACCGCCGAGGACGTGTCCCAGGTGGTCACCGCCGCCCGCCCATACAACCTCAAGCATAACAGCGGCATCGTGGTGGACGGAGCTGAGGGCTGTGCCGTGAAGTTCGCCAAGTGCTGTAACCCCCTTCCCGGCGACGAGGTGGTGGGCTTTGTCACCAAGGGCTTCGGCATCTCCATCCACAAGCAGGACTGCCCCAACTACGTCCAGGGCAAGGAGAATCCCGACCTCACCGACCGCTGGAAGCCCGCCCACTGGGAGGGTGCCGTCAGCGAATCGGGCAAGAGCGTTTACGAGGCCCTGCTCCAGGTGCATACCCTGGATACCGTGGGCGTTCTGGCCGATATCACCGTCGCTCTGGCGGATATGAAGGTCTCCATCCTCCAGATCAACTCCCAGAAGGCGGGGGCTGATCGCGTCATCATCAATCTCAAGATTAGCTGCAAGAACGTGGAGCATTACAACTCCATCGTGTCCAGACTCCGTTCTCTCAAGAACATCCTGGACGTGATCCGCGGCTTCGCGTAAATCATTTTGAAAGGAATCACCGCCATGAAAGCAGTCATTCAACGCGTTACCTCCGCCTCGGTGGAGGTGGACGGAGAAGAAATCGGTTCCTGCGGCCACGGCCTGCTCATTCTGCTGGGCGTCGCCACGGGGGACACCGAGGAGGATCTGGATCGGATGCTCCAGAAGATCGTCAAGCTCCGCATCTTCGAGGACGAGAACGGCAAGATGAACCGCTCGGTGCAGGACATCGACGGAGAGCTGCTGGTGGTGTCCCAGTTCACCCTTCTCGCCAACTACAAGCACGGCAACCGTCCCGACTACCTGGGCGCCGCCGCCCCCGCCGAGGCCAACCGCCTCTACGAGCTGTTCGTGGAAAAGGCAAAAGCCTACGTCAAGCACGTGGGTCACGGACAGTTCGGCGCGGATATGAAGGTGTCCCTCCTCAACGATGGGCCTGTGACCATCGTCATGGAGAGTGACGTGTTGAAGCCCGCAAATAAGGCGTGAATCCTTTTTGGTGGCGGTCAGAAAAAATGCGCAATTCGTAATTCGCAATTCGTAATTGATTTGACGGATTCCCATTGCTTATGTGAAAGCCGCTCCAACGAACTTGGATCAGAAGAATTCTGACCGGAAAACGCCAATAAGGGTAAACCTCCGTTATCCTATGGCGCGAACCCACCCTTACCATTCGATCACATTTTGCCCGTGGCAAAATGCTTTCTTCATTACGAATTACGAATTACGAATTTCGAATTGCGAATTACCCTCCATTCGTTCCACCACAAAGAAGATAATAGCATGAACCAAAACCGCAAATCCCCTCTTCGCAATACCCCTTCGCCTGATCCCCGCATGTCCCCTGCCACGGAGGGAACGCCCTCCGCGAATGCGACCAAAATTCAGGAATATTCGGAGAAAATCATGAGACTCTATATAGAAGGACCCGTCAACAAATACTACATACAGACTCTCTGTATGATCTTCTTCCCCGGCTCCAAGTTCTCGGACGAGGATCCCGTGACCGAGGATACCCCCGAGATGTGGGTGAATCTGTCCAAATCCCCCGAGGCGGGCATTGACGTCACCGCCAAGCTCTCCTACCGCGGTCAGTCCGCCGAGGTCACCCGCCACTACGACTACGACGAGGGCTATACCAAGGAGCGCCGCGAGAAGATCGCCCTGGGAGATGCCGTGACCTCTGTTTGCGCCGAGGTCATGGGCTATCGCCCCTCCTGGGGTATGCTGACGGGTGTCCGTCCCTCCAAGGTGGCCACCGAGCTACTCCAGAAGGGCTTGAGTAAGACCCGCATCCGCAAGGAGCTGACCAAGGATTACTTCGTCATCCCCAAGAAGGCCGCCCTGGCCACCGACGTAGCCATCAACGAGGCACGGCTCACCGGTACCCCCGGCAGAAAGGATTGCTCGGTCTACATCTCCATCCCCTTCTGTCCCACAAGATGCGCCTACTGCTCCTTCGTGTCCTATACCTCCAAGCGGCTTCTCTCCCTCATCCCCGAGTACCTCAAGCGTCTGGTACACGACCTGGAGGAGACCTTTGAGACCATCAACCGCCTGGGTCTGCGGGTTCGCACCATCTACGTGGGCGGCGGAACCCCCACCATCCTGGAGCCGGATCAGCTGGCCTTCCTTCTGGGGGCTGTGGAGCGCATGACCAACGTCCGCGCCCTGGAGGAGTATACCCTGGAGTCGGGCCGCCCCGATACCATCACCGCCGAGAAGCTGGCGGTGGCCAGAGAGTACGGCGTGGGCCGCATCAGCGTCAATCCCCAGACCCTCTGTGACGACGTGCTCCGCAACATCGGCCGCGCCCACAATACCGAGATGTTCTACAAGGCCTACGAGATCGCCCGTGCCTCGGGCATTCCCGTCATCAACACCGACCTCATCGCGGGGCTTCCCGGAGACAGCTTCAAGACCTTCTCGGCCTCCTTTGACGGCATCATGGCCCTGCGCCCCGAGAACGTTACGGTACATACCTTCTGCGTGAAGAAATCCGCCGAGCTGCGCAAGGAGGGGGCTGACGTCTACTCCATGCGGGGCGGTGACACGGGTAAGTGCGTGGACTACTCCCAGATCCAATGCGCTCACGAGGGGTATATTCCCTACTATATGTACCGTCAGAAGAATACCGTGGGCAACTTCGAGAACGTTGGCTTTGCCCTGCCCGGCTACGAGGGCCTCTACAACATCTACATGATGGAGGAGGTTCACTCCATCTTCGCCGCAGGCGCGGGCGCTGTCACCAAGCTGGTGGATTACGCCCCCGTGGATGGCTCTCCCCGCTTCATCGACCGTATGTTCAACCCCAAGTACCCCTTCGAGTACCTGGACGAGGTAGGAGAGGTCACCAACCGTGAGCGGTTGGCCCGAGCCGAGGCCTTCTACCGCGAGCGGAATATGCTGGACTGAGGAAGAATGCAAAATGCAAAATGCAAAATTGGGTGTAAAGCCGATGCGTCGGTAAGCGTATCCTGTTTTGCAGGAGTGTTTTGCAGGTTCGCTTTCTTTTCTCTCCCCGAACAACTTCCGTTTTGCCCGTATTCCGCGCTTGATTTTGCATTTTGCATTTTGCATTTCAAAGAAAGGATCTCCCAGCATGAAACGATTCTCTTCTCCCACCCCCGTCCGCCTGCCCTTGACCTTTGCCGATCCCGCCGAGGGAGTGGCTCTGGTGGGGGAGAACGAGCGGGAATTCGATGCCCGTCTGAACGCCGCCGCCGAGGCGATCTGCGCCGATTGCGTGGCCCACGGCGTGAAGGTCATCCGCCTGTCGGGGCCTACCTGCGCGGGCAAGACCACCACCGCCGACAAGCTGACCGCCGTGCTGGAGGCCGCGGGGCGGGTGGTGCATCCCATTTCCATCGACGATTTCTTCTACGGCCGCGACGTGCTGGAGGCCATGGCCGAGAGCCGTCCCGACGGCAAGCTGGATTACGATTCGGTGGCCGCCATCGACCTCCCCGCCCTGGCCGCCTGTGTCCGCGACCTCATGGAGAAGGGAAGCGCGAAAATCCCCATCTTCGATTTCGTCACGGGCTACACCGAGGGCTACCGTGAGCTGACCGTGGCCGAGGACGAGGAGCCTATCTTCCTCTTCGAGGGCATCCAGGCGGTCTACCCCGAGGTGGCGGCCCTCTTTGCGGGTATCCCCGAGCGGAGCATCTTCATCAACGTCATGAAGGAGACTGTGCTGGTCGCCCCCGACGGCTCCGAGCGGGTCTTCGCGCCCGACGACATCCGACTCCTCCGCCGCCTGGTGCGTGACGAGGCCAAGCGGGGCACCTCCCCCGACTTCACCCTCACCCTGTGGCACAGCGTCCGTGACAACGAGGTCAAGTCCATCTACCCCTACGCCCACACCTGCGACTACGGTATCGATTCCAACATGGCCTTCGATATCCACATGCTGGCTCCCCATCTTCGCCGCATCTTCGCCGAGCAGCCCTGCGACGGGCTGGAGGTGGAGTGGTCAGCCCGCATCCTTGCCTCGGTGGAGGGGGTGGAGGGCATCGACCCCGCCTGCCTGGCGGAGAATTCCCTGTACCACGAGTTCATTCTGATATAAAAGCAAAGCCTTGGGCATACCTTGTAGGGAATCCTTTCCGCGAGGTATGCCATGCTTCCAAACCAAAAGACCAAACGCCCCTCCTTCCTCTCGGGGGTGGGGATCCTGACCCTGTCCTCCCTAATCGTCAAGGTCATCGGACTTTTCTACCGCATCCCCCTTCTGAACTACCTCGGCACCGAGGGCATGGGGTATTTCAACACCGCCTACGAGCTCTACGCCCTGTTCTGCGTCATCTCCACGGCGGGGCTTCCCGTGGCCATGTCGGTGCTCATCGCCTCCTTTGAGGCCGAGGGCAATTCACACGATGCGGGACGGGTCTTTCGGGTGGCTCTCGCCCTCTTTGCGGGGGTGGGGGGCCTCGGGACTCTCCTGCTGTGGGGCTTATCCGCCCCCTTCGCATTCCTTTTGGGCAGTCCCCTGTCCGCCGCCTGTATGCGGGCCATCTCTCCTACCGTCTTCCTCATCTGCCTGTCCTCGGCCTTTCGGGGCTACTTCCAGGGCAAGGGGCAGATGCTCCCCACCGCCATCTCCCAGGTCATGGAGGCGGCGGGCAAGCTGTTTCTGGGGCTGGCCTTCGCGGGTCTGGCTCAGTCAAGAGGAGAGACCCTCCCCGTGGCCGCCGCCTATGCCGTTCTGGGGCTGACCGTTGGCACCGCCCTGTCGGTGATGTACCTCCTCTGCCACAAGACCCTGACCGACCGCCGCGAGCCTCTGCCCGCCGTCACTCCGCGGGGTGAGTCTTGTCCCATCCTGAAGCCCCTGCTGGCCACCGCCATCCCCGTCACGGTGAGCGCGGGGATCATCAGCCTCACCAAGTGCATCGACCTCGCCCTCATCCTGCGCCGTTTGCAGGCCGTGGGCTACACCGCCGCCGAGGCGACCTCCCTGTACGGGTGCTACTCCACCCTGGCGGTGCCCGTGTTCAACATCCTGCCCTCCTTGACTACGTCGGTGGCTCTCTCCGCCACTCCCGCCCTGTCGGCGGCTCTGAAAAAGGGAAGGGAGGGCATCCCCGAGCTGAAAAAAACAGCCTCCTCGGCCTTGGGGGTGACGCTGATGTTGGCATTCCCCGCAGCCTTGGGGATCGCCGTCTTTGCCGAGGATATCCTGAGCCTCCTGTTTCGGGGTCAGCCCGAGGCGGTAGCCCAGGCCGCGCCGTGGCTCTCCTGTCTGGGATTATCTGTCCCCGCCGCCTGTCTGACCACGGTCACGGGGGCTATGCTCCAGGCCGCGGGAAAGGCCCACAAGCCCATTGTCTCCATGCTCTTGGGAGTGGGGGCAAAGATCATCACCGCCTATATTCTGTTGGGGCGGGAGAGCTGGGGCATGGCGGGCGCGCCCGTCAGCTCTCTGCTCTGCGATACCGTCATCGTGATCTGCAATCTGGGCTTCATCGCCCGCTACGCCCCCGATATGCTCCCGTCTTTCCGCGGGGGATTGTCCGTTGTGGCACTTCCCGCAGGCATGGCGGTGGGAGCGGTGACCTTGACCAAGCTTTTGCGCGCCCTGCTTGACTGGCAGACCGTGACCTCATTTCATACGGTCTGTACCGTTGCCTCGGTGGCCTGCCTCTACGGAGCGGGGCTGCTGATCGCACTTTTACTCGGAAAACAATTACCTATAGATAAAAAGAAGGAACTACATCATGAATAAGCTGACCAAAGAACAGCGGGACGCAAACGTCCGCTACCTGCTGGAAAAGAACGCCCCCTACACCTTCGACGACCTTGTGACCGTCGTGGAGCTTCTCCGAAGCGAGGGTGGTTGCCCCTGGGATATGGAGCAGACCCATAAGTCCATCCGCAATGACTTCATTGAGGAGACCTACGAGGTCATCGAGGCCATCGACACCGAGGATCCCGTCCTCCTTCGGGAGGAGCTGGGAGACGTGCTGTTGCAGGTGGTCTTCCACGCCCGCATCGAGCAGGAAAATGACGTCTTCGGCATGGCCGAGGTCTCCAATGACATCTGCGCCAAGCTCATCCACCGCCATCCCCACGTGTTCGGCACCGTCGAGGTGGAGAACTCCGCCGAGGTGCTGAAGAACTGGGAGGCCATCAAGGGAGAGGAGAAGCAGAGAGTCACCGTCACCGACAAGCTCCGCGCCATCCCGCCCATGTACCCCGCCCTCATGCGTGCCCAGAAGGTGGGTAAGAAGGCTGCCTGCTTTGACTTTGCCAACGCCGACGAGGTGTATAAGAAGCTGGACGAGGAGATCGCCGAGGTGAAGGCCGCCGCCGCGTCGGGAGATCAGGCCGCCGTGGAGGAGGAGCTGGGAGATCTGCTCCTCACCGTCACGTCCTTGGCCCGCAAGCTGGGGGTCAAGTCCGAGGAGGCTCTGTTCCACGCCACCAACAAGTTCATCGACCGCTTTGAGAAGGTGGAGAACGCCGTCATGGAGGCGGGGAAGGACATGGAGACCTTGACCATGGCCGAGCTGGACGAGATCTGGGATGGGATCAAGCACAAGCATGACTGAGATCACCCTCAACCCCGCCGCCACCCTCCGCCACACCCGTGACGGACGCTTCAAGACGGCGCGGCTCAGCCTCTTTACGGTGATGCCCGCCCACCCCAACGGCTCTCCGCTGACTACCCTGCTCTTTGGGATCTACCGACGGGGAAGCGAGCATTACCCCCGCTTGGCTCTCCTCAACCGCCGCCTGGACGAGCTGTACGGCACCACCCTCACCATCCGCAACTACCTCCACGGGGACAACCACGTGGTGTGCTACACCGCCGAAATGCCCGAGCAGGCCTTCCTGCCCCCCGCGGATGCCCACATGGACATTTTGGGCGGGGTCATGGAGCTGCTGGCGGATATGATCCTGCGCCCTCTGCGAGACGGAGACGGCTGCCTCCGTAAAGCCGCCGTAGAGGCCGAGAAGATCGCCCTCTGCGACAGCCTTCGCTCCCTGCGCAACGATACCCGCGCCTACGCGGGCAACCGCCTCCGCGAGATCATGTGCGAAGGGGAGCCCTACGGCCTGTCCATCGGCGGTACCGTGGAGCAGGTAGAGGCCATGACCGTCCATGAGGTCACGGCTCACCACCAGGCATTGCTGAACGCCACCCGCATGGAGGTCTTCTATACGGGACGGGCCTCGGCAGAGACCGTGGCCGCCGCATGGGACGAGGCCTTTGGCGGTTGGACTCCCGCCTTGATCCATACCCCGCCCACACCCCCCCACATCCCCCCCGTCGCCCCTCGCGCCGTGTCGGAGGACATGGAGGTGAGCCAGGGCAAGCTCTGCATGGGCTGGTCCTGCGGGGAGAACTTCACCACTCTGAAGCATTCCCCCGACGCGCTGGCGGCCTACGCCGTCTGCAACGAGCTGTTCGGGGTCATGCAGAGCTCGCGGCTCTTCCGTCACGTGCGGGAGGAGCGGGGACTCTGCTACTTCTGTGATTCCGCCCTGGATATGACCAAGGGCATCCTCTGGGTCTCCTGCGGAATCAGCCCCGAGAACCGCGCCGAGGCCGAGGATGCCATCCGCGCCGAGCTGACGGCTATCCAAGAGGGGCGCATCACCGCCGAGGAGGTGGAGCTGGCCAAGCTCTCCCTGCAGAACGCCTACCGCCAGATGGGGGACAGCCAGTCCTCCCTGGAGGTCTTTGCTCTGAACCGCCTTCTGAACGGTACCCCCGATACCCCCGAGGATGAGCTTTCCCGTATCCTGGAGGTGACTCCCGCCGATGTGGCGAAGGTCGCCAAGACGTTTTTGCCCGACACGGTATTCTTCCTCAACGGCACCGCCTGCGGGGAAGAGGAGGAGGACTACGATGACTGATCCCATCCTGCACACCTGTGAGCGGCTGGAGGAGAGCTACACCGAGACCCGACTCCCCTGCGGTCTCCGTGTCCTGATCTGCCCCAAGGACAGACACACCTACCATGCCGCCGTGAGCGTGGGCTACGGCTCCATGGATCGTTTTTCGGGAGGGCGTACCCTCCCCATGGGCACCGCCCATTTCCTGGAGCACAAGATGTTCGAGCGTGACCCCGACCTCTACGGGGGGAGCGACAGCTTTGACGACGATTTCGCCGCCATGGGTGCCGAGTCCAACGCATACACCTCCCACGATCGCACCGTTTACTACTTTTCCTGCACCGACCGCTTTACCGAGGGGCTGAAGGCCCTCCTTTCCATGGTCTCCTCCCTGTACGTCACCCCCGAATCGGTGGCCAGAGAGCGGGGGATCATCGCCGAGGAGATCCGCATGAATGCCGACGACCCCTGGGAGAGATGCTCGGCCGCCGCGAGAACGGCCCTCTTTGGCCGTCATCCCGTCCGTGAGGAGATCTGCGGCAGCCTGTCCTCCATCCGTCGGATCACCCCCGCCGTCCTGCGGGAGGCCTTCGACACCTTCTACCGCCCCGACAACATGATCCTGACGGTCTGCGGACGGGTGGAGGCCGAGGAGATCCTGGCTACGGCGGAATCGGTCATGGCGGGCCTCCCCGAAAAAGAGCCGCTCCCCGTGGGGATCACCGCTCCCCGCGTGCGGGTGTCCCCCGCCGCCTTTACTCCCCGCACCGTGGCCTACCGCCAAGTGGCCAAGCCCCTGTTCTCCATCGGGATCAAGTACCCCGACCCGCCCGCAGGTGCCGAGGCTTTGTGGAAGCGGGACATGACGGTCTCGGTGCTGTGCGAGACCCTGTTCTCCCACGCGGGAGATTTTTACAGCGACTTGTTTGAAAGAGGGCTGGTCAGCCCCGGCACGTCCTACGGCTTTCTGGTGGGGGACTCCCCCCGCCTGCCCGCCTCCTTCGCCTACGGCTACTTCGATCTGTCGGGGGAATGCGATGACCCCGACGAGGTTATGGCCGCCTTCCTGTCCTTCGTGGAGCGTGTCCGTGAGAAGGGACTGCCCCGAGAGGATTTCGAGCGGGCCAAGCGGGTGGTCTACGCCGATCTCGTGGCCACCTTCGACACCACCGAGGACATTGCCTCCTTGTTGGGCAGCTACGCCCAGGACGGCCTCTGCGCCTACGATTTCTTTGCGGTGATGGATAGCATCACCTACCGCGACGTTACGGAGCTTTTCTCCAAGGCCTTCCGTGACAGTCAGTACACCCTGTCGGTCATCCTCCCCACCGAGGCTACCGACTGATCCCTGTGGGATCGGAAAGGAAAACCTATGAGCACCACAGTATCCTTCCCCGGCCTGGGCATCGGCGAGTTTTCGGTCGACCGCGTGGCCTTTGAGCTGTTCGGTAAGCCCATCTACTGGTACGGCGTCATCATCATGCTGGGTATCGTGGCCGCCTTTGTCCACGCCATCATCCGCTCCAAGAGAGAGGGCTTTACCACCGACGACGTGCTGGACATGGGCATCTTCACCGTCCTCTTCGGTGTCCTGGGCGCCCGCCTCTACTACGTGGTGACCACCCTGGATACCCATGAGTACAAGAATTTCATCGACGTCATCGCCGTGTGGGAGGGAGGTCTGGCCATCTACGGCGGCATCATCGCGGGCTGTACCGCCCTGGTGCTGACGGCGGTGTACAAGAAGATCAACCCCTTGAAGGTCATGGATGCCGTAGGCCCCGGTGTCATGCTGGCCCAGGCCATCGGCCGTTGGGGCAACTTCATGAACGGTGAGGCCTTCGGCTACGAGGTGGCCGAGGGGAGCCTCCTCTACCCCTTCCGCATGGGTCTGATCTCGGATTACACCCACACGGGCAGTACCATGCACTACTACCACCCCACCTTCCTCTACGAGTCCCTGTGGAATGTCGCGGGCTTTATCCTCATTGCCTGCATCTACCGCAAGAAAAAGTTCAACGGTCAGATGGCCCTCACCTACTTCGCGTGGTACGGCTTTGGGCGGATGTTCATTGAGGGTCTGCGCACCGATAGCCTCTACGTGGGTCCCTTCCGCATCTCCCAGGTGGTGGGTGCTTTCTGCTTCATCGCGGGCATGGGCCTCATGATCGCGGGCTTCGTGCTGGCAAGCAAGGGCAAGCTGGATAAGTGGCTCACCGTCCGCTGGGCGGAGGCTGTGCCCGCCGAGGGGGAGGCTGCGACCGAGACTGACGCCGAGGATACCGCTGAGAATGGCGTTGAGAACGCCGCCGAGACCCAAGCAGAGGAGAATACCGCCGATCCCGCAGAGGAGGGGTCTCCCCTCCCGACCGCCGACGGCGAGAACACCGCCGCGGACGATACCGATACCGAATAAAGGAGAATCAGACCATGGCCAACATCATCGACGGAAAAGCCATCTCCGCCGCCGTCCGCGGGGAGATCAAGGAAAATACCCAAAAGCTCATTGCCGAGACGGGCATCACCCCCGGTCTGGCGGTGATCATCGTGGGCACCGACCCCGCCTCCCAGGTCTACGTCCGCAACAAGCGGAGAGCCTGCGAGGAGGTGGGCTTCTACTCCGAGGCCTACGAGCTGCCAGAGGAGACCACACAGGAGGAGCTGGAGGCATTGGTGGACAAGCTCAATGCCGACCCCGCCATCCACGGCATCCTCTGCCAGCTGCCTCTGCCCAAGCATCTGAACGAGGAGTCCATCCTGCTCCGCATCGACCCCAAGAAGGACGTGGACGCATTCCATCCCTATAACGTCGGCAGAATTATGATTGGGAACCAGAAGTTCCTCCCCTGCACTCCCGCAGGCGTCATGGAGCTGATCCGCCGCTCCGGCATCGACTGCACAGGCAAGGAGTGCGTGGTGGTGGGCCGCTCCAACATCGTGGGCAAGCCCATGGCCATGCTCCTGCTCCAGGCCAACGGCACCGTGACCATCTGCCACAGCCGCACCAAGGATCTCTCCGAGGTGACCCGCCGCGCCGATATTCTGGTTGTGGCCATCGGCAAGGCCGATTTCGTCACGGGAGACATGGTCAAGGAGGGGGCCGTGGTCATCGACGTGGGCATGAACCGCAAGGCTGACGGCAAGCTCACGGGTGACGTGGACTTCGCCACCGTCGCGCCCAAGGCCTCCTACATCACCCCCGTCCCAGGCGGTGTGGGCCCCATGACCATCACCATGCTCATGCAGAACACCCTGACCGCCGCCACCGAGGCGGCCGCCAAGTGAGGATGATCCATGGCGAAAATCATTACGTGGCGCATCCCTGCCGATGCGCCCACCCATACCGTTACCTATTCCCTCAATAAATTCACGGGGAAAATGACCGTCACCCTGGACGGGGACGAGTTCGTCCTGTCCGCAGGCTTTCTGTCCTTGAAGGCCGCCCGCCGCGAGCCCTTCCGCATCGTGGATGAGGAGGGGGAGGCAGAGCAGGCCATTTTGGTGGTGGATAAGAAAGGGAATGCGAGTCTGATCTACCGAGCGAAAGAGGTTTTGCCCGAACAGTAAATTGCGGTTTAGCGGTCTGTTCACGCCCGAAGGGCATATCGCGCCCAACGGGCATATCGCGCCCAGCGGGCATATCTCGCGCGAAGCGCATATCGCTCGCCGTTAGGCGAAATCAGCCTTTTTAGGAGTTTGCGAGATGCCCTTCGGGCACGATTTGCCTTGCAGGCGAGATATGCCCTTCGGGCGCGATATGCCCTACGGGCGTGACGGGCTCCGCCCGACAAACCCAAATTTGAAACTTAGAAAGGAGACCGCCCATGGGCACCTTCGTCCATCTTCACCTCCACACCGAATACAGCCTTCTGGACGGCGCGTGCCGTATATCCGACCTCCCCGCGCGGGTGAAGGAGTGCGGTCACGATGCCGTGGCCATTACGGATCACGGCGTGCTGTACGGCGCAGTCTCCTTCTACGAGGCCTGTAAGAAGGCGGGTATTAAGCCCATCATCGGCTGTGAGGTCTATGTCGCCCCCAATTCCCGCTTCGACAAGACGGGTATGCAGGGCCGCGAGGGGGCTTACAACCACCTCGTCCTCCTCTGCGAGAATATGGAGGGCTACCAAAACCTCATGACTTTGGTCTCGGCGGGCTTTACCGAGGGCTTTTACGGCCGTCCCCGCGTGGATATGGAGCTGTTGCGCCGCCACCACAAGGGTCTGATCGCCCTGTCGGCCTGTTTGTCGGGTGACATCCCCAAGCGGCTCTTGGCGGGGGACTACGAGGGGGCCAAGAACGCCGCCCTCACCATGTCCGCCGTCTTCGGAGCGGGGAACTACTACATCGAGATCCAGAACCACAACCTCCTCGAGGAGAGGCAGATCCTCCCCGCTCTCATGAGGCTGACGCGGGAGTGCGACCTCCCGCTGGTGGCTACCAACGATTGCCACTACCTCCGCCGCGAGGACGCCTACATGCAGGAGGTGCTGACCTGTATCCAGACGGGGCGCACCGTTGGCGAGGACGGCAAGGTGGGCTTTGCCACCGACGAATTCTACTACAAGGACACGGGGGAGATGGAGATGCTCTTCTCCCGCTATCCCGGTGCCATTGAGAACACCGTCCGCATTGCTGAGCGGTGCAATTTGGAATTCGATTTCACCAAGACCTACCTGCCCAAATTCCCCTGTCCCGACGGGCTGGCCGCGGGGGAGTACCTCGCCCGCCTTACCGAGGAGGGGCTTTCCCGCCGTGTGCGGGATGGTCAAATCGTCTTTGATGACGGCAAGCACTCCGAGCAGGCCTACCGCGACCGCATCGCCTACGAGCTGGGCGTGATTGGGAGCATGGGCTATGACGATTACTTCCTCATCGTGCAGGACTACGTCAACTTCGCCAAATCCAAGGATATCCCCGTAGGCCCCGGCCGTGGCTCCGGCGCGGGTTCTCTCGTCGCCTACTGCATCGGCATCACCGAGGTGGATTCCATCGCCTTTGACCTGCTCTTTGAGCGATTCCTCAACCCCGAGCGCGTGTCCATGCCCGATATCGACGTGGACTTCTGCTACAACCGCCGCGACGAGGTCATATCCTACGTGGCCGATAAGTACGGACGGGATCACGTGTCCCAGATCATCACCTTCGGCACCCTGGCCGCCCGCGCCGCCATTCGGGATTCGGGCCGCGCCATGGGCATGAGCTACGCCGACGTGGACGTGGTGGCCCGCGCTGTGCCCCAGGAGCTGGGCATTACCATCAAGGAGGCTCTGCGGCTCCCAGATCTGAAAGCCCTCTATGAAGGCTCGGAGGCGGTCAAGAAGCTGGTGGATACTGCCATGTCCCTGGAGGGTATGCCCCGCAACGCTTCTGTTCACGCCGCGGGCATCGTCATCACCGACCGCCCCGTGTGCGATTTCGTGCCCCTGGCCGTCAACAACGGCACCACCGTCACCCAGTACGATATGGACACCGTGGCCAAGCTGGGTGTGCTGAAATTCGACTTTTTGGGTCTGCGCTACCTTACCATCATGCACGATGCCGAGGCGCAGGTGAGGGAGTCCGACCCCGATTTTTCCCTTGACCGTGTCCCTTTGGACGATCCCGAAACCTATGAGTTGATCAGCCGCGGGCAGACCCTGGGCGTGTTCCAGCTGGAATCGGGAGGCATGCGGCAGATGCTGACGGGGCTGAAGCCCCGCGCCATTGGCGATATTGAGGCCGCCATCGCCCTCTACCGCCCCGGCCCCATGGAGGCTATCCCCCGTTACATCGCCAACCGCGAGGATCCCTCCCTTGTGAAGTACCCCTCCCCTCTCCTGGAGCCCGTCCTGTCCTCCACCTACGGCGTGACGGTGTACCAGGAGCAGGTCATGAGCATCTTCCGCGTCATGGCAGGATATACCTACGGCCACGCGGATATTGTGCGCCGTGCCATGTCCAAGAAAAAAGCGTCTGTTTTGGAAGCCGAGCGGGCGGACTTCGTGGCGGGCGCGGAAAAGAACGGCATGACCCATGTCGAGGCCGAAAAGCTCTTCGACGATATGGGGAGCTTTGCCAACTACGCCTTCAACAAGTCCCATGCCGCCGCCTATGCCCTCATTTCCTACCGCACCGCCTACCTGAAAGCCCACCACCCCGGGGCGTATTTTGCCGCGCTCCTCACCTCGGTGCTGGGCAACCAGCCCAAGATGGCGGAGTACACCGCCGAGTGTGCCAAATACGACATTCAGGTGCTCCCCCCCGATATCAACGAGAGCCAGATGGACTTCCACGCCACCCAAACGGGGCGGGGCGGTCACATTCGTTACGGTCTCCTGGCCCTCAAGAACGTGGGCGAGGCCTTCCTCCGCGCCATTCTGAACGAAAGACGGCGCAAGCCCTTTGCCTCCTTCGAGGACTTCCTCGACCGCCTGTCGGGTCACGATCTCAACAAGCGGCAGGTGGAGGCTCTCATCAAGGCGGGTGCCTTCGATACCCTCCCCCACCACCGCGCCCAGCTCCTGGCGGTCTTTGAGACCATGATCGACACCCTGTCCGCCAAGAACCGCGCCAACCTGGAGGGGCAGATGGATATGTTCTCCATGGCCGAGGATATCATAGACACCGCCCCCTCCTTCAGCTATCCCGAAGTACGCCCGCATACCCTCCGTGAAATGCTCATGCTGGAAAAGGAAGCCTCGGGGATGTTCTTCTCGGGTCAGCTGTTGGACGATTTTTCCAAGTGCGTGGAGGCTCTGCAGCCCATGCAGATCTCCGAGATCGTTCCCGCAGGCGAGAGCGTTGACGGCAACGCCGGCGAGACCGACACCCCCGCTCTGCCCGACCGCGCCCGAGTCAAGATCGCGGGTATCGTGAGCGGTGTCACTCTGAAAACCACCAAGAAGGAGGAGCGCATGGCCTTCTTCACGGTGGAGGACTCGGGCGGCGTCATCGAGTGCCTGGCTTTCCCCAAGACCTTTACCCAGTACGGGGAGATCATCGAGGCCGACGAAGCCGTCTTCGTGGAGGGCAATCTGTCTGTCCGTGAGGAGGAATCCCCCAAGATCCTGGTTTCGGTCATGGGAAAGCTGGTGGACAACGCCCACTTCAACGGTGCGCCCAAGCCCGCAGAGAAGCCTGCGTCCAAGCCCGCGCCCGCGCCCACCGTCAAGCCCCAACAGACCACCCCCGCGCCCAAGCCCGCTACCGAGGGAAAGCCCGCGTATAATCCTTATGAATCCATGCCCTCGTCGCAGGCTCCCAAGCCCGCGTATAATCCTTATGAGTCCATGCCTTCGGCGCAGACTTCCAAGCCTGCGTACAACCCCTACGAATCCATGCCCTCGGCGCAGACTCAAAAGCCCGCATACAATCCCTACGAGTCCATGGCCGCGCCCAAGCCCGCACCCAAGCCCACCCCCGCCGCCCCCCCGCAAAAGCTCTACCTCCGCGTCCCCGACCGAGAGGGAGAGGCCTACAAGAAAGCCCTCAATCTCGCCGAGATCTTCTGCGACGGGACTACTGCCGTGATCTTCTACGACATGAGCGACGGGAAGTATTATGCCAGCAATCTGCGCATGAAGGCTACGCCCTTCGTGCTGACAAGATTGGAAGGGATTTTGGGGAAGGAAAACGTGGTGGCGAAATAAGAAGATGACCGTCCTCCCCGTGGGGACGGTCTTCTTACCCCCGATGTTAACCAACTCTTAACCCCGCAACAACCGATTGATAATTGATTTTTGCGTCTTTCTGTGGTATGATATAGGCGTAAGCTTACAACACACCTACCAACCATACACGAAAAACAAAATAAGGAGACAACATGAACCTGAAGATCGGAACTACCATCAAAAGCCTCCGCACCAAGAACAAAGTCACGCAGGATCAGCTCGCCACCTTCCTGGGCTGTACCCCCCAGGCCATCTCCCGCTGGGAGTCCGAGACCAGCTACCCCGATATCGAGCTTCTGCCCTCCATCGCGGAGTTTTTCTCGGTCAGCACCGACGAGCTGCTGGGGCTGAACCGAACAGAAAAGGAAAAGAGACTCGCGGAGATATATGACGTCATTGCTATGCATGATGAGTTGGGAAGCAAAGAAACTGCCATTCCCGAAGCAAGAAAGTTTACGGCTGAATTCCCCTCCGACGAAAGGATTCAGGCGCATCTGGCCAATACCCTATGCCGCGTCTACATGTGGGACGGGGAGGCTGAATCCCATCTGGCAGAGTTGACTGAGGCCGAAAAAATCTATCTTGCCCTCATCGACCGTACGGAGGATCAGGAATTCAAAAACAGTATGATCACCCGTCTGGCATCCTTGTACTATAACGGCTTTCACGATACTCTGCGCGCGGAGCGTATCATGGCTACTCTGCCGTCCATGCGGAATTGCCGAGAGGTTACGCGCAGTGCCATTTTGAGCGGAAACGGCGGAGACCAAAAGCCCAAGCAGGAATATATGGAGCAGTTGGCTGACAGACTTTGCGCATGTCTCACCGACTATATCGCCTGCGTTATCCCCAATGATCCCGAGGGGTGGGATCAAAAGATCGCCTACTATCGGCAGGTCATTGACCTCTACCACATGATCTTTGGCGAGAACCTCAATCACTATCACGGTGATGTGGCAAAGGTTTACCGCTTTATGGCCACCTACCTGATTGCCCAAGGAAAGACCGAAGAGACGCTGGATGCTCTGGAAAAGATGTGTGACCATGCTGTTGCCGCCGAAGCTGCCAAGCCCGGGGATCCCTTCACATCCCCCTTTACGAATTGCTTGGTTTACGGTGAAGAATGGAGCAATAAGCACATCAATACCGCATACTTCTGCTATTACAAAATGAAGCATCAGAGCCGTTACGATGCCATTCGCGAGGAACCGCGCTTCCAAGCGATCATGGAAAGACTCCGTGAGGTGGCCAAGTGCATCACCCCCGTAAAGGACTGGAAGAAACAGTAAGGGAAGCGTTGAAAAGAAAATACCGCAAAGGGGTTGACAAATCAGTCCCTTTGCGGTATAATAAGAGTACGAAGGGGCTACCGTCGAGAACGACTGACGGTTGCTTCCCTTACAAGTCAAGAAATAACCGTCTTAACGTGCAAGGTGTAGGCGGTTATTTCTTTTTGTTATTGTTCAGATAGATGCTGACACAAATGCCAATAATCTGGGCGATCAACGCCAGAAGCGCGATCAGCTCGATCCATGTAACCATGTGCATCACCTCCCCCGCGTTTTGTCGGAGAAGGCTGAATGATTCCAATCAGAAATTCGCTTCTCCGCGGTAAAACCGAAAGAGGAAGCAAGCCGCCACCGTTGCTTTACCCGAGGGCAAAGCAGGTAACCCCTAAGGGTCATATGACCGCTCTTATTCTACCACGGTCGCCCTCATTTGTCAAGATGTTCGGTAAATCCTCTCCAACCAATGAAAAATTTGTATTCCCCACCATTGACAGAACGGCGTTTTTCGGCTATAATAGATAAGATTGATACGTATACACATTTCCCCCCACGGGGCACCCATAGAAAGAAAGGAACCCACCCACATGGCAGACTTCAAGCAGGAGATCGAGCGTCGTCGGACGTTCGCCATCATTTCCCACCCCGACGCGGGTAAGACGACCCTCACCGAGAAGTTCCTCCTTTACGGAGGTGCGATCCAGTCTGCGGGCGCGGTCAAGGGCAAGTCCAGCGACCGCCACGCCACCTCCGACTGGATGGAGATCGAGAAGAAGA
The DNA here is from genome assembly GCA_045128275.1 of Eubacteriales bacterium. GTDB lineage: Bacteria > Bacillota > Clostridia > Oscillospirales > CAG-272 > CAMEON01. The sequence goes on along the minus strand of JBGVRH010000051.1, from coordinate 47,711 downwards.
GAGGTATTTCGGTCACCTCATCCGTCATGCAGTTCGAGTACGAGGGCTTCTGCATCAACATCCTGGACACCCCCGGCCACCAGGACTTCTCGGAGGATACCTACCGTACCCTCATGGCCGCCGACAGCGCGGTCATGGTCATTGACGGCGCCAAGGGTATCGAGCCCCAGACCCGTAAGCTCTTCAAGGTCTGCGCCATGCGGCACATTCCCATCTTCACCTTCATCAACAAGATGGATAGAGAAGCAAGAGACCCCTTCGACCTCATCGACGAGCTGGAGAAGGAGTTCGGCATCGGCACCTACCCCATGAACTGGCCCATCGGCTGCGGCGTGGAGTTCAAGGGTGTCTACGAGCGGGATCGCCAGTCCATCCTCACCTTCGACGAGCGCCACGCAGGTCGCAAGAGACTCAAGGGCATCGAGTGTGATATCAACGATACCGAGCAGATGGACAGCCTCATCGGTGAGCGCGCCCGCGAGATCCTCACCGAGCAGATCGAGCTTCTGGACGGCGCGTGCTTCGATTTCGATATCGAGAAGGTGCGCTGCGGTCAGCTCTCCCCCGTGTTCTTCGGCTCGGCTCTGAACAACTTCGGCGTGGAGGCCTTCCTGGAGCGCTTCCTGGAGATGACCTCCGCCCCCCTGTCCCACAAGAGCGTCCATCCCGCCGTGGAGCCCACCGAGATCTCTCCCTTCGACGAGCCTTTTTCCGCCTTCGTCTTCAAGATCCAGGCCAACATGAACAAGGCTCACCGCGACCGTATCGCCTTCATGCGTATCTGCTCGGGTAAGTTCGAGCGCGGGGAGGAGTATTTCCACGTGCAGGCAGGCAAGCCAGTCAAGCTCTCCCAGCCCCAGCAGATGATGGCCCAGGAGCGCGAGATCATCGACACCGCCTACGCGGGCGACATCATCGGCGTGTTCGATCCCGGTATCTTCTCCATCGGTGACACCATCTGCGCCAAGGGTGCCAAGATCCAGTACGCGGGCATCCCCACCTTCGCCCCCGAGCATTTCGCCGTCATCGAGCAGATCGACTCCATGAAGCGCAAGCAGTTCGCCAAGGGCATGACCCAGATCGCCCAGGAGGGTGCCATCCCGATCTTCTTTGAGCCCGGTACGGGTATGGAGCGGGTCATCGTGGGTGTGGTCGGCGTGCTGCAGTTCGACGTGCTGCAGTTCCGCATGGAATCCGAGTACGGCGTGAAGTACTACAAGCGGGACACCCCCCACCAGCTCATCCGCTACATCGACAACGATCCCGCCGAGCTGAACCCCGCCTCCCTCCGCCTCATGCAGAACACCAAGTGGGTACAGGACGTGAAGGGAAGGAACCTCCTGGTCTTCGTGGGCGACTACGAGATCGACTGGGCGCTGGATAAGAATCCGGGGCTGAAGCTGTCGGAGTTCCATCAGAATATGTAACATGAATCCCGCAGGGCGTTGGCTCTGCGGGGTTTTTTGTTTGGGGGGAATGGCAGTGTGGCGATTCGGCTGACCTTCAAATTGGGGTTTAGCGGTGTGTTTTATTCCTTCGGAATTGAACGCGCTTCGCGCGTTCACGGGCGGCCACATGGGGCCGCCCCTACGAGCAAATCTTATTGTGTATCAACAAATTTTTGATTATACTGTTTTTAAAAAAATGTGTGTAGGGGCGACCCCATGTGGTCGCCCGCGGGAGGGGCAAGCCCCTCCCCTACAATGGATTTCTGTTACCGACAAACCCAAATTTGAAAGTAAACCGATCTAACCCACCTCTATTTGACATGACAAAATGTCATGACACGCCGTGTGCCGATATGATAAAATGTCATAAGAGAATAAAGGAGGGGGTTATGATCAACCGATTGAAGGAACTGCGATTCTATAAAGAAAAGACCCAACTCCAAGTACAGATGGAAACGGGCATTGAACAGGCACTTTTGTCAAAGTATGAAAATGGCGTGCGGATCCCGCCCACCGATACACTCATGATCTTGGCTGACTACTACGGTGTCAGCATGGATTATATTATGGGGCGAACCGATAATCCGAAAGTGAATCGATAAGGCGATGCGACAGGGAACTTTCGTGTCGCTTTTTCATTGGTGCAAACACATAGAATCAGCTTTTGGATTATTTTATACTCAAATGAGTTGTTAATAGAACCCATAAGGATAAATATTTATTCGTCCATATTCGCTATAATATATTTACTACATTCCATTTGGGAGGTAAATATGGACGCATTAAGGAAGATCAACCGTATGCGCTTGGAGCGGGGATGGACGGTTTACCGCCTTTCTGAGGAATCTGAAGTGCCCCAATCTACCCTCGTTAATATGTTCAATCGGGAGACCCAACCCTCCATTGCTACCTTGGAGGCCATCTGCAAGGGCTTTGGTATCACGCTCGCGGAGTTTTTCACCGAGACCGAGGAGGAAAAGGGCGAGGTCATTTCGGCGGACGAGCTGACCGAGATGTTCTACGGCTTGCCGAGGGAATCCCAGAAGCTGGTCTGCCGTCTCATGAAGGAGCTGTCCCGTAATGGGTAAGGGGAACGGCTTCCACCGAACCGCATCCGCCGCCCGCGACCTCCTTTTCCCGCCCCGTTGCGTGGGCTGTGACGATCTCCTCCCTCCCTTTGCGAAGCGCGCCACGGTCTTCTGCCCCCTCTGCCGTACCGCCTGGGAGACCGCCATGACCGAGGCCGCCGATCATGCCGCCGCCGACGCGAGCCGCGGGCTGGTCTACCTCGTCCACTACCGCCCGGGTCATGCCGACGGTGTGCCCGAAAAGCTCATCTACCACGTCAAGCACCAAGGGGATCCCCGCGTATTCGCCTTCGTGGCGGAGCGGCTGGCACCCCGCCTGTTGGATGCCGCCGCCACCCTGCCTACCTGCGCGCCTGTGGGGGAGGATAGGCCGTTGCTCTTTACCTACCCGCCCCGCCGCCGCTCGGCTGTCCGCGAGGACGGCTTCGACCAAGCGAGGAGGCTGGCCAAGGCCTTGGCGGTGGCCTGTGACGGTGACTTTGCCCCGCTCATAAAGCGAACCCACCGCAAGACCGCCGAGCAGAAGACCCTGAACGCCGCCGAGAGAGAAGTCAACGCCACCTCCTCCTATGTCCTGTCCGATACAGCCGCCGAGATCGTCCGCGACCGCACCGTGGTGATCTGCGACGATCTGTGTACCACGGGGGCGACTCTGAACCGCTGTGCCGCACTTTTGGTGGAGGCGGGGGCAAGGAGCGTGATCCTTTGTACCGTGGCGCGGACGGACTCCCACGGGTGAGGGAAGAGGGACACATAACATAGCACGTTCCGTAGCGGCGGCTATCAGCCGCCACCAAGACGAATCCTATGAACCGCGTAAGAAGATCCCGCAGAGCGTGATGCCCTGCGGGATCTCTTTTTATTCATCTCGTTCAATAACGGTCAGTTGGACTGCCTTGTATAGGATCCCTTCACCGTCAAGGATCCCCGCACCGTATGCTTCATCGCTCACGGCAAGTCCGAAATCGTAATGCCGAATGGACACGCTGTCCCCGACGGACAGACGGTGTCCCGCGATCTGCTCGGAGACGACGGCATCCGTGTAGAAGACCGTTCCATCGTCCATGAAGAGATAGCCCTCCTCTATGACGGCCACGGTGCCTTCGTAGGTCTCGGGGCGGAGGTAGCCCGTGCCTTGGATCGTGCCGGACAGGGCAAAGTCGATGCAGAGGTCATCGTCCATGTTCCGACCGTCCAGATACCAGACCCCATCATACTCAAAGCAGTAGAAGTCCGGCCCGTAGCCCCACTCCTCGGGAGTGAAGCGACCGCCCACCGTCAGGATGCTCTCGGCGGTGAAGCAGCGGGCGGCGGTGACATTCTCTATGGACAGTCCAGCAGACTCGGTGCGCTTTCGCAGATCGGCCAGGTACTCGTCAAGGGCATCACCCGTCAGCGCATAGTTGCCTGTCAGGGTGATATCCGCCGAGACGGTATCGTAGGGGAGCATGAGACCCAAAAGGGTGTTGATGGTACCCAGAGCAGCCTCGTAGGAATGGGGAGCTACCTCCTTGGTGAACCTTTCCTCTACGATAGCGGGATGGAACAGCAGGAAGTGGGAGCCGTAATCCATGGTATACAGGCTCATGCAGTACTGGGCGAAGAGATCCAGCACCAGCGCATCCTCGGGGCTGACGTTTTGGTCGCGGAAGGCATCCTGATCAGCCTGTGATCCCGCAAAGGTTTCCACCGTGGCGGTGTAGAAGTAGTTCAGTATACGATCGGGCTGACCGGGAAGGGTCACTTGGATGTTCTTTTCGGCGTAGCCGTTGGTATGGGAGACGGTATTCCACACCCACGCCTCGGGGGAGTAGGGCTTGGTGGGGAAGATCACGCCCTCTGTATCTGCCTCCGGATCCTGCCAGCCATCGGTCTCAGCACCCTCGGGAGCCATGATCTCGAAGGATTCCTCGAACACCTCCGTATCCACGGGGCATTCCGCCTCGGGCGCGTCATTCTCCCCCCAGCCGTCACCGGGCGCACCCGGGAGGAAGTCCTCCGCGCTCGTCCCGTTTTGAATCCCCGCGTGAGTGCCGATACTATCGAACAGGGTGTCTCCCGCCTCGGCATCGTTCTTGGTCATGCTCCCCACCATCCACATGGACAGAGGGACGACACAAAGGAGCAGGCAGGCCGCCGCTACCACCGAAATCACCCGCCAGGGGCTCTTCTTCGGGGGCTTGTCGGGCTGTCGGGTCAGATCGTACAGCGGGGGAATGACGGTGGCGGGGCGGGGAGCCTTGGGCGCAGGCTCAGCCGCCTTGGGCGCGGGCGCGGCGGCTCCGTCACGGAGAGCCAGACCCCTCGCTAAAATATCCTCGTCAATGCAGGACAGAGCATCCAACAGCAGATCCTGCTTCTTTTCATTGGGTCGTTTCACAGCTTGATCCCCTCCTTTTCCAGCTTTTCCCGCAGCCCCTCACGGAGCCGCGCAAGGGCCTTCTTGACCCCCGACTCGCTCATGCCGCACTTCTCTGCAATGTCCCCGATGGGATCCGAGCAGAAGTAGCGGCTGACGAACAAACACATATCCCGCTCGGGCAGTGTGCGCAGGTAATCGTTGATGACCTTGCCCACCAGAGCGGATTCGTACTCCACCTCGGGGGAGTCCCCGCACAAGGTCTCGGCCAGCTCGGACAGGGATAGGGTGCACTCAGAAGGCACCCGCTTCTGCCGCCGCTCCTTGCGGTAGCGGTCGATGGCGATGGTGCGGGTGATCTTGGTGAGGAAGGCCTTCAGGCAGTTGGGTCTTTGAGGCGGGATGGAGTTCCAGGTCTTGAGGTAGGTGTCGTTGAGGCACTCCTCGCAGTCCTGCTCGTCCTTTACGATATTCCAAGCTACGGTATGGAGATACCCGCGGTACTTGCGGTCGGTCTCGGCGATAGCGGCCTCGTCCCGATTCCAGTAGAGGTCGATAATGGCCTCGTCTGACGGGAGGGCGGCGGTGGTCGTATCTTTCACGGTTGGTTGCCTCCTTTTCAGGGAGATGGAGGGGCGGGATGTCCCCTCGTAAGGTATAGACGATATTTTTCGGGGGAGGGATACCGAAAACATGATATTTCTTGAAATTTTTTGGGATCGCAAAAGGGGAGACGTGTCGGCCTCCCCCTTTGATTCAGATCTTTTCGGCCTCCATCCCCTTGGGGAAGGTGGCCCTCAGCAGGGCATCGTACCCCGCAAAGGTGATCGCCCCCGCGTCCTCGGGAAAGGCCAGCAGCTCCATATCGTTTCCGTAAATGAACGCCCGCACACCCGTTTCCACCATGCCCGCCGAGGCGTAGAAGGCCTTACGGCGCACCCTCTGCTCCGCGTTGTCACAGGGATCGCGGGGGATGCAGAGCGGGGGCGGGGTCTCGATCTCCAGGAAGAAGTGACCGCCTATCCTCTCCTTCACGCGGTCGCGGATCATGGGCAGGACGGCATGACCCAGCCCCTGTCCTCTGAGGTCGGGGGAGATGGCGAGGTAGTCCAGCATGGTGAGATCCCCGTGGGTCACGGTGATGACCATGCCCGCCACGGGGCAGTCGGGGGTGGAGATGACCAGCACCTCGTAAGCGGAGGCGTGCTCACCCGAAAGCATATAGCCAAGCTCCTTGCGCTCCGAGGCGGGGAAGGAGGACTCGTAGAGGGCTTCGTAGGCGGGACGGTCTGCCTCGCGCAAGGGTGAAAGTCGAATGTCCGTCATGCTTTCTTGACTCCCAACTTCGCGAACCACTTAAAGGTCAGCGGCCACACAGCCCCCGCAAAGAGGACGGTACAGAAGTAGCGGATCGCGTAGGAGATGTAGTTGCCCTGGAAAATGAGATTGAACAGAGGCTTGGAGCCCTCCATCACCAAAAGCAGAAGCCCGAAGCCCACCGCCAGCTTGATGATCTGTGCCCACCACTTGGCGGTCTTGGTGTCAAACCTGATGAAGCGGGCATCCGCCTCGTAGATGACCCACATGCCCAGGGTACAGCCCAGAAACTTGTAGGCGTTCTTGACGGCGCTCTCAAAGTTGGCCGCGTCGATGTCGGAGGGGAATTTGTAGAGGGTCACGAAGAGCAGGAAGGCCACGGCGAAGACCGACAGCACGCCCATGAGGGGGTACACGAGCTTTCTTTGATGACCAAACTCACAGAACAGAGGCCACAGGATGCAGATGAGGGTCAGGGCGATGACAATGGACACGCCTACGTCCCAAGGGGTGTGGACACCCAGGTACATACGGGTAAAGGGAATCAGCAGGCACATGACGATGCCCACGATCTTGACCCATGTCTCCTTACGGCAGACGGCCAGGGCACCGTAGCAGCCCACGGCGGTCTGGGTGTGTCCGCTGGGGAAGGAGTAGCCCGAGGCGGCCTCGCGGGCAGCCTCCACGATGGTGAAATTGGGATCCAGCACCCAGGGGCGGGGGATGCGGCAGGCGATCTTCAAAAACTGGTTGATGTAGACCCCGAAGAAGCCGATCAGCAGGATGAAATAGCCCTGCTTCTTGTCAATGCACCAGAACATGAGAAGCCCCGCTACGATGAAGAGCAGCTCGTTACCGAACTCGGTGAAGATCAGCATGAGGGTGTCCAGGATGGGGTTGCGGATGGATTCGAGCCAGTATAGAAATTCCATGTGTTACTCCTGTTTGCGCTATTGCGCGGTTTACTTGTATTCGTCGGGGCGGTTATCCTCAACAAAGCGCCACTTCATACGGCGGGCGATAACGAAATCCTCCTCCCGCATGACGGCTATGTCGGTGGAGCAGCCCGTCGTCCAGATCACGAAGCCCCGGTCGCTGAAGTCCACCAGAATGTCGTAGATACAGCTCCCGCTGTGGCCGCCGAGCTGCCAATCGTCCAAAGCCTCAAAGACCAGCTCCACCACGCTGTCCCAGATGGAGGTGACCAGCACCGTGATGCGCATTTCGGTCATGTCGGGGGCATACATATGCCCGCCCTCGGGGAGCTTGGTGATGCCGTTGAATTGGTAATTGATGGCCGTGATCTCGCCGTCGTGGAGGGAGTTGACGGCTTCCACGAAGCTCTTTGCGTCCTCGGGGGTGAGGATGGGGGTGTAGGTGGGGGACATGGCGGGGCTCCTTTCTTTAAATTTGGGTTTATCGGTGGGATGCATATCCCTTTCACAAATCAAATATACCAATGGGGAAGGGGCCCCATGGGGGTTTTCCCTATGCTACCCACTATCAAATCTCTTGGCATATCTATGCTTTTTTGAAAGTTTTTGGAGATCCAAGAACCTTTTTCCAAAAAGGTTCTTGGCCGCCGGAGGCCGTTCCCCCGTTCCCCCATAAACTGCAATTTACTTATTGCTCCTGAACGCCTCGTACAGCTCCGCCACCTGTGCGGCTCTGCCGCTGAACTCTGCCCAATCCGTAGGCTTGACGCGGTTCCACACGTTCTCGGACAGGCAGGGGGTGCGTTCCTCGATGAGTCTCTGCTCCTCGCGGACACCCTCGGCTACCACGGGGTACTTGACCACGATCTGGTCGCCCCAGGCCAGGAGCTGACCGCCTTCCACCTGCATGGTGGGGTCGATGTGCAGAGGATTCTGGTTGTAGGGAGAGCCGGGATGCACCGCGCCCCAGGTGTAGACGTCCCAGTTGTAGACCTCCTCGGGGGACCAGTAGACCACGGGGGTCACCACGTACATGGGCTTCCATGCGCCGTTGACCACGCGGAAGCCTGCCTCCAGAAGCTCGGGGGTGGTCTGGTAGAAGTTCTCCCAGCTCACGATCACCGACTGACGGGGGATGAGGTGGTTCATGCTCTTGTGGAAGCCCTCCCAGACCACGGGGGTTTTGCCGCAGGAGAGGATGACCTCGCAGATATCCTTGATAAAGGTGGCGTACATCAGCTCGGTCAGTTCCTTTTTGCCCTCCTCGGTGGCGAGGTAGGTATCCACGTCCACACCGCGGTTTTTAAAGGCGGCCAGGCACTTATCGCAGGTGATCCACTTGGCGATAGCCGCCTCGTCGCCGCCCAGGTGGATGTACTCGGAGTCGGCGAACAGCTCGCACAGCTCACGGAACAGGGTAGCCATTCCCGCCATGGACTCCTCGGAGAGGCAGATGATGCCGTCGGTGCCGAAGATCTCGCCGTACGCGGCGGCGAAGGAGGTGGTGTGGCCGGGCACGTCGATTTCGGGGATCAGCTCCACCCCGCGGGACTTGGCATAGGCGATCAGACCCTTGATCTCGGCCTCGGTGTAGTGGCGACCCTCGGTGGGGAGCTTGGGGAATGCCTTCGAGGGCAGGGTATAGCTCTGGTCATCGGTGAAGTGGAGGTGGAGGTACTTGACCTTGTAGAAGCGGCACATATCCACGTACTCGTAGAGGACGTGCAGCTCGTGCCAGTCCCGGGCCAGGTCGATCATGACGGTGCGCCAGGTACACTTGGGGGCATCCTCGATCACACCCACGGGCAGGGTCAGACCGTCCTCGGCCTTCTCCATGAGCTGGATGAGGGTCACGGCGGCATTCTGGGCGCCGAGGATATCCGAGGCCTTGACGGTGGCACCGCTCTCGGTGACGGTCAGGGTGTAGGCTTCGGTGGGCAGGGAAGGATCGACGGTGAAGACGATGCCGCCCTCTCCCTCGGTCAGGGTGATGCCGTGGGTGCGGCGGGCGTAGTCGGCCAGGGTCTGTGCGGCGTCGGCGAAGAACTCTTCGGCGGTATATACGGGTTTGATAGCTACAAGGGTATCGGCCATGGTGGTATGGGCAGGGGCGGGAATGAGTCGGAGCATGATTCTCTTCCTTTCTGTTTATAGGATGGATTCAGTATAGCATATTTGGCGGGGGATGTCAAGGGAAATGAAGAGATCGGAAAAAATGATGGGAATATCACGGCGCAACTTGTAAATAAATTTCATATCCTCTTGCATTTTTCGGGAAAGTGTGGTATGATAATATTAACTTTACGAAGGGAGGCTGATATAATGAAATCAGTCACGATCAAGATTCTGGCTCTTCTTCTGGCCGCGCTGATGGTTCTGCCCATGCTGGCAGCCTGTGGCGATACCCAGGGGGGAACCGAGGACACCACCGTTGGTGGCGCTGTCACCGAGGGTGATACCGAAAAGCAGCCCGCCGTAGCCAAGAAGGACTACGAGGATGCAGAATTCGTCGCGATCTACTGCGCCGATACCTTTAACCCCGGCTACTTCTTCATCGAAGAGGATGAGCGCAAGCCCGGTAACGACATGGACGATAAGGTCTATGAGCGCGCCCTCAACGTGGAAGAGTATCTGGGCGTGGACATCATCGCCGAGAACGGCGGTAACTTCCAGGCGTATACCACTCCTCTGAAGAACGCCATCTCCGCCGGTGACGACTCTTACCAGATGGTCATGACTCACGTGTACATGGAGGTCGCCAACCTCATCACCAGTAACTACCTCCGCGACTTCCAGGACTTTGAGAGCCTGCAGCTGGATGCCGATTACTGGAACTACGGCCTGATGGAGGATCTGTCCATCAACGACAAGATGTACTGCGGTTACAACGACTTCTGCCTGGCTAACTGCTACATGATCGGCTTCAACAAGGCCATGGTCGCCGAGTACAGCAACTCCATCGGCAGCCTGTACGATCACGTCCGCAACAAGACCTGGACCCTGGAGAAGCTCATTGAGTTCACCGGTCTGGTCAGCCGTGACAACGGTGACGGTAAGTGGGACGATCAGGATACCTACGGCTTCGCCTGCCATGCATGGGTGCCCCTGGTCTCCTTCCAGCACGCCTCCAACATCCCGATCGTGAAAGAGAATTCCGACGGCGAGTTCTATATCTCCCCCATGGTGGACAACGCCGATAAGATCGTCAAGCTGGACGAGATGATCTACGACTTCATGAAGGCTGAGTCTACCTACACCTGGTCTCCCTTCGACGGCAAGCCTCAGCTCAACCTGAAGTCCGGCCGCGTTATGTTCGAAATCGTCAATAACTACTCCCTGGTCGCCACCAAGGAAGAGGACGTCAAGGTCGGCGTTCTGCCCTATCCTCTGTGGGATTCCAATCAGGATAGCTATAAGACCCTGAGCTGGAACGGCGTTCTGGGTATCCCCACCACTGTGCAGAACGACGATATGGTCGGCGACGTCATCGAGATGCTGGCTTGGTACTCCGAGCCCGTCAACACCGCCTTCTACGAGACCCTGCTGGGCTCCAAGGTGGCCGATGCTCCCGAGGACGTTGAGATGCTGAACCTTGTCTGGGCTGGTCAGGTCTCCGACATGGGTCTGGTCTTCTCCTCCTCCTCCAACCAGATGGACTGCCTGCTGTACGCGATCCCTCACCACGTTTCCGTCGAGGGTAAGCCCGCTTACGCGACCTACTACAAGCAGAACCAGAAGGCCGCCGAGCGTCAGCTCAACAGGATGTTCGCCGAGGATTGATCCTCTTTGATATTCTGCACACATCCCGCAAGGTTTTGCGCCTTGCGGGATGCTTTTTTGTATATTGTCACAAAGAAAAAACTCGAAAAACTATTGACATCAAGGGGAAATTATGTTATAATAATTTGCCGCTTAAAAGGGGCTTTTTAAGCGTGCGTCCAAATAGGCGCAACGCCCCCATAGCGAGTCTTAAGAAAAGAGGTGCTTTTCCATGTTTGCTGTTATTACTACAGGCGGAAAGCAGTACAAGGTCGTCGAGCAGGACATCATTTTTGTCGAGAAGCTGGACGTTGAAGAGGGCGCAGAGGTTACCTTCCCCGTAGCCGCTCTGTCCACCGACGCAGGCTTCAAGGTCGGTACCCCCGTTGTCGAGGGTGCTACCGTCACCGGCAAGGTACTGAAGAACGGTAAGGGTAAGAAGATCTACGTTCTGAAGTACAAGGCTAAGAAGAACGAGAAGAAGAAGATCGGTCACCGTCAGCCCTTCACCAAGGTGCAGATCGTCAAGATCGAGGGCTAATCCCCTCCGATCCCATAGGTGCCCGAAAGGAGATTTCCTATGACCAAGATCGTATTTTTCCGAAGCGACGGCATTTTCTACGGCTTTGAAGAGCAGGGCCACACGGGCTACGGCGAGGAAGGGGACGATATCCTCTGCTCGGCTATCTCGGCTATGACCATGTTCCTCATCAACACCGTTGAGGTTGCCTTCTCATCCTCCATCGATTACGAGATCGATGACGGCACCACCACCATCCGCGTTACCTGCAAGTCCGCCCTTCCCGAGTTCGAGGAGGACGATATGAAGCGGTACGCCGTGTCGGGTATCTTCCTCGGCTACTACCAGCAGCTCACCGATATGCTGGAGGAGTACGGAGACTACCTGGACGTGAAGGTGGTCAACCGCCACTACGGAGCGTGAGATCCGTTTCACTTCTCAAACCATTCATTCGCCAACCCACCTATTTACTGAAAAATGGAGGTAATTCATGATGTTGAAGCTCAGTTTGCAGTTTTTTGCTCATAAGAAGGGTGTCGGTTCTACCAAGAACGGCCGTGATTCCGAGTCCAAGAGACTGGGTGTGAAGAAGGCTGACGGCCAGGCAGTTCTTGCCGGCAATATCATCGTCCGTCAGAGAGGTACCGCAATCCGTCCCGGCAACAACGTCGGCATCGGTTCTGACGATACCCTGTACGCTCTGATCGACGGTCGCGTCAAGTTCGAGCACGCCACCAAGAGCAAGAAGCAGGTCAGCGTTTACGCCGACTAAGTCTTTCTTGTAAGACCGTGAGATACAATCGACACGCAGAGAGGTAAGCCCCCTGCGTGTCGGTGTGGATCTCAACCGCGATCCCGTGCCCCGCGCAAGGGGTACTTTTCATATGTTTCGGCTATGACCGGGAGGAGCTTTTGAAGCCTTGCCCAGAGAGAGGACGGTTGGTGCGAGTCCTTGTGAGGCAGAGAGCGGGTCGCCCGTGAGCCTGCGGAGATGAAGCGGAGGTGCTTCCGTTAGTTTCCCCGTTTGAGCCCGTTATCGCTCGTTGAGTGCGTCTTTTCCCATGCGGATCAGACGAAATCAGGTGGTACCGCGTCTTTTCGTCCTGATATGGAACGAAAGGACTTTTTTGTTTTAACAGAGGTGGATCGTGCTTTAACGAGCTGTTTGACGGAACAGAATGCCAATTTTTCGGGTGACCCTCATCCGTCACGGCTACGCCGTGCCACCTTCCCCCAGGGGAAGGCAAGGGTTTTGCGTTTCGCGTCGGCTTAAAAACTTTTTGGTATCCGTATGTTTTCTGGTGCGGAAAACGGAAAACATACCTCGTGCTTGCCTTCCCCTGGGGGAAGGTGTCAGCGAAGCTGACGGATGAGGGTCACCCTTCCCGATTTTGATCTGCTCTGTCAAACAGCTATGCTTAAATGCGAAACGAATCACTATATCTGATTATGTTTGATAGGAAAAATCATATGATGCGTTCTGTATGGATATGTATATTTGCGTTCTCTTTAACAGTTTTGATCCTGCTGGGTTTGTTTACGGTTTTCATGTGGGTATTGGGAAACGTAGCATCTGAATTGGGAGATGCAATCCTGAACCAAACCGAAAACGGCAATTCCACAAGCGAGGGGAAAACCTTCGGAGAATTTTTGATCGGCACCGTTGGCACACCGGTTTTTTATGTGTATATCGTGGATATTACGGTATTTATCGCATCGATTGTCGCGATGATCACCACACGCAAACGATAAATTCCATTGATTCTGATTATATTATTACCTCACCAAATAGAAAGGAGATTCCCATGAATCCCAACACCGAGCTTCCCAAGACATACGCCCCGTCCGAATTTGAGGACAGGATCTACCAGAATTGGGTGGATAAGGGCTATTTCACCGCCCACCGCGATCCCGACAAGAAGCCCTACACCATCGTCATCCCTCCGCCCAACATTACGGGCCAGCTCCACATGGGTCACGCCCTGGACAACACCCTCCAGGATATCCTGATCCGCTACAAGCGTATGTCGGGCTACGCCACCCTGTGGCTCCCCGGCACCGACCACGCCTCCATCGCCACCGAGGCCAAGATCGTGGAGGCTATGCGCAAGGAAGGTCTGACTAAGGAAGACCTCGGCCGTGAGAAGTTTTTGGAGCGCGCCTGGAAGTGGAAGGAGCAGTACGGCAACCGCATCATTTCCCAGCTGAAGAAGATGGGCTCCTCCTGCGACTGGAGCCGTGAGCGCTTCACCCTGGACGAGGGCTGCTCCAAGGCCGTCCGCAAGGTCTTTGGCCGCCTCTACGAGAAGGGTCTGATCTACCGCGGCGAGCGCATCATCAACTGGTGCCCCCACTGCGAGACCTCCATCTCCAACGCCGAGGTGGACTATGAGGAGCAGAACGGTCATTTCTGGCACATCCGTTACCCCCTGGTGGGCGGCGGCGGATACGTGGAGGTGGCTACCACCCGTCCCGAGACCCTGCTGGGCGATACCGCCGTGGCCGTCAACCCCGCCGACGAGCGCTACAAGGATCTGATCGGTAAGTACGTTGTCCTGCCTCTGGTGGGCCGCCGCATTCCCATCGTGGCCGACGAGCACGCCCAGCTGGATAAGGGTACGGGCTGCGTGAAGATCACCCCCGCCCACGACCCCAACGACTTCGAGGTGGGCCGCCGTTGCCACCTGCCCATGGAGGTGGTGCTGACCAACCGCGCCAAGATCACCGACAACTACCCCAAGTACGCCGGTATGGATCGCTACGAGGCTCGTAAGGCCATCGTCAACGACCTGCGCGAGGGCGGTTTCCTGGCCGAGATCGAGGATCTGAAGCACGAGGTGGGCACCTGCTACCGTTGCGGCACCACCATCGAGCCCATGATCTCCCTCCAGTGGTTCGTCCGCATGGAGCCTCTGGCCAAGCCCGCCATTGATGCCGTCCGCGAGGGCAAGACCCGCTTCGTCCCCGAGCGCTTTGATAAGAACTACTTCCACTGGATGGAGAACAGCCAGGATTGGTGTATCTCCCGTCAGCTCTGGTGGGGCCACCGCATTCCCGCCTACTACTGCGACGCCTGCGGCCACGTGGAGGTGGCTCCCGACGGCTGCACCGCCTGCCCCAAGTGCGGCGGCACCGTGACCCGGGATCCCGACACCCTGGACACCTGGTTCTCCTCCGCCCTCTGGCCCTTCTCCACTCTGGGCTGGCCCGAGGAGACCGAGGATCTGGCTTACTTCTACCCCACCAACACCCTGGTTACCGGCTACGATATCATCACCTTCTGGGTCTCCCGTATGATCTTCTCTGCCCTGGAGTACACGGGTGAGGTGCCCTTCGATACCGTCCTCATCCACGGTCTGGTGCGCGACGCACAGGGCCGTAAGATGTCCAAGTCCCTGGGCAACGGCATCGATCCTCTGGAGATCATCGCCAACTACGGCGCGGATGCTCTCCGCTTCGCGCTGGCTACGGGTAACTCCCCCGGAAACGATATGCGCTTCTCCGACGAGAAGATCGAGGCCGCCCGTAACTTCGCCAACAAGCTGTGGAACGCCTCCCGCTTCGTGCGCATGAACCTTACCATCGACGAGATCCACCTGCCCGAGGCCGACAAGCTCTCCCCCGAGGACAAGTGGCTCCTCAACGGCTTCAACGAGCTGGCCGCCCGCGTCAATGCCAACCTGGACAAGTACGAGCTGGGCGTGGCTCTGGGCGCGCTGTATGACTTCACCTGGGACATCTTCTGCGACTGGTACATCGAGCTGGCCAAGTCCCGTCTGAATGAGAAGGACACTGAGCAGAACCTGGTCTGCCAGAACGTCATTTCCTACGTGCTGAACGGCATTCTGAAGCTCCTGCATCCCTTCATGCCCTTCATCACCGAGGAGATCTTCGCCTCCCTGCCCACCCTCGCGGGGGATGCCGAGAGCATCATGATCTCCACCTACCCCACCTACAACGAGGCTCTGTCCTTTGCCGCCGAGGCCGCCGAGATGGAGCGTATCATTGAGCTGATCCGCGCCATCCGTAACCGCCGCTCCGAGATGAACATTGCTCCCTCTCGCAAGGCCGCTCTGTTCATCGAGACCAAGTACGTGGACACCTTCCACGCCGGCACCGCTCCCTTCTTCGCCCGTCTGGCCTCTGCCGCCGACATGACCGTGGCCGAGAAGTTCGACGAGTCTGTGGTTTCCGCCGACACCGCCGTACAGGTCATCACTCCCTCCGCCACCGCCTACCTGCCTCTGGCCGATCTGATCGACTTCGAGAAGGAGAAGGCTCGCCTTGCCTCCGAGATCACCAAGCTGGAGGGCGAGGTCAAGCGTCTGGAGGGCAAGCTGGGCAACGCAGGCTTCGTGGCCAAGGCTCCCGCCGCCGTTGTGGATGCCGAGAAGGCTAAGCTGGCCGCCGCACAGGAGAAGCTGGGCGCGACCAAGGCTGCTCTGGCTAAGTTGGGTTAATGGAGAACGAGGGGCTCTGCCCCTGACCCCCGCATAAGGGACTTTTGAAAAAGTCCCTTATGAATCCCCAAAACTTTTAAATATATCTTTGATAATTGAAAAACGCGTCTCTTGGGTGACAAGGGGCGCGTTTTGCGCAAAACCGAAATACAGAAATGGGAAACGACTATGAAAAAACGGATACTCATCCCGCTTTTATGTCTGTGCGCCGCCCTCCTCCTTGCGGGGGGACTCGCTTTACTGATCCACTCGGGTTTTTCCCTGGCGGATGCCATCGGGGTGCTTCTGGAGAAGCCCTTTGAGGACTGGGGGGATCTCTCGGACGGCACTCATGACCGTGGAGATCCCGCCGAGTCCCGACCCCATGAACACGTCTTTGTCGAGGAGGAATTTCGCTACTGCGACTGCGGCTTGTACGGTAAGCTGGAAAACGGGGGCTATACCGTCCGTGAGTATGATCCCGACCATAGATGGCTCCTGACCCTGGAGACCGAATACGATGCCGAGGGGAACGCCGTCAAGGTGACCCGCTATGCGTATGAGTACGAAAACCCCGGTGACATGGAGCCCAAGCACACGCTCGTGTATGAAAACGACGTGCTGATCTATGAGGAGAACCGTGCCGTCAAACCCGAGGTGGATCCCGAGCATACCTATCGGGAGTGTATCTCCTACGAAGAGGACGGCGGTCGGACGGTTTCCCTGTACAAATTTGACCATAAGGACTACATTTTCTATTACGATGCCGAAGGCAAGCTGACCAAGACCGAGCGGTTCGTGAACACCTATGACGCCATGGGGAGGCTTCTCGGGCAGGTTCACTACGCGGATGACCTACGCGTATACGAGTATCTGTGCTTCCTAAGCCCGAGCGTCGCGTGGTATTGGGATTACGAGATCTTCTACGATGAAAACGGTGATCCCGAGCGGCACTACACGTGGGAATATACCTATGACGAGTGGAGGGAACCGAACCATCAGGTGAAGAAACTCAACGGAGCCGTGATCGAGGAGACCTTCTTTGTGGAAGAATACGGATACGGTCAATACGTGTGCCGTGTGATCACCTACGGTGAAAACGGAGAGGTGCTGACCGATACCTACTATGACCCCGAGGGGAACGAGATCTCCCCTTGACCAACAAAAAAGATCAGTTATCCAAAAAACATATTGATAAGGAGACTAAGACCATGATGATGTACATGCTTTTCCCCAACGCCAAGCGCAAGGCCCTCACCTTCTCCTACGACGACGGTGTGGAGCAGGATGCCCGCCTCATGGAGATCTTCAACAAGCACGGCCTGAAGGGTACCTTCAACCTCAACGGCCAGCCCTTGGAGACCGCCGAGTACACCTGGCCCGAGGGCACCATCCACCGCCGCGTGGGCTACAAGATGGCCCTGGAGACCTACGGCGGCGAACTGGGCAAGAACCACGAGATCGCCATCCACAGCTACACCCACCCCTTCCTCGACCGTATCCCCCGCCCCATCGCCAACTACGAGGTGGCCAAGGACCGGGAGGTGTTGGAGAAGCTTTTTGACCGCCTCATCCGCGGCTGTGCCTACCCCATGGGCACCTTCAGCGACATGACTGTGGACGTCCTCCGTGATAACGGCATTGCCTACGCCCGCACCACCGTGTCCACGGGCAACTTCTCCATCCCCACCGACTGGCTCCGTATGCCCGCCACCTGCCACCATAAGGATCCCCGCTTCCCCCAGCTGACCGATACCTTCCTGAACGGAAATCCCGGCCCGTGGGATACCCCTTGGCTCTACTACGTCTGGGGGCATGCTTACGAGTTTGACGCCGACAACAACTGGGAACTGATCGAGTCCGCCTGCGAGAAGCTGGGCGGTCATGAGGATATCTGGTACGCTACCAACATGGAGATCTACGAGTACGTGGAGGCCTACCGCGCCCTGCACTTCTCGGTGGAGGGTAAGTTTGTCCACAACCCCACGGCCATCCCCGTGTGGTTCGAGTACGCGGGTGTGACCTGCAAGGTCGAGCCCGGTGAGACCAAGAAGTTCCGCTGATTTCCTATAATTTGCCCCTGCCTCGGCGGGGGCTTTTTTGTGTTTGAATTTCTGTTCGTGTTCCTCCCGCAAATTCCCGAAAAATCATTGACAAGCATCCCAATGTATGGTACAATAATATATTACAAAGAATCACGCAAGGCCCCGGGAAAGGAGGCATATATATGACCGAATGGGAGAAAAAACACCAAAATACCCCCGAATCCGACCGCAAGCGGGAGATCGACGACTTTTGGGACGTGGATAAGCTCCTCCCCGAGCGACCCGCCCGCCGTACCCCGCCTCCGCCCCGTCCCGCGCCCACTGCCGTAGAGATCGAGCTGGTGCCCCAGAGGACGGCGGAGCCTGTTGGTGAAGTCTCACTCCCCAAAGCCTCTGAGCCTGTGACCGCCGCTCCCTTAACGGTCTTTGCAAGGGAGGAGGGAAGCACCCCAAGCGCGGGGGAATATGGCCGTCCCATGCCAGCACCCCAGCCCGCGCCCAACCCGAATCCGAATTCCGATCCCCGTCCCGCTGTCCAAGGGGAGGCCGAGGCCACCCGCTACGTCCCCTCCTACAAGCGAGCCGAGAGCAAGCCCGCCGAGCCTCTGCGGGAGTATCGCCCCCACGGTGTCCTGCTCCACAGCGTCAAGGTCTACGGCTGGCAGGCGGGCTACCACTACTTTGACAGCTTCGTGGAGGATGCCCTCCGCTACGACGGCATGAAGCCCCCGAAGACCGCCGAGAAGGTCAGCTTTTTCTCCTATTTCCCTCAATACACCCAGCTGAACCGCCGCTCCGAGGGGTGGTATCTCTACTGGCGGGAGTTCGTGCGGAAGGGACAGTACCCCGACACCGATTACGCCTACATCCTGCTCTACCTCTTCGAGCTGATCAACCTCCCCGTGGGGGAGGCCGCCGAGGCAAGAGACCGCCGCGATGCTATGGCGAAGGTCTGGATGGCCTACCGCAAGCCCTTTCCCCAGCTGGATCACTACATGTGCGAGTGGCTCTGCGATTACTGCCTGATCCATGAGCTGATCGCCCCCGTGGATCTCCTTGCCCCCGCGCTGGATGCCATCATTCAGGAGAGCCGCTTGAAGGAATTCTACCTCTCCGCCGCCGTCCGCCTGCCCGAGGGTGATGGTGCTTCGTCCATGGGCAAAGCCGACCCCACCGCCCTCCGCACCGCCCGCATTCTGATGCGGCATTGCTGTCAGTACGATTACCGCAAGTCCAAGTTTGCGGGAGGAGAGCATAAGGAGCTGTTCGACTCCACCATCCCCGCCGCCGTGGCTCACGTCCTGCCCCTGCTTCTGGGGGCAAACGGACAGAAGCCCGCCATTACGATGCTGGATTCCACCGTCACCCGCGACGCCTTCGTGGGGGCTCTCTGTTCCTACCGCAACAAGCGCAAGGTCGAGGTGGCCTACACCTCCTTCTCCCGCTCCCACGAGCTGCGCTTCCTCATGGGAGACATGGTCAAGCACGTGGAGAACCGTCTTCGCGGATGGATCGGGGTGCGCTCCAAGCTGTCGGTCATGTCCTTGCCCATCCCTCTGCGGGATGCACTGGACGTCTACCTGAACCCCATGGAACCGACCAAATCTGCCGCTATTGTCAAGAAGAAGGAAGAACCCCGCCCCGCCTACGAGGCGTTGTACGATCTGCCCCGCAAGGCGGTGTCTCTGGAGGATGCGGCGGCTATCGAGGCGGATTCCTGGGAGACCACCAAAATCCTCGTGGAGGCTTTTGGGGTTGCCGACGGAGCGGCAAATGAGGTTGCGCGGGGCGCAAATGATGTGCCTCTGCGAGGCAATGAGGATGCCGTTGACACGGCAAATGATGTTCCGCTTCGCGGAAATGATGTTGCGCCTGCGGCGCAAACGGAGGGGAACGCCGAGGACGCGGTAAACGGTGAGCCTACCATGACCGTTGAGAGGGGGGAAGACCGTCCACTTGCGCCCTACGCCCCCTTCATCAAGGCCGCTCTGGACGGGGATTCTGCCGCTATGCGCGCCGCCGCCAAGGCTCTCGGGAAGATGCCCGATGCCCTGGCCGATGAGATCAACGCTCTCACCGCCGACGGAGAGATCGGGGATATCGTGCTGGAGGACGATGGGATGGGCGGCTATACCGTCATTGCAGACTATCGCGAACAGGTCATTGAGTTGTTATAATTACGGAGAAACTATATGGAAAATACCAATCAGAATCAAGTGAAAGTCCCCCGCCGTGTGCTGGGGTCGCTGCTGGCGTCCGTTTCGGCGGGGGTGGTGCCTCGCGCGGGCGCGCCCTACATCGCCATCGGGCGCAAGGACGAGATCGCCGCACTCCTGTCGGATCTGGAGCAGATCGACGGTGGCGGCGGCTCTATGCGCTTCCTCATCGGCCGCTACGGCAGCGGTAAGAGCTTCCTCATCCAGCTCATCCGTGGCTACGCTCTGGAGCGGGACTTCATCACCGCCGATGCTGACCTGTCCCCCGAGCGCCGTCTCTACGGCAGCGGCGGGTCGGGTGTGGCCACCTACCGCGAGCTGATGAAGAATCTGGCCTCCAAGGCCTCCCCCGACGGCGGGGCTCTCCCCAAGCTCATCGCCCGCTGGATCGGTATGATGCAGGATGAGCTGATCTCGGGCGGCGTGTCTCCCGAGGATCCCCGCTTTGACGATCTCATGACCCGCAAGGTCAGCGACACCATGCGGGAGCTGGAGTTTCTGGTGGGAGGCTTTGACTTCGCCCGCGTCATCACCGCCTACTACAAGGCCTACCGTGAGGACGGCGAGACCGCCCGCCTGCGGATGTCGGCCTGCCTGCGCTGGCTCAGAGGTGAGTACGCCACCAAAACAGAGGCTCGATCCGAGCTGGGCTTTGCCGTGTCGGTCATCATCGACGACGATAACTGGTACGATTTCCTCAAGCTCTGGGCATCCCTCGTCCGCAAGATGGGGTATCGCGGCCTCGTGGTCTTCATCGACGAGTGCGTCAACCTCTACAAGATCGTCCACCGCGTCAGCCGGGAGAACAACTACGAGAAGATCCTGTCCATGTTCAACGATACCCTCCAGGGCCGCGCCCCGGGCTTGGGCATCGTCTTCGGCGGCACGCCCCAGTTTCTCGAGGACACCCGTCGAGGCCTGTTCTCCTATGAGGCTCTCCGCTCCCGTCTCTGCGACAGCCGATTTGCCCTGGAGGGCTTCAAGAACCTCATCGGCCCCGTGATCCGTCTGCGCCGTCTGGCCGACGACGAGCTGCTGGCTCTGATCCGCCGCGTGACGGCGCTGTACGCCCAGTTCTACAACTGGGAGTGCCGCATCACCGACGCCCAGCAGCTGGCATTTCTCAACCTCTGCCTCTCCCGCGCGGGCGCGGACAGCATGATCACCCCCCGCGAGATGCTTCGCGACTATATGACCGTCCTGAACATCCTCATGCAGAACCCCGAGGCTACTTTTGAGCAGGTGGTGGGGTCGGCGGTGACGCTGAAGCATGAGGACAGCGACCCCGAGGACGCGTGGGCACCCACCGCCGCAGAGAAGGGAACGACTCCCGTGACAGCGGAGGATAAGAAGAAGTTTAACCCCGAGGATCTGGATTTTTGAGAGGTTGCAGACAACCCATTGTAGGGAGCGGTGCCCTCACCGCTCCGCGACCTATTCAATTCCAATTTCCTTTGCTTGATTAGTTTTTTGTGAACCTAAAGCCGAAAAATATCGGTATGCCTTCTGTGGCGGAGCGACGAGGGCGTCGCTCCCTACAGGGGGGTATCGGCCATCCAACCGTCTTGCCAAACCCCGAATATGATTTTTCTGAAAGGAGACTGTGCAGATATGCAAAACTGGACGTATTGTGTGGTGGGTAATATTAAGGAATCCCACGTTGATGAAAACGGAATACTGCGTAACGGAACAGCCGCTTTTGCGGGCGGTGCCAAGGTGTATCTTTGCGGACGGCTTTGGGATCGTTCAAGGGATGAGATCAGCACTTTAGGAATAACCCGTGGAAAGAAATTGCAGGTGGTTCAAACGGATATTTCCCTCATTGAAAATGTACGGTGCCAAAAAGTATTCAGAACAGGTGTTCTGGAAATGATGGACAATTTTGAATTCCGTTCCTGCTGGTGGGGAAAATCCAAGCACGAGAAGGCAGATGCGGAGGGATTTGTTGCATGGTGGAATAGCCGTGTGCAGTATTTAGACGAAAATCAACCAAACAATTAAGCACGAGAATTCCCTTTTCGGAAAGGACACCGCCATGCTCTACACCCTCTCCATCCACTCCTCCAACCGCTACGCCTACGCATGGCGGGATCGCGGTTTCGGTGGCTTTGACCGCACCCCCTGCCCCTCCTGTGGGCGGGAGATCGCCACTCCCCTACCGCGCATCTTTCCCCGCGCCTATGAGGTGGAGGGTGGAGCCAAGTACCCCGACTTTTTGGAGTTTACGGGGGTGCCTGTGGGAGACTTTCTCTGCTCCGCGCGGGTGATCGACCTGCTCCACGAGGCGGGGATCAGCGGTCTGGGAGAGATCGAGTCGGTTCCTGTCTTTCGCGTGAAAGGGGCAAAGGCCGAGCCTGTTGCCGATCCCGTCTACTGCTACGCACCCATCATGGGACGTGTGGAGCTTGACCTTTTCGCCATGAAGCTGAAGAAAAAGAACCTATGCCCCGCTTGCGGTCGATTCGCTTGGAGCCGCGAAAGGCTGTACACCATCCCCGCCGCCTTGGATATGGACACCTGGAGCGGTCACGACCTCTGCCGCGTGGGGGATTTCCCCGCTATGTTTGTGTGCAACGAGCGGGTGGCCGAGGTCATCCGCAAGCATAAGCTTACGGGCGCGGAGATTAAGCCGATCGAGGATATGTTCCGAGCTTTTTGAAAGGAGATCGCCGTGAAGTATGACATTTTCTTCCCCACACCCATAGAAGGCATAGCCGATCCCACCAATGACAACATGGACGTGTGCGTGACCACCGTAGACGGTGAATCCTACACGTTGGTCTTTATCACGCCCGACAATCTGAAATCCTTGATGGAATCCAACCATGAAGATTTTCTATCGCCGTCGTTCAAGTATATCGTCGTAAAGCGCATTGACGAGGGCACCATCCGCCGAGCCTTGGATGAGATCGTCCAAGACCCTTCTCTCCTTGCATTTTACGGAAATGATTGACCCATTTTAAAGTTTTAGGAGATTCTTAAGAACCCTTTTCCAAAAGGGTTCTTAAGCCGCCGGAGGCACGTTCTCCCGTCCCCCCGCTCTCCAGAAAGGAGCCCCCATGACCGAAGCCGACCGCATTTTTTCCCGCTTCCCCGAATTCATCCGTGAGTACATCTTCACCCACCGCTGGGAGTCCCTGCGAGGGGTGCAGGTGGCGGCGGCGAGGACGCTGTTTCTGACCGACCACCACCTCCTGCTCACCTCCTCCACCGCCAGCGGCAAGACCGAGGCGGCCTTTTTCCCCATTCTCTCGGATCTCTGCGAGAACCCGCCCATGAGTGTGGGGGCACTGTACATCTGCCCCCTGAAATCCCTCATCAACGACCAGTTCGGGCGCATGGAGGAGCTTCTGGACATGACGGGCATCCGCGTGACCCGCTGGCACGGGGACGTGGCTCAGTCCCACAAGAAAAAGCTGCTGGAAAAGCCCTCGGGCATTCTGCAGATCACCCCCGAGTCGTTGGAGGCCATGCTCATCAACCGCTCCAACGATATCCTGCGCTTGTTCGGTGACCTCCGCTACATCGTCATCGATGAGATCCACACCCTCACGGGCACGGATCGCGGCAACCAGATCATCTGTCAGCTCACCCGTATCGGCCATCTCATCGGCCGTACCCCCCGCCGTATCGGTCTGTCGGCCACCATCGGTGACCCAAACCTCGCCGCTGACTGGCTGGCAGGGGACACGGGCATCCCCGTGGACGTGCCCACCTTTGAGGAGGGCAAGATCCGCTGGCGGCTGGGTCTGGAGCATTTCTACATCCAGAACCCCAAGGATGACCAGTCGGCGGAGCCTGCCGATTCTCAACAGGACGGCACCGACGACATGACCGAGGACAACACCGAGAGCGGCGATGAACTCACCGACTATGAAAAGGCTCTCGACCTTTCCACCGCCCAAGCGGTGGCCGCCGCTATGGTGGAGTCCGCTCTCCCGAAGATCGCCGCCCACCCTCTCGATGCGGGCTACGAGTACATGTACGACTGCGTCAAGGATAAGAAATCCCTGGTCTTCTCCAATTCCCGCGAGGAGACAGAATACCTCTGTGCTACCTTCCGTCAGATCGCCCGCGCGCGGGGGGATCAGGACGTGTTCCTCATCCACCACGGCAACCTCTCCGCCTCCATCCGCGAGGAAGCCGAGGCCAAGATGAAGGACGAGGAGATCTTCGCCGTCACCTGCGCCACGGTGACCATGGAGCTGGGTATCGACATAGGCCGCTTGGAGCGGGTACTCCAGAACGGCGCGCCCAACAGTGTCTCCTCCTTCCTGCAACGGCTGGGACGGTCGGGCAGACGGGGCGAGCCCCCCGAGATGATGATGGTCTTCCGCGAGGAGGATCCTCTGCCCAATACCCCCCTGCCCCAGCTTATCCCGTGGGAGCTGCTCCGCGGTATCGCCATCATCCAGCTCTATATCGAGGAGCGGTTCATCGAGCCGCCTCTGCGCCGCAAGATGCCCATGTCCCTGCTCTTCCACCAGACCCTGTCGGTGCTGGCCGCCTCGGGTGAGCTGACCCCCCGCCGTCTGGCCGAGCGCGTCCTGTCCCTCCCCCCCTTCGCAGAGGTGACCAAGGAGGACTACCGCACCCTCATGGTGTCCATGATCGAGCACGATTTCATGGAGATGACCGAGGAAAAGGGACTGATCGTGGGCATGGCGGGAGAGCGGCTGCTGAAAAGCTTCAAGTTCTACGCCGTGTTCAAGGACTCCGAGGACTTCACCGTCCGCGCGGGGTCGGATGAGATCGGCACCATCACCACCCCGCCCCCCGTGGGGGATCGCTTCGCCCTGGCGGGCCGCGTCTGGGAGGTGGAGGAGCTGGATATCCAGCGCAAGCTCATTTACGTCAAGCAGGTGGACGGCAAGATGGAGGTGTCCTGGCCGGGAGATTTCGGTGAGATCCACACCAAAATACTCAAGCGGATGCGCCGTATTCTGGAGGAGGATACCGTTTATCCTTACCTCAAGCCCAACGCCCAAAAGCGCATTGAGGTCGCCCGCCACGTGGCGCGGAACACGGGGATGCTGGAGCATTCCTTGGTGTCCCTGGGCGGCTACACCTGGTGCCTGTTCCCCTGGCTGGGGACACGATCCTTCCGTACCCTGCGGAAGTTCATCGCCCGCAACGCCTCCCTCTGCAAGATCAGCAATCTGGAATTCGAGGGCTGCTACTACATGACCTTCCGCATGGAGCGAGGGAACGACTACGACCTGCTCTCCCACCTGTGCGGCATCGTGGAGACCGACGGCATCGACTGCGAGAGCCTTGTCCAGAGCGGGGAGGTGCCCATCTTTGAGAAGTACGACGAGCACGTCCCCGCCGAGCTGCTCCGCCGTGCCTACGCCGCCGACCGTCTCCGCGCGGATGAGGCCGAGGCCAGGCTTGCCGAGATGCTCTCGGAGTATTGAAAAACACCCCAAAAGCAAAGAAGACCCCTTGCCGAAAGGCAAGGGGTCAGTTTCGTTATGGACGGAATTACGCGAAGGCGATTTCGGTCACGAACACCAGATAGCCCAGTGCGCCGAATGCGTTGTCGGCGTTACGGAAATCGAAGGAGAGGTAGAGCTGGCCGTTGTAGTCAACGTTGGTCAGGTCGATCTCCACGGTCATGATCTGGCTGTAAGTGGGAGAGATCTCGTAGGGAGCGGTGGTGACGATGGCATCCTCAGCGGGCAGAAGCTCGAAAGCGGAGCCCTCCTGAATAGCGGAGGGAGCGTTCAGAAGCAGAACGCGCTTGCCGGTAGCCTCGTACTCGGCGTTCATATCCTGGCCGTTTGCCACACCGCAGGGGGTAGCGTAGGTCACGGTGACCTTGCTGTACTGAGACAGATCCATCTCGCCCAGGTTGATGGAGCCGTAGTGGAGGGTGATGACGTGACCCTCAGTCAGACCCAGAGAACCGGCGTTGATCGGCACGTCCACGGTGGGGTAGCTGCCGGTGATGCCGACGGTGGTCAGATCCACAATGGTGGGCTCAGCGGGAGCGGGCATCTCTGCACCGATGAACTCGATCTCGCTGAACAGCATGAAGGTGCCGGGCAGGGTGTCGTAGGTCACGAACACGGGGCCGTTGTAGTCCACGTCGGTCAGGTCGATCTCGAAGGCAACGACAGCCCAGCCGCAGGGCTCGTAGGTTGCGCCGGCGATGACGGTCTCCTCAGCGGGAGAGTTGGTCAGGTGAGTGTCGGCAGAAACCAGCATGATGCGGTTGTTGGCGTTTTCATTGTAACGACCCCAGGTAACGTCGGAGTTGTCAACGCCAAAGTAGATCACGACCTTCTCGTACTTGGACAGGTCGATCTCACCAAGGCTGATGGAACCCTGGTGCAGGAGAGCGCCGGAGGCAACACCGCCTGCGGCAACCATGGGGGAGTTGGCGTGACCCTCGCTGCCAACGATCTCAGGGCAGTGACCGGAAACGGTCCACTGATCCTGGGGAACGTTGTAGTTGTCGTAGTGGGGGACCTGGGGCTCGGTCTCGGGCTCCTCGGTCTCGGGGGCCTGGGTCTCAGGCTCCTGGGTCTCGGGCTCCTGGGTCTCAGGCTCCTGGGTCTCGGGCTCCTGAGTCTCGGGCTCCTGGGTCTCGGGAGCGGCGGTGGTGCCCTCCTCGGTAGCGGGCTCGGTCACGTCCTCGGACTCGGGCTCGGTGGGAGCGTCGGTGGGCTCCTCGGTGGGAGCATCGGTGGCGACGGTGGTGTCAGCGGGCTGATCGGGGGTCTTGTCGCAGGCCACGAAGACCAGGGACAGAGCGGCGACCAGAGCCAGCAGGATCAAAAGATGCTTTCTCATGGTATTGTTTCCTTTCTTTTTCTATTGTGGGGCCGTGCTTTTTTGCCCCAAACAGTTTTCGTATTATATCACATCCAATGGGTTTTGTCAATGGGTTTTTCCAATGTGGAAAAGATTTCAGGATTCTGTCACATTGTGGAGGAATCGTGGCGGGAATTATGGCGTTTTTCACGGAGAGGAAAGGACTTTTCGGTGACGCGCCCCGCCAAGAACAGAAATGAGCCACCCTTGAAAAGGTGGCCCTTATCTTTTAATGCAGCTTTCTCGGCGTGTCGATCAGACCCGTCAGATAGTCGAGGCTGACGTTGTAGTGTTTCGCAAGAATTATATATTTATCCGTTCCCATGACTTGCAGACCTCTTTCGTACTTGCTGATCTGTCTTTGAGTCGTATTCAATAATTCCGCTACTTCGGCTTGCCGCAGGCCGTGTCGGATACGCATTTCTCTCAGGCGTTCATTCGGCGTCATATACATCCCCCAATACAGTATTGGATATGATTATACATGATTCGTTATGAAACGCGTGAAAATGTACCTTATCAGGTACGCAATATTTAGAATAGTTTCCTCGGCGTGTCGATCAGGCCCGTCAGATAATCCAGGCTCACATTGTAATGCTTTGCCAGCTTGATGTATTTATCAATGCCCATCATCTGCCGTCCCGTCTCGTATTTGCTGACCTGCTCCTGGGTGGTCTGTAGTACCTTGGCGATATCCTCCTGGCTCAGATCGTGATCCTCGCGGAGATCCTTCATTCGTTGATATACTTCCATATACACCTCCGATATACTGGCAATTTACTATTGACATTATATCCTTTAGGGTGTATAATATATGGAAATTATATCTTACAAGGCATAAAGGGGATTGCTTATGAAGTCACCCATCACCACCCTCTACTACGGCAATCCGCCGCCCTTTGAGCGCAAGCCTCCAAAGCCCTCCGAGGGAGACCGCCTGTACGGTGAGGTCAAGGCCAAGCGGGATGCCCTGGCCGCCACTCTGACCCCCGAGCAGCGTGTGCTCCTGGAGTCCTACGACACCGCCCTGGACACCCTGGGAGCCGAGCGGGAGCGGGAGCGGTTCTCCGAGGGCTTCCGCATGGGTGTGCGGCTGGGGGCGGAGTGCTTCGGGGAGTAGGGAAGGATGGGAGGAGATCACCGAGAGCTATCGATTCTCCGCTCCAGCCAATCCAGCCCCAACACCCCCGCCCACAGGAGGACGGCGGAGACGGCTACCGTTTCCATGTAGACATCCATGTACAGGAGGGCCTCCCCCTGCCCTTCTCCGCCCAGCAGACAGGCAAAGTGGCACAGGGATATCAGCATGAGGATATGTCCCGCCACCAAGAGCTTTCCCGCCAGGGGACGGAGGAGCCACGGGGGCAGGGAAGGACGCTGTTTGACGCGCCGTGAGACAGTCGGTTTCATGGTCACTCCTTTCTTTTTGGGTCAGATCCTTGTCACCAAAACATTCGTAAATGGTGATCTCGGGCAGATTTGTTGCATATACGACTTGATTATACAGAAAAATATACACAAAATCAAGGGTGAATTTGTGGGATAGGAGGAAGATCCTGCCTGTGCGGATCGGTACGATCATTACGAAAAGACCTTGTCACAGCTTGCAAATTTCCCTTTTTAGGGAGAGAAGGGCGGCCAATATACCGCTTTCTTCCATAAACGTTAAGGTTTTCCTTCTCCGAAAGCCGTGCTATAATGAGGAAAAACGACAGACGTCGCCGTCGGTCGTCAAAATGGAGGAAAACTATGAGCTTACACGCCGAAGATCCCCGATCCCGCTTGGTCATGAGCCTGTTGGAGGAGCGTTACTACCGTGTGACCCCCCAATGCCCTGTGGTCTGCCGCCTGTGGTCCATGCGCCCGTCCGAGGAAGGCGATCGTCCGTTCCCGTCCCCGATCCCCACCTACGCCATCGGTATGGAGAGCCCCACCGAGCGGTACCTGTACTGCGTGGGGATCCATGAGGAGGATGCCCGCGCCCTGTTTTCCCGTATCACCGAGGGGGAACTGTCCCCCGTCCATCTGGAGGACGTGGTGGCGGATCTTTTATGGGAGCAGGGGCAAAGAGCGAAGGAGGCGGGAGAAATTTCCCAAAATACTTTACAAACCGATCAAAGTATGATATAATGGGGTAACGACCTCCCGAAAGGAGAATTCTGCCCATGAAATGCCCCGCCTGCGGCAATCCCGACCTGAAGGTCATCGACTCCCGCCCCATTGAAGAGGGCAACAGCATCCGCCGCCGCCGCGAATGCCTCCAATGCGCCAAGCGCTTCACCACCTTCGAGATGATCGAGCAAGCCCAGATCATGGTGCTGAAGAAGGACGGCTCCAAGGAGCCCTTTGACCGCAACAAGCTCATCAACGGCATTCTGAAATCCACCCGCAAGCGCACCGTGGACGCTGACGCCATTGTGGACGAGATCGAGTCCGAGCTGCAGAACACCCTGCGCCTGGAGGTGCCCTCTGTGGAGCTGGGTGACATGGTGCTGGAGAAGCTCCGCGCTATCGACGAGATCTCCTACGTCCGCTTCGCCTCGGTCTACCACCAGTTCACCGACGTGGACTCCTTCATGGACGAGCTGAAGAAGCTCAAGAAGAAGCACGCCAAGACCAAAAAGACCCAAGACCCCGAAAACTGATCTCCGAACCCACGCCGCAAGTTCATTTTGCGCGTGGGTTTTTGTGAATATTTTGTAAACGTTGGGCTTTGGGGGTAATGGATCTCAAAAAATGTCGTCTATATGGGTGAAGGGCATTTCAAAAGGCCCACCCCATAGGAGGTATCCCATGAAAAAGCTATTGAATGTTCTGCTGGCGGTGCTCATGCTGGCCGCCATCCCCGCGCAGATGACCTCCTGCGCGCTCAACGTCAAGGCCTCCGAGCTGTCGGCGGGCTATACCCGCGAAGTGACCGAGGCAGGGAAGGTCACCGACCAGTTCAAGACCGCCATGGCGGATTTCTCCCTGGCGCTGACCAATACCACCGTGTCTTTGGAGAAGGAGGGCAAGGCCAACCACCTGGTGTCTCCCCTCTCCGCTTTGATCTGTCTCTCCATGCTGGCCAACGGTGCCGAGGGGGAGACCCTCGCCCAGATGGAGGCGGTGCTGGGGATGCCCATTGACGAGCTGAACAAGGCACTCTACGCCTACACCAGCGGACTGTACACAGGCAAGGACTGCAAGGTCTCGGTGGCGGATTCCATCTGGTATCGGGACGGGGACAGCTTTTCTGTCCGCGAGGAGTTCCTCCAGACCTGCGCCGACTGGTACGAGGCCCAGCAGTACGCCGCCCCCTTTGACGAGACCACCCGCAAGGATATCAACAAGTGGGTGGATCACTACACCGACGGCATGATCGACTCCATCCTGGAGGATCCCATCCCCGCCGAGGCGGTGATGTACGTGGTCAACGCCCTGGTCTTCGATGCCAAGTGGGAGGAGGAGTACGAGAAGAAGGATATTCTCACCGACACCTTCACCTCCCTGAACGGCACCGAGTCCCCCGTGGCCATGCTCCGCTCCGAGGAGTCCCGCTACCTCACCGTGGAGGGGGGCTTCGGGGTAGCCAAGCCCTACAAGGGAAGCGCCTACTGCTTCGTGGGTCTTCTGCCCGAGGAGGGAACCGACATTTATGAGTTCGCCGCCTCCCTGGACGGCGGGGACTGGACGGCCATGTGGCA
Source organism: Eubacteriales bacterium (assembly GCA_045128275.1). Taxonomy (GTDB): domain Bacteria; phylum Bacillota; class Clostridia; order Oscillospirales; family CAG-272; genus CAMEON01. Next base: position 17,080 of record JBGVRH010000051.1, on the reverse strand, counting down.
GGAGCAGACCCGCGAGACGGTCTACACCCGCATCCCCGAGTTCACCTATGCCAGCGACATGAATCTCACCGCTTCCCTAAAGGAGATGGGCGTGACTCATCTCTTTAGCAGTGACACCGCCGACCTCTCGGGGCTGGGTACCTCTGCCATGGGCAACCTCTACTGCGACGGCGTCTTCCAGAAGACCTTCATTCAGGTAGACCGCAACGGCACCAAGGCCGCCGCCGTGACCTGGGCGGTCAACAAGGCCGAGTCTGCTGCCCCCATGGAGCCGAAATACGTCTACCTCGACCGTCCCTTCGTGTACGCCATCGTGGATACCAAGACGGGACTGCCCCTGTTCGTGGGGGTGGTGACACGGCTGTAACGGCTTGGCGGGAAAAACCGAGCCTTGTACAGAGCAGACACCGTCATAAGCGAGAGGTTTTCGTAGCTACAGGAAAGGAGCCGAATGAATATGACACACCGAATGTTTTCTCCAAAAAGAAGGGTCTTGATCGTGCTGATGCTTCTGACCGTCACCCTTCTGTGCGTCTCTTGCCAACAGGGCACAGATCCTCTCTACCTCCGCTCCTCCCGCGCCGGCGGCTCGGGAGAGAAGAGCAACGTGGTGGATATCACCATTCCCCACCAGTCCGTGCAGGTCACCGATTCGAATACCGTCACGGTGACGATTGGCCTGGGCGGGGATATGAAGATCTCGGCCCATGAGAACCAGACAGCGGTTTTGGAAATTGATGCCGAGGGGTGCCTCATCAACGGTGTTGCGGATCTCTTTGAGAAGGAATATCACGACTATTTTACAAACACGGATTTCCGTGCGACGGTCGAAGAACACTACTGGAGCTATCCCACCAAGACACCGAATTATTTTGAGGACATTGAGATCACCCTCCCCACGGGGGAGTGCCGCGGACAGATCGACGTTACTTTGTACATCAAAGAAGATCTGTACGAGGGATATACCGCCGAGGTGACGGTCTATTATGCTTCAAACGGCAACGTGATCTGGTTCAGCGAGCGTGCTTTGAAAGAGGTGGACCAGAAGGATCGACCGGTCAGCGTGGATCAGAAAAGATAAAATCCGCATAAACGCCGCTTTGACCCATCCGGTACGTATTACGCGTGACCCATCTGAAACTCTTCCATAACGAAAGGAGCAATTCCCATGAAATATTACGGAAAAGAAAAATGCCGCATCCTTAAACAGATCCGCGCCGAGATCGCCCGCGAGAACGATATTGAGTGGGTGGTGTCCGAGTGCAAGCATAAGGGCAACTGCAAGGGTACCTGCCCCAAGTGCGAGCAGGAGGTGCGCCAGCTGGAGAACGCCCTGGCCAAGCGGGAGGCCCTGGGCAAGACCGTGGCCGTGGTGGGCATCTCCGCCTCCATCGCCCTATCGGTGACGGGGTGCGTGAATCCCTTCCCCTCCACCGAGGCGGGTGAGCCCGTCGCGGGAGATATGCCCTTCCCCGATACCTCTGCCGAGGAGACCTATATCGCTGTAGACGGAGAGATGATACCCCCGCCCGAGACCGAGACGGCCTGCGATCTGCCTCTTGCGGGTGTGCCCGTGGAAGAGACCGAGGAGCCTTTGATGGGCGACGTGGTCTGGGAGGGCGAGGTCATCGAGGAGATTACCGAGGAGATCACCGAGGAGGCTACCGAGACGGCTACCGAGACGGATACCGTCGAGGAGAATTTCGAGGACGAGCTGATGGGCGAGCCTGTGGAGTGATGGACGCTATGATGGATCAAGCTCTGCCCACCTTTCCCCTGGCCTTCTGCGACCGCCTCCGCATGGCCACCGACGGCGCGGGGGTGACGGCTCTCGTGGGGGCCTTCGGGTGCCCCTTGCAGTGTAAGCTCTGCATCAACCCCCAGACCTGGCATGAGCGAAAGGACGGGAAGCCCCCCTTCGAGCGGGTCACGGCGGCCGAGCTGTTTGAGAGGGTCAAGATCGACAGCCTCTACTACCTGGCCACGGGGGGCGGTGTGACCTTCGGCGGCGGGGAGCCTCTGCTCCACACCGACTTCATCACCGCCTTCCGCCAGGTCTGCCACCCCGACTGGCGCATCTACGCCGAGTCCTGCCTGAACATCCCCGAGGACAACGTCCGCGCCGCCGCACGGGTGGTGGATCATTTCTTCATCGATATCAAGGACATGAACCCCGCCATTTACAAAGCCTACACGGGGCGCGACAACACCCTTGTGAAGTCCAACCTCGCCCTGCTTCTGTCCCTTGTGGGAGCCGATCGGATTACCGTCCGCGTGCCCCATATCCCCGGCTTCAACACCGACTCCGACGTGGAGGCCTCGGTGGCCGAGCTGACGACCATGGGGGTGACGGGCTTTGACGTGTTCGCCTACAAGATCCCGACCAAAAAGGTATAAGAATCAAACGGATTGATACGCATTGTATCAGTCCGTTTTTTGTCCAAAAAAGCCTTTATGAAACTGTTGAAAATGTAGAAAAGGACTCAACTGTATTGACAAAAGCCTTGAAAAATAGTAAAATAAAAGGGTATATCTGTATCTCTCCGAGAGATGCGAACTTAGAAGAAAAGAGGTAACCCATCATGTCCACCCAGATCTCCGCCCACATCACCGAGGTCTACGAAAAGATCAAGGATAATATCGGTAAGGTCATCGTCGGTAAGTCCGATACCATCGATATGCTCATCGTCTCCCTGCTCTGCGGCGGTCACGTCCTGCTGGAGGACGTCCCCGGTACGGGTAAGACGGTGCTGATCAAGTCTCTGGCCGCCTCGGTGTCCTGCGAATATAAGCGTATCCAGTTCACCCCCGACCTGCTCCCCTCGGATATCACGGGCGTCAACTTCTTCAACATGAAGAAGTCGGAGTTCGAGTTCGTCCCCGGCCCCATCTTCGCCAACATCGTCCTGGCCGACGAGATCAACCGCGCCACCCCCAAGACCCAGTCGGGTCTTCTGGAGTGTATGGAGGAGATTCAGGCCACCATCGACGGCAAGACCTTCAAGCTGGCCCAGCCCTTCATGGTCATCGCTACCCAGAACCCCGTGGAGTCCATGGGTACGTTCCCCCTGCCCGAGGCACAGCTGGACCGCTTCCTCATGAAGGGCAGAATGGACTACCCCAACCACTCCGAGGGCGTGGATATCCTGGCCCGCTTCGATAAGTTCTCCCCCCTGGAGACCCTGAAGCCCGTGGTCACCGCCGAGGAGCTGGTGACCGCCATCCAGGAGCTGCCCAAGGTCTACATCTGCCGCGAGATGATGGGCTACATCACCTCCATCGTGGAGAAGACCCGCTCCTATCCCAAGGTGCTGCTGGGCGTATCTCCCCGTGGTGCCCTGTCCCTCATGAAGGCCGCCAAGGGCTATGCCGCCATCGCAGGCCGCAACTACGTCACCCCCGACGACGTCAAGCGCGCCGCTCACCCCGTCCTGGATCACCGTCTGACCCTGGAGAACGCCGCCCGTATCAAGAAGAATGCCGCCTACGAGATCATCGACGACATTCTGGGTATGGTCACGGTTCCCACCGAGGCTGTGTTCGAGGAGAGATAAGCCATGACATTCCTGCCAATCGCAGCCCTTCTTTCGGGCGGATCGGTGGTCGGTACGGCGGCGGAGGGCATCATCAACGGTATCCTCAACTTCATCACATCCCCCTACTTCACCGCCTTGATCGTCGTGGTCGCGGTGCTGATCGTGCTGTGGATCCTGCTCAAGATCTACGGCTCCATGCGCGCCGCCAGACTGGGACGCATCATCTACGAGCGCCACTTCTCGGAGGAGGGCGTTTACGAGGGTGAGGAGGTGGAGCTGATCGAGACCATCCGTAACCCCGGCTTCTTCCCCCTGCTCGGCGTGGACGTGGAGTCCTACTTCTTCAACGAGCTGGAGCTGGAGGAATACGAGAACGATGGGAGCAGTACCATGCAGTATTGCATCTCCCGCTTCAACCTCTGGCCCTACATGCAGATCAAGCGCCACCACCGCATCACCGCCAAGAAGCGCGGCCATTACAAGCTTCAGATCGCCACCATCTACGCCAAGAAGGGCCCCATCCCCATGGAGGCTCCCACCGAGCTGTACGTCTACCCCAAGGCCGTCCCCCTGGGACTCCCCGCCATTGCCGTAGGCCGCATGCAGGGTGATTTCGTCTCCCAGAGACCCCTGTTCATGGATCCCTTCTCCCTGGCGGGCATCCGTGACTACCGCTTCGGCGATTCGGTCTCCCAGATCAACTTCAAGGCCTCGGCCAAGGTGCCCATGACGGGCTCCTCCGGCTCTCCTCTGAAGGTCAACGCGAGAGACTACTGCGCCTCCCGTAAGCTCATGATCTACATGGACTTCCACCTGCCCATGGGCAGTAAGATCGACGGTCGCGAGTACAACCGCCGCGCCGAGAACGGTCTGTCCTTCTGCGCCGCCCTCATCCGCGATGCCATCTACGGAGGCTTTTCGGTGGGCTTTGCCGCCAACTGTAAGGCCATCGACGGTGAGATGTCCTCCCGCTTCCCCTGCGAGAGCTCGGACGCTCACCTCATCGCCATCATGAAGGAGATGGCCCGCATGAATCCCACCGACGGCGCGTCCTTTGCCTCTCTCTTGGAGAACGATATCCGCGGAGGCATGCGGGACACCGAGGTCATCATCATCGCCTTCGACCACAACGAGGAGGTGCTGGATCGCATTTCCACTCTGGAGCAGTTCGGTAACTCTGTCCAGACCGTGATCCTGGAGGGAGGTGACGAGGATGGCCAATGAGAAGAAGACCAATCTCTCCGAGAGCGAGCTGAACGCCCGCTATACCGCCGCCACCTATAAGTTCGCCTCCGTGTCGAACTGGCGGGACTACCTGGCTCTGGCCGAGGAGTTCCGCGCCCTGGATACCTACAAGGACTCCGCTCAGAAGTACAGCCAGTGCGTCAAGGCCGCCTCCGCCCCCGCCTACCGCGATATCACCGACGAGATCCGCACCAGAGGTGCCGAGAATACCGCCGCCGACTACCGCGAGGCCGCCCGCATCATGCAGATCATCCAGGACTACCAGGATGCCCGCGAGGTCATGCGCGTCTACACCGTCAAGGCCAACGCCCTGGTCTACGAGGAGGCCATGACCCTGCTCTCCAACGCCGAGGCCACCACCGAGGAGCTGGGCGAGGGCGTGGAGCTGCTCAAGTCCATCAAGGGCTTCAAGAACACCCGCGAGCTCATCGAGCGGTTTGAAAAATACTACTTCGACCGTATGTACAACGAGGCCCTCCACCTCATGGAGCACGGCCACGTGTTCTCGGAGTTCGAGGAGGCCGCCGAGAAATTCGAGAAGATCGCGGTCTACTCGGATGCCGCCCAGCAGGCCGTTGCCTGCCGTAAGCTGGCCAATAAGGTCAGACCCAAGGAAAAGAAGAAGAAGGAAAAGCCCGCCGAGACAACCGCTCCCAAGGGTGGCGACGAGGTGGTGCGGGTCACCCGCAAGGATGCCAAGACCGCCAAGGATGCCTCCGCCGAGGGCGACGAGGGTCCCGCTGATAGCGGGACGGTCATGCCCCGCAAGCGCAGGATGATCGATGACGAGACCCACAACTCCCTTGTGGAGGTCTGGCGCAACATCGACAAGCGGCGCATGGCAGAGTTCATCATCTGGCTGCTGCTGCTCATCGGAGACCTCTATGCCTCCATCGTGGTCCCCAACATCCAGACCGACTTCTTCATCGCCAATTCCAACACCATCCGCGCCGTCACGGTGCTTCTGGCCATCTTCTTCATCGTCATGGGCTGTCGGGCATTCCTGCGGATGCTCACCGCCAGTATGCGCAAGAAGCTGGGTCAGGCCGCCGTCAAGTTCGCCAAGAGGCTGGTCGCGCCCGTGATCAAGGCGGTCAACAAGCTCCTGCTCTCCATCGGTATCGACCTCTCCCGCCGCAACCGCCTGGGCGGACGGGATGAGAAGACCTTCGTGTTTGATGACACCGAGAAGGTCAAGAAGGCCAAGAAAAAGCTCAAGAATGACCTCAAGTGGGTGGAGCAGACCGACAATGCCGCCCGCGTGCGCTTCATCTTCATCGATTACATGATCCGTCGCATCAAGAAGGGCTACTTCATGAAGCGGAGCATGACCCCCGCCGAGATTGGCGCAGAGATCGCTCTGGAGGACGACGAGAAGGCACTGTTCGCCGTGTATGACAAGGCCCGTTACGCGGGTAAGTCGGGTATCGAGGAGATCACCGATGCCATGGTGGGCGAGCTTCAGATGGTCAACCGTAAGAGAAACCAGTGATCCTTGGGGGAGCTTTTGCCGTTTGGGGAGGCTCCCCTTGTGTTTTTATCCGACTGATCTTGAAAAGGAGTTCCGATCATGAAAAAGATCCTGCCGCTTTTGACGGTCCTGATCGCCGTCCTGCTTTTTACTTCGTCCTGTCGCGGAAATGATCTTCCCGATGAGACCGCCTCCGATACGGCGGTCACCGATACGTCTGCCGATCCCGCAGACACCGAGGGAGACGGGACGGTGGAGACTGCCGACCCCGCCGAGACCGGGTCTGCCGACACCGAGCCTGAAACTCAGCCCGCCATCCCCGCTTTGGGGGATCAGATTGACCTCATCGCCCATACCCTGACGGCGGGTGACGGCAAGATCACCCTGACCATGGCCGCCGAGGCCAAGGAGGAGGGACTGTCGGGTACTGTGAAACTCACCCTGTCCGACAAGGACGGGATCATCTCCGACGTATCCTTCGCCGCCGACGGAGAGCATACCGCTGTGCTGGAGTGCCCCGCCGATCGTCTGAACGGGGAGCTTTCCATCGTGGGTAGTGTCACGTCTCCCGACGGCGAGATGCTGGACGAGATGACCCTGATGATGAAGAACGGTCTGCCCCAGCTGACCCCGGACGGTGTCCGCTGTGTGGTGGCCGCCATGACCGCCGAGGAGAAGGCCCACATGGTCACGGGCGTGAAGAATCCCGTGAAGGCGGGGGCTTCGGGCGGTACCTACCCCATCGACCGCCTGGGTGTCCCCTCCATCACCGTCAACGACGGCCCTGCGGGGGTGCGCTACAGCACCTCGGTGTGGTATCCCTCGGTGCATAATCTCACCGCCTCCTGGGATCCTGCCCTCATCTCCAAGGTGGGACAGGCCATCGGTGAGGACTCCCTGGCTCTGGGCATCGACATCGTCCTGGGCCCGGGTATGAACATCCAGAAGAACGTTCTGTGCGGGCGTAACTTTGAATACTGCTCCGAGGATCCCATCCTCACGGGGATCATGTCCACCGCCTACGTCCGGGGTATGCAATCCACGGGCGCGGGGGCTTGCCTCAAGCACTACGCCGCCAACAACCAGGAGACCGCCCGCGGCTCTACCTCCGCCAACGTCACCGAGCGCGCCCTGCGGGAGATCTACCTCAAGGCCTTCGGTATGGTGGTGGCCGATGCCGACCCCCTCACCGTCATGTCCTCCTACAACTGCCTCAACGGGGAGCATACCTCGGTCAAGAGGGAGCTTCTCACCGATATTCTGCGGGGCGAGTTCGGCTTTGAGGGCTTCGTCATGTCCGACTGGGGCGCGGCGGGCTCTATGACCGATAAGGTCAATGCGGGCAACGACGTGAATATGCCCGGTAATGAGACCGACCCCGCCGACGTGCTGGCGGCCTACAAGGCGGGCAAGATCACCGATGCCGCCCTGGATGCCTGCTGCTACCATATCCTCACCGTGGTGGCCGAGTCTCCCACCCATAAGGGGCTGAAGATGAACACCCGTGTCAACACCAAGGAGCATAACAAGGTGGCGACCGAGGCCGCCGCGGATACCATCATCCTTCTGCAGAACACCGATGCCGCCCTGCCCCTGGCCAAGGATGCCTCGGTGGCCGTCTTCGGCAACGGCGCGTATCAGACGGTGTTCGGCGGTGCTGGTTCGGGCGGTGTGAGTCCCAACACCACCGTGAATATCATGGACGGCCTTCGCAGGGCCGACGGTCTGACGGTTGTCAACGCCAAGAACAATCCCTTTGAGAACTGTGCGGCCCACGATGCCATGGATCCCTCCAAGGACATCGTGGTGACCGATGCCTACGCCAAGGAAATGGCCGACGGCGCCGACGCGGCGGTCATCGTCATCTCCCGCGGCTCCACCGAGGGACAGGATCGCTCCAACCTCAAGGGCGACTTCCTGCTCAACGACACCGAGGCCGACATGATCAACCGCGTCTCGGCGGCCTTCCATGCCAAGGGCAAGAAGGTCATCGTGGTTCTCAACATGGGCTCTCCCATGGAGGTGGTCTCCTGGCGGGACAAGGTGGATGCCATTCTGTACCTGGGCTACGCGGGGCAGGGAAGCGGTACCGCCCTGGCCTCCGTGCTGACGGGGGCGGTCAATCCCTCCGCCAAGACCGCCATGACCTGGCCTGTGAGCTACGATTCCACCCCCGCCGCCGACTACTTCCCCGGCAGTGCCATCGACGTGACCTACTACGAGGACATCTACGTGGGCTACCGCTACTTCACCACCTTCGGCGTGGGCGTGGCCTACCCCTTCGGCTTCGGTCTGTCCTATACGAGCTATGAATACAGCGATCTCGCGGTCAAGCAGAACCCCGACGGGACTGTCTCCGCTTGGGTCACCGTGACCAACACCGGCTCGGTGGCGGGACGGGAGATCATCCAGCTCTACGTCACCAAGCCCGAGACCCTTCAGGAGCAGGCGGCGCTGGAGCTGTGCGGATTCGCCAAGACCGACATGCTTGCCCCCGGGGAGTCCCAACGGGTGTACATCCGCGCCTCGGTGGAGTCCCTCATGACCTACGACACCGCCGAGAGCCGCTGGATTTTAGACAAGGGTGACTACACTGTCTCGGTGGGTGCCTCCTCCGCGGATCTCAAGGCCAAGGCCACCGTATCTGTGGGTGAGATCGCCGTGGTACAGGACGTGGAGAATCGGTGTGTCCCCGATACCAAGTTCAACTACATCCAAAAGGCCACCTACAAGGTGCCCGATCCCTCCCAGAAGCGGGAGAATCTGGCGCTGAACAAGCCCGCCTCCTCCAACTACAGTGAGAACGGTACACTTTCTCCCGATCGCGCTGTGGACGGTTCGGCCATCACCCGCTGGAGCGGCATGGGTCTGTCTACGGGTAAGCACTCCTGGCAGGTGGATCTGGGTCAGGTCTACGCCATCGGCGAGGTGGATATCCTGTGGGAGTCCATCCACGCCCCCTTCACCCTGTCCCTCTCGGAGGACGGCAAGACCTTCACCGCCTATAAGGTCTACACCGATGACGGCTCTATGATGACGGATATCAACCTCCACGGTGCCAAGACCCGATTCATCCGCCTGGAGATCCCGCGGGGCAACTACGTCTCCATCTTTGAGTTCCGCGCCTATGAGGCCACCGACGAGGATATCGCCTCGGGCAAGGAGGAGGTCGAGCGGGTCAACATTGCCAAGGATAAGCCCGTCACCGCCACCACCCAGGAGGGGTCTTACGTAAAGGAAAACGCCGTGGACGGGGATATGACCACCCGCTGGGGCTCTCTGCCTACGGGGGAGGCCTGGCTGCAGGTGGATCTCGGCAAGGTCTGCAAGGTCAAGAGCCTGGAGGCCTTCCTGGAGGCGGCGTGGGTGCCCTACCGCATTGAGTATTCCACCGACGGAGAGCATTACGAGACTCTCCGCGAATGTCGAAAGGACGAGCTGACCGTGGCGCTGGATAACCTGAATGTGGAGGCTCGCTACATCCGCTTGATCCGCGACGGCGAGGATTGGTTCAGCATCTATGAGCTTGCCGTGTACGGTGAATGATGGATAAAAAAGGAAGCTCCCGAGTTTTCGGGAGCTTCTTTGGTGAAAAAAGGCCGCAAAACCGCCGATCCTGCCATTTATTTTTTTGAAACGGTTGCAATTTCACGGATTTTGTGATATACTATTTCTGATTAAAGATAACCAAGGATGGAACATAGATATGAAAAACAGCAACGTCTCCCGCTTCATCGAGTGCGGGAAGATCATCAATACCCACGGCTGCCACGGTGACGTGAAGGCCGAGCCCTGGACCGACACTCCCCACGACCTCATTGATCTGGGCCGCGTCTTTATCGGCGAGGGCGAGAACAAGAAGGAAATGAAGATCCTGCGGGGCTCCGTCATGCAGGGCCGCTTCCTCATGCTCTCCCTGGAGGGCGTTACCGACATGAACGCCGCCGATTCTCTCCGCAACACGGTGCTTTACGCCGACCGTGAGGACTTCGGCCTGGAGGAGGGGCAGTATTTCCTCTCGGATGCCATTGGCCTTCCCGTGCTGGATGGCCGTGAGGGCAGAGAAGGGAACGTGTTGGGCACCGTCACCGACATCTCCCCCAATGCCGCCTCGGATATCTACACCGTCAAGACCCCCGACGGCCGCGAGGTGCTGGTTCCCGCCATTCCCGTGTTCGTCACCGAGGTGGTGCCCGGTGAGTACGTCCGCATGATGCCCATCGACGGGATGTTTGAGAATTCCGACCCCGACAAGGAGAACGACTGATGCGCTTCGATATCATGACCCTGTTCCCCGAGCTGGTGGAGCGGGTGCTGGGGGAGAGCATCATCGGCCGCGCCCAGGAGGCGGGCTACACCGTGATCAAGGCTCACAACATCCGGGACTACTCCGAGGATAAGCACCGTCGGGTGGACGATACCCCCTACGGCGGCGGCAAGGGTATGCTCATGGCCGCGCCCCCCATCTACAACTGCTACCGCGGTGTGCTGGCCGACCAGCTGAAGGACGGCTACGACGGCCGCCGCAGAGTCATCTACCTCTCCCCCGGCGGGCGGGTGCTGACCCAGTCCATCGCCGAGGAGCTGGCCGCCAATTACGATAACCTCATCCTCCTTTGCGGCCACTACGAGGGCGTGGATCGCCGCATCGTGGAGGAGATCGTGGACGAGGAGATCTCCATCGGAGACTACGTGCTGACGGGCGGTGAGATCCCCGCCTGCATCCTGGTGGATTGCGTGGCCCGCCTCACCGAGGGCGTGCTGGCCGCCCCCGAGTGCTATGAGAACGAGAGCATTTCCTCGGGGCTTTTGGAATACCCCCAGTATACAAGACCCGTGGATTACCACGGCATGAAGGTGCCTCCCGTGCTTCTGTCGGGAGACCACAAGAAGATCGATGCCTGGCGGCATGAGGCGGCTCTGGAGCTGACCCGCCGTCAGCGCCCCGACCTCCTGCCCGAGGAGGAGACCTCCGACGGAAACAAGTAACCGCAGCGATACCATAGGGGTCCTATCCCCATAACCACCCCAAACCCACAGAAAGGAGGGGAGAACATGGCCAAAACCACCCGCAAGGGAATTCTTTGGCACACGCTGAACCGCGGCACCGCCCGCCTCTACGGGCTCATCGCGGGCTCCTGGCTCGGACGGATCTGTACGGGCTACCGCAAGCTGGATGATGCCTTCGCCAAGGGCCGCCGCTATCCCGGCCGCCACCGCTGTACCCCCATGTCCCCCGCCCGACTGAGGCTGTTGACGGCGGTGGAATCGGGCTACCTGTTCAAGGGCATCGGTGCTTTGTCCCATGCTCTGTTCTGCCTGCCTCTGTGGCTCTATGGCCTGTTTCTGCTGGTCTACGGGCTTTTGGGCGTAGCCGGCTACTTTACCCTGCCCTTGATCTACAAGGCCATAGCCCCCGACCTGGAGCATCTGGTGCTGTCGGCGGTGCTGGCTTTGCTGGCTATCCCCTTGATGCTGACCAAAAAGACCCTGGCCGAGACCATGGGAACGGGGCGGCTTCCCTACCTCATTTTCGTCCGTTTTCTGGGCATTCCGCGAGACCGCCTGGAGCAGCCTCGGCAAAGAATTCCCGCCGTCCTGCCCTATCTGACCGTCTTCCTGTCCTTACTCTCGGCGGTGGGGGCCCTGCTGACCCATCCTCTGCTGATCCCCGCCATTCTGTTGGGGGCGGGGGCTTTGGGATTGGTGTTCACCTACCCCGAGGCGGGGGTGGTGCTGTCCACCGTTCTGCTCCCCGCCATCTGGCTGGATCGGAATCTTCTGATCCCTCTCTGCGCCGTGATCCTCTTGACCTGGCTGAGCTACGGCGTCAAGCTCCTGTTCCTCCACCGCACCATCCGCTTTGGCCTTCTGGATACCGTGGTGCTGATCTTCGGGTGCCTCATTCTGCTCTCGGGCTTTACGGGGATAGCGACATCCCGTGAGTCGGCACTAACCGGGGTTCTGCTGTTCATCTGTCTTTCCGACTACTTCCTCATCGTCAACCTCATGACTACCCGTGAATACATCCGCCGTTGCCTTCTGGGCGTGGGGATCTCGGTGGTGGTGGTGACCCTTCTGGCTTACCTGCGGATCGTCCCTGTGGACGATCTCAGCTGGCTGGAGGGCTCTCGCGGCGGCAACGCCATCATCACGGGGATGGAGGATCTCATCGAAAAGCTGTCGGGGCTGTGGCTGGAGCATTCCGAGCTATACCTCGTCCTGGTCTTCCCCTGGCTCTACGCCTACCTCGGCCATACCAAGCGGCTTCTGCGCCGCGTGTCGGCCCTGGTTTTCATCGCCCTGGATATGGCCCTCATCTTCATGACCGATTCGGTCAGCGCCCTCTTCTGCATCATTGCGGTGACGGTGCTGTTCATCCTGCTCTCGGGGTATAAGGGGCTTTCGGCGGGACTCATTGCCCTGCCTGCCGTGGTCTGCGGCGGTCTGTGGGTGTCCTACCTGTTCCCCATCTCGGAGTCGGTGCGGGTGATCCTGTCCCGAAGCCGCCACTTCAAGGCGCTGCTTTCCGAAAGCCTGTGGAAAATGGTTCTGGATCATCCCGCGGGCATCGGTATCGGGGATGCCGCCTTCCGGGAGATCTATCCCTCCTACGCCGCTCCCGATCTGGGAGCCGTGACCGAGAGCGGAAGCCTCTACTTCGAGCTTCTCCTGGGCTACGGCTGGGCGGGACTTCTGATCTTCGCTGCCCTCCTGTTCCTCTTCTTCCAGAAGGGACTGACCTGCCTGGGCTACACCGCCGACCGCAGGGATCGCGCCATGATCCTGGGCGGCATTACCAGCATGGTAGGTGCTTTGATCTTCGGCTCGGTACGGAGCTTCATCACCTCTCCCCGCGTGTTCTTTACCCTCATCCTGGTCATTGCCCTGTGCAGTGCCTACGAGAATCTGATCTTTGACGAAAGCGACGTCCTCACCGCCCGTCGGGCGGGTACTCCCACCGAGGAGGATCGGGTGCTTTTCCGAGGGTGAGATTCGGATCTATTGCTACAGCAAAGGAGTAAGCATATGGCTTCTTTCAAACGTCATAGCAGCGACCCCAAGGCCTCCAGCCTGGCGGACAGTGCCACGGTTCATCGCCCCGCCTCCCCCGAGGGGAAGGAAAGCAAGGGGATCGGTAAGGTGGGGCTCAAGCGTCCCGGCAACCGCGGATGGGTCACCCTGGTGGTGGATCTCATTCTGCTGGCGGTGGTGATCGGCCTTGTGATCGGCGGTATTTTCGCTTACCGCGCCATCCGTGAAATGTACGCGCCTACCTGGGAGACCCGCGAGGTGGTCTTCTGTGTGGAGATCACGGGCATCGACCCCGCTATGGTCAAGTACGGCCAGGACGGCCGTCCCACCATGACGGGACACCCCCTGTGGAGCTCCGACCGCACCGATGCCGACTGCCTCGGCACCGTTACCGACGTCCGTACCGTGCTGGTATCGGGGGAGGACGGGGCCAATACCCTGACCCTCTACCTGACGGTGGAGGCCTCTGCCCATTACCGCGAGGGCAAGGGCTACCGCATGGGCGTGACCACTCTGCTGGCGGGCATGGAGGGCAGCTTCCGCGCCGAGGGCATGGTGGCCGAGGGTACCGTGATCTCCATGCATGAAAAGAGCGACGAGACCGTCACCGAAGAGGGCACCGTCATGGCAGAGCCCGACGAGGTCGACCCCGACGCCCAGGGTTGAGAGGAGACCGATATGGAAAAAACTTGGAATCAAAGGAATCAAAGACGCTGGTCTGCGGTGGACACCGTCATTCTGCTGCTCATTGTGGTGGCGGTGGCAGGGCTTGTGTACCGCGTGATCTACGCCGCCCGTCGGGATGCTGAGGCGGATCCCGCCATGCACCGCGTCTACTTCGAGGTGCTGGAGACCCACGAGAACGTGCTGGCCGAGGTGAAGGGCTTTGATGCCGTCTACCTCTATGAGAACGACGCCCGTCTGGGCTATATCGGGGTCTATCGGGACACCGCCACGGGGGAGCAGACCGTCGCTCTGCAAGTGACCCCCGCCGCGGGTGCCACGGGGGATAACCGCGTCACCGCTACGGGCTGTATGGTCTGTACGGGGGGTACCTGGGCCTCGGGAGGCAGTCTCCTCATCGGGGACAGCGGCCGCTATCTGACCCCCGGCAGCGTGCTGGAGGTGCGCACCGACCGCGCCCTGCTGACCATCCGCATCACCTCCATAACCGAGCATGACTGAAATTGCGGCCCGATTGTGTAAAATGATAGAAAAAGAGCCTTTGGTATTATGAAAAATCCTAAATATTGACACTTGATTTCTTCTGCGATTTTTGGTATACTACAGGTGTAGAATCGTCATACTGCGCGACGGTCTCCGACGGCTTTCGTCGGGCCCCAATACCGTCCGTATACTTGTCGGCTTCAGGGCCGAGTCTATATTCAGAACAGGAGAATGAGTCATGAAAAGTCGCGAAGTAGTCATCACGAATGCCAGCGGTCTGCACGCGAGACCCGCCACCTTCTTTATTCAGAAAGCCAACTGCTACAAGTGCACCCTGTGGGTGGAGAAGGACGACCGCAAGGTTAACGCCAAGAGCCTTCTGGGCGTGCTCTCTCTGGGCATCGCTAAGGGCATGACCGTCACCCTCATCGCTGACGGCCAGGACGAGGACGCCGCTCTGGACGGTCTGACCGCCCTCATCAACTCCGGCTTCGCCGAGTAAGCACGTCCCCATTCCGCTATCGTACATAGCAAAGCAGAGATATAACGGCGCGAGCGACTACCCACGCGGGTACAGAGGCCCGCGCCGTTTGTCTGTTCTGACAGATTTCAGGGAAAGGAGTCTACGCCATGCCCACCAAAGAAGAAGAACGCAGAGCCCTATTGGACAAGGCCAACTCCCTGCCCTTGACCCCCGGCGTCTACATCATGAAGGACAGGGACGGGCGGGTCATTTACGTGGGCAAGTCCCGCAAGCTCAAGAACCGCGTGTCCCAGTATTTCCAGAATAGCGAGAAGAATATCAAGACCGCCCGCATGGTGGCCGCCGTGCGGGATTTCGAGTATTTCCTCTGCGACACCGAGATGGAAGCGCTGACCCTGGAGAATACCCTGATCAAGCAACACACCCCCAAGTACAACATCCGCCTCAAGGATGCCAAGTCCTACCCCTACATCAAGATCACCGACGAGGCCTATCCCCGCCTTGTCATGACCCGTAAGCGGGAGAAGGACAGGGGGAAGTATTTCGGCCCCTACTCGGGGGTCTCCACGGTTTTTTCGGTGCTGGATACCCTGCGTACCGTCCTGGCCCTTCCCACCTGTAACCGCCGTTTCCCTCGGGATATCGGCAAGGAACGCCCCTGCCTCTACTACCAGATGGGTCGCTGCTGCGGCCCCTGTACGGGGAAGGTCACCGAGGCCGAGTACGCCGCTACGGTCTCCCTGGCCGCTGACATTCTGCGGGGCAACACGGGGGAGGTCAAGCGCCGCCTCACCGAGGAGATGTACGCCCACGCCGAGGCCGAGCGGTTTGAGGCCGCCGCCCGCTGTCGGGACACCATAAACGCCCTGGAGCGGTTGCGCCAGAAGCAGACCGTGGTGGCCGCCCCCGACACCGAGCAGGACGTCATCGGCTTCTTTGCCGACGAGGTGGCCGCCTGCGTGTCGGTGTTCTACATCCGCGGGGGCGCCGTGGTGGACAAGGAAGAATTCCTGGCGGGAGGCGAGCGCATCCTGGATGAGGAGACTCTGGGGGCCTTCATCTGCGAGCATTACCGCGTCCGCGAGTTCATCCCCAAGCAGATCCTCTTGTCCTTTCCCCTGGAGGATGAGGAGATGGAGGGACTTTCCCAGTACCTCACCGAGCTGGCGGGTCATAAGGTCACCATCCGGACCCCCGAGCGGGGAGCTAATCATACCCTGTGCGAGCTGGTACGCTCCAACGCCGCCGAGAAGGTACGCCGCCACCGCCTGGATGCCGAAAAGGACGAGGGGGCTCTGGCGCGGCTGGCCGAGCTATTGGAGCTGCCCACCTACCCCACCCGCATTGAGGCCTACGATATCTCCAACCTGGGTACCGAGCATCTCACGGCGGGCATGATCGTCTGCGAGGACGGCAAGTTCAACAAGGCGGATTACCGCTACTTCAAGATCAAGTCGGTACAGGGAACCACCGACGACTACGCCTCCATGCGGGAAGCTCTGGAGCGCCGTCTGGAGCATTTGACCGACGGGGAGGGGTCATTTGCCCGACTCCCCGACCTCATCCTGCTGGACGGCGGCAGAGGCCACGTAGGGGTGGTGCGGGAGCTGATGGCCGAGAAGGGACTGGATATCCCCGTCTTCGGCATGGTCAAGGACGATTTCCACAAGACCCGCGCCCTCTGCACCGAGGACGGAGAGATTAGCATCGCCCGCGAGAACGGAGTCTTCGTGCTGGTCTACCGCATCCAGGAGGAGGTCCACCGCTTCACCGTCTCCCGCATGGACGCCGCCAAGCGCAAGACCCTGACCCACTCCAGCCTCACCAAGATCAAGGGCATCGGAGACGCCAAGGCCAAGGCTCTGCTGGCCGCCTTCGGAGGGATCACGGGGGTCAAGAACGCCACCGAGGAAGAGATCGCCGCCGTCAAGGGTATCTCCAAGTCGGACGCGGCGAATATTCGGAGTTATTACGATACGAAAAAGTAAATTGCGGTTTATAGGGGAACGGGGAGTACGAGGGGCTCTGCCCCTGTCCCCCGCATAAGGGACTTTTGAAAAAGTCCCTTATGAATCCCCAAAACTTTCAAAAAGAGTAGATATGCCAAGAGATTTGATAGTGGGTAGCATAGAGGAGACCCCC
>JBGVRH010000050.1:0-7839 GCA_045128275.1 Eubacteriales bacterium | reverse complement strand
TCGTCGCACGAAATCTTGACGGAATCTTTTCCGTCATTCGTTACAAAAATCCTTCGTATAGGGTCAACTATACGCGCGGATTTTTGTTTAGACTGACGAAAAATCTTCTCGCAAGCTTCCGCACGCCGAATATTTAGAGATACCCTATAAACAATTGCCATTAAATTAGCTTTCGCGCCAGCGAAAGGTTTCGTCAATTTTGCATTTTGCATTTCGCATTTTGCATTTTCCATCTCTCCGTCGAAAGGAGGAAAAAACCAATGTTTCAGAGTCTCAGCGAAAAGCTGGATCAAGCCTTTAAGAAATTCCGCAGTAAGGGCACTCTGACCGAGGCCGACGTCAAGGCCGGTATGCGCGAGATCAAGCTCGCTCTCTTGGAGGCCGACGTCAACTTCAAGGTGGTCAAGGACTTCATCAAGATCGTCTCCGAGCGCGCCGTTGGCGCCGAGGTCATGGAGTCTCTGCTTCCCGGTCAGCAGGTAGTCAAGATCGTCAACGAGGAGCTCACCCGCCTCATGGGCGGCTCCCAGGCCAAGCTGGAGATCAGCTCCAAGCCCCCCACGGTCATCATGATGGTGGGTCTGCAGGGCGCGGGTAAGACCACCCACGCGGGCAAGCTGGCCGGTGTGTACAAGAAGCAGGGCAAGCGCCCCCTGCTGGTGGCCTGCGACGTGTACCGTCCCGCCGCCATCAAGCAGCTGGAGGTGCTGGGTGCCCAGCTGGATATCCCCGTCTTCCAGATGGGCGATAAGGAAAGCCCCGTCAAGATCGCCAAGGAAGGCATCAAGCTGGCCGAGCAGAAGGGCTACGATATGGTCTTCATCGATACCGCAGGCCGCCTGCAGATCGACGAGGAGCTCATGGCCGAGCTGGTCAACATCAAGGAGCAGGTGCATCCCACCGAGATCCTTCTGACCGTGGATGCCATGATCGGACAGGAATCCGTCAACGTGGCTGATACCTTCAACAACATGCTGGATATCACCGGTGTCATCCTCACCAAGCTGGACGGCGATACCCGAGGCGGCGCGGCTCTGTCCATCCGCTACGTCACGGGCAAGCCCATCAAGTTCATCGGCGTGGGCGAGAAGCTGGACGCCATCGAGCCCTTCCACCCCGACCGCATGGCCAGCCGAATCCTGGGCATGGGCGACGTCCTGACCCTCATCGATAAGGCCCAGCAGCAGTTCGACGAAAAGAAGGCCGCCGAGCTGGAGCAGAAGATCCGCCAGTCCACCTTCACCCTGGACGATTACCTCGCCCAGTTCGACCAGCTCAAGAGCATGGGCAACCTGGACCAGCTGGCGGGCATGATCCCCGGTATGAAGCCCGGTGCCCTCAAGGATGCCCAGGTGGACGAGAAGGCCCTGGCGCGCCAGCAGGCCATCATCCTGTCCATGACAAAGGCCGAGCGGGAGCGCCCCGAGCAGCTCCTCAACGCCTCCCGCAAGAAGAGGATCGCGGCGGGAAGCGGCACCTCCGTGGAGGAGGTCAACCGTCTGCTCAAGCAGTTCGAGCAGATCAAAAAGCTCATGAAGCAGTTCTCCGACATGGGCCGCTCTGGCGGCAAGCGAGGTCGGGGCGGCTTCGGCAAAATGAAGCTTCCGTTCTGAGGAACGAAGTTATATAAAGTAAGTCAAATAAAAAACAAAAAACATTTATTTTGGAGGAAACAAACCATGGTCAAGATCAGACTCACCAGAACCGGTGCCAAGAAGGCTCCCACCTACCGTATCGTCGTTGCCGACAGCCGCTACCCCCGCGATGGCCGCTTCATCGACCAGATCGGCTACTACAACCCCCAGACCAACCCCGCCGAGGTCAAGATCGACGCTGACAAGGCTAAGGATTGGATGTTCAAGGGTGCTCAGCCCACCGAGACCGTCAAGTCCCTGTTCAAGAAGAACGGCATCATTGACTGATCCTTTTCGGAGATAAGTCATGGCAGAGCTTCAGACGACCTTACACGACATCGCTGCCGCCATCGTAGATAGCCCCGACGAGGTCAAGGTCATCCGTGAGGAGGATGATACCACCATCACCCTGACCCTTACGGTCGCCCCCGACGATATGGGCATGGTGATCGGCCGTCACGGTCGCATCGCCAAGGCCATCCGTACGGTTATCAAGGCAGCCTCCGCCGAGTGCGGAAAGCGGGTCAACGTGGAGATCAGAGACTGATCCCACCCCCGCGAAGAAAACAGACCCACAGAGCCGAAATGGCAAGTGGGTCTGTTTTTTATGACAGTTTTTCAAAATTGGAAAATAAATGTGCAAATTATAGGTTGACAACATCCTAAAAATGGTGTATAATACGTGTACATACCTATGGGAGGTGATCTATATGAACATCAATACCAATCAGATCGTTTCCATTTCGGAGGCCAATCAGAATTTCTCCCGCGTGGCCCGCATGGTGGATAAGAACGGTGAAGTGGTGATCTTCAAGAATAATAAACCCAAATATAGGCTTGTGGATATTGAAAGCGATACCACCATTGAAATGACAGACGACGAAAAGATCGACTTTGTCGCCGCCCGCGTTTTGAAGCAGTACCGCCGCGCTTTTGAGGAACTGGCCAAATGATCAAATTCAGTCAGGAAAAGGTGCTTTTGCTCCATAAGCTCATTACAGAGGAAACGGGGGGAGACCCGAATGTTCGGGATATCGCCCTGCTCAACAACGCGTTGGAATCCGCCTTTCAGACCTTTGACGGACAGGAGCTGTACCCCACAAAGGAGGAAAAGGGCGCGCGCATCGGCTATGCCCTGATCTCCAACCACGCCTTTGTGGATGGAAACAAGCGGATCGGCATGTACGTTCTTCTGACATTTCTGGAAACGAACGGTATTAAGATCCGCCCCACCGTGGACGATGTGGCCCGTGTCGGCCTCGCCGTGGCCGCAGGAAAAATGCAGTATGAGGATCTGTTGGAGTGGATCCATGACAACAAATAAATCCTTGCTTTTCGTGCCAATGGCATACGAAAACAGACCCACAGAGCCGAAATGGCAAGTGGGTCTGTTTTTTTATTTTACAACGTCCGTGTCACGGTTCTTGAATTCGAAAATCCTTTGCATACCAATGGGATCCTCTCAATCAGATCACTGGGCAGCATCCCATACTCTCCGATCTCCTCCGCCGCCAGATCCCCCGCCCGCGCGTGGAGATACACCCCCGCCGCGGCGATCTCTGTGACGGTGAGATCCACTCCGATGCGATACCTGTTCTGCGCCAACAGAGAGCCGATGACCCCCGCCAGCACGTCCCCGCTGCCCCCTCGGGCCATGCCCGCGTTCCCAGCCGCGCAGAGAAACACCTCACCCTCGGGGGATGCGATGACGGTGTGGGCATCCTTCAGCACCACCGTCACCCCCCACTTTTGGGCAAAGTCCGCCGCCGTCCCTACGGGATCGGCCAGTATCGCGCCCACGGGCTTCCCGCAGAGGCGGGACATCTCAACGGGATGGGGGGTGACGATCACCTGCCTGTGATGGGCGAGCAGATCTTCCCACAGGGAAGGATCCTTCACCGCATGGTTGATGCCGTCGGCATCCAGCACCACAGGGGGAACCGTTCCGTCGGCGGGACAGACCTTCAGCATGCCTCGCAGAGCCTCGCGGGAGAGGTCGGAGACCCCCAGACCGCACCCCAGAACCAAGGCGTCCCCCTCGGCACAGCCTGCCGCCCGTTCGGGGGTGTCATAGGTGGAAACGATGGCCTCGGGGACGGCGGTCTGCAGAACGGTGCGGTTGCAGTCGGGTGTCAGCACCCGCGCCAGCCCCACCCCGCTCCGCAGAGCCGCCCGGGTAGCCAGCACCGCTGCCCCGCTCATGCCCTCGGAGCCGCAGAGCAGGACCACCCACCCGTAAGTCCCCTTGTGGGAGCGCCGCGCGCGGGGAGGCAGGACGCGGCGCAGAAGCCCCTCGTCGGCCAAGCGGGCAAAGGGCTTTTCGGCGGGAGTCAGATCGATCCCCAGCTCCGCCACGGCGATCTCACCGCACAGATCTGCCCCGGGATAGAGCAAAAGCCCCGCCTTCAAGGCCTGCATGGTCACGGTAGCCACGGCGGGCAGGGCCACCCCCATGACCTCTCCCGTGTCGGCGTTCACCCCCGAGGGGATATCCACCGCCAGCACAGGCAGACCGCTCTCAGCCACAGCGGTCAGGAGAGCCGCCATCTCCCCCGTGATGGGACGATCCAGCCCGATCCCGAACACCGCGTCCACCACCACGGCGGCATCCTTGACGGCCTCCCCCCACCCGCCGGCGGGCAGGATGGTGATCCACTCCTCCCGCGCCAAGGCGTACTGACGGGCGCATTCGGGGCTCATGCGGCTGACGTCGGGCATGCCATCCTCGGTCAAATGCCCCGTATAGAGCACGACGGCGGGACGGGGATCCCCGCAGGAGCCGTCGGTGAGGAACCGCGCCATGGCAAAGCCGTCCCCGCCGTTGTTGCCGCCCCCGCACAGGATCACCACAGGCCCCGCGGGGAAGAGATCGGGACGCGCCAGGAGAAAGCACGCCGCGCTGTGAGCAGCCCGCTCCATCAGTACGCGGGAGGGGATGCCCAGGGTGTCTATGGTGTAGCTGTCGCAGGCTTTCATTTGGGCGGCGGTGAGGATGGGGGTGGTCATGGCGGTACTTCCTTTCCTGTTACTGCCTACAGTATACCACAAGATCCCGCCCTTTGCAAGTCCCGCCACCCCAAAAAAACACACCTTCCCGCCGAAAATTCCCCCAAACACCTTGCCCTGCCGCCCCAAATGTGGTACAATAAAGAAAAAGATGAAAAAAGCTCCCAAGATCCGTAACCTCTCCCGCCCATTTTCGGTCATATAGGGTGAGACCACCGAGGGGGAACCCCGATCCCCCGGAAAGGAGACGCTATGCCCCACAAGACCGACCGAACAGGTCTTATGCCAGACGAAACCATCGTGACCCTCTACTTCGACCGCTCCGAGGAGGCCATCGCCGCCTGTCAGGTGAAATACGGCAAGACCTGCCACACCATCGCCTACAACATCCTCCACTCCGACGAGGATGCCGAGGAGTGTGTCAACGACACGTGGATCCGCGCCTGGAACGCCATCCCACCCGAGAAGCCCGCCCGCCTGGGCGCGTGGCTCTCCACCGTCACCCGCCGCCTGGCTCTCACCCGCTATGAGAAACGCACCGCCGCCAAGCGGTACGGCGGCATGGAGACCTCCCTGGAGGAACTGTCCGAGTGCGTCGCCGCAGGAAGCCTGACCCTGGCCGACGAGGTGGCGCTCTCCAACGCCATCAATAGCTTTTTAGCCTCCCTCCCCACCCGCACCCGCATGATCTTCATGCGGAAATACTGGTACATGGACAGCGTGGCGGATATCGCCCGCGCCATGGGCATGGGAGAATCGGCCGTCAAGGTCTCCCTCCACCGCACCCGCGAGAAATTCCGCAAGCATCTGGATAAGGAGGGCATTACGGTATGAAGTCTATTGATCTGCTGAAATATCTTGACAAGGCTGACCCCGCCTATATCGAGGAGGCCTCGGACTACAATCTCTTCCTCTACCGCAAGCGGAGAAAGCGCACCCGTACCGCCCTGGCCGCCTGCCTGATCCTCGTGGTGCTGGCAGGTGTGTTCTTGACCAAGCCCGCCCTGTACGCCTGGGAGACCCGCAACACCGTGACCTCCTGGCCCTCCGCCTCCCTCTCCTTCCCGGGCTTCGCCTCGAAGCCCTCCTCCTCCATCTACGTCTCGGCGGAGATGCCCGACCGAAAGAGATTTTCCGCCGATACCCCCTTCACCCTCTCGATAGGGCTGGGGCAGGTGTCGGACTACGAGTACGCCACCATCTCGGTCAAGGCCCACGGCTTTGAGATCACCGACAAGGACGGCAACACCGTCACCGACCGCTACGTCCATACCTTCTCGAACTTCAACAGCGGGGACTACGGGATGGTGTATCGGAACGGCAAGCCCACAAGCCCCGTCACGGGCTGTCAGTATTTTGAGGACTTCACCTTCCGCTTTACGGGCAGCGAGAACACCACGGGCTGGGGCGTGATCGAGTTCACCCTCCAAAGCCGCACCGAAAACGGCTCTATGGGCGACGCGGTGACGGTCTACTACAGCATCCAAAACGGTGTCTTGAAGCTCACCCACAAGAACCCCGTGCGGGACGGTAGCCAGAACGGCGGGATGGGCGCGGTGTTGGATGATTCGGCCACAAAGCCGAAAACCGTTGAGCTATCCCATGAAGGGTACAACATGACCGTGACGGTCACGGATCCCTCCCTCATCCGCGGGGAAGCCTGGCAGGACAAGATCGACATCAGCGGGATCCCCATGCTTTCGGATTTCATGGTCGCGCTGTACCCCAAGGACAGAGAATCGGGAGACAGGATCCGCCTTATGGTACCTAGCACCTTCTCCTCCACCCATGACTTCGTGATCCCCGCGGACGCTCCCCTCGGCTCCTATGATCTGGTCGTGACCTGGTACGGCTCCTACGCGGCCAGCGAAAAGGAGCGCCCGCAGTGGGTATTCGAGGACTTCGTCACGGTCACCGAGCCCGGAACCGTCACCCTGTCCAAGGAGGATATCTCCATACAGCTCCTGGGACGTATACCTCGGAGCGCCCTGTATTGCGGCCAATTTCTGGGAGGCGATCTCGAGATCCGCGCCTTCCACATCCCCACCCAGAAGGACTACCCCACCGACGGCTTCACAGCCGAGCTGATCTACGCCGAGTCTCTGCGGGAGAAGGACTTCTCCTTCGTGGTCAAAAAGCCCGTTGAGCTGGATCCGAATGGCGACTTTGTGCTGGCTCTTTCCCCCCGCGTCCCCAGCGATGCTCCCATCGGCTCCTACGATCTCCGCATCACCGACCCCGCCACGGGCTTTGTGTGGGTCTTTGAGGGTCTGGCGCTGATCCTGCCTCCCGATATCCCCGCCCAAGAGGATTTCTTCTTCGCCTATGACCCCACCAACCGTGTCCTCGGCCAAGGCGACTCCTGGCCCGGCGGCGGCTGGGATCCCTTCTTCCTGATCCTCGGCGACGAGGACGTGGCCTACCAGTGCCGCGCCACGCTGGAGTACCGCACCGAGCAGGGCGGCGAGGGCTACTCCATCCCCCTGATGGAATCTGCGGTCAGCTCCTACGTCCCCCCCGATTTCGTCTCGGTGGATGCCCCCGCGGGAAAGTACGATCTGGTGGTCACCCACGAACTGTACGGCTACACGTGGCGGGTGGAGAACTTCCTGGGGATCATGGAAAATCCCGGCGTTCCGCGGTTCGGCTTCTACCACGATATGGGCAAGAAGCTCACGGTCAGCCGCTCCTCGGGGGAGACCTACACCTTCATCGCCAAGCTGGAGAATCGAGGCGATCCCCTCACCGTCACCGCCGACGATGCTCCGTTCATGCCCGAGGCAAGGCTGACCATGTCGGGATTCAGCGGAGTTGTCCCTGAGATCTCCCTTCGCCATGAGAGCGGATACCAAACGACGCAGAAGTGGACGGTGGGGACAGGCGTCACCATGCCCTCGGTATACACCATCCTCGTCACCCCCGACACCCGTTGCGGCCTCTACGACCTGACCCTGTACTACGGCGACTGTATGCAGGTCTTCGAGGACGTGGTGGAGGTCGTGCCGTGAATCAACCAAAGGAGTATCTGCCCTCGGGCGGATGCTCCTTTTTTACGGGAATTTCCCGTTTCCCCTTGCGGAATGGGGGAGGTTGTGGTATAATTAAGGGGAGAAAACAAATTGGGGTTTAGCGGTGGTTTTCCTTTGCCGTAGGGAGCGACGCCCTCGTCGCTCCGCGGGGGGGCCCGGGGGGGGGGCCC
>JBGVRH010000049.1:0-84187 GCA_045128275.1 Eubacteriales bacterium | reverse complement strand
AAGGAGACCCTGTCCATGGAGGACTACCGACGGGAAATGGCGGGTATCTACTCCACCTCGGTAGGCGAGTCCACCCTGGACGAATCCCCCATGGCCTACCGCCGCATGGCCGAGATCGAGACCGCCATTGCCCCTACCGCCAAGGTAAAGGATATCCTCACCCCCCTGTACAACTTCAAAGCCAGCAGCACCGCCGCCATCGACGAAGAGACCCGCGACGGCGAGGACTGACGGGCATCCCGAAAAAAACATAAACGAGGTACATCATGTTTCTTTGCGACTACCACACTCACACCCGCTTCTCCTTTGACGGAGACCCCTCCTCCACCCACGATGCCATGTGCCGCCGCGCCCTGGAGATCGGGCTGGACCACATCGCCTTTACCGACCACTTTGACGTCAATGCCGAGGTAGAGGGACTGTACGATTTTCCCTACGATGCCGATGCCGCCTTCGCCTCCATGATGGAGGTCAAGGAGAAATACAAGGGACGGCTCAACGTCCTCTGCGGTCTTGAGCTGGGCAATGCTCCCCAGTATCCCGCCGAGGCCAAGGCCGCCCTGGAGGCGCACCCCTACGAGTTCGTCATCGGCTCCCTCCATAACCTGAAAAACGTCCCCGATTTCTGCTACATGAATTTCGGTCAAATGAGCGACAATCAGATCAAAAAGCTCTTTGACCGCGCTCTGGACGAGACCATCGAGGTGGCCGGCTTCCCCGGCATCACCACCCTCGCCCACATCACCTATATGCACCGCTACGTCACCCTGGGCGGCAAGAAGCTGGACTTCAAGCCCTACTATGAAAAGCTGGAGCATCTCTACCGCACCGTCATTGACCGCGATATCGCCCTGGAGATCAACGTCTCCACCCTCTGGAAGGGTCTGGGGATCTCCCTGCCCACCATGGAGCTGCTCAAGCTCTACAAGGACTGCGGCGGTAGTCTCGTCACCATCGGCTCGGATGCCCACGCCCCCGAGAACCTGGGCAAGGCCATCCGCAAGGGCTACGCCATTCTGGAAACGGTAGGCTTCCATGAGGTAGTCACCATACAAAACGGACAAAGAGTCCTGCAGAGCATCCAATAAGATACAAGATACTTGCCGAGCAAGCTCGGCAGATACAAGATACAAGATACGAACCTCGTATCCATATCTTGTATCTTGTATCTCGTATCCTGTATCTCAATCGAAAGGAATACCCTTCATGAAACTCGAAAACTTCTCCCTCCTCTACCCCGACGGCAAGACCCAGAACGACCATCTGGCGGGGGTGAACGTCCCCGATATCGATATGTACACCCTCCAGGAGCTGGGTATGCTGGAGTTCTTCAACCCCAAGAGCACCCCCGCCGCCGAGCATTTCACCACGGATCCCGCCGTCATCGCCTACCGCAACCAGACCTTCTCGGATCTGCTCAACAATCCCTCCCTGCTGGACACCCTCCACCGCCTCGTCCCCGTCCTCCAGGACATCACCGAGCTCCGCCGTCTGGAGAATGACAGCGACGACGATACCGCCTCCTACCTCTCCAGCATGACGGAGATCGAGCTGTACATCACCTGCGTGGATATCCTCCACAAGGGCATGGCCGCGGTGAAGTCCAACCTTCGGGGCACCGCCTTCAAGCGGCTCTGCGACTGCGTCATGGATCTGGCGGAATCCGACTACTACCGTGAGCTGAACCAGAAGCTCTCCGAGCTGACCAAGCGCGTCCGCGAGATCAAGAGCGTCACCATCGGTGTCAATCTGGATGCCCAGCTCCGTCCCGCCCAGGCGGGCGTCCTCTCCATCAACGCCCAGCCCTTCAAGTCGGGGGAGGTGCTGGACAAGATCCTGCGCCTCAACTTCAAGGACGATGAGTACACCTGCATCGCATCGTTAGTCCCCTTCGGCAAGAAGCAGACCGACAACCAGAAGACCGCCCTGTCCCTGGCCTTCAACTCCGCCATCGGGGAGGTCTACAAGTCCTCCCTGCGCTCCTGGAAGAAGATCGTCCAGACCTACGTGCTGGAGAACACCGACTTCCTCCTGGGGCTGATGCCCGAAATCGAGTTCGTGGTGAAGGGCACCCAGCTCCAGCAGCAGCTTTTGAGCAAGGGCTGTCCCCTCTGCGCCCCCACCCTCCTGCCTATGGAGGCCAAAACCTTCCGTGCCACCGAGCTGTATAACCCCGCCGTGGCGCTGAAGCTTCCCAATGGCGAGGAGATCGTTTCCAACGATATCTACTTCGACAGCTCCGATGAGAACGCCATGATCTACGTCCTCACAGGCCCCAACCGCGGCGGTAAGTCGGTCATCACCTGCGCCATCGGCCTGTGTCAGGCCATGCTCCAGCTGGGCATGTACCTCCCTGCCAAGGTCTGCGAGATCAGCCCCGCCGACGGCATCTTCACCCACTTCCCCACGGGTGCCGACGACACCATTGACAAGGGCCGTCTGGGCGAGGAGTGCGCCCGTCTGGGTGAGATCTTCGACGCGGTCACCGCTCATTCCCTCGTCCTGCTGGACGAATCCCTGTCCTCCACAGGCTCCTTCGAGGCCTCCTACATCGCCGCCGAGGTGCTGGCGGGACTCTCCCAGGCAGGCTGCCGTTGCCTGTTCGCCACCCACCTCCACGAGTTGGCCCAGGAGATCGACCGCATCAACGCGGAGGCCTCCCAAAGCGGCGGCGTGAAGATCGACACCCTGGTGGCGGGCATCGAGGAGGGCAAACGCTCCTTCCGCATCGTCCGCGCCAAGCCCGACGGTAAGTCCTACGCAAGGGATATCGCCGAGCGGTATGGGCTGACTTATCAGAATATTCTGGAAAAGATCAAGCACTGATCCACCATCCCACACATAGAAAGGAACCACCATGGACACCTTACTCAAAGTATTGGAAGACAACGCCACCCTGACCCCCGCCCAGCTGGCCGTGATGCTGGACAAGGAGGAGGGCGACATTAAGAAGCTCATTGAAAAGTACGAGGCCGACGGCGTGATCCTGGGCTACAAGACCATGATCGACTGGGACAAGACCGACCGCGAGTACGTCACCGCCATGATCGAGGTCAAGATGACCCCCCAGCGGGATCGCGGCTTTGACCGCATCGCTGAGAAGATCTACAACTACCCCGAGGTGCAGAGCGTCTACCTCATGTCGGGCAGCTACGATCTCTGCCTCATCATCGAGGGCCGCACCATGAAGGAGGTGGCCTACTTCGTGGCGCAGAAGCTGGCTCCCATCGAGTCGGTGCTGTCTACCGCCACCCACTTCGTGCTCCGTAAATACAAGGACAAGGGCGTGATCTACGGCGCGCCCGAGGTCGACGAGAGAGGGAATTTCATCTGATGGCACACCTCGATTACGACCGCATCCTCCCCCGCTCGGTGGTGGATATGCCCTCCTCGGGTATCCGAAAGTTCTTCGATATCCTGGACAGCATGACCGACGTCACCGCCCTGACCGTGGGACAACCCGACTTCGTCACCCCGTGGAAGATCCGCGAGGCAGGCATTGAATCCCTGGAATCGGGCAAGACCTACTATACCTCCAACGCGGGCACCCTGGAACTGCGTAAGGAGATCTCCAACTACATGAACCGCCGCTTTGACCTTCACTACGATCCCGCATCCGAGGTCGTGGTCACTGTCGGCGGCAGCGAGGCCATCGACATGGCCATGCGTACCCTCCTCCAGCCCGGGGACGAGGTCATCATCCCCACCCCCTGCTTCGTCTGCTATGAGCCTCTCTGCAAGATGACAGGCGCTGTTCCCGTGATCGTGGAGACCCGCAACGAGGATAAATTCAAGCTCACCCCCGAGCTTTTAGAGTCCGCCATCACCGAGAAGACCAAAATGCTGGTGCTGGCCTACCCCAACAACCCCACGGGTGCCATCATGGATGCCGAGGATCTGGAGAAGATCGCCCGGATCCTGCGCGAAAAGCAGATCATCGTTCTCTCCGACGAGATCTACGCCGAGCTGACCTACGGCCGCCGCCACGTTTCCATCGCTTCCCTCCCCGAAATGTGGGAGAGAACCGTGGTGGTCAGCGGCTTCTCCAAGGCCTACGCCATGACGGGCTGGCGACTGGGCTACATCTGCGCCCCCGCGCCTCTGGCCAAGCAGATGCTGAAGATCCACCAGTACGCCATCATGTGCGCCCCCACCACCGCCCAGCTGGCCGCCATCACCGCCCTGCGGGACTGCGACGAGGACGTGGCCGCCATGACCGCCGAGTACGACCGCCGCCGCCGTCTGATCTATAACGGCCTGCACGATATCGGCATCGAGTCCTTCGAGCCCGAGGGAGCCTTCTACATCTACCCCAACATCGGCAAGTTCGGACTGACCAGCGAGGCCTTCTGCGAAAAGCTCCTCTACGAGCATAAGTGCGCCATCGTCCCCGGTATCGCCTTCGGCGCGGCGGGAGAGGGCTTCGCGCGGATCTCCTACGCCTATTCGGTCAAGCATATCAACCAGGCCTTGGAGCGGATGGAGGCGTTTATCAAGACGCTGAAATAAACGGTTTCACCGTAGGGGAGGGGACTCCCCTCCCGCCACACCAAAAGCCTTTTGCTCTCTTCAATTTTTGCAAATTTCGGGAGGGGAGACCCCTCCCCTACGGACGAATGCATCCGCCGTCATCCCCACATTTGAACGCCCCCGCGCCGTCAAAAAATTTTCAAACATTTTCGCCTTTTTCTGTAATATTTCGGGATTTTTGGTGTCTTATATAGTGAATACCCTTTGAAAGGAGCTTTACTATGAAACTGTTCCCCAAATACGTTCCCTCCTACGAAGAGGACAGGCGCGACAAGACCGACCGCGCCCGCCGCATCGGCATCGACCTGTTCGCCTTTGCCATTTTATGGTCCATCGTCTGCATCGGCATCCTCTGCGGAGGCACCGGACGGTACGACTACGAATTCTACCCCCACATGCGGAGTTTTGACGTGATCTGCTCCTGCATCGGCCTCGGCTGGTCGGCGCTTCTCACCCTGTACTACTTTCTCATGAAGCCCGCCACCCGCAAAAAGCTCATCGCCATGCACGTACTGGACGGCGCGACCCTTTGCCTGCTGCTGGCGTACTGTATGATCGGTACCTACGTGGCGGAGAGCGGCCGATTCCCCGACAGCCCCGTCACCTTCGGGAATCTGATGGTCGGTACGACCCCCGCCCTCCTGTATCTGGTGTACTTCGTCCTATTCAATCTGATCTACTACCGCAAGTCCAAGGTCACGCTTGTGGACTGATCCTTCCCCCAATGCAAAAGCTCCCCCGACCATACCCACGGTCAGGGGACTTTCAAAACTCCTACGAACTCAAAAACAGCCGCACCCGAAGGTGCGGCTGAAATCAAACGGTCTGCTGTTTCTCTATGCGACTTAAGCATTCGATCAGATCCTCGGATGTGATCGGGCAATACGTATTCATCGCAATGTGTAAATAATACTGCTCTCCGAGTTTATACACAGGGGCAAATGTACACATAAAATCATATTGCGCCGAAACCAATCTCGCCGTGCAGATCTTTTTCATGGCATCGTTGTAGGAAATCTCGTTTTGGAGATCGACGATATCCGCAAGCTTCACGGTATTAGGCAAGTTCCATTCGTTCCCCTTGGTCTCCACCACAAACTTCAGATCCGTGGTCATGAGATCGGGCGCCTCATAGCCCTCCAATACGTAGTAAAATGGCGACGGCTCACCCTTGCGAGTCAGAAAGATGGGTGTCCCATCCTCGGTCACGGCATTTGCGGACACGTAAACGTCGTAGTTTTGATACAAATGCAGGATGAATCTCCGGTGGATTTGTCCGGCGTATTGCATCTTATCATCGTCAAAACACCACCCCTTATTTTGGTCTCCCACGTAGGTGTTCCCGTTGTACGTGGCATAAGCCAAATTGGAAAATATATTCTCCCGCTCCTCGGGCAGCATCACAATGTCGCTGCCGTGATAGATCAGCTGTTGCATTCCGGGATTCCCCATGAAAACAGGCACGTCGCCCCAGTAAAAACGGGCTCGTACGATAGGAACGGCCACCAAGACCGCCGCCACGGCACAGATCAGGATAATGATCCATGCTTTCGCTTTTTTCGTTGCTTTTTCCATAGTATCCTCCTTGAAAGCATTTCAGAACAGGATCCCGCTCACACCGCCAGCCCGCCGTCCACGCCGATGACCTGCCCCGTGATGAATCCCGCCGCGTCCGACGCGAGAAATACCACCGCGGCGGCTACCTCGGCAGGCGTACCCATACGCCCCAAGGGGGTCTCGTCGCAGAGTGCCTGCTTGGAATCCTCGTCAATGGCGGCGTTCATCTCGGTAGCGATAAAGCCGGGCTCCACACAGTTGACGGTGATCCCCGAGGGCCCCAGCTCCTTGGCCATAGCCATGGTCAAGCCCCGGATCCCCGCCTTGGTGGCCGAATACGCCACCTCACAGGACGCGCCCACCTTGCCCCACATGGAGCCGATGCTCACGATGCGCCCGTAGTGGTTCCGCACCATGCCGCTCACCACCCCGCGGGACAGGTAGAACGCCCCCGACAGGTTGGTGTCCAGAATATTGCGCCACTCGATGTCGGTCATATCCTGCATCTGCCCGATCCAGGAGATCGCGGCGTTGTTGACCAGCACGTCGATGGTGCCGCCCAAAGCGGCCTCGGCCTCGGTGATGGCGCGGCGCGCTTCCATGGGATCGCTCACGTCCGCCTTGATGGCCACCGCACCCGTAGCCTGCGCTACCTTGGCGGCCTCCTCGTCCCGACTGCGGTACAGGAACGCTACGTTGTCCCCGTTGGCGGCAAAGGCCTCCACAATGGCGCGGCCAATGCCCCGCGAGCCGCCGCTGATGAGTATTCTTCTCATATTTTGACTCCTAACCCATTTTTAAAGTTTTTTGGAAGTCTTGAAACCTTTTTTTCAAAAAAGGTTTCAAGCGGGTCCAGGGCAGAGCCCTGGCGCTCCCTATTTCTTCAGTACCTTCCGCATATCCGAAAAGCTCCGCGCGATGCGGAATCCCGCCGACTCGTAGATGTTGCGGGCAGGATTGTCCTCCCCCGTGTAGAGGGACATGAAATCCGCCCCGCCGTTCTTGTGACGGGCGCACATCTCGCAGAATACGGGCTTGCCGATGCCCCGCCCGCGGTACTCGGTGCGCACGCCGATGCCGCAGAAGTTCCCCCGCCCGGGAGTCCCGCTCACCGACAAGGGGCCCGTGTAGCCCACCACCAAGCCGTCCGCGTTGAGATCCACCGCTACCACGATGGGGAGATCCAAACGCGCCAGCACGTGGGCCTTCCAGCCGGGGTTGTTGATGTTATCAAACAGCTCGGGGAGACCGTGGTGCTTGGCGGGATCGTACAACGTCAGTTCAATGCCCTCGGAGAGTAACCGCTCACGGGTGGCCGCAATGCCAGGCTTGTCCACGTAGTCCGCCATGCGGCGGTAGTAGCAGTTCTGGGTGGCGAAATCCCGCCAGTTCCGATTCTTCAAAAACAGGTACAGCCCCGAGGACTTGTCCACACCGGGCAAGCAGGGGTGGTAGTCCCCGTTCCCATGGGGAATGTACCACGGAAGCTGAACGGGGTTGTAGAACACCGCCTCCAGCTTCTCCACAACGGGATCAGCCTCCAGAGCCGCCTCCAGCGCGTCCATCAGAGCCGTACCCAGGCCCTGCCGACGGCAGTCGGGGGAGACGCAAACATAGGACAAGTACCCCGCCTTCCGCGCGGAGGAGATATTCCCCGAGGCTATGCCCACCAGGCGGTCGCCTGCGTAGGCGCCGAAGGTAATGCGCTCCTCACCTGCGAACCAGTAGTCGATAGTTCCCCGCGACACGGGCATCAGCCCCAGGGCGGAGGGATAGCCGTCGGTGGGTCTCTCGTTTTGAGGGAACGCCACGCTGTAGGTGTGGTAGAAGTCAAAGGCGGCCTCCATATCGGTCAATCTGCGGATATCGGCCATGACACAGTCTCCTTTCGGTGGTTTTCTTGTGATTCTACCGCTATTATACCACACTCCCGCCGCAATTTCAACCCATATTTCACTTTTCACCCCCTTGAATCTTACCCTGTGAGGTGTTACCATGAACCAGCTTCCCCTCAAGTATAGCCGCGCCAAGATGGCCTTCCGCAACCTCAAAAGCAAGCACCGCCTGTTTTTGGTATACGACCTCCCCACCTTCCCCATCCCGAAGGAGTCGGTGGAGAAATACGTGGAAAAATGCGTGCAAAACGGCATCGCCTGTATCGTTCCCCGCTTGCCTCGGGGCATACAGCCCTCCGCCGAGCTACTTTTCCAGGTGGTAGAGTTCTATGAGGTGCTGACCGCCGCCGCCGTCAAGAAGAATATGCGGATCGGCCTCCACCTGGAGCCTGTGGTGGAGCAGTCCTTCTACCTCTCAGCCGCCGCCGAGTTCGTGGCCCACACCAAGACCCGCACCCTCATCCGCCGCGAGTACTACTGCGACCCCGGAGAGAAGCTCTACCTCCAGCTCCGCAAGGGCACTCCCATGTCTGTCATGGCCTATGACGACGAGCATACCGACATGATCGACCTCCGCCCGTTCATCAAGGACGGCTTCCTGTCCTATACCGTCCCCGACGGCAACTGGACGGTGGAGGAGTACCTCTGCACCGACGAGCCCCAGTACGGCGAGCCGCCCATCCATACCTGCAACATCCTCTCCTACGATGCCAGCGCAGACTTTCTCAAGGCCCTCTTTGCCCAACTGGGAGAGCGCACCCAACAGGCTATGGGCACCACGGTGACCCACCTCATCGTGTCGGATATCTCCTTCCATGCCCCCAACCGCCGCAATTGGGACGATAGCTTCAACGAGGTCTTTGAGAAGCGCTTCGGCTTCGATCCCGCCCCCTACTACCCCGCCCTCTACCACTTCATCGGGGAGCGGGATCCCCACATCAAATCCCTGTTCATGGCCTGCCGCGCCGAAATGCTCCGCTCGGGACTGTTGGCCGCCCTCAAGGCGGTGGCCGACCGCCACGGCCTGCACGTGGTGACCTCCATGGCCGAGCCCAAGCTCCCCGCCTGCTCCTGGCTGCTGGGAGACACCCTGGGCAACAGCGTCTATTCCCCCTGCGCCGTTCAGGAGAAGGCCTACCTCTACGGCATGAATTCCACCCACCTGGCCGCCTCCGCCGCCGACAACTACGGCAGTAAGTACGTCTCCTGCGAGCTGTTCCGGGATTACAGCAAGCTCACCACCAACATCGCCTACAAGGATGCCATGAACGCCTTCGGTCACGGCGCCAACCTCCTCATTGCCCATTGGGGCAGTCAAACCATTACGGGCGACACCCATCGCCGCTCCTCGGATCGCTTCCGTATGGACGTGCTGGGCAGGGAGGGCAAGTACACCTTCTCGGCCTACGTGGCCCGTACTCAGTCCCTCCTCCGTGGCGGAAGCCGTGTCAACGATATCGCCATGCTCTACCCCATCTACGCCCTCCACGACAAGGTCTACCTCTACGAGACCCGCGCCTCGGGCTTTGAGTATCCCAGCACCCCCTTTTCCTGTAACTACATGACGGTGCTGAACACCGTCTCCACCTACGCGGGCCAGGATATCACCCTGCTCCACCCCGAGACGGTCAACTCCATCTGCTATACCGAGGACGGCATTTTCTACCTCAAGAACCCCTTCCAGACCCAGAAATTCCGTATTCTCATCCTCCCCGGGGCCGACATGGTCAGCCTGGAGAACCTCCGCATGGTGAAGAAATTCTACGACGAGGGCGGTAAGATCATCGCCACGGGTGCTCTGCCCAAGCTGGCCTTTGAGTACCGCGCGGAGGACGAGCAGACCGACCCCGACGATTTCATGGCCATGTTCGACTACGGCACCCCCAACGACCGTAAGGTTCGCGCCATCGCCCGCCATATCTTCGGTGACGAGGCTCTGAACCCCGGTATCATCAAGGAGTCCTTCTACAACTCCAACGAGCGGGGCGGCGAGGCCTACTACATCCCCGCTCACCGCACCGCCGCCGACGGCACCGAGCTGACCGACTGCGTCATGCTCAATAACGTCCTCCAGTCCTTCCACGTCCCCCTGGATATGTATATGCCCGAGATGCCCCGCTTCGAGTGCATCGGTGCCTTCAATAACCCCCATAACGAGTTCCTCCGCCTGGGTCTGGGAGATTTCGTCCCCGGCGGCGGCATGATCTCCCGCATCCATAAGCAGAGAGGGGAGCTGGACATCTACTTCTTCGCCAACACCACCGACCGCGACTACGGCGATACCGTCTACCTCCGCGGTATCCACTTCTTCGATCGCTGGGATCCCCACACGGGCAGTACCAGTCGCCTGGGCACTCACTACGTCCGCTACCGCGGAGAGATCTACACCCGCACCCGCCTCTTCGTCCCCGCCGAGCAGTCGGTCTTCCTCATCTCCCGCCCCGACAAGAAGCGTGTCGAGCGGATCAAGTCCCACGCCCACGCCTTACACGACGTGACCCGTGAGATCAACATGATGGAGAGCACGCGGCAGCAGTAAGGATCGGATTTCTTTCATTGTCCACATAACGCCAAAGCCCTGTCACACGGTGACAGGGCTTTCATATATGGCGGAGTATTTTCACTCATCCTTTGTCTTTTTTCCAAACAGCTTTTTCAGATCCGTCGCCGCGCAGATCCCGCAGACCACGATCACGGCGGAGCAGATGAGGGTCATGGGATTCAGTACGCTGAGATCCCGCAACAGGATCACCGTGAACAGGATCGCCCAGGCGGTGTAGGTGATGTTCAGCGCCATAGCCTTGGAGGCACCCAGCTTGCTAATGGCGCGGTAGTAGAACAGGTAGGACACCGTGGCGCACAGGGCAGCGATGGCCACCGTCAGAAGCAGCTTGACCTCGCCTCCCGTGAACAGCCCTGCCGTCATGGGCCAGCCACCCAACAGGGGGAGAATGACCACACCGTACAGGGTAGCCGAGACGGCCTGGCGGATGCCCAGGGCGTACTCGTCCTTGAGATCGGTTCCCTTCAGACACTTGGCCAGGATCACCGCCTCAATGCCCCAGCCGAAGGCACACATGAAAGCGCCCACGATGCCCAGGATGAAATTCCCGCCCCCAACCGAGGGGGAATAGCTCAGCCCGTAGACCCCCAACAGGGTCATGGACAGGAAGATCCATTGGTACCACTTGGTCTTTTCCTTCAAAAACAGCCACGCCAGCACCGTACCCACGGCGGGATACACCGCGCTGGCCACCGCACCCACCGAGGAGCCCAGGCAGTTCACCGCCAGCACGTAGCCCGTCATACCGATGGGGCCGCCCATGGCCGAGGACAGCACCAGCCACAGGACGGTCTTGCTCTTGAACACCGCGAAAAAGCCCTTGAGGCCTCCCCGCAGGATATTGTAGATCAGCATATAGACCGCCGAGAAGGCGTCGTGAAGAAAGGTGGCGATGAAGGGAGCCAGCAGGACGGCCTCCTCGGTGGATACGAGGGGGGACATAGCCAGGGCGATCCCCAGCACTACCGTCTCCAGCGCCCAGGTGATGCCCGCGAAAATACCTGTCAGCATGGGGTCTCCCTCACTTCACCAGCTCGGTCAGCTCCGAGATGGCGTCGATGATGATGTCGGTATGAGGAGCCAGCAGAGCCTTCTTCTCGGGCGTAGGAGCCAGGGAAACCGCCGTGATCCCGCCGTTCTTAGCGAAGCGCACATCAGTCATGGTATCCCCCACCATCATGACGCGGGACTTGTTCAGGCCGTACAAACGGCAGAATTCCCCCGCGCAAAATGGATCGGGCTTGGTGGGGGTGTGGCCGTCATCGGTGAAGATGATATCAAAATACTCCGAAATCCCCAGCTCCGTAAGACAGTGGCGGGTAATGGGCTCGTTGTCGGTGGTGACCACGGCCAAATGCAGACCGTTTTCCTTGAGTCCCGCCAGGGTCTCTGCCAGGTTCGGGCAGGTGGGCTTTACGTCTCCTGCGGCGGCGTTGCGGGAGTAGGCATCTTCCACCGCCTTGACCACATCCGCGCGGAGGGCGGTACAGCCATGCTTCCCCAGAATGTCAAAGACGATCTCCCCCATCTCGGCATAGGTTCCCTTGCACAGAACGCCGTTGATATCGGTAACGCCGTCATGGACACCGAAGGCATCCAAAATCTCGCAAAGCGGGCCAGGCTCCATACCAAGCTCAGCCAGCACATCCTCCAGGGCTTTGACCGACAGACTGACCCAGAAGGCATCAAAGCTCATCAGGGTGCCGTCCTTATCAAAAATGATTCCATCAATTTTCATATTGTCCTCCGTAAGGCTCGGGATGACCCCATTATACCACATCACGGCGGATTTGTCAAATTCTGTGCGCTAAAACAAAACTCCCTCCCGCTTTTCACGGAAGGGAGTTTATTTATCTTGGATTACTCAGCGTCCTTGGACTTCTTGTCCTCGACAGGCTGCTCCTTGACATAGTCGACCATCTTGATGACGGCGATCTCAGCGCCATCACCGCGGCGGGGACCCATCTTGAAAATCTGGGTGTAACCGCCGTTACGGTCAGCGTAAAGAGAAGCGTACTCGGTGAACACCTTGGTCACCACGCTCTCCTTAGTGATGTAAGCAAGAGCAGCGCGGCGGCTGGCCAGCGTGTTCTTCTTACCGAGGGTAATCATCTTGTCTGCGATGGAACGGAGCTCCTTGGCTCTGGTGACGGTGGTCACGACCTGGCCGTTCTCAAGCAGCAGGGTAACCATACCGCGGAGCATTGCTTTTCTCTGGTCGGTAGGTCTACCGAGTTTTCTGGTACCGGGCATTTTATTTGCCTCCTTCTGCTGTATACTTAATATCGAATGTGCGAATGCCTTATCGGCGCCCTATGGGCTACCGATCACTCCTCTTCCTTCTTCAGGTCAAGGCCGAGGGAGTGCAGCTTCTGAATGACTTCTTCCAGCGACTTCTTACCGAGGTTACGAACCTTAATCATGTCCTCCTCGGTCCGGTTGGTCAGGTCCTCGACTGTATCAATGCCTGCACGCTTCAAGCAGTTGAAGCTACGGACAGACATGTCAAGCTCCTCAATGGTCATCTCAAGAACTTTCTCTTTCTTGGTCTCTTCTCTCTCGATCATGATCTCGGCCTTCTTCGCTTCATCGGACAAATCCACGAACAAGTTGAGATGCTCGTTGAGAATCTTGGCTCCGAGAGAAATCGCTTCCTTGGCGGAAATGGTGCCGTTGGTCACCACGTCCAGGGTCAGCTTATCGTAGTCGGTGTTGCTGCCCACGCGGGTGTTCTCCACGTTGTAGCTCACCTTGTAAACGGGGGTATAGATGGAGTCGGTGTAGATGGTGCCGATGGGAGCGGACACGGTCATGCCGAGCTGCTCGTTGTGGAGCTGCTTGTTGCGCTCCTGGGACACGTATCCACGGCCGCTGTCAAAGACAAGCTCCATGTAGAAGCGCTCGCTGCCGGACAGGGTGGCGATGTGGTGATCGGGATTCAGGATCTCGATGTCGGAATCCTGCTTGATGTCACCAGCGGTGATATCATGGTCGCCGGTCACGTCGATGACCACAGTCTTGGGGCCGGGGCAATGCAGCTTAGCCGTAATGCCCTTGACGTTGAGCACG
The DNA here is from genome assembly GCA_045128275.1 of Eubacteriales bacterium. Lineage (GTDB taxonomy): Bacteria > Bacillota > Clostridia > Oscillospirales > CAG-272 > CAMEON01. The sequence continues at coordinate 70,573 of JBGVRH010000049.1, read as the reverse complement.
ATCTCGGTCACGTCCTCCACGACACCGGGAACGGTGGAAAACTCGTGCAGGATACCGTCGATCTTGATGCTGGTCACTGCCACGCCGGGCAGAGAGGACAGCAGGACACGACGGAGGGAGTTACCGAGGGTGATACCGTAGCCCCGTTCCAGAGGCTCTACGATAAAGGTACCGGAGGTACCGTCTGCGCTGAGGTTTTCAGTCGTAATATTAGGCTTCTCGATCTCAATCATTCCAAATAAAACCTCCTTCTGTATTTGGGAAACAGTTTCCGAAACCTTCGCCGTACGTTTCGGCGTAGGTGAACCCGAAGGTGTCGGTCAGCAGGCGGGCGCGGGTTGCCATCCGCCAACTGATAAGAACCGTAAAATTACTTGGAATAAAGCTCGACGATCAGCTGCTCGTTGAACTCGAAGTCGATGTCCTCGCGAGCGGGCATAGCAACCACCTTAGCGGTGTAGTTCTTCTTGTCGGACTCGATCCACTTGGGAGTGCGAACACCACCCTCGGACTCGGCCAGACCCTTGAACTTAACGGAATCACGGCTGGACTCCTTGACGGCGATGACGTCACCGGGCTTCACGACGAAGGAAGGAACGTTGACCTTCTTGCCGTTGACGGTGAAGTGGCCGTGCAGAACCAGCTGACGGGCGTCGCGGCGGCACTCAGCCATACCCATGCGATACACCACGTTGTCCAGTCTTCTCTCGAGCAGAACCAGCAGGTTCTCACCGGTCATACCCTCCTTGCGGGCAGCCTCCTCGTAGAGGTTTCTGAACTGCTTCTCCAGAACACCGTAGTATCTCTTGGTGGTCTGCTTCTCTCTCAGCTGCATACCGTACTCTCTCATCTTCTTCGCATCGGCGCCATGCTGGCCGGGTGCGGAGGTGCGGCGCTCCAGAGCGCACTTGCCGCTGACGCAGCGCTCGCCCTTGAGGTACAGCTTCTTACCTTCTCTGCGGCAAAGCTTGCACGCAGGACCTGTATATCTTGCCATGTTCTTAATCCTCCTATGAATTAGACACGTCTGCGCTTGGGGGGTCTGCAACCGTTGTGGGGCAGGGGGGTCACGTCGCGGATCAGGGTGATCTGCAGACCCACAGTCTCCAGTGCGCGGATTGCGGACTCACGGCCGGCGCCGGGACCCTTCACGTAAACCTCAACAGACTTCAGACCGTGATCCACTGCGATCTTGGCAGCGGTCTCGGAAGCGGACTGTGCGGCGAAGGGGGTGGACTTACGGGAGCCCTTGAAGCCGAGCTCACCGGCGGATGCCCAGGAGATGGCGTTGCCATTCACATCGGTGATGGTAACGATGGTGTTATTGAAGGTGGACTGAATATGCACAGTACCCTTTTCAATATTTTTTCTTTCGCGGCGCTTCTTAATGCCCTTGGACTTATCGTTCTTTGCCATTGGTTATGCCACTCCTTTACTTCTTCTTGTTCGCAATGGTCTTTGCGGGACCCTTGCGGGTTCTGGCATTGGTCTTGGTGCGCTGACCTCTGACGGGCAGGCCCTTTCTGTGACGAATGCCACGGTAGCAGTTGATCTCAACCATGTTCTTGATGTTCAGAGACACCTCACGGCGAAGATCACCCTCCACGGTGTAGGACTTTTCGATCTCATCACGGAGCTTAGCAATCTCGTCCTCGGTCAGATCCTTAGCGCGGGTATCGGGATTGATACCGGTAGCGGTCAGGATGTCGTTGGCGCTCTTGCGGCCGATGCCGTAGATGTAGGTCAGAGCGATCTCTACGCGCTTGTTGTTGGGAATATCAACACCAGCTATACGAGCCATACTTGTTCACCTCTCTGTGTGATTTTGTTTCATCCCGCAGGATGCGCCCGCTCTCGGCGGGTCTTTTGGTGTGTTGTGTTGTTAATGGTGGAAAAAGGCAATTAACCCTGTCTCTGCTTGTGCTTGGGGTTCTCGCAGATGACCATGATCTTACCTTTTCTCTTGATGATCTTGCACTTCTCGCAGATCTTCTTAACGGACGGCTTCACTTTCATTTGTGATTACCATGCCTTTCTCAAAATTCAGGTATTACTTGGATCTCCAGGTGATGCGGCCCTTGTCCAGGTCATAGACCGAGACCTCAATGGTCACGCGATCGCCGGGGAGAATGCGGATATAGTTCATGCGCAGCTTACCCGAGATGTGGGCGGTCACCACGTGACCGTTGGGCAGGCGCACCTTGAAGGTGGCGTTGGGAAGAGCCTCCACAACCTCGCCTTCAAACTCAATGACATCATCCTTCGCCATGAAGAATTTCCTCTCTTGTATCTGAGTTGTAATGGGACCGTGATCAGAAATCTTTCTCGATCAGGGTCAGATTGATGATACCGTCACTCGTCAGCGCTACGGTATTCTCGTAGTGAGCCGACAGAGAGCCGTCAGCGGTCTTGACCGTCCAGCCGTCGGAAAGCTCCCGAACCGTCTCGGTACCGATGTTGACCATAGGCTCAATGGCTATGACCAGACCGGCGCAGAGTCTCGTGCCGCGGCCCGGTGTCCCGTAGTTGGGAACGTCCGGGGATTCGTGAAGCTCATGGCCGATGCCATGACCGATGTAACGCTTGACAGTGGAAAAACCGTTTGCCACGACCAGACCGTCGATGGCGGCGCCGACGTCTCCCAGGCGATTGCCAACCTTGAGCTGCTCAATGCCTGCGAAGAAGGAGGCGCGGGTGACCTCGATGAGCTTCAGAGCCTCATCGCTGACCCGTCCCACGGGAATGGTACGGGCGCTGTCACCGTGGAAGCCCTTGTAGAAGGCACCTACGTCGATCTTGACGATGTCGCCCTCCTCGAGGAACCGCTTCTTGGAAGGGATTCCGTGGATGACCTCGTCGTTGATGGATACGCAAGCGCTCCCGGGGAACCCGCCGTACCCGAGGAAGGAGGGTTTGGCGCCCGCCTTCTCGATGCTCTCCCGCACGATGCGGTCCAGCTCGTAGGTACTGATGCCGGGTCGGACGTGGTCACGGGCGGTCAGCAATGCTTCGCCCGTGATACGGCCGGCTTCCTTCATGATCTTGATCTGATCGGGATTCTTGAGTTGGATCATGAGATGAAAACCTCGCGTGGCTGAGATCAGTCAGCGCACTTCACAGCGGCCAGAGCCTCCAGAACGGCGGCGGAGGTATCCTCCACCTCCTCGCGGCCCTGAACGGTCACAAGGATGCCCTTGTTGCCGTAGAAGTCCTTGAGGGGCTCGGTCTGTGCGTGGAAGGTGTCCAGTCTCTTGCGAACCGTAGCCTCTGCGTCGTCGTCGCGGATATAAAGCTCAGCGCCGCACTTATCGCAGATGCCCTCGGTCTTGGGGGGGAGGTAAGCCACATGGTAGGAGGCACCGCAGTGGCAGACGCGACGTCCGCTCATGCGCTCGACGATCTTCTCGTCAGCAACCTCCAGACTCAGGACTACATCCATCTTGATGCCCATGGCATCAAGCGCCTCGGCCTGAGGAATGGAACGGGGGAAACCGTCCAGAATGAAGCCGTTCTTGCAGGAATCGCTTGCCAGCTTCTCCTTGATGAGACCGATAACGACCTCGTCGGGAACCAGCTTGCCGGCATCCATGTAGCTCTTGGCCTCGAGGCCCAGCTGGGTGCCTTCCTTGATGGCGGCGCGAAGAGCGTCACCGGTGGAAATGGCGGGAATGCCGTACTTGGCGCAGATGTTGGCTGCCTGGGTACCCTTACCGGCACCGGGAGCGCCCAAAAGAATGAGTTTCATGTTGTTATCTCCTCCGTATCAGATTGAAGGGGGTGTCATAGGGGTTAACGTGTAGGTCATGCGGATCATGTGACGGAGCGCAGATCAATCAAGGAAGCCCTTGTAGTTGCGCAGGGTCATCTGAGCCTCCAGCTCGCGGAAGGTCTCGAGAGCGACGCCGACCACGATGAGGAGAGAGGTACCGCTGAAGGCCAGGTCGGAGATACCCACATCGTCGATGGCATACCAGATGGCATTGACGATCATGGGGATACCGGACAGGCCGCAGAGGAAGATGGCACCCAGCAGAGTGATTCTGTTGAGGATCTTCTTGATATAGTCAACCGTGGGCTTACCGGGACGGATACCGGGGATGGCACCGCCGTTGTTGCGCAGGTTGTTGGATACTTCCACAGGATTGAAGGAGATCATGATGTAGAAGTAAGCAAACGCGATGATCAGGATGATCTGGAACGCGATATAGGGGAAGCTGGTGTGCCCCAGGTAGTTGTTCACAAACTGACCGAACTTGGAATTGGGGATGAAGCCCGCAATCGTAGGCAGGATGGAAGCGATGGAGCTTGCGAAGATGACGGGCATAACGCCGGCCATATCCAGCTTCAGGGGCAGGGTGGTGGACTGACCGCCGTACATCTTGCGACCGACCACGCGCTTGGCGTACTGGACGGGAATGCGGCGCTCAGAGTTGGAGAACCAGACAACAGCGATCACAGCGAAGAGCAGGACAGCCAGGAACAGGAGCAGGCAAACGATACCGGCGGGGATCTGAATGGCCTTCCAGTTCTCAACTTCCTTCTCCACGAAGATGTTCCAGCGGGTGAAGCAACGGCTCCAGATGCTGCCGGCCATAGCAGGCAGACGAGCGATGATGTTGGCGAAGAGGATGATGGAGATACCGTTACCGATACCCTTCTCATTGATCTTCTCAGCCAGCCACATGATCACAGATGCACCGGCGCAGTAGGTCAGAACCAGAACGATGTAAGCGAACCACTTCTGCCACTCAGCCCACGCGGTGTTGCTGGTGAAGGTGAGCATGCCCTGGGTCTTCATGAACATGGTGTAACCGATAGCGGTCACCAGTGCCAGAACCACGGTCAGCACACGGGTAATAGCGGAGAGCTTCTTCTTGCCGGCCTCGCCTTCCTTCGCCCACTCCTCGAACTTGGGGATGGCGATGGTCAGCAGCTGGATCACGATCGAAGAAGTGATGTAGGGGGACACGGACAGAGCGAACAGAGTTGCCTGTGCCAGTGCGCCACCCGACAGCATGTTCAGCCAGGTCAGGGCGTTGCCGCTTGCGTTGAAGTAGGTCTCAAACATGGAGGGATCTACCCAAGGCATGGGCAGGTTGGAGCCCAGACGGTACAGGATGATAATCATCAGAGTGAAGAGGATCTTATTTTTCAGCTCGGGAATCTTCCACGCGTTCTTTAACGTCTGAAACATATTATACCTCCTCTGCCTGTCCACCTGCTGCTACAATCTTCTCCTTAGCTGCTGCCGAGAAAACGGCAGCCTGAACAGTCAGTTTCTTGGTGAGCTCGCCGTCACCCAGGACCTTCAGACCATCGCAAGCCTTGCGGATGATCTTCTTTGCGAGCAGAGTCTCCAGGTTCACGGTCTCGCCGTCCTGGAACTTGTGCTCCAGAGCGCCAACGTTGATGGTAGCGTAGACGGTAGCGAACTTGTTGTTGAAGCCTCTCTTGGGGAGCTTACGGTACAGAGGGAGCTGACCACCCTCGAAACCGGGGCGGACGCCACCGCCGGAGCGGGCGTTCTGACCCTTGTGGCCCTTACCGGCGGTCTTACCGTTACCGGAGCCGGGGCCGCGGCCAACGCGGAAGGACTCTCTGGTGGAGCCCTCAGCGGGTCTCAGTTCATTGAGTTTCATATTCGTTCTCCTCCTTATCAGTCGTTAACGGTCTCGACCGCAACCAGGTGAGCGAGAACCTTGATCTTGCCGGCGAGGACGGCGTCGTCAGCGTGGACGATGCTGTCGCCGATCTTGCGCAGACCCAGGGACTGAGCCGTAGCCTTCTGGTTGGGCTTAGCGGCGATCAGACTCTTCTTAAGTGTTACCTTCTTCATTGTCATACGCCTCCTTAACCCTTAACCTGCTCCACGGGGATGTCGCGGATCTTAGCGACCTCCTCAGCGGTGCGGAGCTCTGCCAGACCTGCGATGGTAGCCTTCACCACGTTGGTGGGGTTATCGGAGCGCAGGCACTTAGCGCGAATGTTGGAGATACCGGCGCACTCCAGAACGGCACGGACCTTGCCACCGGCGATGATACCGGTACCAAGGGCAGCGGGCTTGAGCATAACGCGGCCGGCGCCAAACTCACCGGTGACCTCGTGGGGAATGGTGGTACCCTTCAGAGAGACGGTGATCATATTCTTCTTGGCATCCTCGATGCCCTTGCGGATTGCCTCGGGAACCTCGGCAGCCTTACCAAGACCCACGCCGACGTGACCGTTCTCGTCGCCCACAACCATGAGAGCTGCGAAGCGAGCCACACGACCACCCTTAACGGTCTTGGAAACACGGTTCAGAGCGACGAGCGTTTCCTTCAGCTCATGCTCTGCCGGATTAAACTTGTTAGCCATAGTTTTGTTTCCTCCTAAATGTTACTCATACGGCCGGCTAAGACCGTAGAGCGTGTACAAACCGAACCGATCCGACCTCTTGTCGGATGGGCTTCCGTGCGGACCCGCGGCATAAGAGCCGCGAAATCCTGCAGGACAATCAGAACTTCAGGCCGCCCTCGCGAGCACCCTCAGCCAATTCCGATACACGTCCGTGATAAAGGTAGCCGCCGCGGTCGAACACGACCTCGGTGATTCCCTGTGCGATAGCCTTCTCGGCAATCATCTTGCCGACTTCTCTTGCGGCAGCCTTGTTGCTGCCATTGCCCTCAAAGCCTGCGCCGTAAGTAGAAGCGGCAACGAGGGTCACGCCCTTCACATCGTCGATGATCTGAGCGCTGATGTTAGCATTGGAGCGATACACAGCCAGACGGGGACGCTCGGCGGTGCCGGAGACCTTGCTGCGGATGCGGATGTGTCTCTTCAGTCTGGCCTGGTTTTTATCCTTCTTGCTTACCATTTCATTCCACTCCTTTCAATTACTTACCGGTCTTACCGGCCTTGCGGCGAACGTTCTCATCAATGTAGCGAACGCCCTTGCCGTGGTAGGGCTCGGGGGGTCTCTTGCTGCGGATGACAGCGGCGACCTGGCCGACTTCCTGCTTGTCGATACCCTTGACCACGATGATCATGCTGGAGCTGACCTTCTCGGTGGTCAGCTTGTCGATACCGGCCTTCTTGATCTCGTCCTCGGAAGGAACCTCAAGCTTGATGGAGTCGGTATCCTGCATGATGAACTTCTCCTGGGGCAGGCCGGTTCCGGGCATCAGGGAGTGGCCCAGGAACAGCTGGAGAGTCTTACCGGTCTTGACGGCCTTGTAGCCGACACCGATGATCATGAGGATCTTCTGATAGCCCTGGGAAACACCGGTGACCATATCCTGGAGAAGTGCGCGGGACAGACCGTGAACGCTCTTGTCCTGCTTCTCGTCGGTGGGACGGGTGACGTGAACCTCGTTGCCTTCAACGGAGAAGCTCATTCTCTCATTGAAGGTTCTCTCGAGAGTACCGAGGGGGCCCTTCACAGTGATGTGGTTGCCTTCACCAATCTGAACAGTTACGCCAGCGGGGATAACCACAGGCATTCTACCAATTCTAGACATATTCTTGTACCTCCTGTCCAATTACCAGACAAAGGCCAGGACTTCGCCGCCAACGTTGAGGGAGCGAGCCTTCTTGTCCGTCATAACACCCTTAGAGGTGGAAACGATGGCGATACCCAGACCGTTCATGACCTTGGGCATATCCTCGCAGCTTGCGTAGATACGCAGACCGGGCTTGGAAACGCGCTTGATGCCGCGGATGACCTTCTGCTTACCGGGCAGGTACTTGAGGGTCACGCGGATGGTGCCCTGCTTGCCGTCGTCAACAACGGTGTAGCCCTTGATGTAGCCTTCCTCGGTGAGGATCTCGGCGATCGCCTTCTTCATATTGGATGCGGGAATGTCAACAGTAGCGTGCTTTGCGGTATTCGCATTGCGGATTCTGGTGAGCATATCAGCAATAACATCAGACATTTGCATTTTATTTTCCTCCTAATGCAAGTTATCAATTATCTTGCTGCCACGTTGCGTGGCGGCGTATCGGGGGTTAAGAGCAGACCGGGCGTGCACCGTATTGCGTGCAACCGACACTGTCTCGCCGGGGTAGGTCTCGCCATCTCCGCGAGCTTGCCATATCCGGCCCGTCTTCCTACCGATAGGTGGGGGTCCCGTCCGAGGCCTTGCGCCTTCGGACAGGTGGGGGGTAATTCGTTTTACCCTTGAATTACCAAGAGGACTTCTTCACGCCGGGGATCTCACCCTTGTAGGCGAGCTCGCGGAAGCAGATACGGCAGATGCCGTACTTGCGGAGGTAAGCGTGAGGACGGCCGCAGATCTTGCAGCGATTGTAAGCGCGGGTAGAGAACTTGGGCTCTGCCTGCTGCTTGTTGATCATAGACTTCTTTGCCATTATCCGTTACCTCCTATTAGTCCTTTGCGTAGGGTGCGCCCATCAGACGGAGCAGCTCGCGAGCTTCCTCGTCGGTGTTGGCGGTGGTCACGAAGCAGATGTCCATACCGCGGATCTTCTCGACCTTGTCGTACTCGATCTCGGGGAAAATCAGCTGCTCCTTCAGACCGAGGGAGTAGTTGCCGCGGCCGTCGAAAGCGTTGGGGTTGATACCCTTGAAGTCGCGGACGCGGGGGAGGGAGAAGTTGAAGAGACGGTCAACGAACTCGTACATCTTCTCGCCACGGAGAGTGACCTTCACGCCGATCTTCATGCCCTCACGAACCTTGAAGTTTGCCACGGACTTACGAGCGTAAGTGGGGACAGCCTTCTGACCGGTGATGGCGGAGATGTCAGCGATGACAGCGTCGATGGCCTTGGAGTTCTCCCTGGCATCGCCCACGCCGACGTTGATGACGATCTTGTCCAGCTTGGGGATCTGCATGACGCTCTTGTACTCGAACTTCTTCATGAGAGCGGGAGCGATCTCATTGGTATACATTTCCTTGATTCTTGCCATGATATCTGTCTCCTTTCTCAATCGAACTTGTAGCCGCACTTAGCGCAGACGCGGCTCTTGTTGTCGCCCTCGACAACGACGTGGGTGCGGACACCCTTGTCGCACTTGGGGCAGTAGATAGCGACCTTGGATGCGTAGATTGCGCTCTCGGCATCCACGATACCGCCGGTCTCACCCTGGCGGCGGGGCTTCACGTGCTTGTGAATGATGTTGGCATCCTTAACGATGACCTTACCCTCAGCGGGGGATACTGCGATGACCTCGCCCTTGACGCCCTTGTCGTCACCGGAGAGAACCACGACGGTATCGCCCTTCTTGATATGCAGCTTTGCCATTTCAGCGATACCTCCTTACAGTACTTCGGGAGCCAGGGAGAGGATCTTCAGATAGTCCTTCTCGCGGAGCTCTCTTGCGACAGGCCCAAAGATACGGGTGCCCTTGGGGGTCTTGTCTTCCTTGATGATGACGGCTGCGTTCTCATCGAACTTGATGTAAGAGCCGTCTGCGCGGTGAACACCGTGCACGCTTCTGACGATGACAGCCTTAACGACGTCACCCTTCTTGACCACACCGCCGGGTGCAGCCTTCTTAACAGCGCAAACTACGACATCGCCGATGTTTGCGTAACGACGACCGGTGCCGCCCAGAACACGGATGCAAAGGAGCTCCTTTGCACCGGTGTTGTCGGCAACCTTCATCCGAGATTCCTGCTGAATCATGGTTGTTTTTCCTCCTACTGTTTCAGTACGCCACTACGTACCTACTATTCGAATTCCGACCGTATGTTTTACCTGCCCGATCCTTCGGCAGAAATTTTGATGAAGGGTTAATTACTTAGCCTTCTCGATGATCTGGACCAGTCTCCATCTCTTGGTCTTAGAGAGGGGGCGGGTCTCCATGATCTCGACGCGGTCGCCAATACCGCACTCGTTGTTCTCATCGTGAGCGTGCACCTTCAGGGTGTGCTTGATGATCTTACCGTAGGTGGGGTGCTTGACGTTGTCCTCGATAGCGACGACGATGGTCTTGTCCATCTTATTGCTGACGACCAGACCAACGCGGCTCTTTCTCAGTGCTCTTTCCATTGCGTTGTTTCCTCCTTACGCGTTCTTCTCGTTGAGAACAGTCATCACGCGAGCGATGTCATGCTTGACCTCGGCGATCTGGTGGGGGTTCTCAAGCTGGTTGACTGCGTGCTGGAAGCGGAGGTTAAAGAGCTCTTTCTTCAGCTCCTGGAGCTTGGTCTCAAGCTCAGCAGCGGTCATATTTCTCAGATCCTTTGCCTGCATCTCTTATGCCTCCTCTTTCACGATGAACTTGGTCTTGATGGGGAGCTTGTGGCCGGCGAGACGCATAGCCTCCTTAGCCACATCCTCAGCGACGCCGTCCATCTCGAACATAACGCGGCCGGGCTTCACGACTGCGACCCAGTACTCAACGGAGCCCTTACCGGAACCCATTCGGGTCTCAGCAGGCTTCTCGGTGATGGGCTTGTCGGGGAAAATCTTGATCCAGACCTTACCGCCACGCTTGATGTAACGGGTCATAGCAATACGGGCTGCCTCGATCTGCACGCTGGAGATCCAAGCGGGCTCGGTTGCCACAAGGCCGTACTTACCGTAGGCCAGGGTAGTGCCGCGGGAGGCCTTACCCTTCATGCGTCCGCGCTGAACGCGACGGAACTTAACTCTCTTAGGCATCAACATTAGTTTGCTCCTCCTTCTTTAGGAGTAGTGGTTCTGGGGGTGCGCTCCACAGGACGGCGCTCAGCGGGAGCGGCGTTTCTGCGGTCACCACCGTTGCGGCGGTCACCACCCTGACGGCGGTCACCACCCTGACGGCGGTCGCCACCCTGACGGCGGTCGCCACCGTTGCGACGGTCACCGTTTCTGCGGTCGCCGCGGCGGTCGCCACGGTTCTCCTGAGCAGGACGGTTCACCTCGTTGAGGATCTCACCCTTGTAGATCCAAACCTTGACACCGATCTTACCGTAGGTGGTGTTAGCCTCCCAGAAGCCGTAGTCGATGTCAGCGCGGATGGTCTGCAGCGGGATGGTACCCTCGTGATAGTGCTCGGAGCGAGCGATCTCGGCGCCGCCCAGACGGCCTGCGCAGTTGACCTTGATACCCTTTGCACCGTTTCTCATGGTGTTGCGGATGGCCATCTTCATGGCACGGCGGAAGGAAACGCGGCGCTCCAGCTGAGAAGCGATGTTCTCGGCCACGAGCTGAGCGTTCATGTCGGGCTGACGAACCTCAACGACATTGAGGGCGACAGGCATACCGACCATTGCCTCCAGCTCCTTCTTGTACTTGTCGATCTGCTCACCGCCGCGGCCGATAACCATACCGGGCTTTGCGCAGTGGACGAAGACGCGAACGCGGTGGCTGTCTCTCTCGATCTCGATCTTGGGGATGCCGGCGTCCTGCAGGGCCTTCTTCAGATACTTACGGATGTTGTAGTCGGAGACCAGGGTATCGCCGAAGACCTCGTCCTTAGCGAACCATCTGGAGTCCCAGTTCTTAATGACACCCACGCGAAGACCGTGGGGATTTACTTTCTGTCCCATTTACCGTTACTCCTTTCTTAGTCTCTCTCGGCGACCACGATGGTCACATGGCTCGTTCTCTTCAGGATGCGGTCTGCGCTACCCTTAGCACGAGGCATGAGGCGCTTCATGGTGGGGCCGGGGGTCACGAAGCACTCGGAAACGTACAGCTTGGAACCATCCATGTGGAAGTTGTTCTCAGCGTTGGCGATTGCGCTCTTCAGGAGCTTGATGAGGTACTCGGAAGCACCGCGGCGGGTGTTCTTCAGAATAGCCATAGCGGCGTCGGCATCCTTGCCTCTGATCAGATCCAGAACGATCTGGACCTTGCGAGGAGAGATGCGTGCGTGCTTCAGATGTGCTGCTGCTTGCATTATCATATCCTCCTCTTAATTACTTGTTCGAAGTCTTGGAGCCGGCGTGACCCTTGAAGGTGCGGGTCAGGGCGAACTCGCCCAGCTTGTGACCGATCATATCTTCAGTGATATACACCGGAACGTGCTTTCTACCGTCGTGGACGGCAATGGTGTGACCAACAAATTCCGGATATATCGTGGAGGCTCTGGACCAAGTCTTCAGAACCTTCTTCTCATGCTTCTCGTTCATGGCGCAAACCCGTGCGAACAGCTTTGCTTCCACGTAAGGAGCCTTCTTGCTACTTCTGCTCATTGATATATCCTCCTTTACTTAGCGTTTCTGCGCTTGACGATGAACTTGTCGGTGCGAGCCTTCTTGTTTCTCGTCTTCAGACCCAGAGCGGGCTTACCCCAAGGGGTAACAGGTGCGGGATGACCGATGGGAGAACGACCCTCACCACCACCGTGGGGGTGATCGCAGGGGTTCATGACGGAACCGCGGACAGTGGGACGGAAGCCCTTATGGCGGGTCTTACCGGCCTTACCGACCTTGATGGTGTTGTGCTCGAAGTTGCCGACCTGACCGATGGTGGCCTTGCAGTCCAGACGGACGATGCGGACCTCACCGGAGGGCAGACGGACCTGAGCGACGCCGCCGTCCTTGGAGATGAGCTGAGCCATCACACCGGCAGCGCGGACGAGCTGAGCGCCCTTACCGGGGTAAAGCTCGACGTTGTGAATGAAGGTACCAACGGGGATGTTGGCCAGGGGCAGGGTGTTACCGACCTTGATGTCAGCCTCAGCGGAGGAGGAGACGACGTCGCCAACCTTCAGGCCCTCGGGAGCGATGATGTAGCTCTTAACGCCGGCCTCGTTCTCCAGCAGTGCGATGAAAGCGGAGCGGTTAGGATCGTACTCGATGGCGGTCACGGTGCAAGCGGCGGAATCCAGACGCTTGAAGTCGATGATTCTGTACTTGACCTTGTTGCCGCCGCCGCGGTGACGGACAGTGATGCGGCCGTAGCTGTTACGACCTGCGTGCTTCTTCTTGATAACGACCAGGCTCTTCTCGGGGGTGTCCTTGGTAATGATCTGGCTGTAAGCCGGAACGGACATATTTCTTCTCGAAGGGGTCGTAGGCTTATACTTAATAGTAGGCATGTACTTCAACCTCCTTCATTAGTTGAGACCTTCGAAGAACTCGATGGTCTTGGAATCAGCAGTCAGAGTCACGATAGCCTTCTTCCAAGCGGAGGTGTAGCCAAAGTGAACGCCCATGCGCTTGGGCTTTCTCTTCATGTTGATGACGTTAACGGATGCGACCTTGGTGCCGGGGAACATGGTCTCGACGGCGGTTGCGATCTCGGGCTTGGTGGCCTTGGACTGAACCTTGAAGACGTACTTCTTGTGGTTCTCGTCAGCCAGCATGTCCATGGAAGCCTCGGTGATGACGGGCTTGATGATGATATCTTCGATCATTTTCATTATGCGTATACCTCCTCGAGCTTCTTAACGGCTGCGGCGGTAATGACCATCTTGTCTGCCTTCATGATCTCGTACACGTTGATGGTGGTGGCCAGAGTGGTCTCAACGCGCTCGATGTTGGCGCAGCTCTTGATGGTGTAGGGGTTGACAGCGTCCAGGACGACCAGGGCGCGGTTGTCAACGTTCAGGGCCTTCAGCATGTTGACCATGGTCTTGGTCTTATACTCGGTGCAGGCGATGTCGTCGACGATGATGAGCTTACCCTCAGCCACCTTGGCAGAGAGAGCGGAGAACAGAGCGACGCGCTTGGTCTTCTTGTTCATATCGGCGTGGTAGCTGCGGGGCTTGGGGCCGAGAGCGATACCACCGTGAGTCCACTGAGGAGCGCGGGTAGAACCCTGACGGGCGCGACCGGTGCCCTTCTGTCTCCAGGGCTTTCTGCCGCCACCGGAAACCTCGGTGCGGGTCAGAGTGGACTGAGTGCCCTGTCTCTGGTTGAGCAGATATGCTCTGACAGCGGCGTGAAGAACTGCTGCGTTGATCTCAGCGCCGAACACGCTGTCCGCGAGCACCATGGTGCCGACTTCCTGACCGGCCATGTTAAAAACTTTTACATTAGGCATGGTTTATTCCTCCTTCCGCTTATGCTTTGACAGAGTTGCGAACGAACACGATGCCGTTCTTGGCGCCGGGGACGGCACCCTTGACGGCGATGAGGTTGTTCTCGCTGTCGATCTTGACGACCTTCAGGTTCTGAACGGTGACCTGCTCGTTACCGTACTGACCGGGCATCTTGTGATTCTTGAAGATGCGAGCGGGGTCAATGGAACCCATAGAACCGGGCTGGCGATGCACAGGGCCAACGCCGTGGGTCATGCGAAGCTTGTGATGGTTCCAGCGAACAACAACGCCCGAGTAACCGTGTCCCTTGGTCATACCGGTGATGTCGACCTTCTCGCCTGCGGCGAAGGTATCGACGGTGATGACGTCACCGACATTGTACTTGGAGCAATCGTCGTAGCGGAACTCCTTCAGATGCTTCTTGATCTGGAGTCCGTTCTTGCCGAAATGACCTTGCTCAGCCTTGGTCATGTGCTTAGCCTTAGCATCCATGAAACCCAGCTGAATGGCGTCATAACCATCGTTCTCTACGGTCTTCTTCTGCGCAACCACGCAGGGACCGCACTCAATGACGGTAACGGGGATTACGTTGCCCTTCTCGTCAAAGATCTGAGTCATACCGATTTTCTTACCGATAAGTCCCTTGTTCATTGTGTTTTTCCTCCTGTAAATTATTGGTTGGCAGGCGGTATACAGTCGAGATCCGACATCCGCTTGTCAACGTGACTTACAAAGTTACCGATCCACCGCGCCGCGGAATTCCTTCGCGCGATGTCGGCTGTTGTCTTTGTCTGCCGCATGGGGTTGCGGCCGCGGCCCTCGCGGGAGCCGCACGGCAGTGGCTAAACCGCCGTTTGTGGGGTATGTGCTTGTCTCAGCCTCGCTGTTACTCCGATTACAGCTTAACCTCGATCTCAACACCGGCGGGGAGCTCGATGCTCATGAGCGCATCCACAGTCTTCTGGGAAGGCTTCATGATGTCGATCAGACGCTTGTGGGTTCTGGTCTCGAACTGCTCGCGGCTGTCCTTGTTGACGTGGACAGAACGCAGGATGGTGACGATCTCACGGTCGGTGGGCAGCGGGATGGGACCCGAAACCTCGGAACCGTTTGCCTTAGCGACAGCCACGATCTTCTCGGCGGCGGTGTCGATAAGGGTGTGATCGTAGCTCTTGAGACGAACTCTGATCTTTTCCTTGATTGCCATTGTTTTTGCCTCCTTTTCAAATTTCGCGCGCACTTTATATATGGTAGGAACCAAGCCGCGCGAGTTGGGAAATTGGGGCGCGATCCGATTCAACACCGTTCCGCGTGTTCCTTGTTTCTCCCGAGAAAAACGGCGGAATCCGCCGGGTTTCTCACAGAGCCCTCAAGGAGCGCGGGCGACATTGATCAATGTTTTCGCCCGATAATCGGACATGCTCCGCGAAAATTACCTCCAGGGGATCGGATACACCCCAGAGCAACCTCTCACATCTACGCACATCATGCCTCACTATTATACACGATTTTCCTTGAAAATGCAATAGTTTTCGAAAAATTTTCTGCTTACGGTGATTATAAAATTCAGAGATTTTTGCGGCTCATTTTTGTGAGAATTGCACAATATCCGTAATGCCCTCCCAAAAGATGCTTCGGTCACGCCTTATATATATAAATAAAATGAAGAAAACTGCGCAAAAAGTCCTCTTTCGTTACATTTTGTTCACAACTGTGTTGTATAATAATAGAGAATATGCGAACTCCCTTGTTCGCCCCCTCTACTAAACCGAAAAGGTAGGTCATTCCATGGACAAGCTTCGTACCATGCCCCGCCTCTGCTTTCTTTCGACCGCCGCGGTCACCCTGATCGGTACCGCCCTGCGGTCTGTGTGTATGCTGACCCAATTTGACGCCGAGGTGGGTTATTTCCAAAGCGGGATCCCCGCCACCCTGTCCTCCATTTTCTACTTCCTGGCCGTCGCCCTGGTCATCATCACGGCCACTCGGGTCTCAAAGCATTCCTTGGCCACCACCCTGGACACCCGCCTCCGCCTTCCCGCCGCTTTCCTGTGGGGCGCGGCCCTCGCCGTCTTTACGGTGGGCGTCTTCCTGCTCTGCTACGCCGATCGCAAGAACAATCTGCTCACGGCTCCCATGATCCTGGGCATTCTCTCCTCTCTCTACTTCTTTATCTCGGGTGACCGCTCCGGACGCTATCCCGACTGGCTGTCCCTTTTGGGCTTTCTCCCCGTTCTCTGGTGTGTGGCCGCTGTAGGCGAGACCTACGTCGATCAGTTCACCGCCATGAACAGCCCCATCAAGGTGGGTCTTCAGTTGGGCTTTCTGGGTCTGGCTCTCATTCTGATCTCCGAACTTCGCTTCCGCCTGGGCAAGCCCCTCCCCAGAGTCGCCGTGACCTTCATGGGCATCGGCAGTTACCTGGCTCTGTGCGGCTCGGTTCCCGTCCTGCTGGGCACGGGTGCCATGATCCTGAGCAACAAGCTCCACCTCTTCTACGCCATCGTGCTTCTGTGCGGCGGCCTGTACGGGCTTTACACTCTGTTCCAGTACACCTGGTTCCCCGCCGAGGAGGAATCCGAGTGGGAGGACGCCGAGGAATCCCCCTACGTCCCTGCCGACACCCCCGAGAACCCTAACGCCGAGTAAAGGAGAACCGCCATGCGCGTATCCGCCAACGTCCGCATCCAATGGCTGCATGAGGAGCTGGTGCGGAACACTTATCCCAACGCCGCCCGCCTGGCCGAGCGGTTCCATATCTCCCGCCGACAGGCTCAGCGAGACATTGACTTCATGAAGAAGCAGCTGGGCGCCCCCATCGAGTACGACGGCAGAGTCATGGGCTATCACTACGTCAAGGCCTTTACCCTGCCCATCTCGGTAAAGAACGAAAACGACGGCGGTCTGGCCCGCCTCCCCATGAACCCCTTCGGGCAGGACACGGGAGACTACGCCGCCGAGGCCGACAGCGTCATCATCCAGGGACAGATCCCCTATACCGCCACGCTGGGCATCAGCGACAAGCTGACGGTGCTGGAGATGCGCTCCTACATCATCTCGGAGGAGGCCCGAGGCCAGTTCCTCTGCGAGTTCCACAACATTGACCGTTTCCTCTGCGCCATTCTCACCGCCCGCTCGGGCATCCGCATCATCGAGCCCTCCTGGCTCCGCGATAAGCTGCTCCACATGGCACAAAAGGCCATCGACAACAACTCCTGACCCACACCGCAAAATTCCTTGAAAGGTCGTATAAAAAATGAAAGACTTCCACATCAACACAGAAATTTTCTTTGGCGAGAACGCCCTGGACCGCCTCTCGGCCCTGCGCTTTGACTCCGCCCTCATCATCTCGGATCCCTTCGTCGTCACCAGCGGCATGATCACCCTTCTGACCACCCGCCTGGACAAGGCTCATATCCGCTATGAGCTGTTCACCGACGTGGTGCCCGATCCCCCCGTGGAGAAGGTCATCGCGGGAGTGGCCGCCGTCATGAAGACCAAGCCCCCCTGCCTCATCGGCGTAGGCGGCGGCTCGGCCATTGACACCGCCAAGGCCATCAAGAAGTTCGCCCGCCAGTTCGACGAGGACTATACCCCCCATCTCATCGCCATCCCCACCACCTCGGGCACGGGTAGCGAGGTCACCCGCTTCGCCGTCATCTCCAATCCCGCCGAGGGGAGAAAGTACCCCCTGGTGGACGAGGAGCTCCTCCCCGACGAGGCTATCCTGGACGAGGTGCTGGTGAAGTCGGTTCCCGCCTCCGTCACCGCCGATACGGGTATGGACGTCATGACCCACGCCATCGAGGCCTACGTCTCCACCGAGAACAACGAGTTCTCGGGTGCTTTGGCCGAGAAGGCCGTGGAGATCACGGGTCAGTTCCTCATCCGCTCCTACAGCAGCTGTGACGATACCCACGCCCGCCGCAAGATGCACATCGCTTCCTGCCTGGCCGGTCTGGCCTTCAACTCCGCCTCCCTGGGTCTCAACCACGGCATGGCCCACCAGCTGGGTGCCCGCTTCCACATCCCCCACGGCCGCGCCAACGCCATCCTGCTTCCCTACATCATCGAATTCAACAGCGGCGTGGCTCTCATCAGCCGCTCACAGAAGGAGTACCCCTCCTGCGTCCGCAAGTACTGCAACCTGGCCCGCATCCTGGGCGTGAGCAACATGAACGAGGTCACCACCATCCGTGCCCTGATCTCCTACCTCCACTTCCTGAACGCCGAGATGGGCATCCCCGCCAAGGTCTCCGAGGCCTGCCCCAAGCTCACCGAAACCGAGTATCTCGCCGCCCTGGACGATATGGCCACCGCCGCCCTGGCCGACGGCTGTACCTCCACCAACCCCCGCACCCCCTCCAAGGAGGAGGTTATTGAGATCTATAAGAAGATCTGGTAAATTTCATACACAATGAGAATAGGGCCGCCCCGTGGGGGCGGCCCTTTGGTCATTTTACTTTCTCGCAAAATAGGCGGAGAGATCCACGTAGAGCTGCTCGTCTTTGAAGGAAAGCATACCGGCGTATTTCAGAATATCCTGCATACCCATCTCAGGGTCCTCGTCAACGTAGGTGAAGAGCTTGAGGTACTGCTCCTTGGCCACGTCAAAGCCATCGGTTTGCGCGACCTCGTACAGCTGCAGCACAGAGATGGCGGACACACTGTAGGAAACGTAGTAGCAGGGAGAGGTAATGGTCATGCCGTACTCCCAATAGCCGTCCATGGCGTCCAGCACGCCGTAGTCGGTGCAGATGCCCTGATAGAGCAGATCGTATTCGTCCGCGGTGATGGTGCCGTCAGCCATGATGGTATCGGCATGGGTACCCGTATAGGTGTCCAGATAAACAGCCTGCTCAAAGCTGTCCACGGTAAAGCCCGTCATGGCGGAGTAGAACATATTGACCAGCGCGTAGGTCCTGATCAGCGTGTTCGCTACCTGAGGGAAGTCCGCGTTGTTTTCCAGGTAGCAGAGATACAGGAGCTCGTTGCCCTGCGAGTGCATTTCCAAAAGGTCGTAGGACTGGGAATAGTCCTCGTCCGCGTAGAACTCGAAGCTGTAAATTTCATTCATGTAGTGACCGAACTCATGGACAACGGTAAAGCAGCTGTCATAGCCCTTACCAAAGTAAGCGATGGGCATCTTGGCCTCATAAACGGTGGTCACGAACGCGCCCTCATATTCGCCGCGGAACATATTGCCGTCACCCATCAGCTTGTTGAACTCATCGGAGAAGGTAATGTTCTTATCGGGATTGGAGGTGAAGGCCATCAGATCGATATAATCGTTGACCAGGGTGTTCCCCTGCAGGGTGGAGAAGAAGGGGGAGGAGCACTGGCTGTTGTAGATCGCCAGCTCCTCGTCGGTGTAGCCGGTCAGGTTTCGGAAGGTGGTGTAGAGCTCGTTGAATACGGGAGAGATATGAGTCTTGATGTAGCCGGACAGCTCTGCCACGTCCTGATAGGTGTAATCTCTGCCATACACGTTCTCGTAGGCATACTCCAGATAGTTGTCATAGCCCATCAGCCTTGCCATCTCGTTGTTGTTCTTGGCGAACTCCTCGTACATAGCGGGCAGCTTTTCTCTCTGCTCCGAGGGAGAGAGAGCCAGGAACTCGGTCTCAATGGCGTTGTTCTTTTCCTTGAGAGCGGTGTATGCGGGATTGGAGATCGCGTCGGAGTCAAACAGGAACGCGTTGATCTCCTCCTCGGACATACCAAAGTAAAAGTGATCGCGGTAGCAAGAGTCGTAGAAGGGGCGGGAGAGGGTATAGAACTTGGCGACCACAGCGGTCTCATAGTCCATCATATAGGAGTAAGTCTCCTCCAGCTCGGTGTTCTTCATATCGCAGTAGTAAGCGATCATGGCGAGCCGTCCCTGGGACAGGGCGTTCATGATCAGCTCATACAGCTCGTTGTGGGCCTGTTCAACAACAGCGTATTCCTCGGCCAGCGCGCCGGTCTCCGCATAGCCGTGCAGAGCGGGATCGTACTTGGCCGCCGCCTCGACCATGCCCTTCACCTCATCGTACTTGGCGTCGATGGCAGCCTCGTCCTCCTTGGTGAAGTGGAAGGTCAGGGCTTCCTTGTGCTTGTCACCGGATCCACCCCATACGCAGCTGGTACAACCCTCGTTCAGGCAGCGCTTGACGCGGGAGGGCTCCGAAGCAGTCTCCTCGTAGTTATGACCAAGAGCCTCGATGTTGGTGCATTCCATCTTGCCGCACTTGGTGCATTTGTAGTCAGCCATGCCGGTGCCGGTACAGGTGGGCTTACTTTCCAGGGACAGCTTCAAGTCATGGCCTGTGTGGGGGATCACCTTCTCCTGCTTCTCGCCGCAGGAGCAGACCATGACCTCAAGGCCGTCCTCCGTGCAGGTCACAGGCTTGGAATCAGCCTCGGACAGCACAAATTTATGCTCATGGGAGCATCCGACCACGCCGGACACGACCGCAAGCAGCATCACGAAGGCCAATAAGAGTGACAGTGTTCTTTTCATAGACGTTCTCCTTTGCTGTGAATACTGTAAAAGTATCGTATATAGGATATTGTACCACAAAAGTGTCAGGGATGCAATAGCCTATTCCACGATTGTTCCCGTATTTGCTGGATTTTTCAAAAAAAATCGAAACACCGCGGGAAAACCGCGGTGTTATACCGTAGATTGCTTTTGATCCGTAGCCTCTCTGTGCTCCGCGCGGTCATTTGGCGTTCTTTTTATCCTTGATGGCCCGAACGATCTGGGGCAGGTACAGTATCACCAGATACACCACCAGCACCACCACGGCGCAGTACATATACCAGTAGGCATGAGGGATCACCTTCCAGAATAATGCCAACACGGGGTTGTCGGGGGTCATGGAGAACATATAGTTGAAGGTCAGAAGGTTCCCCGCGTAGTCCACGATCTCGTTGTCCTCCACGTAGCGGGTCAATGCCACGTTGATGAGATGGACGATGGTATAGATCACCACCGTAGCCCCCACGGTCACAGGGATGCACTTGTAGTCCTTCTTGACGTAGCCGAACTTGAAGAGGTAGATCACCACGCCGAACTCAAAGACGTGGGGTATATAATAAATGAAGAAAGCCGCCGAGGGAATGATAAAATGCCCCGAGGCGTGATTGATGATGAGGGCCAGAAGGGAGCCCAGACACCATACCAGAAGGAGATTGCCCATGTAGCGGCTCTTGGTCAGCACCGTGATGGGGAGCATGATGGCCAGAATGGAGCACATATGGAAGGGCAGATACTCCAGGGGAGAGCCCCAGGCGATCAGATTGTAGAGAATGGCCACGATGCCCGAGAAGGACAGAGCCAGAATGGAGAAGTAGCGCACTCGCTCAGGCAGATGCTTGAGCAGAAAATAGATCCCCACGACGAGGGCGGCGGCGATGACGAGGGTCGAGATGTGAACGATACCAAAGGAACCCCACTGCATAGTCTTGTCTCCTTGTCGCAAAAAATAAACCGCGTTCGGGCGCGGTTTTTCTCATTATACCACCACTTGATCCTTTTGTAAATACCCAAAATGTGACAATTTTCGGGAAACATTATGAACTGAAGATAAACCGATAGTCCTCCGCGAATTATTCCTGTGTTTTTCCACAAAACCCGTTGCATTTCATCGCGTTTTATGGTATACTGTACCCGTACCCCGCCAAGCGCGGGACTCTATGAAAAGGAACGGTACACCCCATGAAAGCTACACGAAGCGACATCGCTCTGAGCGCATACCTCCCCGCCTGTACGACCACTCCCGAACAGATCCCCGTTACCTATACCGTCGGAGGCAAGACCTACCGCGGCTTCCCCGCCGCCTTCTCCCCCAAGGTCACCCGACGCCGTATCGACTCGGCCATTTCCGAGGCCACCTACACCGCTACCACCCCCGAGGGGCTGACCCTGCGGGCCGAGTGCATCGAGTACCGCGACTACGCCGTGACCGACTGGGTCATGTATATCACCAACGACGGCGCAGATCACTCCCCCATCATCTCGGATTGGCATTTTGACCTCTCCCTCCCCGCTGAGAACCCCACCCTCTACCACGGCAACGGCGATACCTGCACCCCCGACGGCTACGAGTGGTGGACGACCCCCGTTACCGCCGAGGGCATTGTCAAGCAGCCCTGCGGCGACGGCACCCCCTGTAACGGGGCCTTCCCCTACATGCGCCTGTTCACCCATAACGGCCACGGCTTCAATATTGCCGTAGGCTGGTCGGGCACGTGGAGGCTGGAGGCCAAGCTCCAAAGCGCGGGAGACTTTGACGAGACCCGCGTCACCGTGGGTCAGGCTACCTTCCGCTCCTACCTGAAGCCCGGTGAGACCGTCCGTACCCCCCGCCTCACGGTGCAGGCCTTCACCGACGGGGATGATCGCGGCCGCAACCTCTGGCGCTCCTTCTACATTGACCACATCCTCCCCCGTGAGGACGGCCATCCCCTGGATCCCAAGCTGGTGCTCCACACCTGGATGATCGACGGCCTCCCCGAGTTCTGCGGTGTCACCGAGGAGAATCAGCTGGCCGCCATTGACACCTACCTTGCAGGCGGCCTCAAGCCCGACATCTGGTGGATCGACGCGGGCTGGTATCCCTGTAACAACGATTGGCCCATGACGGGCAACTGGTACCCCAACCCCGACCACTTCCCCCGCGGTATGGGGCCCGTAGGCGAGAAGCTCCAAAAGGAGGGCATCGACTTCCTGGTCTGGTTTGAGCCCGAGCGCGTCCGCCGCGGCTCGGATCTGTGGAACCAGCATCCCGAGTGGCTCCTCCACTACCTCCGCGACGATAACCCCTGGCTGGCGGACAACGCCCTGTTCGATCTGGGCAACCCCGCCGCCTGCGATTGGCTCATCGACACCATCGACGCCATCATCAAGGACTCCCACATCAAGATCTACCGCCAGGACTTCAACTTCCCCCCCGCCCCCTACTGGGCGCATAACACTCAGCCCGACCGCGAGGGTGTCCTGGAGAACCTCCATATCCTCGGCTACTACCGCTACTGGGATACCCTCATCGAGCGCAATCCCAGTCTGTGGATGGACTCCTGCGCCTCGGGCGGCCGCCGCAACGACCCCGAGACCATGCGCCGCGCCGTGCCTCTCCACTACACCGACGTGGGCTACGGTGACCACTATATCAAGCAGAAGCAGCACCGGGAAATGTTCGAGTGGATCCCCTACTTCCGCGCCCATAACTACAACTGGGACGAGCCCGACGGTAACTACAACGGTCAGCAGCATCAGATAGACGATTTCGGCTACCAGAACGCCCTGACCCCCGCCCTGACCTCCATGATCGAGTTCTACCACCCCGACGAGGTCTACGCCGTGGGCCGCCGCTTCCATCCCGTCTGGCGCAAGGCCGCGAAGCTGGAGCTGACCTGCGACTACTACCCCCTCACCGTCTGCCGCAAGTCCACCGAGGACTGGTACGCCATGCAGTTCGACGGGGAGGCCGAGGGCTTTGTCCAGATCATCCGCAACGTCCGCGTCAAGGCCGACAGCATCACCCTCCGCAATCTCCACATCGACGAGACCAAGACCTACACCTTCACTGATGAGCTGGGCAAGAGAACCTTCACGGTATCCGGTGCCAAGCTGGCCGCCGAGGGATTCTCGGACAAGCTGCCCCACAGATCCGGCGTGATTTGGTTCTATACCAAGAGCTGATCTTCACCATACCATCCCCCATGCCGCCGACGGTCTCCCCCTCGGCGGCATTTTGTTCCGTAGGATCAAGCGCACGGAACGGTTCAGCCTCCCTTCAACATTGCGGTTTAGCGGTAAGATTTCCCCTGTTGTAGGGAGCGACGCCCTCGTCGCTCCTCGGGCGGCCACACGGGGCCGCCCCTACACACAATTTCAAGAAACACAGGACACCCGAAAATTTATTGATACGCAATAAGATTTGCTTGTAGGGGAGACTCCGCGTGGCCGCCCGCCAACATAACGGTATCCTTGTTTAATCGGGATACAGACCCACCGCCCCCCTCCTAAACCGTTGGTTGAGCGAACCGAAAAACAAGTTATTGACTTTTCCCCCGAATATGGTACAATAAAAGCAGAAGCCCACACAACACACAGAAAGGCAGATACACAATGAACATCGGTGAAAAGATCGCAGAGCTGCGCCGCGACGCGGGCATGACCCAAGAGGCGCTGGCCTCCAGGCTGGTCATCTCCCCCCAAGCCGTCTCCAAGTGGGAGCGGGGCGTCGCCAACCCCGATTTGGAATTGATCCTCGAGATCGCAAAGCTCTTCGGCATCTCCACCGACGAGCTGCTGGGTCTCTCCTCCCCGAAAGCCCGGGAAAACGAGTTGGAATCCCGGGTCAGCTCCCTGGAACGCCTCCTCGCCATGCTCACCGAAAAGGACGATCACGCCATGCGGGAGATCCAACTCCGTGACGCTCCCCGCGTAGAAAGCTTTGACTTCACCAGAATGACCGCCGAGGAAAAGAAGAAGTGGAAGCCAGATGGACTCTGTATCTTGGACGATCACCAAGGTGCCGCGCTGGTCTGTAAAGCCATCCCCGTAGAGCGCGCCGTCGGTGCCGCTGTAGATCCCCAGCTCATTCTGGAAGGCCTTTCGGTGAAGATCGAGAGCCCCATGCACCTGCTCATTCATCTATCTTCCAATGGAAGCTTCCCCTATCGGCAGCTCAACCTGTTCGTATTCTATACGACCGAAGAAAACCCGAACTGGGACGGGCACAAATGCGCTCGGTCAGGCTACCCTGTAGGCAATTGGTGCAATGTGGATATCCATCTGCAAAGTTCCTTGTTCCGCGGCACTCTGACAGGTCTGCGCATCGACCCCTTCGACACGGGAGACGGCACCGCGACCATAGACTACGTTGCCCTCATGAATGATAGAGGAGAGCTGGTCGCAGACCTGTCCCCCCTGCTCATGTCCAAAGAAAAGGCGGACGGCAACGCCTCCCCGCGTTGCTACGTGCAGAACGCCCAACAGGCGGAGTTCCCCGTCGGTATTGCCTTCACCTCCATCCCCGCCAAGATCACAAAGCAGGTCTACGACCCCATGCTCATAAACGATGACCTCTCCATCGACGCAAGCAAGGTACGCTACATCCACCTCCGCATGAAGACCTCCCTCTTCGACCGCAACCGAGGCACCTACCGCACGACGCTCAACATCAACTGCAACGCCGAGATGAAGCTCTATTTCAAGACCGAGGGCTGTGACGATTACACCGAGCAACGCTGTATCAGCGTCCACTACCTCGCCACCGATCAGATGCAGGACATCTACATCGACACCTCCATCCACGGCTCCTGGCACGGCACCCTCACGGGCCTGCGCCTCGACCCCATTGAGAACCAGGGCGCGTCCTTTGAGATTTCCCAAATTGAGTTTCTGGAGGGCACCCCCAAGGTTCAGCTCAGCGGCTTCATGAGCAGTCTGGAAGAAAAGATCGCCAGGTTGGAGACCGCCGTCGCCGACCTGGAAAGTCAGCTGGAGGACGCGCAGAGCCAGGCCGAGGAGGCCATGGACGAGGCGGAGGATCTGCGAAGCGAGCTTGAATCCCTCCGCGCGCAAATGGAAGAAAAGGACTGACCCAACGAGAAAGGAGGACCCCGAAAGGAGTCCTCCTGCTTTTTATTTGATTCGGTCAAGGCTGAACGTTGGGCAGATCCTCGGGCAGCTCCTCGGGGATCTCCACGTCACCCATAATGTCGAAGCCCTCGTCGGCGTGGTTAACCAGATAGTCGGTCAGCTCGGCCTCGGTGATCTCACCGTCAGCACCCAGCTGGTCGATCATCTCATGGGACATATTCAGCACCATCTCGTCGGGAACGTCGAATCCCTGGTCGGCGAAGTTGTTCTTCACCGTATCCAGGATCAGCGCGTCACGCTCGGCCTCGCTCATATCCAGCGCGTCGGTCAGAGTCCCTGCCACGTCGCCCATCATCTCGGCGTACTCACCGCTCTGGAGCTTATCCACGCCCAGCATGTTGGACACCAGACGGATAGCCAGGGCCTTCAGCTCAACAGCCAGAGCCTGCAGACGGTCGCTCTCCTCCAGCTTGGCCAGCATATCGGTCAGAAGTCCGCTCTGTCCCATGCGCTGTACCATGGCGGTGTAGTCCGCGTTCTTCTTCAGCAGATCGTTGACCAGCAGATCGCCCGTCACGTCCAGGATCACGTGAATGTCCTCCTCCAGCGTATCGGGCGTCTCGGCGGCCAGGATCTCCAGCAGACGGTTGACGGTGGGGTTCAGAGCCGCGTCCAGCGCAGGGCGTTCGATCCCTGCGAAGGGCTTGTTCTCCAGCCACGTCTCGGACATGTCCACCAGGGTATCGGCGGCCAGCAGGCGGATCCACTCCGACTCAAAGAAGGAATCAGCGGTGGCGAACAGCTGCTCCTTGTCAGCAGGCGTATAGCTCTCCCGCTCCATGGACTCGACCACCTCCATGGCGTGGGAGGCGGTGACCAAAAGCCCGCCCAGCTCCCGCTCCAGGTTCATCTCCACAGTCTGGCCGTGGGTCTCGGAAGCGTCCAGCTCGTCGGTGGTCAGCGTGGTATAGACAGGCTTTCCGATGGTGTTATGGATCCCCGCGACCACAGGATGGCCTTCCAGCCCCTCCGCGAGATCCGACAGGTCATCCTCCGTAAGACCAAAGGGCTCCAGCACGTTCTCCTGCACCAGGGCCGTGTCCGTCATGCCCGTATCCACAAAGGTACCCACCAGATGGGAAGCAAAGACCATGTAGCCACACAGGGGGATCAGGGTCACGGCGGCGATCAGGATGCCGTTCAGAGCGCCCAAGGGCATGGAGACACCCCGCAGGGAGCGCTTTTTCAGAACAGGCACGCACTTCTCCACGATCCACATGATCACAGAGATCACCCAACGCAGGAGCAGGAAGACCAGCAGATACAGAATGGGAGCCACGATCAGCGAGGCGATCACCCGCATGCCCTCGGCACCTACGGGAACCGCAGTCAGAAAGGCCTCCAGCTCGCTACCCAAGCGGGGCAGGATCAGACCGTACACCGTATCCGACAGAAACTCGGCCAACAGCTTGGTCAGAGGAATGGCCGCGATAGCCGAGGCTACAGTAATGCCGATACGCACCACCGCCATGATCCAGCTCCGCTTGGCGGCGGCGAACAGATAAATGAGAGCCAACACCAGCGCGTAGGCGGCGACGGCCAGGGTAAAGATCAATCCAATACTCATGGTAAATATCCTCCCAAAAGCACATATATGGGTATTATAGCACATTTTTCCATATATGTCAATGGGATTTCCCGACTCGCTCAAAAAAGCCAAAAAATATTTTGACTTTTTTTCAAAAACCTATTGACAAATCCCTCCCGTTGTGCTATAATATCACCGTTCCGCTGATGAACGTAATTAACAACTGCTGGTGTGGCTCAATGGCAGAGCACCTGATTTGTAATCAGGCGGTTGATGGTTCGACTCCGTTCACCAGCTCCATATTTGGGGGATTTCCCGAGCGGCCAAAGGGGGCAGACTGTAAATCTGTTGTCACTGACTTCGGTGGTCCGAATCCACCATCCCCCACCAGAAAAAAGCACTTGCGTAAGCAAGTGCTTTTTTCAATGAAGCGCGCATGGCGCATGAATCATGAAGCAGGGCTACGCCCTATGAAGTGTGCCGTTGGCACATGGAGACGCGGGGCGCGCTTCACTTCATGTTCCGCTTGCGGAACACTTCATGGCAACAGCAACTTGTTGCGGTTGCCACTTCATTTCGCGTAGCGATACTTCATTGACAAAATGTGGAAATTGTGTTATACTTACGTTGAAAGAGGTGATGTTATGAAAAATGACAAGTTATCCGTTCAATCCATGGATTTAGCAGTATCTATTGTCAATCTTGTAAAAGCGCTCAAAGAACAAAGAGAGTCTGTCATCTCCAACCAGATCGGCCGTAGCGGCACCTCCATAGGAGCCAATATCCGCGAGGCACAATACGCCCATGGCAAGGCTGATTTCATCGCCAAGCTTCAAATCGCGCTTAAGGAAGCCAACGAGACAGGCTACTGGCTGGAGCTGCTATACAAGACAAACTATATGAGCGAAGCAGATTACAAAGCTCTGGACTCGGCCTGCACGAGCATTCGTGTGATGCTCATCTCCTCCATCAAAACCGCAAAGGAGCGCCAATAATGTTCTTGTACTGTCTGTTTATTCAAGGCTCCATGCCCGGCGACGCAACCCATAACGCTCACGACGATTGCGCCATCTGTAAAGCGTGGTCAAAAAGCCAAGCCATCAGAAAATTCAGGAAGCTGTACTGCGATTTTGACGAATCAAACATTTTCCGCGTTACGTATAACAAATACGGCATTGCGGTGTTGTCCGATTATTGAAAGAAAGCACTCCCGTGAAAAATCCTCCCACCCGCAAAGAGATCGAGATCCAAGGCTGTATCGAAGTCCCTCCCGACACCACCATGGACGAATTCATCGACTCCTTCCTCGCGTGGGTGGAGTCCAATGGCCTGTCCTTCGGCGGCGGCTTCCGCGAGATCGTAAACGGCCACTACGTAAACCGCGACGGCTCCCCGGGAAAGCATATCTCCGAGGAATGACCGAGACGGCCTCCTGCCACCCCGCGGTGGCTTTTTTCTTTTCCCACCACTCCTCCTGCCCCTTTACAAATCCCCCTCCCTGTGTTATAATAGAGCCATCCCCCCGAAAGGAGCCTCCCATGCCCATCGACCTCCACCTCCACTCCACCCACTCCGACGGCACCCTCTCCCCCGCCGAAATCGTCGCTAAGGCCAAGTCCCTGGGGCTGACCGCCGTTTCCCTCACCGATCACAATACCGTCTCGGGTGTCCCCTCCTTTCTGGAGGAGGCTCACCGCCACGGAGTCACCGCCGTAGCCGGCACCGAGCTGTCCACCGTATATAAGGGCAAGGAGGTTCACCTGCTGGGCCTGTTCATCCCCGAGGAGGCCTTCCCCGCCGTCACCGCCCTCACCGAGGACTACCTCACCCGCAAGGAGCAGAGCAACCGCGACCTGGTGGCGCGCCTGGCCGCCGACGGCTACAGGGTGGACTATGACACCATCCGGAACGCTACCCCCGATGGCAACGTCAACCGCGCCCTCATCGCCAAGGCCCTGCTGGCGGGCGGCTACGTCCCCTCGGTCAAGGCCGCCTTTAATACCCTCCTCGGGGAGGGCATGGGCTACTATATCCCCCCCGAGCGGCTGGATCTCTTCGCCGCTATCCGCTTTTTGCGGAGCATCCACGCCCTACCCGTGTGGGCGCACCCTCTCCAGTATATCGACGAAGCCACCGTCCGCGAGGCTCTCCCCGCCGCCGTGGAGGCGGGTCTTGTGGGCATGGAGGTCATGCACTCCTCCTATGACGAGGCCACCGTCACCGCCGCCAAGGCTTTGGCGGATGAATTCGGACTGCTCTACAGCGGAGGCAGCGACTTCCACGGATCGGTCAAGCCCGACGTGTACCTGGGCGTAGGCAACCGCGAGGGAACTGCGCCGAATATTCCCGACGAATACTACGAAAAGCTCCGCGAAAGGGCGGAGAAGCATTGAAATTGCAGTTTATCGTTCCGATAAACTGCAATAGTGAAATACGCTTCGCGTGTGAATCGCTCGCAAGCGAGCCTGAAATACGCTTTGCGTGTGAAATCCTCCCTTCGGTCGGGTGTCGCTCCATCCTACAGATGGCAGAAACCCTACGGGTTTCAAATTATAAATTAAAATGGAGAAATCCGAAGGATTTCCACCACAACTCGCCCGCAAGGGCGAATTTCACACGCGCAACGCGCGTATTTCACACCGCAGGTATTTCACACGCCGCAAGGCGTATTTCACTCAAATTTGGGTTTATCGCAGAGCGATAAACCCAAATTTGAAATTCTTCCCCCATCCCCGAAAGAATCTCACAAAAATTTCGACTTATATAGTGAACCCTTCCCCCCAAGGAGCCCGCCATGAGCAAAAGATCCTCCCGCCCCTACGACCCCTACAGTCAAAAGCGCAACATCCGCGTCCCCTATACCTACCTCCCCCGCGCCGCCGTGAAGAAACAGGATCGCCGCTTTTGGGGCGTGGGTGTCCCCGCCATCGTGCTGGCCTTCGCCACCATCCTTCTGGCGGGTATCGCCCAGGAGTCCTCTTCCCTCACCGTCAAGGCGAATCTCTACCGCATCGCCATCCCCCTCTGCGCCCTGACCGCGGCGGCTCTTTGTATCGTCTTCTGCTTCGTGATCCGCAAGGCCTACAGGGAGGGCTGGTACTGCACCTACTCTGCCATGGAGCGATACCAAATGGAGCGCCGTCTCCCCGTCCTCCGCACCCAAAAGGAGCAGGAGGAAGCCCAGCTGGGAGAAGGACTTTTCATGGGGTGCATGGTGATCCTGGCCCTGATCCTGGTGGCCGCCGCCATCTGGAGCCTGTGCCAATAAGCCCCCACTACCCCACCGCCGCCGAAAGGAGCCACCCATGCGCATCAGCCGAAAGCCCCCCAAGGATCAAGACTACTACTACGCCCCCAACACCCCCTACCCCAAGGATCGCTGGGTGCATATCCCCTACGCCCGCTACTCCCGCAAGGAACGCCTGCTCCAGCACCTCATCATGGGGAGCGCCGCTATCCTCACCGTGGCCTTGCTTGTGGCCACCCTCATTCTGAACAGTCTGGGCATCGACTATGACCCCAGCACCTGCTCTATCCCCGAGCCTACCCTCCGCGCCCTCACCGCCGTTTGCGGGCTTCTCTCCCCCGCCGCTCTGGTAGGCTTCATCCTGCTGGATCGCCACGCCACCAAGCACACGTGGTGGTGCATCTTCAGCCGCGGCGAGGTCAAGTTCTACCTCGCCAAGGGAGAACGCCTCTACCGCCTCCGCCGTGAGCAAGAGAACCAGCAGGCAGGCGTGGTGATCACCTTTATCTTCATGGCCATCGTCGCCATCCTCGCGGTGGTCATGGCTGTCATGAATCTCACGGGGCAGAGCTTGAATTGGATCGAATTCTGATCCCCATTCGGGAATCCCGCAAGGCAACACCGCTCGCTCCCCGTGAAGGAGCTATCTCCGTCGGAAATTCTCCCCCTCCTTACAGAGCGTCATACGGCCACATATCGGTATAACCAGCCCCCATACAGGGATTATTTTAGCAGGAATTGTGAAACGCGACAAATAATTTTGCGTCAAGTCACACAAAATCGTGAAAATCCCCGTTTAAAAAACAAGGAAACCGCTTGACAATTACACGCAAATAGGTTATAATTAAGATAGAAAATTGGGCATTTGTTTTTTATTTATCCCGCTTTTGATCAAACGCGCATTTACAATTGTTTGATCATTTCACCTTACCCGTTTTACTGTTGTGAATTCACCATGATTTTACAGAAAGGACGCGAGACACATGAACAAAGACATGACTTTAGAGAAGAAGCATTACATCAAGCCTGATGTGATGGAAGTTGTATATGAAATGGACTCCAATATCGCTGCCGGGTGTAATGTTATCTCCAAAAATCCCACCGACTACAACAACTGCTCTTACGAAGAAAACGAATACAACGTTTTCCTGAATCATTGCGCCGACAACGCGGACGATTTTGGGTTCTGCTACCATGTACCCACCCCCTCCTCCTCCGTCTTCGCTTCGTAAGAAGCCCATTTGAAACCATTCAGAGCCCCAAAAAGCCCGCCCTTCATCGGGAGGGCTTTTCTTGCCCATATAAGAGGTTTTACATGATAAAAGAAATTAGACAGCAAGGACGCGCTTGGCCTCTACTCCTGTGTATTGGCATTCCCCTTTTGATCCTGTGCGGGCTTGCGCTCCTCTTATGGGTGGAGCAGAAGCCGTCCGAACCCGACCGGGGCTCTGTCACAGAAGCCCCCTCGTCCGCCCCCGTGATCCCCAACGTCATTGATTTGGGTCAAGGCTTGAGCGTGACCGAAATGATCTCCGCCGCAGGAGTCTTCCCCGAGGACGGGCAGAACACCGTACTGCCGGATATGTTCTGCATCACCGTCAAAAACAGCTCAGAACGAACCTTGCAGCTTGCCCAAATCAAGCTGACGGTCAACGGCGAGGAGTACCTCTTCCAATTCTCCACCCTTCCCGGGGGTGCTTCGGTCCGCGCCTACGAAATCAATCGGAAAGCGGCTCCCGCGGACATTCAGAGCTTTCAGAGCGAATGCGTGTTCGCCCAATTCTTTGAGACCGAGCCCTCCATCCCCGAAGGCGAGCTGGAGATTTCGGTAACCCACAAGGGTATTCGGGTCAAGAATCTGACCGATCGGGATATCAACCGCGATATCTTCCTCTACTACAAGAGCATACAGAACGATACGTACGTTGGCGGCATCACCTACCGCGTCAAGCTTTCGGGATTGAAGGCAGGAGACGAGGCAACGGTCTATGCCGACCACGCCACCGAGACATATACTCGAGTGATGTTTGTTGAATATGGTGAATAAGCAGTACTTTGCCTTTGGCCATACGGTGTTCGGCATTGTCTCCGAGGCCGTCTTGCCCTATGACAGGCAATTGGAATCCTTCGCGGTCTCGGCGGATACCGAGGCCGACTACATCATACGCGTCCTTCCCGCGGACGAGGAAATCCTGGCCGAGATGGCTCCCCACGAGTTCTCCAGGGCGCATCGCGCGGGACGGGAGACAACCTTATACTTGAGAGACATCCACACGCTGGCGGACTATCCCTTCAGCCTGCTCATGGCCGAGGCCAAGGCGTACGACCTCCTCTTGGAGCGCGATGCCTTCGTGCTTCACGCCTCCATGGTGGCGCGGGAGGGGAAAGCACTCCTGTTTACGGCTCCCAGCGGGACGGGAAAGTCTACCCAAGCCCATTTCTGGCGGGATGAACGCGGATGCGCGGTGATCAACGAGGATCGCGTCATTCTGTTCAAGAAGGACAACGTCTTTTATGCCACAGGGTGCTGGGCCATGGGAAGTGCCGGCTATACCGACAGCGTGATCCTGCCTGTGGATACCGTTGTTCTTCTTTCCCAAGGAGCGGAAAACACCCTCCACCCCCTCCAGCCCTCGGTTTTCCTGGGCCGCACCATTCCTCAATGCGCCTTCACAGCGACCGACACGGCCTCCCGCGGGCGTCTGATCGCTTTGCTCTGCGATCTGATCTCCTCTACCCGCACCGTATCCTATGCCTGTATCAATCATCCCTCGTCTGTGGACTATTTGGAGAAAGCTTTATGGAACAAGTGAAACGCCCCGCTCCCGTAGGCAGCGACCGCGAGCCTCTTTGGGGTACTTATATGCACCGCAAGGCCGCCCACCTGGGAATCCCCTTCACGGGAAATTTTGAATTGACCGCCAAATGCAACTTCAACTGTCGGATGTGCTACGTCCACGACAACTCCAAGCCCGACGCCTTAAGCGGTGAGGATTGGCTGGGAATCGCCAAGGAGGCACGGGACGCAGGTATGGTCTTCGTCCTGCTGACAGGAGGAGAGCCCTTCCTGCACAAGGATTTCAAGGAGATCTACACGGGCATGAAGCGGATGGGTCTTTTGATCTCCATCAACAGCAATGGTTCCCTGCTCACCGACGAGCTGATTTCGTTTTTCCGAAAGGATCCCCCCCTGCGCTTCAATATCACCCTGTACGGCGGGAGCAACGAGACCTACCAATCCCTGTGCGGCCGTCCCGCCTTTGATACCGTTGTAGGCAACATCCGCAAGCTGCGGGAGGCGGGTATCCAGGTTCGGGTCAACGCCACCATCACGCCTTATAACAAGGACGATATCGCGGCCATTTACCAAGCCGGCAGGGATCTGGACGTCCCCGTCAAGGGAACCACCTATATGTTCCCGCCCGTCCGCATCAACGGCGGTCGGTTCGGTGAGGCTCCTCACCGCTTTACCCCTCACGAGGCCGCCCATTATATGCTGGCATGCCGCGAGCAGTTCATGTCGCCCGAAAAGCTGGCCACGCTTGGCGACGGCGCTCTGCCTCCCGAGGCCGACGACTGCGTAGACGGAAGCGGCGAGCACGTCCAATGCCGCGCGGGCCGCAGTACCTTCTGGGTCACCTGGGATGGGCGTATGCTTCCCTGCGGTATGTTCCCCACAGACGGCTATTCCATTCCCCAAATGGGTTTTGCCGAAGCCTGGGGAAAGGTTCGCGCCTACGTGGAAAGCCTTACCCTTCCCGCATCCTGTACCAACTGCCCCCAGCGGGCAAAATGCCCCGTGTGCGCCGCCGCCACCCTGTGCGAGGAGGGCGACACCACCGTCCGTCCCGCCTATATTTGTGAAATGACCCGTGAGCTTCACCGCATCACCCGCGAAAAATACTGTTCCGAGGAGACTCAAAACCATGAAAACGATTAAAACCAATCCCAACGTCATCCGCCGAAACGTGGCGGGTGAGGACATTCTAATTCCCATCGGTGATTCCGCCTTGGAGCATAACGGTCTTTTCGTCCTGACCCCTACCGGTGCCGAGATCTGGGATGCCCTGGTCGAGGGAAAGTCCCTTGAGGAGATCGTAACGAATATGGCCGAGGAATACGACATTGATACCGAAACCCTCCGCAAGGACGTGCTCGGACTCATAGAGAAGCTGGCCAAGCTGGGTCTTGTGACCGAGTGACACGCTCCCACTACCAACGCAAGCCATCCCGCTCTGTTTCCATATCGAACAAAAAGCTCCCCGCGAAGACTCGTGGGGAGCTTTTTATAGGGAAAGCATCACTTGTTGAACTTGCTGTTCTTGCGGACAGCGTCTACAAACGCGTCGGTGATGACGTCGAAGCCCTCGGCGTTGGGGTGAGGATCGTTGTGGAAATAGGTCTGGAAGCGGTCAAATGCATCCTGGGAAACCTTGCCGTCCCCGTCGGGATCCAGATCAAAGGCATCCACCAGATCCACCACGTGGCAACCGTTGTACTTGGCGACATCCTTGACCATCTTGTTGAAGGGAACGGTCTTGGCGAAGCGGGTGTTGACGGTGGACAGGTAACCGCCTGCGCTGGGAACGGGAGCGAAGCAGTAGATCTCGGCGTTGGGGTAGGTGACCTGCACCTTGTGGATCAGGATGCAGTAGGCCTCGGCAATGGTCGTAGGATTGGCGTAGGTGTAGGTACCGTCGCCGTTGTCCACGATCAGCTGATCAAAGTCGATAGCGGCCACAGAGCCCAGCTGAGCAGCAGTCTTGTAGCGGGCCAGCTCGTTGGAGCCGATGTAGAGGGCGATGATGTCGGGATCATGCTCCTCGGTGCCCAGATAGTAGGGTCTGGACTTGTAGGCCAGCATCTCCTTGAGGTAGAGTTCCCAAGCGGCGTTATTGGGATACTCCGCGATGAACAGACCGGTGGAGTTACCGGCGTTGCTCATGAGGATCTCGGAGCCCAGCTCGGTAGCGGCCTGGTGCCACCAGGTATCCTCCACCAGCAGCTCGGTGTTGTGGAAGTCACCGCCCACGGGGCCGTAGTAGGCCTCGCCATAGCGGTTGGTGCAGGAGGGATCGGTGATGGGGTTGGCATCGCTCCAGCCGGTGTAGGTGGAGATGCTGTCACCCATGATGGAGATGTAGCGGCCCGCGAAGGGGTTCTCCCACTGCTCCTGGGTGTAGGTCACGCCCTTGTAGAGAATGCGATCCACAGTTGCGCCCTCCTCAATGACCAGAGCGGGCTTGTACTGCTTGTAGCCACCCACGGTCAGGTCGATGGTACCCACGTGAGTGCCCGCGCCGATGGTCAGAAGACCCAAGTTACGGGTGGTGATGGCGGCAGAGGTGATGTTCTCGATCTCGGCATCGTAAATGGTGACGTGAGCCTGAGACCAAACGTAGAGAGAACCGTACTGACCGCCGTTGATGGTGACCTTGGAGCCGTTGGTGAAGCCGGCATCGTGGACAATATAGCCGTCAGCGGTGGTGGTAGTGCCCACCATGGTGCAGTTGTTGAGGGTCAGATTGCCATAGCCTGCCACACCGATGCTGATCTTATCGGTGCCGTTCTTAATGCCGTTGGTGACGTTCAGACCGATGGTGCTGACGTTGTCCACCACGGTATTGAACTTGTTGTAGGAAGCGGTGCGGTACTGGCCCAGCATGAGGGTCCAGGTGTCGCCCGTAATGATGGCGTTCTTGAAATTGATCAGAGCGCCGTTGGTGGAGGCGATGTAGTTGCCGTCCTCATCGTTGAGGGCAATGATCTTGCCCTTCTCGTCGATGGTCAGAGGCTCGGGGGTGTTGATGGTGTAGTAGGGGTCACCGTACACAGGCTCCTCGGGCTCTGCGAGAACAGCGGGCTTGTTCGCGTTCAGCGAACGGATGGAGTATACCAGACGATCCAGCGTTGCGCGGAGGTCCTTACTCCCGGAAGCGGCGCCGATTGTCATAGCCAGCGCATTGGTCAGCATAAGAACCGCCAACACAGCCGCGATGATCACAAGGGGCTTTTTGCGAGTGAAATGCGTCATGACTTTCGTGTCCTTTCATAAAACTCATAATGTAAGAAAGGTCTTCCTTATGGGATTTCCTTCCACTATGCCTATTGTACCATGACTCGGAAAGGAAGTCAAGCCCTTTTTTTGAGTTTTTTTCTTGGCCTCCCCGCGCAAAAATTTCACGGGCATTTCGCACAAATCGAGATAAGACCATTGCCCGATACAAAAAAACATAAAAATAAGACAAAAATGTACCCTGACAAGCCCCCCTCAAATTAGAAAATCACACATAAAAATCGTGATGTTGCACAATTTTGCTACATTCTGCCATTCCTTGACTTTTCGGGTCGATTTCGGTGAGCTTTTAGCCCCGAAAAGCAAGAAACACGTCCGGAGCTGTTCGGACAATGAAAATCTCCCCCCGCGCGGCGGGGGGAGATCGTGAGATATGACTGAATGGGATCCGATGCGAAGCGCTTGGATCAATCCCGCTTCTTCAGCGCCACAGCCGCGGCCATGGCCAGCATCAGAACGGCCAGGCTCATACCCACGGAGGACTGGCAGCCCTTGGCCTCCTCGTTCTCGGCGGGAGCCTCGGTGGCGGGGGCGTCGGTCTCGACCTCGGTAGAAGCATCGGTCTCGGGAGCGGCGGGAGCCTCGGTCTCGGGTGCTGCGGGAGCTTCGGTCTCAGGCTCGGTGGGAGCCTCAGTCTCAGGCTCGGTGGGAGCCTCGGTCTCAGACTCGGTGGGAGCCTCGGTCTCAGGCTCTGCCTCGGGCGCGTCTGCCTGGAAGAGTGCCATCACAACAGCGGTTGCATCCTCCAGAACCTCCTCGTCCACGAAAGCATTGATGCTTGCAGTCGCGTCGTTGTCGTTCTTGAAGTTGGTGAACTTGAGATTCGTCATGGAGATCACGCTGTCCTCGGAGACGCAGGAGAGGGTGATGACGTCGGTCTCATAGCCATCGGTGCCGTTGGGATAGTGAACCGCATGCCAAGCACTCTCGTCCAGCAGGACGTAGTACATATCGGTGGCGGTGGTCACGGTGACCAGCTCCTTGCCGTTGAGGCACAGGGTAGCGGAAGTGCCGAATGCCAGCTTCACGCCGATATGGACGTTGTTGACGGGAATATCGGCTGCCAGCTTGAAGGCAACGGACTGGCCGTGAGCCAGGTAGGTCTCGTTGTTGGGGCCGGGGTTTGCGTAATCCATGGAAAGGCTGGTGGAGGACTTACCGTCCACGAACACCACGCCGTCCAGGCACAGCTCATCCTCGGTGTCAACGCCGTCGAAGTTGGAAGCCTCCAGGATCAGATCTCTCAGCTTCTTGTAGGTGGGGTTGTACTCGCCGTCGGCCAGGTAGGCATCCTTGGCCTCGTCGTTGTACTTGGCGGGATCGTACACGCGGATGGAATCCAGAACGAAGGAATCCTTCTGATCCTCGTTGTGGTCGAAGGCGGTCATGTAGGCCACCAGGATGGTCACGTTGTAGGTGCCGTACTCCAGGCCCTCCACCTTCATGACGGGAACCTGCCAGACACAGCCGGCGGCATCCTTGTCCACATACCAGCCGTAAACGGGATTGCCCTCCTCGTCAACGACGAAGCCGCCGTCCTCGGCAGGAAGTACACCGTAGTTGTAGCCGTAGTAGTTGTTGACGACCTTGCGGAAGACCTGCTTACCGGTCTCGGCGTCCCAGACGTTGACCTGGATCAGCTCGGTGTCGGTGGTGGTCAGGGAGATCAGGTCGAAGCCCGTACCCGTAAAGGTAAAGGAGGCGGTGGGAGCGGTGAAGTTGCCCTTCTCGTCGGTGCCGCGGGAGCCCGTAACCGAGTTGACGGTCACCTTATGAGCCATACCGTTGCTGTACTGGGTATAGTTCTTGTTCATGGGATCGTGGCCGTAGATATTCTGGGAGATGGCGATACGATCCTCGGACTGAATGTCGGGAGTCTGCTCGCCCACAGTCGTCCAGATACCCGTTCCCTCGGTGCCCTCGGTCAGGGTAGTGTCGGTGAAGTTGACGAAATCGTCCTCGTAGTAAATGATGGTAGCGGGGATGACGGTGAGCTTACCGTAGTAGTAGCCGTTGGGGGTCTTCACGGCGTAGTAGGCCACGTCGGGAGTGGGCATGGCCAGCATATGCTCTGCCTTGTTCAGCTCGTAGCGGATCTTGCCGTTCTCCAGGGTGAAGTCACCGTACTTGCCCTTCACGGTGTCGCCGAAGGTCTCGTCCAGGCCCTCGGTGAAGAGGATATCGTTGTAGCCCTGAGCGTTAGCGCTGATGGCGGTCAGAGTGCCCTCGCCGTAGAATGCGGTGTTCTGGGCGGGAGTGACGACCACGGGGCGGCCGTAGTCGATGACAACGGTGTCGTTGACGTTCTCGATCTCGAACTTAACCTCACCGTACAGATCAACGTCGACCTTATGGGTACCCTCGGCAACGCCGACCAGAGTCTGGGAGGACACTTTCTCACCGTCCACGACTCTCTCTTCGGAGGAATAGATGTAAATACCCTGATCCAACTCCTGCGTACCGTCCAGAGAAACGTTCAGCTTGTCGGTACCCTCGGTCAGGACTACATCGTGGAAGGTGTAGCGGCCGGTGCCGTCGTCTACCAGCTGGATCTCACCCTTCTCCTTCTGCAGCTCACCGGCGATACGACCAACCAGAATGGTGTTGCCGGCGTTGTCATACACGCGAACGACCAGATTATCCTGCTGCACATCAGGGGAAACGATCATCTTGAAGGAGAGGTCGCAAACGTAGGCATCGTTATTGCGGATACCGTCCAGGTTATTGGGATGATTAGCCAGTGCCTTCGCATGAATGGTCAGATCCTTCATGAAGTTGGCCTCGTTGATGATGGTGTTACCGGTGGTGTTCTCCTCCACGTAGGTAGGCTCCAGATTGAGCAGGTACTCGTAGAGCTTGAAGATCAGATCGGTGGTCTCCATGGGCAGGGGATACTTAATGCTGTTAATGCCCCAGTTTACCTCCTGGTAGACCTGCATGGGAGCGACCGGGTTCCGATCCTTGTTACTGAAGCTCCAAATAGCGAACTGGGTCGCGGTGAGAGCCATACCGTCGGTCACAGCATTGATCTCCGCCTCGGTAAATTTGGGCTTCTCGGAGGTAGCCAGTCTCGCCTTGAGCGCGTCCAGCGTACCCACGTTCAAATTGGACTGACCCCAGTAGCCGTTCAGCGCGATGGAACGGATCATGGCTGCCTCGTCCTCTGCGTAATAGGAAGCGTCCTCCAGGTTCTCGATGACGTAGCTATAGTTCGCCTCCACATGGGTCGCGTTATCCACGCAGTATGCGGAGACATATTCCTTCGTCTCGGCATCCGCCAGAACAAACTGCGCGATACTGTCGTAACGGACGGGGATTCTCTGGGGATACTTGTTATAATTCAGATATTTGCTGCCGGAGGCCGCGATATATTCCTCGTTCAA
The DNA here is from genome assembly GCA_045128275.1 of Eubacteriales bacterium. Classification (GTDB taxonomy): domain Bacteria; phylum Bacillota; class Clostridia; order Oscillospirales; family CAG-272; genus CAMEON01. The sequence goes on along the minus strand of JBGVRH010000049.1, from coordinate 30,768 downwards.
GGTCACGCCATCTCCGATGTAGGCTTTCTCAAACTTCTTTTCAGCCTCATTGTAGATGTAGATGTAATCGAAAGCGGCTCTGCTGTAGAAGTCAGCGTATCTGTGAGGGGCAGTGTAGTATTTTTTGCCGTACTTGTCGGTGAAGGCATGTACCCAGGTACCGTCCTCGCTGTTATCGGAGGTGTAGGCATGGCCGATCCAGTAATCACTGTAGTTGCCCTCACCAACCTGTACGTGGGTGTAGCCCTCCGCAATCGGAATATCATCGGGCAGTGTCTCAGGGAGCGCGTCCGGAGGGGCAATCAGATCCTTGTCCGCCGTGGGCACCGTCGTAACGTACAGATAATTAAGATTTGTCCCTTCCTCCACCGCAAAAGCAGGCAGGCAAAGCACGCCGAGCAACATGCTGATCACCAGCAGCAGGGCAGTCGATTTCTTGAAAAGATGTAACATAGTTTCTCCCTTCTTTTCTTGTATTTTCTCCTTATTTTGGTCGCCATTGGGAATACCGAGGTATGCTCCATATCGCGCACCTATAGATATTCATTCTATTATATCATACCACACATTTGTTAACAAACCGTGTCCTTTGTTTAACGTTTCTATGATTTTCCATATTTTAGCCTTATGCAAGAGCATATTCATGCACAGCGAAAAAGCAGTCCATCGGCTGAGCCGACGGACTGCTTTCGGAGTCATGAAACGGTTGTTTTTGGCGGATCAGCCCAGCGTCTCCAGCAGCTCGCGGCGGACGCTGTCCAGCACCTCATGGGAGAACTCGTAATCGTCAAAGGTGCGGCAGACCTTCCCGATCAGCGCAAGAGCCTTGGCCTTGTCCCGCTCGCCCAGAATGTGGAGCAGCTCGTAGTCAACAGCCCCCGCCCGCTGGAGATGGGCGCGGACGCCGTACAGGACGGTGTCCCCCGTGGGATAGACCACGTGGCCGTTGCCTGCGGGGTAGCTGACCCCCTCGGTGTGGTAGTTGGTGTCGTAGCGCCCCTCGGGGTTGTGAGCATGGTAGCCCCAATGGAGGAAGCCGGGGGCATCGTACTTGTAGCACATCCACATGGGCAGACGGCTGGCCGTCAGAGGAAGGTCAATGATGCGGTTCATGCAGTAGCCCCCGGGGAAGCCGCAGGTGTAGATCCACATGGTCTCGCCACAGGCCTGGAGGCGCTTGTAGTCCTCGATGTACTTCTCGAAGACCGCCTGCTTGACCACCCAGATATCCACCGCTCCCGCCAGCTCGGAGGACTCTACGGGATCGTTGATGATGACCCCGGGGATGTACTTGCGGCAAATGCCCGACAGGGCGCGGTAGGTCAGGCTGTTGGGGAACTGGGGCTCGTCCACCAGGCATTGCATGTAGCTCTGCTCCCAGCCGTTGCGCTTGATGCACTCGTAAGCGCGGGTGAAGTAGATCCCCAGCTGGCGGTAGCCCTCGATGGAGGAGGAGGTAATCTCTCTGTCCCACAGGAGGAAGTGGTCGGGATCGTCCCAGACCTTGAAGCGGGCCACAAAACCGCCCATGATGTACTTGAAGCCGTGAGCCAGAGCGCGGTTGCCCACCAGCTCGGCGGCGGTGAAGTCGAAATCTACTACCTTCCCTTCCCCATCGCGGACAGGAGTGCCCGAGGGGATCATGAGGTAGTCGTTGCGCATATCGATCTGGTTGTCCAGGTAGCGGTCGAGAATCTCCATGTACTTCTCGGAATAAGCCTCCACCTTGTGATCCCTGGCCAGGCGGTCATAGTAGATCCAGTTGACCATGTGGAATTCCGAATCCGCCAGGGCGGGGACTTGTACGTTGTAGATCTTGACCGAAACGGGAACGGTCAGCACCGCCTCCCCCACGCGGATAGTGAGGTCGCTTTCAAGCACCCCCACGGGAGCATCGGCGGCCACGTTGATGCGGACGTAGAAGGCGGCGCGCCCGGCCTCGGTCTCTCCCTCGTCCAGGGGGCGGGTGATCTCGTAAACGTCGAAGGGGGCTTTGCGGGTGACGAAGTGCTTGACCGACTCGTAATCGGTGGTGCAGAGCATCCTGGCGTCGCTGTTCAGAGGAACGGTGGCAGTGAGAAGCTGGTAGACCACAGCCTCACAGCCCGCCATGGAGAACGCGGCGGTGATGGTCTCGCCTCCCGTCAGCTCACAATCGGTCAACACCTGGAAGCAGACGTCCGCCCCACGGGGCGCGTGAAGCTCGGCCCTGTTCTGTACCGTGATCTCGCTGTCGGGGTATACCCATTGGTTTTCGGAAAACACTTGGTATTTCATAGACTCGATCCTTTCTTTTGCCGAAAAAGGATGAAACCCAACGGTTCCATCTTTTTTTACGGAAATACATCATTCATCCGGGAGTCGGTTGCTTCTCAGCATCTCTACGAACTCCTCTGCCTCGGCAGGGGTTCCCTCGATTATCTGGTCTCCCGCCATTGTATCACCGCTCATCACGTCGGGGGGTGGTGTCGGAATCACATTCGAAAAAAAGCCGGAGCAACCGCATTTTGCTATGCACTTGCCCCGACTTTGGGATTATACATTGTAGAATGTCACGTACCAGATAGCCGTGAGGATGACTCCAACAATCAGGAAGAAAAGACCTGTTACCAAAATACTGCTGTTATCCCGCTCCCTGGCCTCGCTGAGCTTGCGGGCGCGATAGTCGGCGTAGAGCTCGTGTCTGGCTCTTCCCATGGGGATAAAGGCAAGGACTACGTTACGGAGAACGAAGCCGATACCGATGAGCGCCCCCTCGCCGCTGATAAAGAGCATACCCGCGAAGAGAGTCATCAGAATACCCGCCACGAAGAAGGCATCCGCCAGGATCTGGAGATTGACGGCCGCGCTGTCGGTGAAAAAGCCCTTGGACCAGATCACCAGAAACGCGATCACCACTTCGATCCCGAAGCAAACGGCGTATTTTATGAGTTTTTCCTTGTTTTCCTGTTTCACTGTCAATAACCGTCCGTCAATTACTTGAGCATCTCTCTGTACTTGGCCTCTTCAGCGTCGTTACACTGGACGAAGTGTCCGGGCGTGATCTCGCGGAAGGAGGGAGCATCCACCGAATAGTCATGCTCAGCGATGGGGTTGTAGTGAATTCTGACGCGCTGCTTCTCGTATACGGGATCGGGCAGAGGAATAGCCGAAAGCAGGGATCTCGTATAGGGGTGCAGGGGGTTCTTGAAGAGCTCGTCGGAGTCCGCCAGCTCCACCATCTTACCGAAGTACATAACGCCGATACGGTCGGAGAAGTACTTAACCACCGACAGGTCGTGGGCGATGAACAGGATGGTCAGGCCCAGACGCTCTCTGAGGTCGTTGAGCAGGTTGATGACCTGTGCCTGGATGGACACGTCCAGAGCCGAGATGGGCTCGTCTGCGATGATCATCTCGGGCTGCATGACGACGGCTCTTGCGATACCGATACGCTGACGCTGACCGCCCGAGAACTCGTGGGGGTAACGATCCGCGTGCTCCCGCACCAGACCGACCGTCTCGAGGATCTCGTAGACCTTCTGGTTGATATACTCCTGATCGGTAATGCCGTTGATGACCAGGCCCTCGGCAATGATGTCGCGGACGGTCATACGGGGGTCAAGAGACGCGATGGGATCCTGGAAGATCATCTGGATCTGGGTGATCAGCTTGCTCTTTCTGGCCACGCGGACACGGTTCTTATACTCGTTTACGAGGGCCTTGCGGGTCTCCTCATCGGGAGCGTTGGCGATCATCTCGGCGTAGCGAGCCTCCAGCTCCTTGACCAGGGTAGCGGCGTACTCCTTATCCACGGCCTTGCTGTCCAGCTTGGCATCCTTGATGAGGGCTCTGTTGCGGGCTACGATCTCATTGTACTCATCCTTGGTGATCTTCTTGGCCTCGAGATCCTTCTTGGCCTGCTGGATGGCATCCTTGTAGGAGCGGGTTCCCGCGCCGATGCGGCGGCCCTTGAAGTATACGTTACCCGAGGTGATGTTATACAGCTTGATGATGGAGCGGCCCGTAGTGGTCTTTCCGCAGCCCGACTCGCCCACGAGACCGAAGGTTTCACCCTTGTGGATCTCGAAGCTGACGTCGTCAACGGCCTTCAGGTCCTTGCGTCCCAGGCGGAAATACTGGCAGAGGTGCTCCACTTTCAACAATACTTCACGATTATTCTCCATGGTTGCCTCCTCTTTCTTTCATTCGCTTGATACGCTCGGTAATGATCTTGGGAATCTCCACCTTGGGGGCGTTGGGATGGAGCAGCCAGGTAGCGGCATAGTGCGTGGGGGAAACCTCGTACATGGGAGGCTGCATCTCAAAGTCAATCTCCATGGCGTACTTGTTTCGCTCGGCAAACGCGTCGCCCACGGGAGGATAGATCATATTGGGGGGCGTACCGGGGATGGCATCCAGCTTCTCGTTGGTGTCCAGATCGGGCATGGAGGAGAGTAGGGCCCAGGTGTAGGGGTGCCGAGGATCGTAGAAGACCTCCTCAGCCGTACCGTACTCCACGATCTTACCCGCGTACATAACGGCGATACGATCCGCCATGTTGGCCACGACACCCAGGTCATGGGTGATGAAGATGATGGACAGGTTGTGCTCCCGCTTCAGCTTGTTGATCAGCTCCAGAATCTGCGCCTGAATGGTCACGTCCAGAGCGGTGGTAGGCTCGTCACAGATCAGGATATCGGGGTTAGCCGACAGGGCGATGGCGATAACGATACGCTGACGCATACCGCCCGAGAACTCGAAGGGGTACTGTCTGTAGCGCATTCTTGCCTCGGGGATACCGACCTCCTCCATGAGCTTGATGGCCTTTTCCTTGGCGATCCGAGGGGTGAGGGTATAGACCACCTGGGAGGCCTTCTCCTTGAGGTAGTCGATGATCTCAACGCAACGCTTGTCTGCGTCGAAGCTGTCGGCGTTGGCTACGTCGGCCTCAAACTTGGCCAGCACGCGGCCCAGTACCGAGACGATGGACTCGATCTGCACCTCAGGCTCGATGACCGACTTGGGGATGACCTTCCAGTCGACCTTCCTCCCCTTGGCCAGCAGAGCCTCTCTCTTGGCGGTCTGGCGGGCGAAGCGAGCCTCCTCCTTGGGGTTGTTCTTGATATAGAAGAAGTACTTCTCCACTTCTCTCTCAAGAGCGCCGCCGAAGGTATAGGCCACGTTATCCTTGATAACGGCCAGGGGATCAATGGCTGCCAGCACGCACTTGTTCAGGCTCTTGCAGAGAGCCTCAGCAGCCTGCTCGGTAAAGCCGCCGGCCTTGAAGTAGGCGATGGCCTGCTGCAGCTCCTTGATGGCGTGCTTCTTATTCTCCAGGGTCTTATTGAAGGAATACAGAACCGCGATTTTCTCCAGCTCCATGAAGGAATGCAGGAAATCCTGCTCCAGGAACTGAATGGCCATCTCGTTGGCCTCGTCGGCGGGCATACGGCTCAGATCTGTCTCGGGATGCTTGTACACGTAGTAACCGATGCGGAAGAAGTTGTAGCGGGGCAGATCCAGCATGGTCTGGGCGGTCTCCTTGAGAGCCTCCAGGACTGCCACGGTCTCGGGAGAGGCTTCCTTCTTGGAAGCACCCGATCCCACCAGCTTCTTGACGGAATCGGACAGCTTGACCTTCTTCTTCTCGGTGCGCTTGGCCTTTTTGATGGCGGCGGCGTGAGCCTTGAGGATCTCGGCGTTATCCGCGACAAAATACTTGTCGTTGATCTCGCCCAGTCTGCGGGAAATGAGGTTCAGCGCGGAGATCACGTCGACCTTCTGCTTCTTTTCGGTCATGAACAGCAGATCCTCGATACCGGCGATCATTTCCTCGGCGGCGGTACGGGCGTCGTTATAGCTGTTCTCCAGCTTGTTGGCCTGGATGTTGAAGTCGTCGAAGGTCTTGATATATTTGTCCACCTCCGCGACCGAGACCTTCGCGCCGGGGTTGGCGGCGAGGGCCATCTTCATCATCACGGACAGGGTCTCCAGCATGCTGTTGAAGGTCGCGCGGCCTTCCTTGCGGTTGGCCTTGTTCTTGAGGAGCATGGCCTCGGTGATCTGCTTACCGATGCGCATGATGGGGTTCAGAGAGGACAGGGGATCCTGGAAGATCATGGCGATCTTATCGCCGCGGAGCTTGTGCATCTCCTCCTCGGGGATGCGCACCAGATCCTGGCCGTCGTAGAGGATCTCGCCGCCCTCGTGGATGGAGTTCACGGCGGAGATACCCATGATGGCCTTGGAGGTAACCGACTTACCCGAGCCCGACTCGCCCACGATGGCCAGAGTCTCGCCCTTGTAGAGGTCGAAGGAGATATCGCGTACCGCCTGCACCTTACCGGCGTCCGTGCGGAAGGAGATCCTCAGATTATTGACTGATAATTTGACTTCTTTATTCATACTTAATCCTCCGATCCTCTCAGCGACGGGTTGAAGGCGTCGCGCAGTCCGTTACCGAACAGGTTGAAGCTGAGCATCAAAAGAACCAGGAACATACAGGGGAAGAGTGCCACGTATCCGGCGTTTGCCATGATGGACTGCTGTCCCGCGGCGATCAGCGTACCCACACTGGTGGTGTTGCCTGCCTCCAGGTTGATGATACCCAAGTAGGTAAAGCTGGTCTCCGAATAGATCATGGAAGGAATGACGAGGGCTACGCTGGTCACGATGGTACCAAGACCGTTGGGGAAGATATGCTTGAACATGATTCTCGAGTCCTTCGCACCAAGGGTTCTGGCCGCCAGGACGTACTCCTGGTTCTTGAAGCGGTAGAACTGCATACGGGTTCGACCTGCCATGCCGATCCATCCCGTAGCGAAGAACGCGATGAACAAGACGATGACCTGGCTGGTTGAGCCCATGTGGTATTTCAACAGGGTAATGACGATGATGGTCGGCACGGAGCCCAGGATCTCGGAGAATCGCTCCATGAAGAGATCCACCTTGCCGCCGAAGTATCCCGAGATGGAGCCCCAGATCACGCCGACGATGAAGTTCACCACAGCGACCACGGACGCGAAGATGAAGGAGAAGCGGGCACCGTAGGCCAGGCAGGCAAAGATATCCTTACCGGTCTGGGTGGTACCGAAGGTGAAGAGAGGCTCCTCGATGCCGTCCTTCTTGACCTCGGTATGCTGGTAGGTGTAGTACTCGTAGTACTCGGCTCTGACCTCGATACCGCCGTCAACCTTACGGCCGTAGGCATAGTAATACTGCTTGCCGTCCTCGCGGATACCGTCCTCGCCCTCGATACGAAGGGAGTTGTACTCGGGGATCAGGCCGTTATCCTCGGTGACCTCATACTTCCAGTAGTTGGGGATGATGTTGCCATCCGCGTCCAGCTTGGGACGGAGGGTAGCGGCGTTGGGATTCTCGACCTGGTAGTAGATATTGGCGTCGTACTTGTTCTTCTCCAGAGTCGGTCTGTCAGCGAACTTGACCACGGGGTACAGCACCTGCTTCCCCGTTCTGTTCTGGTACTCCTGGATGGCCTCAAACTCGGCCTGGGAGATGATCTTATACTTACCGAAGCCCACACCGTAGTAGGTGTCGTAGCGGTAGGTATAGTTGGAGCCATCGGGACTGACGGTGTATTCACCGCGCTTGATGACCTCGCGGCCGGTTTCGCTGGCGATAGCCAGATCCTTCAGATAGCCGATCCTGTTGGTGTCCTTGACGCGGCAGCCATCCCAGAAATCGATGCCCGCATTGACGAACAGGTTGTTCTTGGGGGTCACGTAGGCGTAGACCATATCGTAGTAGGCGGGCTTGAAGGGGGTAAAGAAGGGGGCGATGATGGCGAAAAGAATCAGAATCGAGATCACGATACCGCCCACAACGGCGCCCTTGTTCTTGCTGAAGCGGCGGAACGCGCCCTGGAAGTAGGTAACGGGCTTGGTCTCGAACTTGCTGTCGTGATACAGGTCGCTCTTCTGAGCAAATCGGAACTTTTCAGCGGGGATATTCTGTAAATTGTAGTTTTCCATGATTACTTAGCCCCCATTCTGATTCTAGGATCAATGAAACCGTAGCTGATATCAATGACGATACCCGCAGTAAGGCTGACCAGGGTATAGAAGCCCGACAGCAGCATAAAGAAGTCGTAGTCCTGGAAGGTAATGGAGTTCAGGTACAGACCGCCCACACCGTTGATACCGAACATCTTCTCGATGATCAGCGAACCCGAAAGAACCGAGACGAACTCACTGAGGATCGAGGGGAAGATGACAACCATGGAGTTACGCATGGCGTGACGGTAGATAGCCTGTCCCTTGGTCAGACCCTTGGTTCTGGCCAGCAGCATGAACTCGCCCGTCAGCACCTCGGACAGCTCGGCGCGGGTATAGCGCGCGTAGCCCGCGATGGAGCCCAGGCACAGAGCGAAGACGGCGGGGATCATGGAGCGGAACACTTCCCAGGTGAAGTATTCGTTACTCGTGGACATAGTCAGGGGGAACCAGCCCAGCTTGAAGCAGAACACGTACTGGAGCATGAGAGCCAGCACGATGGAGGGAACCGAAATCAACAGGATGATGAAGATGTTGATGAGCTGATCCTGCCACTTGTTCTTCTTCAGCGCGGCCAGAATACCCAGACCCAGACCGATCGGCACACCGATCAGCGTGGAGTAGATATTGATGAGGATCGTGGGGGGCAGATGGTTCACAAAAACCTCCCAGATGTTCATGTTGAGGTACTCGCCGTAGGTGGTGACGAGACCGAAGTCGCCCTGGGTGACGATTCGCTTCAGGTAGGTACCGTACTGGATGAGGATCGGCACGCGGTCGTACTCCCAGACACCATTCTCACCCTCTCGGATGTTGGTGATCCAACCTCTTCCTTCCAGGGTCTTCATGATGATCTCGGGGTCCTGACCCGGAAGCGCGTTGGTCGGAATGGGCAGAAGCTTGATCAGCACAAAGCACATCGTAAAAATGATGATGAATGTGAACAGCATCAAGCCTAAGCGCTTCGACACATATTTAAACATATACATAGGTTTTTCTCCTCTGTTTTGTTGTTTTCCAAGTTCATAGCTCTCGGACCTTTTGATTCAACCAGGACAAGGTCCTGAGCGCGCGATGATCGCGCCGGTGCGATATGATCTTGCGATCTTTTTCGCCTTCAATTTGATGATATACCGTTATTACCGTCAGATCTGTGCCGCTGTCAAGCTTGAAGCGGCGTTTCGCAAACCGATTGCTCCATCCTTCGGGAGGGACAGCAGTTTTCTTTGGAAAATGGGGTCGCGGAAAATAAATCGTATAAACGAGCAAATCAGCGGTGAGCACAATGGCTCACCGCCGTTTGCGTGAATGATGGATCTCAGTAAGATCCTTTGAGGAAATTACTCAGACTTCTTGTACTCGTTGGACAGGTCGTTGTTGTTCTGAGCAACGAAGGCCTTCCACTCGTCATCGGTGTAGTTGACCTCCATGTAACGGATGCCACCGAAGCCCATGAAGGTGTGCTCGTTCTCGGAGAAGTAGGAGAACTTAGCGCCCAGGAAGGATCCGCCGCCATCAGCGATCAGCATGACGGAACGGGACTCCTTGATGGTGACCTCCTCCAGAGCGGAGAGGATCATCAGACGGGCCTCAACGGGAGCGAAGCCCTCGCCCCAGTTGTAGGTCTTGGGCTGGTTCTCGGTCTCAGCCAGACCGTTCAGGCAGTAGTACCAGTTCTGGATGCTCATCTCAATGGTCTCACCTGCGCCGGCGTAGTCACCTGCGGGCATGGTCAGAGTCATGGGGATAGCGGTGGTATCCCAGTACATGTGGTAGTTCAGATCGTCATCGGGGTTGACGAATGCGCCGATGATGTCGAAGGGGTTGAATGCGTTACCGGAGAAGCCGTAGCCGAAACCGATCTGGGTTGCACCGGAACGGAATGCCTCAGCCCACTGAGCGCCGGCGGAAGCGTCGAACACCACCTTGATCTTGCCCTCGAGAGCGGTGCCGGCGGTCAGACCGTCCAGAACCTCCTGGAGGTAGCTTGCGCGGAATCTCTGCTTATCGGAATCGGAAGAAGAACCGTAGACCAGAGTGATGTCCTTGTTTGCATCGTAGCCATACTCCTCGGGGTTAGCGAGCAGCTTGTCGATGGCAGCCTGCATTTTCTCCTTGGCCAGGGTGGGGTTGTAACCGGTCAGAGCGTCGTAAGCATCCTCGGTGGACAGACCAGCGAGATCGCCGCCGGACCACTTACCGTCAGCATCCTGGGTGAAGCCGTAGGCGCGGAGGATACCCTCCTTAGCGACGAGAGCGTTACGGTACTGACCACCGTCCTCGAGCTCGGGGGAGTTCTCGATGTCATAGTAGTAAGCAACGTTCAGCAGACCGAAGCAAGGAACGGAAGAGCCGGGCCAGATCTTCTCAACGATGTCGCTTCTGTTCAGAGCGAGGTTGAAGGCATGACGGAACTCCTGGATAGCCAGAATACCGTTGTTGTTCTCGCTCTCCTTCAGGACAGACAGGTTGGAGTACAGCTGCATACCGAAGGTACCGGTGGAGGTAGAGGTGAAGTAAACGTACTTGGAATCGAGGTAATCAGCAACGTTCTCGGTCTGGAGAGAAGCGTCGTCGTAAGAACCGTTCAGGAAGCCCATCCACTTGGTGGCGAACTCCTCGACCTTACGGCAGTTGATAGCGGTGATGTTGTACTGGTTCTTGTACTGCTCCAGGTTCCAACCGTACCAGTTCTCGTTCTTGACCAGCTTGTAGTGAGAGCCTGCCTCAAACTCAGCGAGCTTGTAGGGACCCCAGCTAGCGGTGGTCTCGAGAGAAGAGTTGTAGTTGGAGGTCCAGAGAGTTGCACCGTCAGCGGGAGCGATCTTGGAAGCCTCGTACTTAGCCTGGTGAACGACGGGCAGGCTGGAGAAGTAGTAGGGAGCCCAAACGGACAGGCTGCCGTCTTCCTTCAGGAAGGAGTAAGCCTTGTCCAGGCAGAGAACGATAGCGTTCTCACCCTCGACCTCGTAGATACCCACAGACTCCCAAGCCACGTCGCGGTTGGTGTTCTCCACGTACACAGCGGCGTCGTAGCCGGTGCCGGGCTCCAGGTATGCGGCGTACTTCTCGTACAGGAACTTACCGGAAACCTTGTCGGATCCGTCAGCGTTGGAGTACTCAGTCTCGTCGGTCAGAGCGACCCACTCAGGGCACTCGTTGCCCTCGGCGTCCAGGTAGCCCTCAGCGCCCCACATGTTCCATGCGTTGGCGTAGACGGTCTTACCGGAGTCGATAGCAGCCTGCAGGGAAGCGAAGCCCTGGCTGCCGATGGTCTCGTAGGTACCCTCCTGGTTCTGGAAGAAGTATACCTTGGAGTTCTTGATCATCAGAGTGTCGTAGTAGGTGTTAGCGCGGAAGTTCATGAAGGCGGGATCCAGCAGCTGCTTCATGGAGTACACGAAGTCAGCGGCGGTGATGGCGGTGCCGTCATCCCACTTCAGATCATCACGAAGGGTGATCTTCCAGGCGTAGCCACCCTCGGCCTTCTGAGCGTCGGTGTAGCCCCACTTTGCGTCAACAGTCTTGGTGACGTCCTCCAGCTTGGTAGCAGCGGAGTAGTTGGTGGTGTAGGCACCGGCGACGATGCCCTCCTTGTTGATGGAGCCGTCAGCGTTGAACTTCTTGTCATCGACGAACTTGTAGTCGTACTCGAAGAAAGAAGAACCAATGTAGCTCATGATCTGAGTATCATTGTTGTCGGCGTAGGTGAACTCGTTCCAGTTGCTGGGCATGACCGAGGTGGTAGTGTTGTACTCAGCCTGCTTGAAGGTCGCGGGAGTCACTTCGGGCTCCTTGGGCTGGCAAGCAGCGAACACGCTTACTACCATGAGCAGAGCCATTGCAAGGGCCAGCATGGATGTGAGCTTCTTGTTCATAATGTTTTCCTCCAATTATGAATTTTGAATTGTTTTCTCAATACCCGCGTACCGCCTTTCTTGCAATTTTCGTGCCAGAACCTGCACGAAGGCGCACGAAAAGAGTCCGCGAATATATGGATACATAGATTATAGCACAAACATTCCTGCTTGTCAACTGTTTTTTTCAATTAATTTTCATATAACTTTCATAATTCTTCGGATTTGTTAAGATCAGCACGTCCAAAAACCGTCTTTTCAAGGGAAATTTTATCGGACAAGCAAAAAGCGGAATGCAAGGTGAGAATCAAAAAGTTGCAAAATCAGGCTTTAGTCGGCGTTTTTTCAAGATATGACCTGTCAGGGATCCGACCAAGCTTCTTGCGTTCGGGATGCCGCGGGGAGTCAGTGCCTCGTTGGGGGTGTCTGACCGTCCTTATATATTTATGTTGACCATCCTTATATATGGTATGCAATCGTAGCCAGGCTTGCGGCATAAAAAAAGGACTGAGCCTTTTGCTTTTTGCATAGCATTGGATCAGTCCTTTTTTCGGGGTGTTGACAAAAAAGATGTTGCTGATTATCCTTGTGTTAATTCAAAGAAATCGCCATTTGACCAATTATAAACATACATATAATTGACATTATCTTTGGTTTTACCTTTGGTCATATGTATGATACAAAATTCAGAATTGAAATAGACTCCCGAGGAAGAAAGCTGGCTAAAGCCTGCGTCATACGCTTTATCCTCAATCAAATATATTTCCGACTGTGATTTGAGATCGTATTTATAGTATGCCTTATCCTTCCAATAAATGATAGTATCCTCATATACAGCAACAACTACAACCCCGTCTAGTCTATGTACCACGGTAAATTCGTCATTTTCAACATTATATGTGAATATCAAACTATGGTCAATTTCCTCAATAGCGTAATTTGCATGAACAGTACGCATATCTGCATAAACCTGCACGAAGCCAACCAAAATACCATCTTTTACGTATCCACAAGCATCTACGACCGAGCTATCGTTTTCTAATTCACATCCTTCAACATACGAAGTCACGCCTTCGTATCCTTCGGGAATGGTATATTGGTATGCTCCACCTTGATGGAACCAGATCTTGAAAGCATTGGAGGGATCTTCTTCAAACCAAGAAAATCTCGTATCGCTATCGTCTACCAAAACATATTTTTTATTTTCAAAATCTATCGAATATACGTCATCAAACTGAGATTGAATATACATTTCTCCGTCTTTCTCCGCAATATTGAGGAATGAGGTATCTATACTGTTGCATACGATCATTTTGCTACACGAAGAAAACAATAGTACGCAAATAGCAAATAAAAGAAGAACAGAAATTTGTTTTTTCATACCTCCACCGCCTTTCTGAATTTATTATAGCACAGTTTGCGGTGTTTTTCAAGACACGAGGGAAAAAAGTGAAATATTCGCCTGACGGCGAATGTGAAATAATTTCCTTCGGAAATTGTGAAATATCTTGCTTCACTTTGTTCAGCAAGATGTGAAATGAAATTCGTTCCTCCACACGCCGCAGGCGTATTTCACTGCCGCAGGCAATTTCACACGCGCCAGCGTATTTCACTCGTTCCGTAAGGAACGAATTTCACTGAAAAAATCCCATCTGCATTGCAGATGGGATTTTTTCTGAGTCGAGTTGACAAAAAAGATGCCAATTAAAATTTTATAAATTTGGAGAATTCTTCTGCGATTTTCGGTAAGAGTTGTATTTCCCAAATCTTCTTTCCAACTTTGAAACAATAACATTCAAAAATCAACCCATTGGGAAGTAATACTATTTCGGTTTTATCTTTCGGAAACCGAATTTTAACAAACAGCCATTTTATTATATATTCATCGTCCGTAATACACAGTTTTCCGCCGTTGAACGCCGCGAAAAAAATCTTTTGTTTTCAAAATGAGCAATTGGAAAAGTCATCATGTCTCCGCCTTTCTGAGTTTATTGTATCATAATTGGGGGCATTTGTAAGGTGAAATATTCGGCTAATTATACCATAATATTTATTATTCGTCAAGTATAAGCTCGTCGAAAAAGCACCGGGAAAGGTTCACTTCTACTCCCTTGCTCAAAAATGCCGTTTGGCATCTTTTTATTTGCACGAAAAGCCGAATTAAAATTATTTGTTATTATTCTTTGCCGTATTGATCGACGAAACGAGCATAGCTCGCAGCGACTTGCATTTTGATTCAAGAAAGTTATACTGTTCTTCTCCAATATAATTGGTTTTGTAAAGCAACTCCAACCAATATCCCGTTTCGTTCGCTTCTTTGAGTGCAATCTGCATTTTTGAGATAAAGTCAGCCGTTCCGTGTGCATATTTAGCTTCACGAATATTCGCACCGATAGACGTTCCGCTTCTGCCGATCTGATTGGAAATAATACTCTCGCGTTGCTCTTTTATTTGCTTTACAAGATTAATTATTTGAACTGCAAAATCCATTGATTGCTCAGAAAGCTTATCGTTTGCCATAATATCACCGTCCTTTAGGTAAAGTATATCATATTCTTTCAGTTTTGTCAATGAAGCATTCGCCTTTGGCGAATATGAAGCAGAAGCCTTACGGCTTCTGTGAAGCGACGGCGTTGCCGCCATGAAGCGAAGCGCGATGTTACTTCTCCGTGAGCCGAAGACTCGCTTCATAGGGCGAAGCCCTGCTTCATTTTTCATGCGCGTCAGCGCGCTTCATTTCCAAAAAGAAAAGCACTTCTTACGAAGTGCTTTTCTTTTTGGAGGCGCCACCCGGAATCGGACCGGGGATAAGGGTTTTGCAGACCCGTGCCTTACCGCTTGGCCATGGCGCCTTATTCAGTTAAGTTAACAAATGCGGATGCGAATGAATCGCACCCGCATTGTTCTGGAGCGGATTACGGGGCTCGAACCCGCCACCTTCGCCTTGGCAAGGCGACGCTCTACCAAATGAGCTAAATCCGCATAGAAGTTGCCGAATGATTACCCGACCCCTTCAAAATGGTGCCTCCGGTCGGAATTGAACCAACGACACTGTGATTTTCAGTCACATGCTCTACCAACTGAGCTACAGAGGCATACGCCACGACTGACCTTCTTTTTAAGAAGTGGCGACCCGAAGGGGACTCGAACCCCTGACCTCTAGCGTGACAGGCTAGCGTTCTAACCAACTGAACTACCGGGCCGTAGGAATGGTGGGAACAACAGGGCTCGAACCTGTGACCCTCTGCTTGTAAGGCAGATGCTCTCCCAGCTGAGCTATGCTCCCGAGTGTGTCGCGTTCCTGACGACTTGCTTATTATACCACATCGCTTTGAATTTGTCAATAGGTTTTTGAAAAGTTTTTTCAAAATTTTTCAAATTCTTTTTGACGTCCGCTCGGTGGGAAGCGGTGATCTTGGCGACGGGTGATAGTATATCACATCTCATCGCATTTGTCAATAGGTTTTTGAAAAAAAGTTTGAGAATTTTTTCGGGGCTTTTTTGCCCTTCCCCGTTGCATCTCCGTCCATAATGTGCTATAATAATAAGGTATATTATTTTCACCCCCAAGGAGGTACTCCCATGTCTGCCTACCGCTCCGTCGCGCCCGCCGCCCTCACCGATAACTTCTTCTCCCGCATCGGGGAGGACTGGATGCTCATTACCGCCGCGAATTCCAAGGGTGAGGTCAACACTATGACCGCCTCCTGGGGCTGCGCGGGGATCCTCTGGAACAAGCCCGTGGCGGTCTGCTTCATCCGCCCCCAGCGGTACACCTACGGCATCGTGGAGGACAGCGACACTCTGACTCTATCCTTCTTCCCCACGGGAGAGTACCGCGAGGCTCTGCGCTACTGCGGCACCAAGTCGGGCAGAGACGGGGATAAGTTCGCCGCCACGGGGCTGACGGTGGCAAAAACCGCCGAAGGAACACCCTACCCCGCCGAGGCAAATCTGGTATTGGTCTGCCGCAAGTTGTATGCGGATGACCTCAAGGAGAACGCCTTTATTGATCCCGAGATGCTGAAGCACTACGCCGCCAAGGATTACCATCGGTTCTACATCTGCGAGATCACCGAGGTGCTGGTGAAGGACGGCGAGTAATCCCCTTTTCAAATACAACCAAGAGGTACAAAACCATGCAAGATACCCAAGCCCACGTCGAATCCGTCTGCCGCGCCGCCAAGGAGGCTTCCCGCTCCTACGGCTCCACCTCCACCGCCAAGAAAAACGCCCTGCTCTGCGCCATGGCGGATCAGCTGACCGCCGACTGCGCCGCCATTCTCACCGCCAACGCCGAGGATTTCTCCGCCGCCGCCGAGAACGGTGTTCCCAAAACCATGCTGGATCGCCTCAAGCTGGACGAGAAGCGGCTGGGGGGCATTTGCGCCGCGCTCCGCGAGGTGGCGGCTCTGCCTGACCCCATCGGCTCGGGTGAGCAGACCATCCGCCCCAACGGTCTCATCATCCGCCACGTCCGCGCCCCCATGGGCTGTGTGGCTATGATCTACGAGGCCAGACCTAACGTGACGGTGGACGCCGCCGCGCTGTGTTTGAAGACGGGCAACGCCGTTGTCCTGCGGGGTGGCAAGGAGGCCATCCGCTCCTCCATGGCGCTGGTGGAGTCCATGCGCAAGGCGCTGGTGGCCCACGGCTTCTCCCCCGACCTCATCGGGCTGATCACCATGACCGACCGCGCGGGGGCGACCGCTCTCATGAATATGCGGGGACTGGTGGACGTGCTGATCCCCCGAGGCGGCAAGGGTCTGATCCGTTCCGTGGTGGAGAACGCCCGCGTGCCTGTCATCGAGACGGGGGCGGGCAACTGCCACCTGTACGTGGACGAGGCCGCCGATCTCGACAAGGCCGTGAAGGTGGCGGTGAATGCCAAATGCTCCCGTCCCTCGGTGTGCAATGCCATTGAGACCCTGCTGGTACATAAGTCCGTAGCCGCAGACTTCCTGCCCCGCATGGCCGAGGCCATGGCCGACTACAAGGTGGAATTCCGCGGGGACGAGGCGGCTTGCGCCATCCTGCCCTGTGCCGTCCCCGCTACCGAGGAGGACTGGGACACCGAGTACAACGATTTCATCCTGTCCGTCCGCGTGGTAGACAGCATTGACGAGGCCATCACCCACATCACCCGCTACACCACGGGCCACAGCGAGGCCATCATCACCGAGAGCATGGCCGCCGCCAATCGGTTCCGCAATGAAATTGATGCCGCCGCCGTGTACGTCAACGCCTCCACCCGCTTCACCGATGGCGGGGAGTTCGGCTTTGGCGCGGAGATCGGTATCTCCACCCAGAAGCTCCACGCGAGGGGGCCTATGGGGCTTTATGCGCTGACGACGGACAAGTATTTGGTGGATGGAGATGGGCAGGTGCGGTAAAACACATATCTGCTTACATGAAAAGAGGATCCGCCAATGAATATTATTAGCTGGAATTGTCGCGGAAAATTTCGTGATAAATTTTTCTCTATCCTTAATCACGAAGCGGACATATATGTCATTCAAGAATGTGAAGATCCGCGAAATCACCCTGAATTTTCCGAGTTTTACTCTAACTTCATATGGTACGGAGAAACTTCCCACAAGGGGCTGGGAATATTTGCAAAGCCCTCGATTTCCTTACAAAAGAATAATTGGGACACATACTGCCTACGGCATTTTGTTTCTGTAAAAGTCAACGGACAATTCGACCTGTTGGGAGTATGGGCTTGTTCACCGTACATTGAGGAGTATTACATCTATCAAACCATTAATTACGATAGATTCACCCCCCAAATCATTGTTGTTGGAGATTTCAATAGCAACGCCATATGGGACAAACAGCACGGGAAAAGGAACCATAGCCAAGTTGTTTCTGAATTAGAACAACTCGGATTAGTCTCTGCATATCACTATACGACCAAAGAACTTCATGGCAAGGAATCCAAGCACACATTTTGCTTGTACAAAAACGAAAGCAAGAGGTATCACATTGACTACTGCTTTGTAGCGCCTGAACGCATTTGCTCGTTTGCCATACTTGACTCAAAAGAATGGCTGTCCCTATCCGACCACTTTCCAATCCAAATTGCAATCAAAGAATAAGGTATAACCATGAACTACCGCACCGAACACGACTCCATGGGTGACGTCCTCGTCCCCTCCGACCGCTACTGGGGGGCGCAGACCCAGCGGAGCCTTGAAAACTTCCCCATCGGCACCGAAAAGATGCCCACCGAGATCATCCGCGCCTTCGGCTACCTGAAAAAGGCCGCCGCCCAGGCCAACGCCACTCTCTGCCCCACCCGCATGACCCCCGAGCGTTGCTCGGCCATTTGTCGTGCCTGCGACGAGGTGATCGCGGGGGCACTGGACAGTCACTTCCCTCTCGCCGTGTGGCAGACGGGGAGCGGCACCCAGACTAACATGAATGCCAACGAGGTGGTGGCCAACCGCGCCAACGTGATCGCGGCGGGGCTGAACTGCGCCGAGGAGATCCCCTCCGCGGCCAAGCTGTGCCACCCCAACGACCATGTGAACATGTCCCAGTCCTCCAACGACACCTTCCCCACCGCCATGCACATCGCGGGGGTCCTGTCCATCCGCCGTCAGCTGATCCCCGCTCTGGGGCGGCTCATCGACACCATGGAGCGGCTGGAGCGGGAGAATGAGGGCATCATCAAGAGTGGCCGCACTCACCTGCAGGACGCCACCCCCATCCGCTTCTCCCAGGAGATCTCGGGCTGGCGGGGGATGCTGGCTGTCAACCGCAACCAGCTGGAGGCCGCCGCAAACGGTCTGCGCTCCCTGGCCATCGGCGGGACGGCCGTGGGCACGGGCATCAACGCCCCCAAGGGCTTTGACGTGGCCGTGGCGGGAATTCTGTCGGGACTGACGGGGGAGACCTTCTATGCCGACGAGAACAAGTTCCATGCCCTCACGGCCAAGGACGAGCTGGTCTTCGCCCACGGTGCGCTGAAGGCTTTGGCGGCCAATCTCATGAAGATCGCCAACGACGTGCGCTGGCTGGCCTCCGGCCCCAGATGCGGTCTGGGTGAGGTCTTCATCCCCGAAAACGAACCGGGTTCCTCCATCATGCCGGGTAAGGTCAACCCCACCCAGTGCGAGGCCGTCACCATGGTGGCGGTGCAGGTCATGGGCAATGACGTGGCGGTGGGCATGGCGGCCTCCCAAGGCAATTTTCAGCTCAACGTCTTCATGCCCGTGCTGATCCACAACTTTTTGCAGTCCGTCCGTCTGCTCACCGACGCTATGGATTCTTTCAATGACCGTTGCCTGTCGGGGATGACCGCCAACCGCGAGAAAATGGCGGAAAATCTCCACCGCTCCCTCATGACGGTGACGGCTCTGAACCCCCACATCGGCTACGAGAATGCCGCAAAGGTGGCCAAGCTGGCCCACGGCGAGGGAATCACCCTGAAGGAGGCCTGTGTGCGGCTGGGGTATCTGACGGCAGAGGAGTTTGATCGGGTGTTTGATTTTGAAAAGATGGTGTAACACCTCAAAAGGAGATTGCCATGTCTGATAACGAAAACCGTTCCGCGCCCTACATAGGCGGTGCCGCGGTCAAGCCCCCTGTTCCCGTCGCCATACGGCGGGTGCTTTTCGCGGTCGCCATCCTGTCGGATCTGGCCGCCGTGGCCGTGGGGCTTCTTATGCAGGAGGAAGCGATGCTCTTCACCCTCTTCCTTCTGGGCTTCGGGCAGATCTTTCTCTCCTCTTACATCACCATGCGCACCAAGCGCGCCCGCTGTACCAAGTACGTAGCGGGTCAGGTGTCGGGGACTGTCAGCCATCCCAAGATGGGGGTCTTCCCCATCATTTCCTACGTGATCGACGGGGAGACCTACCGCGTGGAGGGGAACGTGGGTCGGCCGAGCTACAAGCTCGGGGAGGAAATCTGGGTCTACTTCAACCCCGATGATCCCCGCGAGGCTACCCAAGAGTTACCCCGAGGCGGAGCCGTGTTCGCCATCGTGGGCGGGATCGTATGGGGAATCGGGGAGCTGTTCCTCACCGTTCTTCTCCTGAGCTGTATCCCGCTATGAGTTCCATCCGAGAAAGGACATGACCATGTATTCCGAAAACCAAATCCAATCCCTCCGCAAGAAATACCACAAGACCCTATGGGCTCACATCGGGCTTTCCGCCCTGTCCGTGGCCGCCGCCCTTCTGCTGGCGTACAGTCCCCTGTTCACTCCCGAGGAGCTGATCCCGTGGCTAGTGGCCGCGGGGGTGGGTCTTGGGCTGGCCGCCGTGGAGTACGCCATCGAGCGGGCTCTGTTCAAGCGGGGCAAGCGCATCCACCGTCTGATGTCCGTCTTCTTTTTCGTCATTCTTCTGCTCCTGTTCACCCTGTGGGATGCGGGAGCCTTCGGCGGGTACGCCCTGCAGCTCTATCCCCTGCTTCTGGGCTTCCTGTTCACCCGTCCCCTTATCCCCGCCATAGGGCTGCTCCGCGATGCGGGGGCGCTCCGCGACGGCGACCCCTGCGAGACCGTGGGGCGCATGAAGTCGGGCAGCCGCCGCGAGGAGGCAACGGCAGGGCGGGATACTTACCTGCTCTTTGAGGACGAGCTGACCCACGAGGTCCATCTCCTCCGCATGGGGAGCGTGTCCCCTCTGCACCGCTACCGCGTGTTCTACCTGCCCCACTCGGGGCTGGCGGTGGGGGAAGTGATCCCCGACAACATCACCTTCGACCCCTTCGGCAATCCCATCGAGCGGGAGGTTGAGACAGAGGGGCAACCCACCGAAAAGCCTGCTTACAGTGAGGAGAGCTACACCGAAAAGCCCGACTACACCGAAACGGGCTACACGGTGAAGCCCGACTACAAAGAAGAACCCGCCGAGAAGCCCTGGTATCAAAACCCCGAGGCCTTTTCCGCAAATCCCCCCAAGCCCGAGCCGAAGGAGGACACCTCCATGCCCGACCCGAACTCTCCCGAGCGGAAGAGAGCGGCGAAATTCGGCGTAGCCTCCAAGGTCTGTAAGGTCTTGACCTTCGTTTTCTTCGGTGGGATGTTTCTGGGTGCCCTCATGGCGAAGGAGGATCTCAACCCCGGTGCCATGCTGTTGACCATTCCTTTCTTTGTTTTGGCCTTCATCCTGAGCGAGACCTTCAAGAGCAAGGAGTTGAAGCTCCGCTGTACCCATCGCGCCACGGGCTTCTGCGTGGACACGGTGCGCCGCAAGTCGGGCAAATCCTCCACCCGCCATCCCATCGTGGAGTTTGAGGTGAATGGTATAACCCACACGGTGGAGTTGTCCATCTCCTGCTCCCGCGATGCTGTGGGGGATATCTACACCCTCTACTACGATCCCCTCGACCCCAACGTGGTGCGCCCCGAGCGGAGAGGCCTGTTTGATTGAGGCAATTGAAAGGAAACACCCATGAAAAACACCAAGAAAAAGCCCGACCGTTGGGAATTTCTCAACGAGCTGGACGGGAAGCCCACCGATACCACACCTGTTCGTTCCCTGTACCGCCGTCCCCATGTCTGGGAGTGGGTGCTGTACGGGCTGACCGCTCTCCTGTGGGGAGCCGCTCTGTTCCTGGCCGTCACGGGGCGGTACGGCTCTGTGAGTCTGCTTGTCATGAGCCTCTGCGTGCTGGGTCTGCGCTTGACGGTTTTTGAGGCCAAGAGGCGAAAGCGGTGCAGAGGGGCGCTTCTGGGTACTGTGGAGAGTGTCACCCGCCGTCCCCGCATCCGCAAAAATGCCCGCTATCCCGTGATCCGCTTTTCGGTGGACGGCACCGACTACCTCGCCTACGGGGCAAAGCCCTGCCATCCCTCCACCCTCGGCAACGAGGTATGGGTCAACTACAACGCAAATGATCCCGCCGACTGCTTCGTGACCTCGGATTCCCGCTTCAAGGGCGGTCTGATCACGACCCTCGTCACGGCTGTCCTCGGCATTGTATTCCTGATGCTGGAAATGTCCTGATCCCCTACCATACATAATGAAGGAGAAACAACCATGAAAACCACCCTCACCCGCATTCTGCTCGTCGCCCTCGCCGCTCTCATGCTGCTGACGGCCGCATCCTGCCGCAAGAACCCCGACAAGGATCCCGGCTACATCCTCAACCCCTCCGCCGACAAGCCCGAAAACGAGATCACCAAGTTCCTCGAGGGCAACGAGGGCGCTCTGGAGGCTCTGGCCAAGCACATGATGAAGAACCCCACCTATCTGGCCTACAACTACTCCAACCGCATGGTGGACTACGATAAGGGCACCATGGAATTCTACGTCCAGAAGCAGGACAAGGTCGGCGGCGCGTGGGCCGAATGTCAGGACGAGGCCGCTGTGCGCCTGGTGAAGGTGAAGTTCGCGGGCTCCGTGACCTACAACCCCGCCATCTCCAAGGACGCGGTGGTGTTCATCCCCCGCATGGCGGCCACCGACAAGACCCTGTCTCTGGTGTACTGCACCGACGAGGCAGGCAAGACCGCCGTGGAAGCGGGCAAGTACCATCCCGGGTGTAAGGTGACCCTGACCCAGATCGAGGGGAACTGGTACTGCGCCGAGGCGGTCAAGACCGAGAAGTAATTAGCCAAATTGCAGTTTAGCGGTCTTTCATAGATCAGTCATCCTGAGCGGAGCGAAGCGGAGTCGAAGGATCCCTTGCCCCCGTTTTGCCAACTCTGACAGGGTGTTTTTGAGATCCTTCGACTCCGCCGCGTTGCGGCTCCGCTCAGGATGACCGCGAAAAGAACCCACCGATAAACCCAAATTTGAAACTCTCCCAAAGAAAGGCAACACCCATGAGCATTTCCGAAAAATCTCTGCAAAAGCACTACGACTGGCAAGGCAAGATCGAGGTGGTGACCCGCTGTCCCATCGAGAGCCGCGAGGATCTGTCCCTGGCTTACACCCCCGGGGTGGCTACCCCTTGTCTGGAAATACAGAAGGATATCAACAAGTCCTACGATCTCACCCGCCGATCCAATCTGGTGGCGGTGGTCACCGACGGCACCGCCGTTCTCGGCTTGGGGGACATCGGCCCCGAGGCGGGGATGCCCGTCATGGAGGGCAAGTGCGCCCTGTTCAAGGCCTTCGCCGACGTGGATGCCTTCCCCCTGTGCATCCGCTCCAAGGACGTGGAGGAGATCGTGCGCACCGTCTACCTCCTGTCGGGGAGCTTCGGCGGCATCAATCTGGAGGACATCTCTGCCCCCCGCTGCTTTGAGATCGAGCGCAGGCTCAAGGAGATCTGCGATATCCCCGTGTTCCACGACGATCAGCACGGCACCGCCATCGTGGTGGCGGCGGCGCTCCTGAACGCCCTCAAGGTGGTGGGCAAGGAGATCGGCAAGGTTCGCGTGGTCATCAACGGCGCGGGCGCGGCGGGGATCTCCATCGGGCGGCATCTCTTGAACATGGGCGTTCAGAACCTCACCATGGTGGATCGCTTCGGGGCAATCTATCGCGGCAAGCCCGAGAACAACCCCGCCCAGGAGGATATGGCGCAGATCACCAATCCCGAGGGACTGACGGGGGATCTGGCATCCGTCATGGCGGGGGCGGACGTGTTCATCGGTGTTTCCGCACCGGGGATCGTGACCCCCGAGATGGTAAAGAGCATGGCGCATGATGCCATCGTCTTCCCCATGGCCAACCCTACCCCCGAGATCATGCCCGATCTCGCTCTGGCCGCAGGCGCGCGGGTGGTGGGCACGGGCCGCTCCGACTTCCCCAACCAGATCAACAACGTGCTGGCCTTCCCCGGCATCTTCCGAGGGGCTCTGGACTGCCGCGCCTCCTGCATCAATGAGGAGATGAAGGTGGCCACCTCCTACGCTTTGGCTTCTCTCATTCCCGAGGACGAGCTTTCCGAGACCAACATCATTCCCTCCGCGCTGGACAAGCGGGTGGTGCGAGTGGTGGCGGATGCGGTGATGGTAGCGGCGAGGGAAACGGGGGTTGCGAGAATATAAGGAGGCAATCTCATGACAAGAGCGAATCTTCTGGCCTCGGTCCTGTATCGGTCCGCTCTCACCGTGAAACGGTTGGATCCGCGCAGTCTGCGGAGGAAGCGGGACCGCGAGAGGGCTGTGGAAACCCTTTCCATGATGCAATTTCTCACCGGCTGTCTCGGCATGAGGCAAATATCGGATGAGCAGACCGAGATCATTCTTTCGGTGCTGGAGCATACCCATCACTGCGATGTGAGCGAGCTGGCCGAGCCGCTGAGGGACGCCGAGGCGGTCACGGATCTTTCTCCCGAATATGATGATCTGCTGTTTCGTATGCGCCTGATCCTCTTCGACGGTTTGTCCGCGGTCATGAGGAAGGACGGGGATAGCGCGTGGCGGTGTATGGCGGCGTTTCACAACCTGCCCAGAGCCTTTCTGTCCCTTGGCGACACGGGAAGGATCTCTCCGCAGGACGCTTGGGAATGGTCAAAGTCCTATTTGAAGCTGGATTAAAACAGGGCCGACTCACGTGCAGTCGGCCCTTTCTTATTCAATTCATGACCCCGATCATAGCCGTCAGCGCCTCCACCACGGTATCCGGCTCCATGGACGGTTTTCCCTCCCTCGCCTGCTCGGGCAGGTAAGGGATATGGACGAAGCCCACCTGCACGTCGGTGTCGCGGTAGCGGTGCAGGAGGGTATAGAGCAGGTCGTTGCAGACGAATGTGCCCGCCGAATAGGACAGGGTACAGGGGATCCCCTTCTCCTTCACCGCCTGAACCATATCCCGCACGGGGAGGGTAGCAAAGTAGGCGGCGGGGGCATTCTCGACCACAGGGGTATTCACGGGGATGTTGCCCGCATTGTCGGGGATGGAGGCCTCGCGAAGGTTGATGGCCACCACCTCGGGGGTCACAGCCGATCTGCCTCCCGCCTGGCCTACGCAGAGGATGGCGTGGGGGCGCAGTTCACTTGCCGCTTGCAGGACGGTCTCGGCCGCCAGACCGAAGACGGTGGGGATCTCCAGCTTGGCGATCTCATAGCCGCCCACGGTATCGGGCAGGCGCATCACCGCCTCGCGGGCGGGGTTGACGGGCTGGCCGCCGAAGGGGTCGAAGCCGGTGACAAGGAGCTTTTTCATGGGTTACCGCCTTTTTGTTTCGTTGCTTTCATTATAGCACGGCGGGGTCGGAATGTCAACTGCTTGTAATCAGAATCCCGCCCGACCTTACGGCCGAGCGGGATTTTTCTTTCAGTTGCATTCTTCTCGCCTGGTGTCCTCAAGCACCTTGGGGTCAAGCTTAAGGTTATGCAGTCTGGTGCTGACGGTAATGGGCTTCTGACGAGCCTCGCGGAGTCCGGGGATCAGTTTCTCCGCCTCCTCCATGGTGCAGACCACCCACTCGTCGTACCCTTCCTCGGTCTTCCATTGGGACATGACCAAATCCAGAAAGTTTTCGGCAAAGCAACCCGATTCCTCCACCCCCGTGTACACGGTGATGATGTTTTCCTCCTCATAGCCGCCTCGGTCGTAGGGCTTCCAATGGAAGGCCGAGCCGCTTGGGTTCTTGACGGTGATACGGAGGCGATCCCCGTCCTGCTCGATCAGGAAATAATCCAGAAAGGTAGAGTCGCCCCGCGCGATGATACGGGCTTGCTCCCGCACACCGTCGATCACGCGGATGCGGCAGCAGTTGTTGACGCTGAAATCAATGTGCTTCAAGGGTTCATAGCAGTAGGTTTTTCCGGATGTTCCGGGTCGTTTGTCGGTCACGGGCATAGTCTTGTTCTCCTTTGCTGAGGTCGTTTCCTCTCCGAACAGAACGCCGATGGGTACGCCAAAGAGATCGGCAATGACGGGGAACAGGGTGACGTCGGGGTATCCCACGCCGCACTCCCATTTGGACACCGACTGGGGCGCGATCCCGATCCGATCGGCCAGATTCGTCTGTGTCCACCCGCGCTCTCTACGGAGGGCTGTGATGATGTTACAGAACTGATTCAAGTGATACATGTATGCTTCCTCCTGTCTGTGAGAACAGTATACCACATGACAACGCGGAATGCAATAACCGCGAAGTTGTAAAAAGCTCCGCCATGGGAACCATGGGGAGCGAAAAAATTTCATGTAAGGTATTGACAAACCGATCAAAGTCGGTTATAATATGATTGACGGAGAGGCCACCAATGACGGTTGCTTCCCTGTGGCTAACTTAAAAAAGATAACCGCGAAGTTGGTAGCTGGGCGGTTATCTTTTTTTACTGTCATCGTTACGATGACTGTCATCGTTACGATGTAAGTAAGATAAAATGGCAATAACCAAAGCAATGATCTGCAACGAAACGTATACGAAATCCTGCCAAGTCATGTATTCCATATCATCACCTCCCCTCATGCAAGCATCAGGGAAGGAAAAAGCTCCGCTTCCCTGTGGGTACAGTTGCACAGAGAAAGCAGACCGCCACTGTGACCGAAGTCAGTGACCTCTACGGGTTCTGCCCCTTGCGGGGAGTTCCATGGAGTAGTATAGCATATTTGTCGGGTTTTGTCAACGCCCGACAGTGAAAAACCCGCCCGACCAGTACGGCCGAGCGGGATTTTCATATAGGTACGTTACGCTTTCTTCTTCGTGATAGCCTTGATGACCAGCAAAGTGCCCACCATCAGCAGAATGGAGATGGGCAGGCAGATGAGCCAGTTCTGGACAAAGCCCGCGACGATGAAGGAGACGAAGGAGACGGCGGCCACGGTGATGGCGTAGGGGAGCTGGGTGGACACGTGGTTGACGTGGTTGCACTGGGCACCCGCGGAGGCCATGATGGTGGTATCCGAGATGGGGGAGCAGTGGTCGCCGCAGACGGCTCCGGCCAGGCAGGCCGAGATACCGATGACCATGAGCTCGGGCATGGAACCGTCAGCACCCACCTGGAAGAGAGCGGTGACGATGGGGATGAGGATACCGAAGGTGCCCCAGGAGGTACCCGTGGCGAAGGCCAGGAAGCAGGCCACGATGAAGATGATGGCGGGCAGGAGCATGGTCAGACCCTCCGCGGCACCCGCCATGAGGTCATGGACGTAGACGGCGGCACCCAGGGTATCGGTCACGCCGTTCAGAGTCCAGGCGAAGCAGAGGATGAGGATGGCGGGGACCATGGCGCAGAAACCCTTGGGCAGGGAGGCCATAGCGTCCTTGAAGGAGATCACGCGGCGGGCGATGAGGTAGACAGCGGTGAAGATGACCGCCACGGCGGAGCCCAGAGCCAAGCCCACGGAGGCGTCGCAGTCTGCGAAGGCATCCACGAAGCTCTTACCGTCGAAGAAGCCGCCGGTGTAGATCATGCCGATGATGCAGGCGATGATGAGGAAGACCACAGGGAGGAGCAGGTCAATGACGCGGCCCTTGGCGTTGTACTCGGCCTCCTCGCCGTCACCCGCGTGCTTCTCGCCCTCGGAGAAGATGTCGCCGTTCAGAGCGTTGATCTCATGCTTCTTCATGGGGCCGTAGTCGAACTTCAGAAGGGTGATGACCAGGATCATGACGATGGTCAGGAGGGAATAGAAGTTGTAGGGGATAGCCTTGATGAACAGGGACAGGCCGTTGACCGACACCACCACGCCTGCCACGGCGGCGGCCCAGGAGGAGATGGGGGCGATCATGCACACGGGAGCGGCGGTGGCGTCAATGAGGTAGGCCAGCTTGGCGCGGGAGATGTTCTTGCTGTCGGCCACGGGGCGCATGACGCTACCCACGGTGAGGCAGTTGAAGTAGTCGTCCACGAAGATCAGCACGCCGAGGGCGAAGGTGGCCAGCTGGGCACCCACGCGGGTCTTGACGTTCTTCTGGGCCCATGCACCAAAGGCACGGGAGCCGCCCGCCTTGTTGATGAGTGCAACCATCATGCCCAGCAGAATAAGGAACATGAGGATGCCCACGCTTCCCGCATCAGCGACCGAAGCAATAAAACCGTCACTCACGATAGCGGTGAGGGTACCGACGGGATTGAAATTAGTGGCCAGCAGGGCACCCGACAGGACGCCCACGAACAGGGAGGAGAAGACCTCCTTGGTGATCAGGGCCAGCACGATGGCGATGACGGGGGGCAGAAGGGCGAGGTAGGTGGCGTAGTAGGGGGTATCCACGGTGGAGAGGTCGTCCAGGCTTCCTCCCTCGGCCACGTAGGCATCTACCTGCTCCTGGGTCATGATGAAGCCGTCGGCATCCTTGTACTGACCCACCGCGCCGTTGTCCACGATGAGGGACAGCACCACGAACAGAGCCAGCAGGACGGCGATCACCACCGCGTTGAGAATGACTTTGCGTTTCATGTTCTTTTTTCCTTTCTTGGCAAGGCCCTGGGGCAATAACAAAACGGGAGCCGCAAAACGCACGGCTCCCATAAATATCCCAAGGAAATTATGACCCGATAGCGCTCCACAGAACTCTGTGACAGTCTACGGGATATTCTCCCGCACCCCAACACGCCCCGCCCGCGGCGGCGAGACCCGTTTCGGCGATCTTCCCTTTTGAACGGCAGTACCGCACCGTTTTACCCGTTCTACTCTTGAAGCTCGCGCCTCTACCTTGTATGATGACAACATTATACAGGAGTCGTCACGGTTTGTCAATAGTTTTTTTCAAATTTTTGTTGCGGGGCAGACGTTTTTGGCGGAGGAGATACGGGCGTGGGACGAATTGCAGTTGGGCGGTGCGTTCATGTCCGGCCGCGGGGAGGGGCTCGTGCCTCCTCTACAAAGAAATGCGATAGCACCGCCACCCCAAAGTTTGAAGAATCGATCAAATTGATTGAAAAAGAAGCCGAAACCTATTGACAAATCGGTGCGAATAATGTATAATAATTATAACAAGCAGTCAGCGGAACGCAACCAACGCACAAGAAGGAGGTCACCATGAAGAAAGCCCCGCAAAAGCTCCCGTTTTACAAAAAGCTCCTGTCCGACCAAGGCTTCGGATGGGGTATCGGACTCATCATCGCGGGCCTTGTGTCCATGTGCATCATGGGGATTTTGCCCTCCTCCGTCACGGACGTGGCGATCCTGTCCGTCCTTCCCTTCCTGCTCATGGGTATGGGCGTTCTCTACTTCGCCTTTATCCACTCCTCCCGCCCGACGGTCATGGGGAGGATCCTGGCGGCGGTCTCGGTGGTGAATATGCTCCAGGGCGCGCTTCTTCCCTTCCCCCGCCTGACCATGCTTCTGTCGGCCATCCTGCTCATGGCCCACGCCGCCTACTGCGCCCGCTACCTGTTTCTGTCGGCTTACCTGTCCTACCGCCCCGTGCTGAATGGGTGGCTGTTGATGTTCGAGACCCTGATGACCGTCGTGGGGGTGACTACCTACACCTTTATGGAGCCGACCAAATTCCTGCATTTCTGGGAGGTTCCTCTGATCCTGTCCCTGTTGCTCACGGGAGTCACGGTGTTCTTTCTGGTCAAGGGGACTATTGAGTTGAAGGACGACAGGCTCTCCGAGCGTATCGCGCTTCCCTTTCTCGTCCTGTTCATGAGTTTTATTCTCCTGACCTTTACGGTAGAGAATCTCAACTGCGCGCTGGACGTAAGCGAGCCCACCGCCTACACCGTCACGGTGCAGGATAAGCACCGCTCGGCGGGTAAGATGACCCGTTGCTTTCTGACAGTCACAGTAGCGGGGCAGGAACTGGATCTGGACGTGGCCGCCTCGGATTATCGGGAGACCGAGATCGGGGATCCCGTGGTGGTGGAGGTCTACGAGGGAGCCTTCGGGAAGGCCTACTGCATCCTGCGGGAGCTGCCTTGATCCCGATCCCGTTCTAACTGAAATAGCCTCCGTAGGTCTTACACCTGCGGAGGCTTTTCTTATGGGGGATCACGGGATACAGATCAGGCCAAGGAGATATTTCCCGCCGCCTTCACCGCCTCGCGGATGTAGGGCAGATCGGGACGGATGACATCCGCGAAGGCCTCGGGCATCCAATCCACGGTGTCGGGATCCACCCCGCAGAGGGTCTGCGCCCAGGTGAGGGCGGCGGCATAGCGACCGTGGCTTTCGCTCATATGGAAGCCGTCGCGGGTGACGGTGTCTCCCACGGGGGTAGCGCGGAGGCTCTGGATGGCGATACCCGAGGGGATAATGCCCGCGTAGGCGGGGTTGGGAAGGATCTCGGAGCGGACGGTATTCAGAATGGCGTTGTACATGGCGGCTTGGTCGCAACCGTAGCGGGGGAAGGCCCAATGGTTGCTGTCCTGCTGGTAGGCCCAGGTCATGTGCCAGTACATCACCCCATCGGGATTGCGCTTGTGGGTATGGACGTAGTCGGTGACCTCCCCCTGGCGGGCGTAGGTCTCGGGGAGGCCGCTGTCATGGCTGGACTGCTGGAGGGTGATGATGTCCCACGCCTCGTCCATAAGGCCGTCGGTGAGGGAGGTATCGGGGGCGGCGCGCCAGGTGCCGTCGGTGTTCTTGTAGTAGACGTAAGTATGGGCATCGTTTGCGATATTATCGGCATGGAGGGACACGGGACAGCCGGGGATGTAGAGGTTGCCCAGAGTGACCTCCTCCACCCCGCCTGCGCGGAGGATATGCCAGAGGTACTCCATGGCATCGATGGAGAAGCTGTTGCCGATGGCGAGGATCTTGATGCTCTTTTTCATGTCGTTGCTCCTTGTCTGTGGAGAAATTCAAATTTGGGTTTATCGCTCTGCGATAAACCCAAATTTAAGTGAAAAGTGAAGAGTGAAAAGTGAAGAGTGGAGGTGCAAATCCTTCGGATTTGTCCATTTTTGATTGAAATGAAGGAAACCGAAGGTTTCCCTCCTCACTTTCACTATTCACTATTACCTATTACTTTAATTGCGGTTTTCGGTCGCAGACCGTTAAACTGCAGGCCACCTCTAAAAACCTTACAAAAACGATCAGTCGATAGAGAAAAAGGCCAAAAAATGCAAAAATAACGTTTTAACCTTGTTTTACCCCTCAAAAAAG
>JBGVRH010000048.1:0-20912 GCA_045128275.1 Eubacteriales bacterium | reverse complement strand
AAATTGCAGTTTATCGGTCTGAAGCCCGATAAACTGCTAATGAATAATGAAGTCGCCGCAAGCGGCTGATGAATAATGAATAATGAATAATTTCGGTTGAAATCCTTCGGATTTCTCCATTATTTGATTAAAAAAGCGGGAAACCGAAGGTTTCCATCCACAATTATTCATTATTCATCATTCATTATTCATTATTGGATTTATCGGAACGACAAACCCAAATTTGAAACAAAGAAAGGAGTGATCATCATGTCTGCCTACTGTAGAACAAGGAATCACCGTACACCCACCCACAACCACGAAACGTTTACAGTAAGGAGACTGTATGATCGAAATCCAAACCAAAAAGAACACCGTCAAGGTCTTTACCGACGATCTTGACAAGCAAACGAAGCAGCAAATTGCCGCTACCGCCCGCGATCCCGCTTACGCAGACAGCAAGATCCGCGTCATGCCCGACACCCACGCGGGCAGGGAATGCGTGATCGGCATGACCATGACCCTCACGGGCCGCGTGTCCCCCTCCCTGGTGGGGGTGGATATCGGATGCGGCATGGAGGTCGTCCGCCTGGGGGAGAAGGAGATCGACCTGCCCGCTCTGGATGCCTTCGTCCATGAGCGTATCCCCGCAGGCAAGAAGATCCGCGAGCAGCCCGCCATGACCGAGACACCTATCCGGGATTTGCGATGCGTCAAGGCCGTGGATACCGACCGTGTCCTACGCAGCCTCGGCACCCTGGGAGGAGGGAACCACTTCATCGAGGTAGACCGTGGCAGCGACGGAAGCCTCTACCTGGTCATCCACTCCGGCTCCCGCTCCCTGGGGGCGGCGATCGCCAACCATTACCGCGACGAGGCCTACAAGTACCACCTGAAGAAGGCCCGCAAGGCCCACCGCGCCGAGAGCCGCGACCGTATGGAGCAGGAGACCGACCGCTACGATATCACCCGCTTCGGCGTGGATGCCTACGGTGACGATGCGCACGGCTACAGACCGCAAGTCACCAAAGCCGCCCGACGGGATGAGCGGGGGAGGCTTCCCGTCAAGTGGGAGACCGCTACCTGTGAGGGACAGCTCTACGAGGACTATCTCCACGACCTGGGTATCGCCGTAGCCTTCGCCGAGGAGAACCGCCGCCGCATCGCCGAGGAGATCTGCGCGGGCATGGACTTCACGGTCAAGGAGCGCTTTTCCTGTGTCCATAACTACATCGACTCCGACCGCATCCTCCGCAAGGGCGCGATCTCGGCAAGGCTTGGGGAGCGGGTCTTCATCCCCTTGAACATGCGGGACGGTGCCTTGATCGGCACAGGCCTCGGTGATCCCGACTGGAATTTTTCCGCTCCCCACGGTGCGGGAAGGGCCTGTAGCCGCACCGACGCACGGCATGCCTATGATTTGGAGGCTTACCAAGCCACCATGCGGGAGGCGGGGATCTACACCACTACCGCCACGAAGGAGACCCTGGACGAATGCCCCATGGCCTATAAATCCCCCGACCGAATCCTGCCTTACCTGTCGGAATGCGTGGAGGTCACCGATCGTTTAACACCCATTTACAACTTCAAGGCCTCCGAATAACCTGAAAATCCAAAACCCACCGAACAGAGCGTCGGTGGGTTTCGGGTTGTTATAAAGGCTTATCAAGGGAGCAAGCCCTTGTCAGCGTGTTATCGCGCGGAGCGGAATAACCGAAGGAGGGAAGTGGATGCCTTATCTCTGCTTGGCCACAAAGAACAGAGCCATGGTGCCGGGGCCGGAGTGCGCGCCGATGACGGTGCCCACGTTGGTGATGTGCTGAACCTGATTTGCGCCCTTGGCAACCAGCATATCGCAGAGGGTCTTGACGTCATCCTCGCAATCGCCGTGGGAGATGAAGAAGGTGCCGTTTGCGGGATTCTCTGCGGTCTCGATCAGTTTATCCGCGAGAGCCGCCAGGGAATTCTTACGGCCGCGGACGGTGCCGACCTTGATGAGATGACCCTCGTCATCCACGTGCATGACGGGCTTGATGTTGAGCATACCGCCCACCAGAGCCACAGCGGGGGACACGCGGCCGCCGCGCTTCAGGTAGACCAGATCCTCTACGGTGAACCAGTGAGCCAGCTTGGGGATCAGCTCGCCCGCATAAGCGGCGGCCTCCTCGATGGTGGCACCCTCGTTCTTCTTGTCCAGAACCAGCTTGACCAGCAGACCCTCACCGGCAGAAGCACAGAGGGTGTCGATGGCAATGATCTTGCGATCGGGATACTTCTCGGAAAGATCCTCGGCGGCCAGCTTG
Organism: Eubacteriales bacterium; assembly: GCA_045128275.1. GTDB lineage: Bacteria > Bacillota > Clostridia > Oscillospirales > CAG-272 > CAMEON01. The sequence goes on along the minus strand of JBGVRH010000048.1, from coordinate 18,630 downwards.
CCCTGCTGGAAGGTGGTGGACAGGCCCGAGGAGAAGCCCAGGTACAGGATATCGGTACCCTCGGCCAGAACGGGCTCGAAGCTCTCGCGGAAGGACTCGGCATTGACGGCGTTGGTCTTGGCGATGTGCCCATCGCGCATATTCTGGTAGAACTCCTTGATGGGCATATCCTCATTCTTGAAGTCCTTGTCGAGATGGTCGAAGCGGAATTCGAGACTCACGCAACGAACACCCCAGTCAGCCAGAACCTCGGGGGTAATGTCGCAAGCGGAGTCGGTAAAGATGGCGTATTGATTCATGTTCGGTCTCCTTGTAAGGGGGCGGGAGGTGTCCCGCCTCTTGCTGATTTTGCCCTCTTATTATACACGGAAATGACCTCGCAGTCAAGACAAAAATGATACTATTCCATATACTTACAGTAGAATTTGAGTAGAAAGATGAAAAACAGGCTCTCTACTCACGGTAGAACCGCGCCTTTCGGCGTCTGCATTAACCCCTCCTTTTACCAAAAAAGCGTTGAAAGCAAAAGGAAAACACTTGACAAAAGCAAAATTATGTGGTATACTGATAGTAGAAATTGTAAAATCAACAATTGAATGACCATAAACGACGGCAAAGGAGAAAGCAACATGGAAGGCACGGAGAACATCGTCCTGAACCAAGACACGATGAAAGCCATTATCGCGGCCAACATCGCGGAGCTACGAAAAAAGAACGGCATGACCCAGCAGGATCTCGCCGCAAAGCTGAATTATACCGACAAAGCCATCTCCAAATGGGAGCGTGGGGAGTCCATTCCCGACGTTCTGGTGCTCAAGCAGATAGCCGATATGTATGGCGTGACCGTGGATTACCTTCTGACAGACGTTCACGAAGCTCCCGAGCCTGTTGCGGAGGAGAAGCCCATTGACGTAACCCTAAAGAAACGCCAAAGTCTACGCACACGCGGCTTCGTCACGGGTATGAGCGTGCTCCTGGTATGGATCGCCGCCCTGGTGCTGTTCATCGTTTTTGACACCGCCTCCCTGGACTACCGCTCCAACTGGGTGGTCTTCGCCTGCGCCGTCCCTGCTTCCTTTGTGGTGTGGCTGGTCATGAATTCCATTTGGTTCAACCGCCGCCGCAACTACCTCATTATCTCTCTGCTCATGTGGTCCACCCTGGCTCTGATCTACATTCCCGTGCTGCTCTTTGCGGGGAAAAACCTGTGGCTGATCTTCTCCCTGGGGCTCCCCGGGCAGGCCATCATCATCATGTGGTCCAGACTCAAGCAAAGCGGAGATAACTGAACCAACAAAAAAGCCACCGAAAAGCTCGGTGGCAATTTTGTTTGGGAAGAATTACTCCTCGACAGCCTCTTCGATGACCTCAACGGTCTCTTCGACGGCCTCGGCGGCCTCCTCACAGATCTCCTCGCAAGCCTCGGCCTCGCAGACCTGCTTCTTGCAGAGCTTGTCCTTGAGCACCTTGGTGAACAGGAAGTAACCACCGACAGCGGCGGCGGCCACACCGACTACGATACCGATGATGATCCAGAGGGTGTTGTTATTCTTCTTCTTTTTCTTGTGGAAGCAGAACATGGTGAATATCCTCCTTTTTTGATAGGGAAGCGAACACTTTCCCATATACTTGATAGTATTATAGCCGAAAATCATGAACTCCGTGTGAATAATCAAGGCTTTTTGAAAGATTTTTTACAATCAAAACTCCGCCGAGAAGATTATGACCTCAAAGATTGACAAAATAGGGATTGTATGGTATAATAGAGAAAACCGAAGGGAGGCAGAAATGGACGTACAGATTCTCTATCAAGACCGCGATCTCCTCCTTGTCCGCAAGCCCGCGGGCGTCCCCTCCCAGCCCGATCCGTCGGGTCAAACGGATCTTTTGACCAGCCTGCAAGGGGATCATCCCACCGCAAGCCTCATCCATCGCCTGGATACCCCCACGGGCGGCGTGATGGTCTTTGGTCTTACCCCCAAGGCCACCGCCAAGCTCTGCGCTCTGGTGCAGGATCATGGCCAATTTCGCAAGGAATATCTGGCGGTTCTCTCGTCTCCTCCCCCCGAGGCCGAGGGACGGCTGACCGACTACCTGTTCCACGACAAGCAGAAGAACAAGGCCTTCGTCACCGACGGAGGGCGCAAGGGAAGCAAGGAGGCGGTGCTGGATTACCGCGTGCTCTCCACACGCCCCGACGGGCATACCCTGGTGCTTGTCCGACTCCATACGGGCAGAACCCACCAGATCCGCGTACAGTTCGCCTCCCGCGGCCTTCCCCTGGTGGGGGACGGGAAGTACGGAAGCCGCGAGAAAGCCCCCTACATCGGCCTGTGGGCCTTCAGATTGACCTTCCCCCATCCTATGACGGGCAAGGAGCTGACCGCCGCCGCTCTCCCCGATACCGAAACCCTTCCGTGGAGTCTTTTCCACGGTGAAATTCCCAACGAATAACCATCCGAAAGGAGCATACAACCATGCCATTCCCGAAAAACTTCCTCTGGGGTACCGCCACCAGCGCGGGTCAGATCGAGGGCGGTGCCTTTGAAGACGGCCGTACCCCCTCCATCTGGGACACCTTCGCCGCCAAGCCCGGTAAGACCCACAACGGCGGCTTGCCCACCGTCGCCTGCGACAGCTACCACAAGTTTGACCGCGACCTTGCCTCCATGAAGGCCCTGGGAGTCAACTCCTACCGCTTTTCCATCTCCTGGTCGAGAGTTCTGCCCAACGGTGTAGGTCAGCTCAACGATAAGGGCATGGACTACTACAAGCGGGTCATCAACGCCCTGAACGAGAACGGCATCACCCCCAACGTCACCCTCTACCATTGGGATCTTCCCCAGGTGCTAGAGGATCGGGGCGGCTGGGTGAACCGCGACTCCATCGAATGGTTCGGTGAGTACGCCCACAAGATGTTCACCGCCTTTGGCGACGTGGTGCCCATGTGGTCTACGGTCAACGAACCCATCGCCACCTACGTCGGCTATGCTCACGGCGGCTTCGCCCCCGGCTACTTCAACGAGTCCTGGGGCAACCAGGCCCGCCACAACATCCTGGTCGCTCACGGAAAGGGCGTGGAGGCCTTCCGCGCCGTGAATCCCAAGGATAGCAAGATCGGCGTGGTCATCGATATCTGGAAGCGCCATGCCCTCACGGATTCCCCCGAGGATATCGCCCTCATGATCGACCAGGACGAGCGCAACTGGAAGTTCTACACCGATCCCATCCTGGCAGGCCGCTACAGCGATTACATCCTGGAGCATCTGGAGAAGGAAGGCACCCTCATGAAGATGGAGCCTCACGACTTCGAGCTGACGGGCCAGCCTCTGGACTTCTTCGGCCTCAACGTCTACAACCGCGTCCCCGTTACCGTCAATCAGCAGGCCCAGATGGACTTCTCCCAGGGCGGTAACTTCCTCAACAACCGCACCGAGTATTACCCCAAGGCGGTCTACGATGCCATCCACCTGCTCCACGATCTGTACCATATCCAGTGCCCCATCTACATCACCGAGAACGGCACCTACTTCGAGGGCACCGAGCCCGTAGGCGCCGACGGTATCGTGGAGGACAACGACCGCATCCGTTACGTGGCGGGCTTTTTGGAGTGGCTGGAGAAGGCCATCGACGAGGGCTTCGACATCCGCGGATACTACCTCTGGAGCCTCATGGACAACTTCGAGTGGTCTGCCGCCTACAACTTCAAGTTCGGTATTGCCACCACCGACTTCGCCACGGGAGAGACCAAGTGGAAGAGATCCGCCTACTTCTACCGTGACTTCATCAAAAAAGCCAGAGAGACCGCCAAGTAAGAGGGAGATACCATGCCTACCTTTACCCTTGCCAGCTTCAATATCTGCTCCGCTCACTTCCGCGAGGGGCATTACACCGAGGAGAACCTCAACCGCCTGGCCGAGCAGATCACCCAAAGCGGTGCCGACGTGGTCTGCCTCCAGGAGGTGGACAGAGGTGCCGCCCGCTCGGATCGGGTAGATATGCCCGCCTACCTTTCGGAGCATACCGAGCTGAAGCACCACTACTTCATTAAGATCCGGGATTTCCAGGGGGGCGAGTACGGCACCGCCATCCTCTCCCGCTACCCCATCCCGGAGAGCGAAACCATCAACTATTCGGTTCATATCGCTACCCAAGGCACCTCCTGCGGGTACGCGGTGCTGGATGTGGACGGCACTAAGGTAACGGTCTTCAACACCCACCTGTCGGTGGAGAACGAGGAGTCCAATACCGAGACCCTTTCCTGCCTGGGTGACGTGCTGACGGGATACTACCGCGCCCATCCCGAGGGATTCGTCTGCTGTGGAGACTTTAATACGGATCCAGGGAAGGTATCCCGCTATATCCCGTGGGTCAAGAAGGCTCACGACGGCCTTGTCACCTACGCCGACCGCTCCATTGACCACATTCTCACGGCGGGCAAGGTCACAACCGCCAATACCCGCACCCGAAACACCCAAAAGGACAAGGTCACCGACCACAATATGGTGCTGACCGAGGTCACGATCGGGGAATAATCAAAAAAGCATGACCGCCGAAACGGAAGATCCGAAACGGAAGGTCATGCTTTTTTTGTTGCTGTACAGGGGAAGGACTTCAAATACACCGAAAGGGCAGGGAGGTGCTTATTCGGTATCCGTGGAGTCGGAGGCCGACTCGGGCAGGGCGGGAGCGCGGTGGGTGATCACGGCCTCTCCCTTGCCTTGGATGAAGTCGCGGGTGATGGTGACGGTATCCGCCAACTCATCCGAGGGCAGCTCATACATGAGCTTCATCATGAACTGCTCCATGATGGCGCGCAGACCGCGGGCACCCGTGTTGCGGGCGAGAGCCTCCTCGGCAATGGCCTCCAGAGCCTCGTCCTCGAAGATCAAGCGCACGTGATCCAGCCCGAAGAGCTTCATGTACTGCTTAATGACGGCGTTCTTGGGCTCGGAGAGGATACGGATCAGCGCATCTCTGTCCAGATCGTTCAGGGTCACGATGACGGGCAGACGGCCCACCAGCTCGGGGATGAGACCGAACTTGACGATATCGTGGGGCACAACGTCCTTGAAGACACCGCTTTGTACCCGCTCGGACTTTGTGCGGATGGAGCCGCCGAAGCCCACGGTGGTACCGCCCTCCCGCTTCTCAATGATCTGTGACAGACCGTCAAAGGCACCGCCGCAGATGAAGAGGATGTTCTCGGTGTTAATGCGCAAGAACTCCTGGTTGGGATGCTTGCGGCCGCCCTGGGGGGGGACGTTAGCGGTGGTACCCTCCAGGATCTTCAGAAGTGCCTGCTGAACGCCCTCGCCCGGCACGTCGCGGGTGATGGAACGGTTCTCGCTCTTGCGGGCGATCTTGTCGATCTCGTCGATGTAGATGATGCCGCGCTCGGCCAGCTCGATGTCAAAGTCGGCGGCCTGGATCAGACGCAGGAGGATGTTCTCCACGTCCTCGCCCACGTAGCCCGCCTCGGTGAGGGTGGTGGCGTCGGCAATGGCGAAGGGAACCTGCAGGGTCTTGGCCAGGGTCTGGGCCAGGTAGGTCTTACCCACACCCGTGGGGCCGAGAAGCAGGACGTTGGACTTCTGGATATCCACCTCGCGGAGAGCCTCCATGTAGTCCTCGGCGGGGGTGGCATCGGCCTTCTTCTTGCCCTTCTTCTTGGGGGTCTTGGTGAGGATGCGCTTGTAGTGGTTGTAGACCGCCACCGACAGGGCCACCTTGGCCTCGTCCTGGCCGATGACGTACTCATCCAGGGCCTCCTTGATCTGCTTGGGGCGGGGAAGAGTCGCCAGGTTCAGCTCACCGAAGTTGATGGAGGTATTACGGGTATTGCCCATGGCCTCGTCGATGAGATCCGAGCAGGCATCCACGCAGTAGTCGCAGATATACGCGCCGTTGGAGGAGGGAATGAGGAAGTTGACCTGATTCTCGTTACGGCCGCAGAAGGAGCAGAAATGGAGATTCTGATTCTTGCCGCCGCCACGATTGGTTGTGTTGGACATGAGGGAAACTTCCTTTCGTATTAGTCGCGGTGGGTGTAGATCTTATCGATCAGACCGTACTCCAGAGCCTGCTCGGCGGTCATGAAGTTGTCGCGGTCGGTGTCCTTCTCGATCTGCTCGATGGACTTGCCGGTGTTCTCGGCCAGGATCTTGTTGAGCATATCACGGGTGCGGAGGATGAGATCGGCGCGGATCTTGATGTCGGAGGCCTGACCCTGGGCACCGCCGAGGGGCTGATGGATCATGATCTCGCTGTGGGGAAGTGCGATGCGCTTGCCCTTGGCACCCGCGGAGAGCAGGAACGCGCCCATAGAGGCGGCCATACCGATGCAGATGGTGGACACGTCGCACTTGATGAAGTTCATGGTGTCGTAGATGGCCATGCCCGCGGTGACGGATCCGCCGGGGCTGTTGATATAGAAGGAGATATCCTTGTCGGGATCCTGGGCCTCCAGGAAGAGGAGCTGGGCGACCACCAGAGAGGCGGTGGCATCGTTGACCTCATCCGACAGGAAAATGATGCGGTCGTTGAGCAGACGGGAGTAGATATCGTAGGCGCGCTCGCCGCGGCCGGTCTGCTCGACCACGGTGGGAACGAGGTAAGAGCGGGGCATACCCGTGTTGTACAGATCATTCATCATGTTGGTTACCTCACATTCGTTTAGTTTCATTGTATGGAGCATACCTGTATTCTGCCCCATAAAAGGGGGAAAAATCAAAAGGGAAGAGAAACCCCAAGAGATTTTGAAAAGTATGCCGCGGCCGGCTCTGGGCTGACCGCGGCAAGCGTTTGTAAAGGGAATTACTCGGCAGTAGCGGGAGCCACGGCGTTGGCCTTAACCAGCTCCATAGCGGCCTTCACGCGGAGATCCTCGGCAACAGACTCAGCGGGGATCATACCCTTGATCTGCTCGGCCTCCATCTGGTAAGCCTCGGCCAGGCGGGCGTACTCGGCCTCGATCTCCTCCTCGGTTGCGGTCAGGTTCTCCAGCTCAGCGATCTTCTCAAGAGCCAGACGGGTCTTGACGAAGGTCTCGGCCTGGGGACGCATCTGATCGCGCATACCCTCCAGGGTCATGCCGGTGTACTTGAAGTACATACCCATGTCCATGCCCTGCATACGGAGGCGGTTGTCGAAGTCACGAACCTGGTTCTCGACCTCGGCCTCGATCATAGCCTCGGGGATCTCCTCACCGCCCAGCTTCTCAACGAGAGCCTTGACGATGGTCTCCTCGAACACGGACTCAGCGGCGTTCTCGTGACGCTTCAGAATCTTGGCCTCGATGTCGGCGCGGTACTCAGAGAAGGTGTCGAACTCGGAGACGTCCTTGGCGAAATCGTCATCCAGCTCGGGCAGCTCGATGTGGGTGATGGCCTTCAGGGTGACCTTGAAGGTAGCGGCCTTACCGGCCAGCTCAGCGGCGTGGTACTCCTCGGGGAAGGTGACGTTCACGTCGAACTGCTCACCGATCTTGTGGCCGACGATCTGATTCTCGAAACCGGGGATGAAGGAGCCGGAGCCCAGCTTCAGGTTGTAGTCCTCGCCCTTGCCGCCCTCGAAAGCGACGCCGTCGACGAAGCCCTCAAAGTCGATCTTGGTGGAGTCGCCGCTCTCGGCGGGAGTCTCATCGGTGATCTCGGTCTCGCGGCTGTTGCGCTCGCGGATGATCTTGATCTCGTTGTCGATCTCGACCTCGGTTGCGGGCTCGACCACCTTGGCGGCCTCGATGCCCTTGTAGCCCTCGATCTCTACGGCGGGCTTCACGGGAACGGTAGCGGTGAAGGTGATGCCGTTGTCGTCGATGTTGGTGATATCGAATTCGGAGCGGCCCACGGGCTTCACACCGGACTCGGCCAGAGCGGCCTCATAGGCCTCGGGAAGCACCTCGTTAGCGGCATCCTCCCAGAAAATGCCCTTACCGTACATACGCTCGATGACGGAGCGGGGAGCCTTACCCTTACGGAAGCCGGGGACGTTGATCTTGCCCACCTGCTGACGGTATACCTTGCTTACGGCCTTGTCGAAGGTCTCCTTATCCACGGAGAACTCAATGAGCATTGCGCTCTTCTCGGTCTTTTCTGCTTTGATCAGGTTCATGGTTGATGATTCCTTTCTTTTTTGAGGGAAAGTCAGTCACGAAGCGGACAGTCTGCTCCCACTTACATACATAGTATATTTTATCTGTTTTTGCTAATTTTGTCAAGTGTTTTTGGGAATTTTTCGCTTTCGGGGACTCACGAAAGTATATGAAAGAGCGGTGGTTAAATTGTGCAATTAGCACAATTCCTCCGAATCGGTGTGAATATGGGCGGGAGGGAGGCGGTAGAGAGTAAAGTCCATAGCGTCGGAGGAGACCAGCCGCATGGGAATATTCTCAAAGGAAAACTCCTTGGGGGCGTTGTACATGCCGTGGATATGGCCGAAGTAGCAGGCGGGATCGCCGTAGGCGTGGAGGGTATCCACGAAGGGGCGGCAGATGAAATCCAGCCACACGGGAGGGAAGTGGAGGAACACCGAAACGGGCGGGGTAAAGCCGTTTTTCTCCTCGCACTCTCGTTGCAGAGCGACCGCGCTGTCCAGGGAGAGCTTCAGACGGATGACCTCGCGGTTGACGATCTTTTCATAGTCCACCGACCCCACCGTCACCTGCTGCCGCTCCTCCAAAAACCACCCGCGTGTACCGCAGAGGACTTGATTCTCCACGAAATAGGCGTTGTTGTTGAGGATCTTTACCGAGCTGATGTGATTCTCCTCAAAGAAAGCGGTCATCTTTGCTCCCGTGTTCCACCAGAAATCGTGGTTGCCCTTGCCGATGAGCTTGGTTCCGGGGAGGGATTCAATGAAGCGGAAGTCGGACAGGGACTCCTCCAGCTTCATGGCCCAGGAGATGTCTCCCGGGATGACCACCGTGTCCTCGGGGGCGACCACGGCTTCCCAGTTCCGGCGGATCTTATCGGTATAGCCCAGCCAGCGTTTTCCGAATTTTTCCATGGACTTATTGGTGGTCTTATCGGTAGAGAGATGAAGATCTCCCATGACGAAGATGGACATGACGTGGGCTCCTTTCAAAGAACTCCGCATAGAAGCGGGAATTGGGGACAGACTAACCCAAGCGGAAGGTTGACCCCGACCGCGAGTATCAAGAAATACCGCGCTTTGTGCGGCATTCCAAAAGGATGGTATGAGAAATGAACGACAAGAAGTGCTGCGATCACATCAAGGGCGTCGTCTGTGACGTCAAGAACTGCGCCTACCACGACGGCGAGACCCGTTGCACCGCAGGGGAGATCACCGTAGGCCCCACCTACGCCTCCACCTCCCACGACACCGCCTGCGCCACCTTCAAGCCCAACCAGGACATGAAGGGCTGATAGGGCCGCTCATCCGAATTTCGGGGTAACGTCGAATGACGCTACCCCTTTTTTGAAAATTACTTACACCAGTCCAGCACGGCGGCGGGCATATCGGCGGCGTCGATCACCTGGGTGAAGCGAACCTCACGCTGACCGAGGCCGCGGAGAGGATAGGGGATCTCGGTAGCGGTAGCGGCGGCCAGCTCGTCCAGAGCCGCCAGAGGATCGGTGGGCTGGGTCTTGCCCAGGGACTCGTACACGTCGGCGGCGAACTTGTAGGGGCTGGCGGTGGAATCCACCACGGTGGGACGCACCTCGTCCAGGGTGGCAATATACTGCTCGGCGGCGGAAAGAGCCACGGCGGTATGGGTGTCGGCCAGGTAACCGTACTTCTCAAAGTAGGTCTTGATGGTCTCGGCGGTGGCGGCCTCGTCGGCGAAGTAGCCCGAGAAGTTGTCATTGATGGCGGCCAGTACGTCAGCGTCCACAGTGTACGCGCCGTCCTGCTTCAGAGACTCCATGTAGGCGGCGGTGCGCTCCTCACCGGCGGTGAAGCAGAGCAGACGCTCCAGATTGCTGGAGATCAGAATGTCCATGGAGGGGGACATGGTGAGGTGGAAATCACGGTTGCGGTCGTAGGTGCCGGTGCGCAGGAAGTCGGTCAGGATGTTATTCTTGTTGGAGGCACAGACGAAATGGCGCACGGGAAGCCCCATGAGCTTGGCGATGTAGCCCGCGAAGATGTTGCCGAAGTTGCCCGTAGGTACGCAGACGTCCATGGTCTCGCCCATCTTCAGCGCGCCCTTGTTCAAAAGGTCGCAGTAGGCGGAGACGTAGTAGACGATCTGGGGAGCGAGACGGCCCCAGTTGATGGAGTTGGCGGAGGACAGGACGTAGCCCTTATCATTCAGGGCGGCGGCCATGTCGGCGTCGCCGAAGATCTTCTTGACACCCGTCTGGGCATCGTCGAAGTTGCCGCGGATGGCGCAGACGTTGACGTTGCTACCTGTCTGGGTGGCCATCTGCAGCTTCTGCACGCGGCTCACACCGTCCACAGGGTAGAAGACCATGATCTTGATGCGGTCGATATCCTTGTAGCCCTCCAGCGCGGCCTTGCCCGTGTCGCCCGAGGTGGCCACCAGGATCAGCGCGTCGCGGGTCTCCCCCGTCTTCACAATGGCGCGGGAGAGGAGGCGGGGCATGATCTGCAGTGCCATATCCTTGAAGGCGGCGGTGGGGCCGTGCCACAGCTCCAGGGAGTAGACCTGATCGTGAACGTGAACGAGGGGCGCGGCACCGCCGGGGAAGGAGGACTCGGCGTAGGCGGCCTCACAGTCGGAGATCAGCTCCTCGTAAGTGTAGTCGGTGAGGAACTTGCCCAGGATCTTGGCGGCGCGGACGGGGTAGGAATCACCGCACAGAGCCGCGATCTCCTCGGTAGTCAGAGCGGGGATGGACTCGGGAATGAACAGACCTCCGTCGGGGGCGAGGCCCATCTTGATGACCTCGGCGGCGGAATACTTCTTGTGGCTTGCGTCACGGGTGGATTGGTACAGCATGGTTTTGTGGCTCCTGTATATCAGAGATTTTTGATGGCGAAATTGTAGAAATTCTTCCAGAAGAGCTTGTGGATCAGCTCCTCGGAGTAGTTATGGCGGGCCATGACCTCGGCGACCTGCTCGAGGTGTCCCACGTTGGTAAAGCCCTGGGGAAGGTCAGTACCGTCCCAGTCAGCACCGAAGCCCACCATATCCTCGCCGCCGATGGACAGGTAGTAGTCCACGTGGGCGAACACGTCCTCCGCAGTAGCGGGACGGATGGAGGTATCCATGAGGTGAGGAGGGCAGAGGCTGACACCCACGATACCGCCCAGCTCCTTGATGGCCGCGAAATGGCGGTCGCGGAGGTTGCGGGTGTGGGGGTAGAGGGCATGGGAATTGGAGTGGGTGGCGATAAAGGGCTTGCCGCAGGCATAGGCGATGGGCAGAAGATCGTCCACCGACTGCTCGGAGGCATGGGAGATATCGGGCACGATCCCCAGCTCGAAGCAACGCTTGGCCACGGCTTTACCGAAGTCGGTCAGCCCGTTCTCGGTGTTGTGAGAGCCGCCGATGCAGGTGTCCCCGCCCCACAGAAGGGTGAGGTAACGGACACCGAGGGCGTACAGCTCATCCAACCGCTCGAGCTTACCCGCAGTCAGACGGGCATCCTCCACAGCCAGGATGGCGGCATGCTTGCCCGCCTTGACGGCGGCCTCCAGCTCTTCACCGCTGGTCACCTGCACCGCGCGATCTGCAATGCGGGAAAGCTCATTTTTGAAGTAAGCGGAGGACTCCAGAAAGACCTGCCAGCAGGCCTCGTCGTCCAGACGGCGGTTAGACCAGATGGCGTAATACTGGGCGTAATTTTCATAGCAGGATGCCTTCTCCAGGGAGATATGGCAGCAATCGTTGCAGTCCAGATGAGCCTTATGGTTATACAGCTCCAGGGCGGTATCGCAATGGGTATCGAATAAAGACAGTTTCATGATACGTACCTCAAATGTGTGTCAGCGCCCGGCAAAGGCGTTGGGATAGAGCTTGACGGCTATGATCTCGTCGGTGCCGTCGGGCTTCTTGCGGAGATAGACCTCGGATACGTCGATGCGAGGCTGCTTTGGGGTGGGATGCTCCCGCAGATAGTCCTCTGCGGCCTTTCTCATGCGCTCCCGCTTGCCCTTGTCGATGGCGGCGGCGGGACGGCCGTAGCGGGTGCGGGACTCGGGGGAGGCGTGGCGGGTCTTGACCTCCACGAAGACCAAATGGGTCTCGCTCTCCAGGATCAGATCGATCTCGTTGTGGGAGATATGGAGGTTCCGCGCGACCGCCGTAAAGCCCAGCTCGCCGTAGCGGCGGATGGTCTCATCCTCCCCCAGCTTGCCCACCACCTGTCGGCGGGTCTTGCCTGCCGTAAGAGTGGAGCCGCTCATTTCGGATCCTCGTCCAGGAAACGGACGAATTTGGTGCGGTGGATGGGGGAGGGGCCGAACTCGCGGAGGGCGGCCATATGCTCCTTGGTGCCGTAGCCCTTATGCTTGGCGATGCCGTACTGGGGGTAGGCCTTGTCCATATCCTCGCACATACGGTCTCTCGTGACCTTGGCCAGGATGGATGCCGCCGCGATGGACATGGAGAGGGAATCACCCTTGATGACGGCGCGGGCGGGGATCTGGAAATCGCGGTCGATATTGCCGTCGATGAGGGCGAAATCCGCCTTGTAGGGGGTGCCGTCGGGGGTATGGAGCCCGTCGATGGCGCGGCGCATAGCCAAAAGGTCGGCCTCCAGGATATTCAGCTCGTTGATCTCCTCCACCGTCCCCTCGGCGATGCCGTAGGCGATGGCCTTTTCCTTGATGAGATCGAAGAGCTTATCCCGCTTCTTGGGGGTGAGCTTCTTGGAGTCGTTCAGCTCGGGGATCTCCAGCCCGTCGGGGAGGATGCAGGCGGCGGCCACCACAGACCCGCACAGAGGGCCTCGCCCCGCCTCGTCCACGCCGCAGATCACGGCGTAGCCCTCGTCGCGGAGGGCACGCTCAATATCGTAGGAGGGCATTTACGCATCCTCCTTTGCATCGGTTTCGGGCTTTTCGGCAAGCACCTCGGGCTGAGGCGCGGGAGCGGCTTCCTTGGGCGCGGGAAGGGAATCAATGGTCATGCGGCCGATCTTGGCGGTGCGGAACTCGTCGATGAGGAGGTTGGAGACACGCTCGGTATCCACGATGCCGCCGGGGATGAGACAGCCCCGCTTCTTGCCGATGAGGGTCAGAAGCTGGAGGTCGGTCAGATCCTGCCAGGCATCCTTGTCGGTGATCTTGAAGCGGGCGCATAATTCCGCGGGGTACAGGGCGCGGAGTCTGCCCGCCAGCTTGACGGCCAAATGCTCGATATCCAGGATATCGTCGCGGATAGCCCCCGTGAAGGCCAGGTTCTCACCGATGGTCTGATCCTCGAACTTAGGCCACAGGACACCGGGCATATCCAGAAGATCAATGCCGATCTTGGTGGTGACCCACTGCTTGTCGCGGGTAACGCCGGGGCGGTTCTCGGTCTTGGCCTTGGTGGCACCGCTCATGCGGTTGATGAGGGTGGACTTGCCCACGTTGGGGACACCCACCACCATGGCGCGGAGGTGTCGGCCCGCCTGCCCCTTTTCCTCATAGCGCTCCACGCGATCCTTGAGGACGGTGCGGATGGCCTCGGGGAGCTTGTTCAGCCCCTCACCCGTCACGCAGTCGCAGAGGATGCAGACGGTATGGGCGTCGGTGTAGAGCTTGACGAATTCCTTATTCTTCTTGGGGTCGGCCAGGGAGGCCTTGTTGAGGAGCAGGATGGTGGGCTTATCCCCCGTCATCTTCCGCAGCTCGGGGTTACGGGAGCTGACGGGGACGCGGGCGTCCAGCACCTCGATGATGATATGCACGTTCTTGAGGTTCTCGGTGATCAAGCGGCGGGTCTTCGCCATATGACCGGGGAACCATTGGATGTGTTCGCTGGGCATAGTATCTCCTATTCTGTGTATGGATCAATCGTAGACCGTCCAGGGCTTCAGACGGCAGACCACCTTGCCCAGGACGCGGCGGGCATCCACGAAGCTGACCTCGCGGGAGCGGCTGTCCAGGGAGTTGTTGCGGTTGTCACCCATGACGAAGTAGCATCCCTCGGGGACGGTGGTCTCGAAGATGCCCGTAGAGTGGTCAAAGCTATAGCCGGGGGCCTGGGTCCAGCGGCCGATCTCCTTGCCGGATCGATCCAGCAGATAGCCGTGGGGATCCTCCTGCAGTACGCCGTCCACGTAGACCTCGCCCTTGGCGTAGTCGATACGGACGGTCTGCCCTTCGGTGGCGATGATGCGCTTGACCAGGGGCTCGTTGATGGACTCGTAGATATCGCTGGTCTGATGGAAAACGATGATATCCCCCGCCTCGGGCTGAACCAGACTAGAGGTGATCAGCATCTCCCCGTTGTACAGGGTATTGCGCATGGAGGAGCCGTTGACACGGCAGAGCCGCCCGCACAGGGTGAACAGGAGCAGGACGACGCAAACCGAGAAGACCAGGATCTCCAGGTAGTCGAAGACAGAGGAGACAAGGCTCTCCTTCTTCTCGGGAGGGGTCTGTTCGGCGGTGTTCGTTTGGACAGTAGGTTCGGACACGGTAAGTCTCCTTTCAAAGGGGATTTGTGCGGGAGGGAAGCATCAGTTCTTCTCGATGACCCGCTCCATAAGGGTAAAGCCGTCGGGGATATACAGCCCCGTCTCGGCGGCAGAGGCCTCGGTGAAGGTAGTCACGCCACAGGCGTCCTTACGGGAATCGTACAGGAAGAAGGGCACGGGCTCCATGGAATGGGTGCGGATCTCAATGGGGGTGGGATGGTCGGGAAGCACCAGGATCTTGAAATCCTCGGCGGTGGTCTTCAAATACTCATAAACGGGAGCCAGGATCTTTCGGTCGATCAGCTCCACCGACAGCACCTTGTTGTCGGTCTCGGCGCGGTGGCCGCACTCGTCGGGGCCCTCCACGTGGACGTAGACCAGGTCGGCGCCCTCCTTGAAGGCGGTGATGGCGGCCTGGGCCTTACCGTCGTAGTTGGTGTGTACGTTGCCCGTAGCACCCTCCACATCCACCGACTGCATGCCGGCGCACAGACCGATGCCCTTGATGAGGTCAACGGCGGAGATGACGGTGCCGCTGATGCCCCACTTCTCGGTGAAGCTGGGGAGGCGGGGCTTCTTGCCGGGGCTCCAGAGCCAGGCAGAGTTGGCGGGCTTGAGGCCACGCGCGCGGCGAGCCTGATTGACGGGATGCTGATCCAGCACCTCAAAGCTCTCCTTCATGAGACGGTAGAACTCGCCGCCGCCGTTCTCCTCGGAGGGGAGGTAATCGCGGATACAGCGGCCGATGATATCGTGGGGGCGGGAAAAATCGTAGGTATCGTTGCCGTCCTTCCACAGGATGCAGTGGCGGTAGCTGACGCCGGTGTAGAAGTGGCGGTACTCGGTGCCGAAGTGAGCCTCCAGGGCCTTGATCAGCTCATCCGCCTCGGCGGTGGTGATCTCGTCGGCGGAGTGATCCAGCATGATCTTGTCCTCGTACTCTCCACCGTCGGAAAGGGTGACGACGTTACAGCGGTAGGCGGTCTCATCGGGTGCCATGGTCAGACCCATGCTGATGGCCTCCAGGGGGGAGCGGCCGCGGGAGTAGACCTTGGGGTCAAAGGAGAGGATGGCCATGTTGGCGGTGTCGCTCTCGGGCACCATGCCCTCGGGGACGTTGGAGACCAGGCCCACGGTGGCGCGGGCGGCCAGGGCATCCATGCAGGGCTTGACGGCGGCCTCCATGGGGGTACGGTGACCCAGGGCTTCGACGGGGCGGTCGGCCATGCCGTCGGGGATGAGAACAAGGTATTTCATAAGGGAACCTCTTGCTAATGATAGAATCAGACTATTATAACACATTTTTTCGGAATCCGCAACAGGTTTCGGTAGAATTCATGAAAATTTTATAAAAAAAACAATGATAGGGTCTTGCGAAGACAAGCGGAATATGGTATACTGTTGTCATCATGAAAAAGCGAGGTCTTACAATGGATCAACAGAATCAAAGCTTCGAGGAACAGTCCCGCCAGGCGCGGGAATCCACGAGAAGGTTACGCAGAAATATGATCATCGTCCTCATCGGACTCCTGGCCTTCGTGGTGATCGCCATTCCTCTGATCGGTATCCTGGATAATCTCCAGAACGGCGGCGAGGAGGAGGAGACCAAGAGGCTCCCCCCCAGCTCCATCAATTTCGCCACCCCCGATTTCGAGTACGATATCATGGAGGACGAGGTCTACCTTCAGCTCAACCGCCGCATCTACATCTACGATGCCCGCTCGGGTCAGACAGAGGAGCTGACCGACAAGAATCTCCCCGGATACGGGGGAGGAGCCGCCGTCCTGCGGGATATGATCCACGCCGTCATAAACGGGGATGCCGATGCCTATAATGCCCTGTTCTCCTCCAATTATTACGAGAACCACGATCCCGAGCCTCCCTTCACCATGCAGAGGCTCTACGATATCAAGCTGACCAAGGTCTCGGAGACCCTGGTGGCGGGGGAGAAAGGGAAGTATACCCAGTATGAGTTCGAGGTCGAGTACAAGATCCGCCTCAACGACGGTACTTACCGCACCGATATCGGCCACGACGAGTCCAAAAAGCAGTATTTCGTCCTCTCCGACAGCGTCACGGGAGAGGTGCTCATCGACCAGATCCTGGAGTACAATTACGCCAACTGAACAGTTTCAGTCACCCCTCGGAGGCCGCTTCCGAGGGGTGACTTTTTATGTTGTCTTTTTGCTGAAAAATGCGTGTTGAAAATTGTGTATAGTTGACAAACTTAAGGTTTTGTTCTATAAAATAAGGTGGGCATCTTGAAATTTTCATACTTTTATGGTAAAATGTCTTCGGGCATCCCGGGATGGTCGGTCTTTTTGTTGATGAAAGGACCGCCATCCAAAAAAATCAAGAAAGGAAGTACCCCCCATGAAGAAGAAGATCCTTATTCTTCTGGCCCTTCTCGTGGCTATGACCCTCGTGTTCGTGGCGTGCAAGGACGATCCCCAGCCTCCTGTAGACGACACCACCGTGGCCGATCAGCCCACCGAAGAGCCCACCCAGGGTGAAGAGGACCCCACTGAGGCCCCCGACACCGACCCCGAGACTCCCGAGCCCGGCACTGACGAGCCCGACGAGCCCACCACCCCCGCTCCCGAGACTGATCCCGAGACTCCCGCTCCCGAGACCCAGGCTCCCGAGACTCCCGAGCCCGAGACCGCGGATCCCATGGAGCCCGTGAACGTGTTTGGTGCTGAAGACATCCAGACCGTTACCGGCGGCGATCCCAACAACATGACTCAGGATTGCCTGACCCTCGAGGAAGGCTACATCCACGTCGTTCCTCTCGGTCCCGATCCTTACTGGTATCCCTTTGCAGGCGTAGACGGTGCCCGCTACGTTGCGATCCGCTACCGTACCGATGCCACCGGCGCTGACATGCAGCTGTACATGTCCTCCACCGGCAACGGCCCCCAGGATGACACCACCATGATCCGTCAGCCCGTTATCGCCGACGGCGAGTGGCACGTCATCATCTTCGACACCCAGTCCCTCATCGACGCTAACCTGTACGACGGCGAGTACGTCTCCTACTTCCGCTTCGATCCTCTGGAGGCCGGCTATAAGCTGGACGAGAACGGCCAGCCCTACAAGGAGGAGAGCGGTCAGTGGGCCAGATACTCCCTGCCCGAGGGTTGCATGATCGACATCGCTTACATCGGCTTCTTCCATTGCGAGGAGGCAGTTGCCAAGTATGACTTCGAGCAGTATCCTCCCTACGCACAGCCCGGCGAGTCCGGTCTGAAGAACGTGTCCTTCGACACCTTCTACCTCAACAACCAGATGTACTTCCCCGAGGACGGCGGTGCTGACGCGAAGCTGGATGCCATCAACAACACTCTGGTCTTCAATGCCGCTTCTGAGCTGGAGAGCATCATCCTCCGCGGTTGGATCGGTTTCGATCAGCCCATCGATACCTTCGGCTACTACGTGGACAACTATGAGTTCGTCTACGGCGATTACAAGAAGCCCACCGAGGACGGCGTTCTGGCCGCCGGCGGCGAGCATGCTACCCGCTTCGATATCTTCGTTGATCTGTCCTACCTTGAGGGCGACGATCACTTCGTCGGCTTCGTTGCTAAGCTGGCTGACGGTACCATCGTTCAGCTCCGCGAGGACATCACCATTGATCTGCCCGAGCTGCCCAAGGACATCACCGACAGCTTCATCGCTGACGTGAACGCCAACGAGGTCGGCACCACCATGGATGCCACCGATCTGGGCAACTTCTTCGTTACCGAGCTGCCTCTGCCCGGTTCCGGCGTTGAGGCCAACGGTGAGGGCAAGCTCTACCACCTGACCTCCATCAACGATATGTACGCTGATGTGAACGGTAAGTACTTCTTCAAAGCCAACGTCATCAACTCTGACGGCGCAGGCTGGATGTTCGCCCGTGGCTACAAGGTCGTGAACTCCGACGCCATCGTCGAGGCCTTCGATCCCGCAGGCGGCTTCTACAAGATCAACAACTACTACGAGACCGACAGCGCAGGCGCTATGGGCGGTGCAGGTATCTATGCACGTCTGGGCGGCGGCAAGCTGTTCATCATGGTCAAGTACTACAACC
>JBGVRH010000047.1:0-10118 GCA_045128275.1 Eubacteriales bacterium | reverse complement strand
CTATCGTGCAATCGTTGAGAAGCTCGGTCTCCGCAAGTAATTTTCGTTAGAAATCAAACCGAAGATGCACCCGCGTCTTCGGTTTGTTCTCTATAAAAGCAAAGAAAAAAGGCGGGGGGATTAGCCATTAAATATGTTATTTTTGCCCAAAAAATAGCGTATTTAATTGCTAAACCGTTCCGCCAAAATAAAAATGGAGGAATTTGAAATGTTTGAAAACTACAAAGTGTTTGAGTACACTCTGGCAGGCAGACCGCTCGTGATCGAGACCGGCAAGCTCGCAGGTCTTGCAAACGGCTCCTGTCTCGTTCGCTACGGCGAGACCGTCGTGCTGGCATGCGCGACCGCATCCGAGAAGCCCCGCGACGGCATCGACTTCCTGCCCCTGTCCGTGGACTTCGACGAGAGAATGTACGCTGCCGGTAAGATCCCCGGCGGTTACCTCAAGCGCGAGGGTAAGCCCTCCGAGAAGGCCGTTCTGACCGCCCGCGTCATCGACCGTCCCGTCCGTCCCCTGTTCCCCAAGGATCTGCGCAACGACGTGGCTCTGACCCTCACCGTCATGTCCGTGGATCACGACTGCTCCCCCGAGATCACCGCTATGATCGGTGCTTCCATCGCCCTCTCCATCTCCGACATTCCGTGGAACGGCCCCATCGGCGGCGTGTTCATGGGTCTCGTGAACGGTGAGATCGTGGTCAACCCCACCGAGGCTCAGCGCAAGGTGAGCGATCTGGAGCTGACCGTGGCCGCTTCCATGGAGAAGGTGGTCATGATCGAGGCAGGCGCCCGCGAGGTGGACGACGACACCATGTTCGAGGCCATCATGAAGGCTCACGCCGAGATCAAGGAGCTGCTGGGCTTCATCAACACCATCATCGCCGACATCGGCAAGCCCAAGTTCGAGTACCCCTCCGGTGATCTGGATCACGATATGTTCGACAAGGTCTTCGCCTTCTGTGAGAAGGACGTCATGGCCGCTCTGGACACCGACGATAAGAACGTCCGCGATGCCCGCATGGTTCCCGTCAAGGATGCCATCATCGCCGAGTTCGAGGCTGAGTACCCCGAGATCTCTTCCATCATGGAGGAGCTGATCTACAAGATCCAGAAGAAGATCGTCCGCCGCTGGCTGCTGGTGGACAAGAAGCGCGTGGACGGCCGTTCCATGAACACCATCCGTCCCCTGGGCGCCGAGGTCGGCGTTCTGCCCCGCACCCACGGCTCGGGTCTTTTCACCCGCGGTCAGACCCAGGTGCTGACCGTGGCTACCCTGGGCACTCTGGCTGAGTCCCAGATGCTGGACGGTATCGACAACGAGACCGAGAAGCGCTACATGCACCACTACAACATGCCCGGCTTCTCCACCGGTGAGGCTAAGTCCACCCGCTCTCCCGGCCGCCGCGAGATCGGTCACGGCGCTCTGGCCGAGCGTTCCCTGATCCCCGTGCTGCCCACCCCCGAGGAGTTCCCCTACGCCATCCGTCTGGTCTCTGACGTGGTCTCCTCCAACGGCTCTACCTCCCAGGGCTCCGTCTGCGGCTCTACCCTGGCTCTGATGGACGCCGGTGTGCCGATCTCCGCTCCCGTCGCCGGTATCTCCTGCGGTCTGATCACCGCCGAGGACGGCTCTTGGGATACCATGATCGACATCCAGGGTCTTGAGGACTTCTACGGCGACATGGACTTCAAGGTGGCCGGTACTCACAAGGGTATCACCTCCATCCAGATGGATCTGAAGATCGACGGTCTGACCCCCGAGATCATCAAGCAGGCTCTGGAGCAGACCCACGCAGGCCGTGACTACATCATCGACGAGGTCATTCTGAAGGCCATTCCTCAGCCCCGCGAGACCGTTTCCAAGTTCGCTCCCAAGATGACCGTCATGAAGATCGATCCCGACAAGATCCGCGAGGTCATCGGTAAGGGTGGCTCCGTGATCCAGAAGATCCAGGCCGAGTCCGGCGCCAAGGTGGACATCGACGACGACGGTACCATCCGCATCGCCGCTGTCAACGCCGCTCAGGCCGAGGCCTGCCAGGCTGCCATCGCCGCCATCGTCTTCGAGCCCGAGGTTGGCCAGGTCTACACCGGTAAGGTCACCGGCATCAAGGAGTTCGGCTGCTTCGTGGAGTACGCTCCCGGCAAGGAGGGCATGGTTCACATCTCCAAGATCACCAACCGCCGCCTGGAGAAGGTGGAGGACGCCGGCATCGAGGTCGGCACCGTCGTCCGCGTGAAGTACCTGGGCCTGGACAAGAAGGGCCGCATGGACTTCTCCATCAAGGACGCTGACTGATTCCAAACAATATTCTGTACCCGCTGCCGCTTCGGCGGCGGGTATATTGATTCAAACAGGAGGTCAATATGGCTAACCAGACCGGGGACCGCGGCTTCAACACGGTCCACAACAGCAACGCTCCCAAGCGCGAGCGTAACCGCGCCCTGCAAAAATATACCCTCCTCGGGGTCATCGCCCTGGCCGCACTGACCGTCTTCATGCTGCTGGTCATGGCCATTGGCGGCATCATCGCCAACATCCGCGGCGAGATCGGCAAGGGTCCCGATAACGAGAAGGTAGACTGGGGCTCCTTCACGGTGACCGCCACCGATACCCTCCGGGGTCCTCTGGCTTTGGTCAACATCACCCACAAGTACACCTTCCCCGATGGTCTCGACCATCTGGGCGCGATCAACGACAAGCGCATGACCCACACGCCCCGCGCCTATCAGCAGTCGGGCCTCTCCACCTATATGGAGATCACCGCTCTGGACGCGTTGGATCGGATGCTGGTGGACTTCCACGCCGCCACGGGCATTGATGCCGTCAGTGTTCGGTACGCCTACCGCTCCGCCGAGGAACAGCAGGTGCTGGTTGACAAGGGCTCCTCCACCCAGGTGGGGTATTCCGACCACCACACGGGTATGGGCGCCCAGCTGGGCTACATCCGTGAGGGCAACAGCTACGTTCTCTCCACCGATCCCGTCTACAACTGGCTCTTTGAGAACTGCCACAAGTATGGCTTCGTGATCCGCTATCCCGCCGACAAGGTGGATATCACCGGTGTGGATGATTACACCGACTACTTCCGCTACGTGGGTGTGGCGCATGCCACCTACATGACCGAGCATAACCTCTGCCTGGAGGAGTACGTGGAGGCCATCCAAAGCTATACCGACGACAAGCCCCTGAAGATCAACGGCGCCGACGGCCGTTACTATGAGGTCTGGTACGTGGCCGTGGACGGCTCGGCTACCGTCAAGCATCCCACCAACTACGCCTACACTGTGTCCGGCACCAACGACGGCGGTGTGGTCATTACCGTGGATCGCTCCAAGGCTCTGGAGCCCGAGACCGAGGCTCCCACCGACGAGGCTGTTCCCCAGGGCTGATATCCGCTCACCGACTCGCACCCACGCTTCTTTTATACCCGGGTATGGAGAGCGCGGGTGCGTTTTTTCAAACGTGTCACCACCATGCACCGTGAAAGGAGACCATCATGAAACGTTTCTTCATCTTCATTTTGACCGCCGTTTTGCTTCTGTCGCTCTCCTCCTGCTTTATGCTTCCTGACGTGGAGACCATAGAATGGGCTGTTCTGACCGTCCCGGAGGGCGGAGTCAATAAGGGCGATCTTGTGATTGCCAACACCTCCAATGCTGCCGTGATCCCCGCCCCCGAGGAGCAGGCATCCATCGCGGAGATGCAGAGTCAGCACACCCCCGCCATCTACCAGAGCAGCGGTCTTTCCACCCACATGGACAAGGATGCGCTGACCGCCCTGGGCCAGATGCTCACAGACTTCAACCATGCCCAAAAGGCGAGCGACGTGCAAATCCAATACGCCTACGTCTCCGCCGATACTCTGGGCACTCTGCCCGCGGATCATCTGACGGGTCTTGGCTGTGAGCTCAAATATACCACCGTGGAGGAGGACGGCACCACAGTCGTCCACAATCTCTCCGAAAGCTCCGTCCACGGCTGGCTGGCAGAAAATTGCCATAAGTATGGCTTTGTAGTCCGCTACCCCGCCGACAAGGCTTCTGTAACCGGGATCTCGGATTATACCGACTATTTCCGCTACGTCGGGCCTGTCCATGCCTCCTATATGCGGGAGAACAACCTGTGTCTGGAGGAATACGTAAGCCTCCTCAAGGCCAATTACAACCGGAACCAGCCTCTGAGCGTCTATCTGGATGGTGTCCTTTACCAGGTCTTCTACGCCGATGTGACCCAGTCCTCTACGGTCTTGTACCCGGCTTATCACTCCGTTACGTACTCGGGCACGGGCGAGGGCGGCGTTATTGTGGTCATGCAGGCTTGATTCCCAAGGATCTCGGATCATAATTCAAGCAAATTTCAAAAAAAGTGTCTCTGTATTCACATCATATACACATTTTTCCTGTAAACTGTAGGATAGGTAAAACTCTATGATCCTATCCCGCGCTGTCCTCGTGACATTTCATTCAGAAAGGATATGATTCCCATGAAAAAGCTCGCTTTGATCCTGCTGGCCGCTCTGCTAGCCTTGACCCTCATTGCCTGTGACAAGACTCCCGAGACCCCCGACGAGTCCGGCAAGGACACCACCGTCCAGACCGACGCAAACGGTCAGCCCGCCGTGACCCAGCCCGACGGCTCTGTCATCACCAACCCCGATAATCAGAATCCCGGCACCCAGAACCCCGGCACCACCGCTCCCACCACCATCGTGCTGACCTTCAACGGCAACCAGCTCTCTACCTCCGTCCAGGATACCGGCATCACGGTTGAGGGCGGCGCCTTCGTCATCACCCGCGGTGGCTCCTACGAGCTGAAGGGTGATCTCTCCAACGGTCAGATCAAGGTGGCTGTGCCCAAGACCGAACAGGTGGAGCTGATCTTCAACAACTTCACCGCCTCCTGCAACACCTCGGCTCCTCTCTATATTCAGAGCGCCGACAAGTGCGTGATCAACCTGGCCGCAGGCTCGGTCAACACCCTGACCGACGCTACCCTGTACCAGTTCGCCAATCCTGCTGATGACAAGCCCAACGCCTGCATCTACTCCTCCGATGACCTCACCATCAAGGGTACGGGCACGCTGAACGTCAACGGCAACTACAACAACGGTATCGGCTGCAAGAACGACCTGCGCATCAAGGATTGCACCCTGAACGTCACGGGTGTCAACAACATCCTGAAGGGCAACGACAGCGTGGAGATCGAGAACGCCACCGTCAAGCTCTCGGGCGGCGAGGATGCCATCAAGTCGGATACCGCCGACCGCACCGACAAGGGCTACATCCTCATCACCGCCGGCTCCAAGGTGGAGATCAACTGCATCGACGATGCCATTCAGGCCACCATGTCCATCACCATTGAGGCAGGCTGCGCCATCACCGGCACCTGCGGCGGCGACGCTCTGAACTGCCCCGGCACCATCAACGCCGATGAGGCCGCTATGCAGATCAGCTCGGCCGCACAGCCCTGATTGAATTGAATCTGAAAGGGAGAAACCATTCGGTTTCTCCCTTTCGCTTTTTCTATCGAACAAATTTCCCGTCCGCGGTAATTTCATCTTGACAAATTCCCCATCCTGTGCTATAATGTCAGATAGTTAGATAATCTAACCTTTCGGGAGGGTGCCATGGATGACCGCATACGCTTGGATGAATTGAATACCCTCCTGGTGGATACCTATGAATCGGTTCTCCGCGTGGAGGAGAAGAGCCTCAAGCACGTGGGCGGGGGGAATCTCAGCATCGCCGAGTTCCATACCCTGGAGTGCATCGGCGACGGACAGGACAACCGCCGTACCGTAGGCGAGATCGCAGAGGCCCTGGACGTAACCGTCCCCACCGTTACGGTCTGCGTGAACAAGCTGGTCAAAAAGGGCTACGTCACCAAGACCCGCAGTGAGAAGGACGCCCGCGTGGCCATCATTGAACTGACCCGAGAGGGCCGCAAGATGAACCGCCTCCACCGCTACTTCCACGAGCAGATGATTTTGGCCGTGGAGGATGAATTTTCCGACGAGGAGATGGAGATCCTCATCCGCTGTCTCCGCAAGCTCAACGGCTTTTTTGAGGAAAAGGCCTGACCCGACACCCTGCCGCCCGCGCGCGGATCATTTGAATACATAAGTCAAAGGAGAAAACGACATGAAAGAGAAACTCGTAGCAATCCTGGCCGAATACAAGAACGTAGACCCCTCCGAGATCAAGACCGACGCCCCCTTCACCGAGCTGGGGCTGGATTCCCTGGACGTGGCCGAACTGGTCATGCAGATCGAGGATGAGCTGGGCGTGACCCTGGAGATGTCCATCAAGTACAACAGCATCGATAAGCTGGCCGCCTACATCGAAGAGCATTCGTAAGAGACTCCACCGTTTATGATCGCCATTGTTACCGAAACGCTCTGCTGTATGAGTGAGGCGGACTGCGCGGCCTATGGCGTATCCATGATCCCCCTGGACTGTCGGGTGGGCAACGCAATCACCGCCGACCGCATCATTTCCGCCGAGCAGTCCCTTCCCGACGGAGAAGGCTGCTCCATCCCTCCCTCCGAGGAGGCATACCGCGCTTGCTTTGAGGAGCTTTTGAGGAGCCATGACGGGGTTCTCTGCATCACCGCCTCCCGCAAATTCAGTGAATCCAACCGCAACGCCTCTCGGGCGGCCTCTGCTCTCGGGGGACGGGCGGTCGTCCTGGACAGCGGTGCCGTGGCGGGAGGACTCTTCCTCATGGTGCTTCGCGCCCGCCACATGGTGACGCTGGGGCATCCCATGAGCCGCATCAAGGCCGAGCTGGAGTCCTACAAGAACACCCTGAAGATCTCCTTCACCACCGCCAGCGTCAAGGTGCTGCAGAACGCCAACAAGCTGGTCTACAAGCCCCCTGTAGAGGGCGAGCCCAAGGATCGCCGCCCCATCTTCCGCATCGAGAACGGCAGTATCGGAGTCACCGACTTCACCGAGGACGACCGCGCCACCGCCGCCGCCCTGCTTTCGGTGCTGGAGGATCCCCGCCGCGGCCGCCCCGCCCCCTCCCACGTAGTGGTGCATTTCGCTGACCGCACCCGCACCGTGGAGTACCTCCTCTACCGTCTGCGGGAGACCTATCCCACCGCCACGGTCTATGAGCGTCCCATCACCCTGTCCATCCAGGTCAACTTGGGCTACGACATTCTGGGTATCATCGGGGACTGAATGAAAACGGCTGCCGTTTTGGCGGCCGTTTTTCTTTTGGAGTGCGGTGAGCGAGCTGAGCGCACGAAAGGGACGGACAGACCCGATCTTCCCCGCCGATCATCCCAAGACCCGACTGAATATCCCTTCCCACTTGACAACCACCCCCATCTGTGCTATACTATCCCCAACGATTCCCCAAGGAGGCATTCCCATGAATCAGAATCCAACCGCCGCCCCTGCCTCTCCCCGCGAAAACGTCCTGCTCGGCACGCTGGGCGCGTTCCTGTTCGCCCTGGCGGGAGGCTTTGCTTACTATCTCTTCTATATGTTCGGCATCATCGCCGCCCTCAGCGGGCTGATCGGGGTCATCTGCGCCATCAAGGGCTACGAGATCTTTTCCCGCAGCCGCTCCAACCGTGGCATCGCCATATCCATCGCCGCCGCGGCAGTGGTGCTGATCCTGGCCTGGTATATCTGCTTCGGTATGGACGTCCACGCCCTCTACGCCGATATGTATGAGATCGGTGAGATCGATGCCGTCCCCCCTGTAGGCTGGTGCGTCCTCAACGCCTATCGGTTCCTGCCCGTCCATCCCGCCGCCCTGTGGGATCTTCTGGTGAGCCTGGCCCTGGCCGCTGTGGGCTGTGGAGGCTACGTGTTCCGCACCGTCAGACAGCAGGAGGAGCAGGCCTCCTTCCAAGCCGCCCAAACCCGTACCATGGAGCTGGCCCGCGCCCAAGCCGAGCAGGCCGCCCGCGCCGCCGAGATGGAGGCGGAGGCCGCGGAGATGGAGGAGAAGGCTGCGCAAGAGGCCGCCGCACCCTCTGATGAGCCTCCCCTTGAAACGGAGGAAGAGTGATCCGCGCCCAAGCCTTAAAGCCCATCCCATCGACCACGGACACAGGGATCATCGCGGATCTTCACGCTGATCCCGATATGAAGGAGGATCACGATATGCTGGAAAGAAAGACACTCACGGCCGACCTCTGCGTGGTTGGCGGCGGTATGGCGGGCATCTGCGCGGCCATCGCGGCGGCACGAGGCGGGGCCTCGGTCGTACTCATGCAGGAGCGGCCCGTGCTGGGAGGTAACGCCTCCTCCGAGATCCGTATGTGGGTCTGCGGCGCTCACGGCGAGAACAACCGGGAGACCGGCATCATAGAGGAGATCGCCCTGGAAAACCTCCGCCGCAATCCCACCAAGAATTTCTACATCTGGGACACCGTCCTCTACGATTTCGTCCTGCGGGAGAAGAACATCACCCTGCTCCTCAACTGCGCCTGCATGGATGCCGCCGTGGAGGAGGGGAATTTTGCCGACGGCCGCGACCGCCGCATCACCTCGGTGACGGGCTACCAGATGACCACCCAACGCTTCATAGAGGTCAAGGCCACCCACTACGCTGACTGCTCGGGTGACAGCATCCTGGCCCCCTTGACGGGCGCACTGTACCGTGAGGGGCGGGAGGGCAAGAACGATTTCGGTGAGCCTACCTACGTGGAGTCCCCCGACAAGCTCCACATGGGCATGTCCTGCCTCATCCAGGGACGGGAGACAGACCGCCCCGTGGCCTTCACCCCGCCGCCTTTCTCCCTAAAGCTCACCGACGAGGACTTCCGCCACCGTTCCCCCCGTATGCACAGCAGCTACGAGAACTTCTGGTATCTGGAGCTGGGGGGCAACCGCGACGCCATCGGGGATACCGAGGAGGTGGCCAAGGAGCTGCGGGCATTGGCTATGGGCACCTGGGACTACGTCAAGAACTCGGGCCATTATGACACGGGCAATTGGGAACTGGAATTCCTCGGCTTCCTCCCCGGCAAGCGGGAGTCCCGCCGCATGGTGGGCGAGTATACCATCACCGCCAATGACCTGTTGAACCATACGGACTTCCCCGACACCGTAGCCTACGGCGGCTGGCCCATCGACGACCACTACCCCGACGGCTTCTACCACCAGGGCCGTCCCAACACCAACATCCTCCCCGAGCGCCCCTACTCGGTTCCCTACCGCGCCCTCTACTCGAAAAACGTGGAGAATCTCTTCTTCGCGGGGCGCAACATCAGCATGACCCACTTCGCCATGTCCAGCATGCGGGTCATGGCCACCTGCGCTCTCCTGGGACAGGCCGTGGGCACGGCGGCGGCCTTGGCGGCTCGGTACGGACTGACCCCTCACGGCGTCTACACCCGACGGCTGGAGGAGCTGCAGGCCTCCCTCATGGATGCGGATTGCTTCCTGCCCGCCATGACCCGTCCCGTGAGCGAGGACTGTCGCCGCTCTGTCCTTGTGGACAAAAACGGCGCCCCTGTGGCGGGCGGGGAGACCTTGAAAAACGGACAGGATCGCCCCAATATCCACTACGGCACCGCCACCTGCGGGCTGTCCCTCCCCAACGGCGAGGGGGTGGAGTACCGCTTTGACGCGCCCACCGCTGTGGAGTCTGTCCATCTGACCTTTGACAGCGATCTCGACCGTACCACCCTCCCCGGGGACAAGTGCGAGCAAGACCATTCCACCCGCGCCAATATTTGCCTGGATTCTCCCCAATTCTACCTCCCCCTGACCCTCTGCAAGGCCTTCCGTCTGGAGGCGGAGACGGCCGGCGGGGTCGAGGTTCTGCTGAACGTGGAGCAGAATGCCCTCCGAGCCTATCATGTAGAGGTGGGCCGCGCCGATATCACCGCTCTCCGCTTGATCCCTCTGGAGAATTACGGCGGGACGGGGGAGACGAGGGTGTTTTCCTTTGATTTTCGGTGATGGTCGGAAATCAGCAAATTGCAGTTTATGGGGGAACGAGGAGTACGAGGGGCTCTGCCCCTGCCCCCCGCATAAGGGACTTTTGAAAAAGTCCCTTATGAATCCCCAAAACTTTCAAAAAGCATAGATATGCCAAGAGAAATGATAGCGGGTAGCATAGAGGAAACCCCCATGGGGCCCCTTCC
>JBGVRH010000046.1:0-127318 GCA_045128275.1 Eubacteriales bacterium | reverse complement strand
GGCCTCCGGCGGCCAAGAACCTTTTTGGAAAAAGGTTCTTGGATCTCCAAAAACTTTCAAAAAAGCATAGATATGCCAAGAGATTTGATAGTGGGTAGCATAGAGGAGACCCCCATGGGGCCCCTTCCCCATTGGTGTATTTGATGCGTAAAAGGGATGTGTATCCCACAGATAAACCCAAATTTGAAATCCTCATCATCCCAACGAATTTTCTCAAACCCCTTTACAAAAATTCCAAACTGTGCTATAATAAAGTATTGATTTCAAACCCAAAGGAAGGACATACAAACCATGTTTATCAAAGAAACCGTCAAGGGTATGCGCGACATTCTCCCCGCAGAGATGGAGATCCGTGAGTACCTCCTTGGCAAGCTGAAATATCTCTACACCTCCTTCGGCTATACCCAGATCGAGACCCCCTGCATGGAGCGCATCGAGAACCTCACCAGCAAGCAGGGCGGCGAGAACGAGAAGCTCATCTTCAAGGTGCTCAAGCGCGGCGAGAAGCTCACCGAGTCCATCGAGGCCGCCTCCTTTGACGATCTCTGCGACTCGGGTATGCGCTACGATCTGACCGTGCCCCTGTCTCGCTACTATTCCAATAACATCGGCAGCCTCCCCGCCCCCTTCAAGTCCCTGCAGGTGGGCTCTGTCTGGCGCGCCGACCGTCCCCAGAAGGGCCGCTTCCGCCAGTTCACCCAGTGCGACATCGACATCCTGGGCGATCCCTCCAACTCTGCCGAGTCCGAGCTGATCTACGTCACCTCCCTGTTCCTGGACAGCGTGGGTGTCAAGGGTAACACCGTCATGGTCAATGACCGCCGCATCCTCAAGGGCATGGCCAAGAAGGCAGGCTTTGCCGAGGAGGACTACAACGACGTGTTCATCATCCTGGATAAGTACGACAAGATCGGTGAGGAGGGTGTCAAGAAGGAGCTGCTGGCATCGGGCTTCGCATCCGATGCGGTGGAGACCTACATGACCATCTTCCACGGCTTCATGACCGCCGAGGATCGCTTCACCTACGTGGAGGAGGCCTTCGGTGACGCCATGGAGGAGGGCGTGGCCGACAACATCCGCCAGATCTTCGAAAACGTCGCCACCATGTCCGGCGGCAAGTTCAACCTCTCCTTCGATCCCACCCTGGTTCGCGGTATGGGCTACTACACCGGCACCATCTTCGAGATCAAGTCCGAGGACTTCAAGGGCTCCTCCATCGCGGGCGGCGGCCGTTACGATAACATGATCGGCAACTTCACCGGTACCCCCACCTGCGCCTGCGGCTTCTCCATCGGCTTTGAGCGTCTGGTCGGCGCCCTGCTGGATAAGAAGTTCAAGGCCGAGGGCAGCCGCGAGAAGGTGGCCGTCCTGTACGGCAAGGCTTTCCAGTCCGGCGACGTGGCCGCGCTTCAGTGCAAGTGCAATGCTCTGCGCGAGGCAGGGAAGATCGTTCTGGTGCAGAAGATGAACAAGAACGTGGGCTTCCAGAAGCAGAAGCTGGAGGCAGAGGGATACTCTTCCTTCATTGACGTGCGCTATCCCGACGAGATCGAAACCAAGCTCAACTGATCAAATACAAAACAAAAAACCGTGCGAATGGAATGCCACTCGCACGGTTTTTCTATGTAGCGCAAAGTTTTTTACCCGATAAACGGATGCTCTCTCCCCGCCTCCCGAATAGCCGCCATGACCGAGCGGGGACGCTTGGTCTTGAACAGGGCAGAGCCTGCCACCAGCACGTTGGCGCCAGCCTCGGTGCAGTGAGCCGCGTTGTCCGCGCCAATGCCGCCGTCCACCTCGATCTTGAGATCCACCCCCATCTTGAGGGCGTGACGGCGCAGAACCCGCACCTTATCCAGACAGTCGGGCATGAAGGACTGCCCGCCGAAGCCGGGTTCCACCGTCATGACCAGGATCATGTCGGCCACACCCACGAAGGGAAGCACCGCCTCCACCGAGGTCTTGGGGGAAATGGCGATACCGCAGGGAATTTCCCGCTCCTTAATGGCCTTGAAGGTGGCCATGGGGTTGTTGACCGCCTCATAATGGAAGGTCACGATGTCCGCCCCCGCCTTGATGAAGCTGTCCACGTAGCGGAGAGGCTCCGAGATCATGAGATGCACGTCAAAGATCAGATTGGTGCACCGACGGATGGAGGAGATCACGCAGGAGCCAAAGGAGATGTTGGGGACGAAATGTCCGTCCATCACGTCCAGATGCAGGTAGTTGGCTCCCGCTTCCTCCATGCGGGCGATCTCACCGCGCAGATCAGAGAAGTCGGCGGCCAGAAGAGAAGGAGCAATGTAGAGCATGACAGATACCGTTCCTTTCTGCTCCCAAACGGGAGCCGTGCCCCTCGGAATATCCTAAGGGTGTCGCAATTTGTCGAACAGGCGCGTATACTGTGGGTGGGAGCCTCCGCGCCGCGCCCGCGCAGGGAAGCCTTTATGGGAAAAACAGAGAAGTACAGAAGACAGCGCGCCGCGCGGCGTGTATCTCTCGGGTCGGTGCCAAAGGGTGCCGGCCCTTTTTGGTGGGACTTTACCGAAAAGGTGTTTTCCCGCAATGCTTTTTGAGAGTGTTATTCACCGTAGGGGGGACTCACCGCGCCTCCTCCAGAAGACACACGGCGTGAGCGGCAATGCCCTCTCCCGAGCCGGTAAAGCCCAGCTTCTCCTCGGTAGTGGCCTTGACGCTGATGCGGTCAACCTCCACACCGAAGGCAGAGGCGATCTTCTCCCGCATGGCGGGGATGTGGGGAGCCAGCTTGGGGGCTTGGGCAATGACGGTGGCATCCACGTTGCCGAGACGGTAGCCTCGCTCCACCATGACCTCGGCCACACGGCGGGTCAGGACAAGGCTGTCCGCTCCCTTGTAGGTGGGATCATTGTCGGGAAAGAGCTTGCCGATATCTCCCGCCGCCATAGCGCCCAGCACCGCATCCATGATGGCGTGGAGCAGAACGTCGGCATCGGAGTGGCCAAGAAGCCCCTTTTCATGGGGAATATCCACCCCGCCGATGATGCACCTCCGACCCTCCACCAAGCGGTGAACGTCGTAGCCGTGACCGATGCGCATCACTTGGCCTCCTCGGCGGGAGCGGCGGCCGCTTCGGCCTTCTTCTTCCGCATGGCCAGGATGGCCTCGGCAAAGGCTACGTCGGCAGGCTCGGTGATCTTGATGTTCTCGCGGGAGCAGGCCACCATCTTCACGGGTACGCGGATGTACTCGGCCATGGAGTTGTCGTCGGTGGCCTCCACCTCCTCGTCACGGCAGACGTAGGCGGCGGTGCGGTAGATGGCGATGGAGAAGACCTGGGGGGTCTGGGCCAGCCAGACGTAATTGCGGTCAGGAGTGGACTCAATGAAGGCGGACTTGTCGCAAACCTTGACGGTATCGGTGGCCTTCACACCTGCCGAGGCCGCACTGTACTGGTAGGCGGCATGGCAGACTCGCTGGATCTCCTCGGGGGTAGTCAGGCAACGGGCGGCATCCGCCACGGCCACGAACTTACAGCGCTCGTCCACCTCATCCGAGCCCAGACGGGCGGACTCCTGGCGGGTAGCGCCACCCTTGACCACCTTGGTCAGCTTGGTCAGCCCATACTTCTCCTTGAAGCCCTCGTAGAGGGGAAGCTCGTCCTCGCGGGCCACCACGATGATCTCGTGGACGGTATCGGCGGCCTCGTAGGCCATGAGGGTACGGGCCACCACGGGCAGACCGTCCAGCTCCATGAACTGCTTGCGAGGCTCACCCATGAGCTTCTCCATACGGGTGGAGCTTCCCGCGGCGCAGATCACCGCGGAGGTGAAGTTCTTGGGATCGGGAGTCCCCGCAACAGCGCGGAGGATGCCCGCGATCTTCTTGGTGACGGGAATCTTTTTGGTATCACTCATAATCGGTCTCCTTTTCTGAATCTATTGGAAAAACCGTGGGGTCGGTCAGCTTACTTGTCCGCATCCAGTGCGTTGAGATCGTCCACACGCGCCTGGTGACGGCCGCCCTCGAAGGGGGTATCCACAAAGAGGTCCGCCATATCGCAGGCCAGTCCGTAGCCCATGACACGCTCACCGATGCAAAGGACATTGGCATCGTTGTGCATACGGGTCATGCGAGCCGAGAAGGTGTTCTCACAGCAGGCGGCGCGGATGCCCTTGTGCTTGTTGGCGGCCATGGACATGCCTACGCCCGTACCGCAGACCAGGATGCCCAGGTCGGCCTCCCCGGCGGCAATGGCCTTGCAGAGCGCGTCGGCGTAGATGGTGTAGTTGCAGGACTCGGGGGTGTGGGTGCCCACGTCGGTGACCTCAAAGCCGCGAGCCTCCAGATGCGCCTTGACCTTCAGCTTCAGACCCAGTCCTGCATGATCCGAGCCCATGATGATTCTCTTGTTTTCCATAGCGGTATGCCCTCCTTGTGTTTGGGTGGTTGGGTATATCAGTTGTTTTCGTTCTTCATTTTCTCCATCCGCATCCGCTCTGCCTGGGAGGGGCGCAGATAGACGGGAGCCAATTCAAAGTCGGTGGTGCGGACACCCTCGCGGTAGAGTCGAAGACCGCACAGGGCGGTGTTGTAGCCGCTCTGATGGATGAGCCGCTTGGGAAGCATGACCAGACGGTCGCCCAGCTTTTCAGTCAAAGCATCATAGGTGATGCTGGCCCCATCGCCCATGAGATACACAGGTCGGTCGGGGTATTTTTCGGCCAGCTCCTCGCCCAGCTCGGCGATCGCCAGCGCCCGATCCTCGCAGAGACGGGCCAGGGAAGTACCGTCGCAGTCAAACAGAGCGTTGTACACCTGCTGACGGCGGGCGTTCATGCAAGGGCAGAGGATACCGTTCATAGCCGCGCCGTTGAGAGCCAGAGCCTCCAGGGTAGACACCCCAATGCAGGGAGTATCCTTCCCGAATGCGATACCCTTGACCGTAGCCGCCCCGATGCGTACCCCCGTAAAGGATCCGGGGCCCGCGGTGCAAACGAAGAGCTCTACGTCGTCCACGGTGTAGCCCGCAATCTTCAAGACCGACTCCACCATGGGGAGCAGAGTCTCGGAGTGGGTGTGTCCCGTATTGAGGGTGTACTCGGCGATGAGCCGCTCATCCTCGCAAAGAGCCACCGAACCGACCTGCGCGGTGGAATCCAAAGCCAAAATCAGCATAACGGTGCCTCCTTGATCGAAATGGTGATGATCCGCTTATCCACCTCGGGGGGGCATTTCTCGATGCGTACCTCCAGATAGACCTCGGGGAGGGCGAAGGGGATCTTCTCGCACCACTCGGCCACGCAGACCCCCGCGTCGGGGTAGTCCTCAAAGCCGATGGAGTACAGATCCTCCTCCGACTCGATGCGGTACATATCGAAGTGGAAAAGGGGCTTCTTTCCCGCCACACGGTACTCGTTGACGAGGGAGAAGGTGGGAGAGCGGACACCCCGTCCGGGAGCCATGACGGATGCCAGCCCCCGCACGAAGGCGGTCTTGCCCACGCCGAGATCGCCGTACATGGCAATGAATGCGGGGCAGGACTTGTCCCCCTCCAGAAGCCTTGCCAGGGCCGCGCCCACCGCCTCGGTCTCCTCGGGGGAGTGAGTGGTGAGGGTGACGGGCAAGTCTCTCAAAGTGAATTCTTGCATAGCCGTACTCACGATTTCTTGGTGTTCTTGTCCTTGACCTGCTCACGGGTACCGTCGGGACGGACGATGACGGTATTGTCCAGAATACCCGTCATGGAGGCGCGGAATTCACGGATGTACTCCGTCCGTAGAGCGGCACGCTCCTCCAGTTCGGCTTCGGTTAAGGTCTCCCCCGCTTTGACGCGGCGGGCAAATTCGTTGATACGGTCCAGTTTTGCTTGTTCCATTATTTGTCCTTATTGCTTTTGATCAAAATACTTTTTGAAAGTTCTTTGAAGTCCAGAAACTTTCTTTCAAGAAAGTTTCTGGCGGGTCCAGGGCAGAGCCCTGGTTATGCTCTCAGGGTCAGACCCAGCTTGAACTCCAGATCCTTCAGGATCTTCTTGGAGACCTTGTCGGCCTCCTCCACGGTCAGAGTCTTGTCAGCGGCGCGGAGAGTCACGCGGATGGCTACCGACTTGTTGCCCTCACCGATGGAAGCACCGCGATAAATGTCGAACAGAGCCACGTTCTCGCAGAGTTTGCCGCCTGCCTTACGCATGACGGTGATGATGGAGCCAATCTCCACGTCCTCGGGACAGATGAAGGAGAAGTCACGGGTGGTAGCGGGAAACTTGGGCAGAGGCTTGTAGTCGATGACGGTGTTGGCATTCTCCCACAGAGCCTCGAAGTCCACGGTAGCGCAGTACACGGGCTGGCTGAAGCCGTAATCAGCGGCCACCAGAGGATGGATCTGACCGAACACAGCCAGCTCCACACCGCCCTCGGTCAGCACGCGGGCGCAACGGCCGGGATGGTAGGCGGGATCCTCGGTGTAAGCGGTGAACGCGGCATCCTTGATGCGGGCCAGGGTCAGGATGTTCTCGATCACACCCTTCATGGCGTAGAAGTCCACGCCGCCGTACATACCCAGGGTCACGACCTTCTTCTCGGCGGGCAGATCGCCCTCGGCCTCGGCGGGGATGTAGACGGTAGCGTCTTCAAAGAGACGGACGTTCTCGTTGGAGAAGTTGTTGTTTCTCTCCAGCACCTCCAGCATGGAGGGCAGAGCGGTGGTACGCATGACCGAGGTGTCCTCGCCCAGAGGGTTGGAGATCACCACAGAGCGGCGAAGCGCACTGTCGGCGGGCATGCGGATGCGGTCGTAGAACTTGGGAGAGATGAAGGAGAAGGTCTGGATCTGATCCAGTCCCATGCCGTACAGAGCGCGGTCCAGAGCCAGCTCAAAGGCCTGCTTGGGGCTGCGGCCGCCCTGGGTGGTCTCGGCGTTCATGTAGGTTGCCTTGATCTCGTTGTAGCCGTAGATACGGATGATCTCCTCGGCAATGTCGCTCATGAGGTTCAGATCCCCGCGGAAGGAGGGAGGAATAATCATATCATCCTCGATGCGGCACTCAAGCTTGGTGAGAATCTCCACCATGTACTCGCGGGACAGCTCCACACCGAGGAACTTGTTCATGCGCTCCACCTCGAAGGGGATCTTCACCTCGGGCTTGTGGGTGGGGTAGCAGTCGATGATGCCGTCCACCACGTCACCCGCGCCCAGCATCTCCACCAGCTCGCAGGCTCTCTGCAGAGCGGGCAGGGCGTTGTTGGGATCCAGCTCCTTCTCGAAGCGGGCGGAGGACTCGGTACGCATCTTGTTCTTCTTGGCGGTCACGCGGACGGAGGAACCCAGGAAGCAGGCGGACTCAAAGACCACGGTAGCCGTGCCGTCCTTGATCTCGCTGTTGGCGCCGCCCATGACACCTGCCAGGGCGCAGGCCTTCTTCTCGTCGGCGATGACCAGCATGGAGGAGTCCAGCACGTGGTCGATATCGTCCAGGGACTTGAAGCACTCGCCGTCGTTTGCGCGGCGGACACGGATGGAAGCACCCTCCAGCATGGAGTAGTCAAAGGCGTGCATGGGCTGACCGTACTCCAGCATGACGTAGTTGGTGATGTCCACGATGTTGTTGATGGGACGGACACCGGCGGCGCGGAGGCGGCGGCGCATCCACAGGGGAGAGGGGCCGATCTTGACGTTCTTGACCACGCGGGCGGCGTAGCGGTAGCAGAGGTCGGGAGCCTCAATGCCCACGGTCAGGTAGTTCTCGATCTTGTCGCCGTCGCCTGCACCCTTGACCTCGGGGGTGTGGAGGGTCAGAGGACGGCCGAAGGAGACGGCGGTCTCACGGGCCAGACCGATGACGGACAGGCAGTCGGGGCGGTTGGAGGTGATCTCAAACTCCACCACGGTGTCGGACAGATC
This sequence comes from Eubacteriales bacterium, assembly GCA_045128275.1. Lineage (GTDB taxonomy): Bacteria > Bacillota > Clostridia > Oscillospirales > CAG-272 > CAMEON01. Next base: position 119,437 of record JBGVRH010000046.1, on the reverse strand, counting down.
CAGAGCCTCGCGGATATCCATACCGATCTTGTCGGCATACTCCTCGTCCAGGATCAGGATGCCGTTGGCCTCCTTGCCGGGGCAGTCGTGCTCGGTGAGATTCATCTCCCCGAAGGAGCAGAGCATACCGTTGGAGGGCACGCCGCGGAGCTTGCCCGCCTTGATGGTGATATCACCGGGCAGATGAGCCACAGGCAGAGCGGCGGGAACGATGGCGCCCTCAAAGATATTCTGGGCACCGGTGACGATCTGCTGGATGCCGTCAGCGGCGGCACCGCAGTCCACCTGGCAGATGAAGAGGTGATCGGAATCGGGGTGACGCTCCATCTTGACGATGCGAGCCACCACCACGTTGATGATGTCCTCGCCCAGTACCTCATAGCCCTCCACCTTGGAGCCGGTGTAGGTCAGCTTCTCGCAGTAGTCGCGGATGGCAACGTCCTTTACGTCGACGTAATCCGCCAGCCAGTTCATAGAAAGATTCATTGTATATTACCTTCTTTTAAGACATATTTGTTTTGAAAGTTTTGGGAGATTCCAAAGAACCTTTTTTCAAAAAGGTTCTTTGGCGGGTGCAGGGCAGAGCCCTGCTTAGAACTGCGACAGGAAGCGGACGTCGTTCTCGTAGAGATGACGGATGTCGTCGATGTGGTACTTCAGCATGGCGATACGCTCCACGCCCATACCGAAGGCAAAGCCGCTGTACACGGTGGGGTCGATGCCGCCCATCTCCAGCACGTGGGGATGCACCATGCCCGCGCCCAGGATCTCGATCCAGCCCTCGTTCTTGCAGAGACGGCAGCCCTTGCCGCCGCAGACGAAGCAGGAGATATCTACCTCGGCGGAAGGCTCGGTGAAGGGGAAGTGGTGGGGACGGAAGCGGATGCGGGTGTCGGAGCCGAACTCCTGCTTGGCGAAGGCATCCAGGGTGCCGCGGAGGTCGCCCATGGTGATGCCCTTGTCAATGACCAGACCCTCCAGCTGATGGAACAGGGGGGAGTGGGTGGCATCCATGGCGTCGGAGCGGTACACGCGGCCGGGGGAGATGATGCGGATGGGGGGCTTCTGATTCTCCATCACGCGGGCCTGCACAGAGGAGGTCTGGGTGCGGAGAAGCATCTTCTCGGTGATGTAGAAGGTATCCTGGGTATCTCTGGCGGGGTGATCCTCGGGGATATTCAGGGCCTGGAAGTTGTAGTAATCGTACTCCACCTCGGGGCCTTCCTCAATGGAGAAGCCCAGACCGATGAAGATGTCCTCCAGATCGCGCTGAACCAGGTTCAGAGGATGGACGTGACCCATCTTGGCGGCGGTGCCGGGCATGGTGACGTCCAGCTTCTCCTCCTTCAGGCGGCGCTCCAGAGCCTCGGCGGCCAGGGTCTCCTTGCGGGCGTTCATGGCGGCCTCAATGTCGGCGCGCACCTCGTTGGCGATCTGACCCACAACGGGACGCTCCTCGGGGGTCAGCTGACCCATACCGCGCAGGACGGCGGTCAGCTCGCCCTTCTTACCCAAATACTTGATGCGAAGTGCCTCCAGATCCGCGCCGTCGGCGGCGATGGCGGAGAGAGCTTCGCTTCTGATCTGCTCAAGATTTTCTTTCATGCTCATGATGCTTGTATTTCCTTTCGTTTTAGAACAATAAATATGATCGCCCACAGGGAGAAAAAGAGACTCCCGCCCCACGGACGGATCAGGATACACCTATCCGTGTAAACTGGGACGGGAGTTCTCCCGCGGTACCACCCGGTTTCCGTCCCAAGAGGGAACGACACCTTATACGGATCGGTAACGGGATCCAAACGGACAGGGCTACGCATACCGCGGACAAGCCGCCGTACTTAACTCTGTCAGCTCCGAGGCGAAATGCCGCCGTCACAAGCCCATACCGCTTCCAGCCACCCTTTCGGGGACGGTATCTCTCTGTTCGGCTTGTCCATGACGGAGGCTGACCTCATCACAGCGTTGTGTATAGTGAATTAGCCTGCAATGACCTTTACAAAGTTCTTCTTACCCTTGCGGAGCATCTTGCCCTCGCCCAGGTCAGAAGGCGCGAAGGTGGTGCGGGGATCGGTGATCTTCTCGCCGTCCAGGGTCACGCCGCCCTGCTGGATGGCCTGACGGGCCTCGGACTTGGACTTGGCAAAGCCTGCCTTCACCAGCATGGTGGGCACGTCGCAGCGGCCGTCCATGTAGAAGTCCTCGGGAGCCAGGGTCAGGGTGGGGACGTTTGCCCCCTCACCGCCGCCGAAGAGAGCCTTGGCCGCGGCGCGGGCCTTCTCGGCCTCCTCCTCGCCGTGAACCAGCTTGGTCAGCTCGTAAGCAAGAATGTCCTTGGCCTCGTTGAGCTGGGAACCCTCCCAGTTATCCATCTTGTCGATCTCCTCCACGGGAAGGAAGGTCAGCATACGGATGCACTTCAGCACGTCGGCATCCTCCACGTTTCTCCAGTACTGGTAGAAGTCGTAGGGAGTGGTCTTCTTGGGATCCAGCCACACAGCACCGCTGGCGGTCTTGCCCATCTTCTTGCCCTCGGAGTTGAGGAGCAGGGTGATGGTCATGGCGTGGGCATCCTCGCCCAGCTTGCGGCGGATCAGCTCGGTACCGCCCAGCATGTTGGACCACTGGTCGTTACCGCCGAACTGCATGTTGCAGCCGTACTTCTGGAACAGATAGTAGAAGTCGTAGGACTGCATGATCATGTAGTTGAACTCCAGGAAGGACAGGCCCTTCTCCATTCTCTGCTTGTAGCACTCGGCGCGGAGCATGTTGTTCACCGAGAAGCAGGCGCCCACCTCGCGGAGCACCTCAATGTAGTTCAGGTCCAGGAGCCAGTCGGCGTTGTTGACCATGATGGCCTTGTCCTCGCCGAACTCGATGAATCGCTCCATCTGCTTTTTGAAGCAGTCGCAGTTGTGCTGGATGGTCTCGCGGGTCATCATGGAACGCATATCGGTACGGCCGGAGGGGTCGCCGATCATGGCGGTACCGCCGCCGATCAGCACCACAGGCTTGTTGCCCGCCATCTGGAGACGCTTCATGAGGCACAGAGCCATGAAGTGACCCACGTGGAGAGAATCAGCGGTGGGGTCAAAGCCGATGTAGAAGGTGGCCTTGCCGTTGTTGATCATCTCCTTTATCTCGTCTTCATTGGTAACCTGGGCGATCAGCCCACGGGCTACCAGCTCGTCGTAAATGGTCATAGTGAAACTTCCTTTGCTTGCAAAAATTATTCATTATATTATAGCACAAATCCCTTTGATTTGTCAAGAGTTTTATTCCGTTTCAAAGGGAAATCTCGAAAAAAACTCGACAAAAAAAGCGCAGGATCTCCGCCAAAAGGCAGAGATCCTACGGATATTCGGAGGGAGGCCCTACGGCATGGGGAGGGCTCCCCGAAAAGCCCCTCCTTACTCGGTGATGACGATGCGGACGGTGGCCAGATAATCCCCCGCCGCGAAGGGCTTATCGTCGGGAACAAGCACGATGATGTACTCACCGGGGGTCAGATCCCGGGAGTCGTTGTAATTGGCAGGAGTGGAAAGAGCGTCGAAGGGAACGCCGGACTCTACCCAAACGTAGTCGTACCCATCGCTCAGGCACCACCAGCGGAGGCTGCCGCTTCCGCCCTCAACGGCCACGCCGACCCAGTCGCTTCCACTGCCCACGGCGGTGATCATGATGGGCTCGCCCACCTTGTAGGTGGTCTTATCGGTGGACAGCAGGGCGGGATCTACGGGATACTCCTCCTTGGCGTCGGTCTCGGCACCGGGAAGCTTGTGGGCGGGGATCACGTAGTCGGGCATGGACAGAGGCGCGTTAGCCTCAAAGGTCGTGCCCCAGGCGCGCGTGTACTGACCGCAGCCCGCGATGAGGATCTCCTTGGTGTAGTCCCGCTCCTCCAGAGCCACGCGTACGTCATAGTGGCGCTCGGTCTGGTCGTAGAGCCAGATGTTGCAGGGGTAGTAGAGGATGGAGGCCTTGACCGTCTCATAGAAGGACAGGGGAACGTCCTCCACGCCGTGGTGGGAGACCTGGCACATATCGCTCTTGAGGTAGTCGCCGTAAATGGCATGCATGTAGTCCGAGCCCTTGACGGCGATATCCCCGAGGAACAGGGCCTTGTAGCTCTCATCGTACAGGCGGGTCACCACCGAGGTGTTGTTGAAGTTGCCCTTAGGCTCACCGCCCTTGAACAGGGTCTCGGGGGTCATGAGAACCTCCATCTTGAGGTTGCAGAAGGTGAACTCCATGCCCGTATGGGCGTAGACCAGCTTCGCGCCGTCCAGCTCGGCGGCATCATTTTGGAACTTCTCGGTGCTGAAGTAGATCTCTTCATCGTTCATCTCGTAGTCCTCCTCGCGGAGAGGGGAATACACGATATACTCCACGTTGATGGCATCATCCATCCGTCTTGTGACCGTCTGGAAGGTGGGGTAGTGGTCGCCGTGGGAGTGGGTCAATACCCAAGCGCGGACGGTGGGCTTGCCCTCTCCCTTGTAGTTTTCTTCCATGTAGGTGACCATCTTACGGGCCTGGGTGGCATAAGAGCCGTCGTAGACGATGTAGGAGCCGTCCTTCAGCTGAATGACGTAGCACATGCCGTTGACGTTGGTGCTGTCCTTCATCTGCATGACCGTGCATTCGTACTCACCGTCGGTCACCTCGGGGGTCATGGGAGGCAGGGTAGCGGCGGCGGTGTCGGACAGGACGATGTTCAGCTCACCCTTGGCCTTGTGCCAATAGATATGAGCCATGGGGCCGTCACCCACGAAGGTGGTGGCGGTGTTCTCGGCCTTGACCGTATCCGAGTAGACCTTGAAGCCCAGCCCCTTGTAATGGGCGCAGACCGCGGCGAAATCCTCGGCGGTCTTGCCCGCGTAGGTGTAGAGGGTGGAGCCGTCATTGCAGGGATAGACGATGTCGGCGGTTTGATAGGCCTCGGGCAGGCTCACCTCGGTGGGCAGAGGCGCCTCGGTCTCGGCCTCGGTAGGAGCCTCGGTGTCGGGCGCGGGGGTCTCGCTTCCGTCAGCGGAGGGGAGGGTGGTCTCGTCGGGGGCATTCCCCTTGTCACAGGCGAACAGGGGCAGAGCCATGGCGAGGATCAGCAGGGACGCGATCAGAAAACGCAGAGCGGTGTGCTTCATGGTCAGATTCCTTTCAAAAAATAATGGCATTACCGATTATCTCGATAATGCCATTATATCATAGAATGGGGTGCTTGTCAATACGGATGAGTTTTTATTTCCCGTAGCTTTCGGCCAGCTTGGAAAGATCCTCGGAATTCAGGGCGTGGTCAAATACCATGAACTCGTCCACCGTGACGGTCATCTTGCCGTGCTGGTAGTTGCCCGTGGCGTCCTGACCGATGAACAGCGCGCCCTCACCGCCGTAGGGAGCGTTGATGAGATTGGCGGGGATGGACACGGTCTTGAACGCGCCGAAGTTGATGCTGACCTTCATCTCGCCTGCCATGCGATCCACGACGAGGGTGTAGTGAACCCACTCGTTCAGCACACCGGAGGGCAGGTCGGGCTTAATGTCCACGCGGTGAGAGCCGTCACCGATGTTGGCATGGAGGTTGCTCGTGCCGTCGATGCCCAGCGCAAATCCCTTGTAAGAGCCGCTGGCCCATTCCTTGGTGGCGAAGAGAGCGGGATCACCCGTGATGCTCTTCACCTTGGCCCAGACCGAGATGGTGAAGCTCTTGTTATCGGGATCGTAGCCGAGGATGGAGAAGTAGTCGGTGCCGACCACAGCGCCCTGCCCCTTGACGCCCTCCTCGTAGACGGCGTTGCCGTGGGTCTTGACGGTGGTGTTTCCGCAGGCGTCCTCGGCGGCGCCGTCGAAGGTCACGTGGATGGAGGGAGCCAGCGGATCGGCCACGGGGATATCCTCAACGATGGCGATGGTCACGGAGCCCACGCCTACGGCGCCGTTGTCCTCGTCGATGAGGACGATGTACCACGTGCCGGCGGGGATCTCACCGTTGGTTCTGTCGGCGGGCTGTGTCAGCGCGTCGAAGGGCGTGCCTGCGGGGGCAACGGGGTAGTCCTCGTCGTCGTTGTCGTGGAGTCTCCACCAACGGTACGCGCCGCTGATGGTGTTGGGCTTGTCGAAGATACCCACCCAGTCGTAGCCGTCACCGACAGCGGTGATCATGATGGGTTCACCCACCTTGAAGACCCTCTTGTTCACGGTCAGACGGTCGGACTCGGGGATATCGTTTTGTCCCTCATAGCGGATCTCGGGAGGGTTGTAGCCGTGCATATTCAGCGTAGCGTCGGCAGGGAAGGTGGTGCCCCACGCGCGGGTGAACTGGCTGATCTGGTGGATGAGGATCTCCTTGACGTAGTCCCGCTTCTCCAGGGCGATATGCACCTTGGGGCTGTAGGCGGCCTCGGTCATATCGTACAGCGCGAGGGAGGCGGGGTAGAAGAGGATGGGAGCCTTGACGGTGTCGTAGAAGGGCAGGATGTACTCACCCTCCACACCGTGGTGGGAGACCTGACACATATCGCTCTTCAGGTAGTCCCCGTAGGCGTTCATGAGGAAATCCACGCCCACGTTGCTGACGTCACCCGTAAACATAGCCGAGTAGCCCTCGGCGTACAGGCGGGAGACGATACTGGTGTTGTTGAAGTTGCCCACCGAGGTGGCGGTCTTGTAGCCGTTCTCGGGGGTGTAGAGGATCTCCATATCCAGATTACAGAAGGTGAAGTTCATGCCCGTGTGGGCGAAGACCACCTTGGCACCCTCCAGATTCTTCACATCGTCCCAGAACTTGGTGCTGAGGTAGAACTCCTCCACATCGTTGAGAGCGAACCTCTCGTCGTTCAGAGGGGAGACGATGACGTGCTCCACCGTGATCTGATCGCGGAAGCGCTTGTTGTTGGCGAATTCCTCAAAGGCGGGGTAGTGATCGTTGTGGGAATGAGTCAGCACCCACGCGCGGACGGTGGGCTTGCCCTCACCCTTCCATGCGTTCGTGATGTAACGGACGATGGTGGAGGTCTGGTTGGCGTAGGAGCCGTCGTAGACGATGAAGGAGCCGTCCTTCAGCTGAATGACGTAGCCCATGCCGATGAAGTTCTGGGTATCCTTCATCTGCGCCACGTTGCATTCGTACTCGCCGTCGGTGGCGGCGGGGGTCATGGGAGGCAGGGTGTGGGCAGCGTCGGCCGAGATGGCGATGCTCAGCTCTCCCGTGGCCTTGATCCAGTAGATATGAGCCATGGGACCGTCGCCTACGAAGGTGGCGGCGGGATTCTCGCCCTGGATGATGGAGCTGTACTGCTTGTAGCCTCCACTCGTATAGTGGGCCGTCACCGCCTCAAAGTCCTTGGCGGTCTTGCCGTTATAGGAGTAGACCACGGAGCCGTCTTCACACTCGTAGACGATGTCGGCGGTCGTGTATGCCTCAGGGAGGGTGATCTCGGTGGGCAGAGGCGCCTCGGGCTCGGTGACCTCCTCCGTGGGCTCCTCCGTAGGGGTCTCGGTAGGCTGTTCGGTGGGGGTCTCGGCAGGCGTGTCCGTGGTGTCGGCAGGCAGGGTGGTCTCGTCGGGGGTATTCCCCTTGTCGCAGGCGAACAGGGGCAGAGCCATGACGAGGATGAGCAGGGAAGCGATCAGAAAACGCAGAGCGGTGTGCTTCATGGTAGATTCCTTTCAAAAAATAATGGCATTACCGATTGTCTCGATAATGCCATTATATCATATAGATGCGTCCCTGTCAAGGGAGAATGCGTTGAAAACAGCTTATTCCTTCTTCAGCCCATGCCCGTGCTGGCAGGGCTCCACGAAGAAGTCGGTGAGATCCACGAACCACCGTCCGTCCTCCAGCTTTGAAAAGCCGATGGACTTGATCATGCCCTCGCTCTCGAAGGCCTCGTCCTCAAAGTAGGCCTTGTGGACGCCGCAGAGGTCGATGAAATTCATGGCGGCGCGGCCCGTGACGAAGAGGGACTCGATGCGGTCGCGGTCGGAGAATTCTCTGTCCTTGAGCATGGCGAGAGTATGGATATGGCCGCCCTCCGCGTCCATGCAGAACTGGCAGACGGCGGTCAGCTCCCCGTCCACCGAGGCGCGGTACGCCATATCGTTTTCCTGAAAAGCGACCCCTGCGCGGGCGCAGATCTCCGCCTGCTCGGTCTTGGTCTGAATGGGTAATACTTCCAGCATGATGAAATTCCTTTCTCGGTGTCAGTTGTGGCTTCCCTTGAGCTTGCGAACCTCAGAAGCGGTGAGACGGCGCCACTTGCCCTCGTCCAGATCCCCCAGGAGCAGAGGCCCCTCGGCCACTCGGGTCAGCTTGCGGACGTACAGCCCCTCCCGCTCGCACAGTCGGCGCACCTGGCGGTTACGGCCGTCGTGGATGGTGACCTCCAGAGCGGTCTCGAACCCGTTGAAGGCGGCCTTGCGTACCTCGGCGGGGGAGGTCATCTTGCCGTCGATCTCTATGGGGCGGGTCATGCCCGTCATCTGCTCGGCGGTGACGTTGCCCTCCACGTAGGCCAGGTAGACCTTCTTCACCTCATGGGAGGGGTGGGCCAGCTTGTTGGCCAGATCGCCGTCGTTGGTGAGGAGGAGCAGACCGTCGGAATCCATATCCAACCGCCCCACAGGGTACAGGCGCACCCCCGCATCGGCCACCAGCTCGGCCACGGTGTGCCGTCCCTTGTCATCCGACAGGGTGGTGAGATAGCCGCGGGGCTTGTTGAGCATGATCACCGTCTTGGCGGGCTTGGCGGGCAGGATAATCTTCTTGCCCTTCCAGGTCACGGTGTCGGTGTCGGGATCCACCTTCTGTCCCAGAACGGCGGTGACTCCGTTGACCTTGACCTCCCCCCGCTCCACGGCGGTGTCGGCGGCACGGCGGGACATGACCCCGCAGTCGGTGAAATATTTGGAAATGCGAATGGGTTCCATATCAAAATTTCCTTTTTGTGTCAATTCTTTTTTTGAAAGAGAGCAAGCAACCGCTCCCAAAAGCCTTGCGGGTAAGTGACCGCCTCCACTCCGTAGGCCGCCTTCAGCGGTACTGCCCCCAGCTCCCGTTTGGTGCCGTCCCGCGCCTCCTCAAAGAAGCGCAGAGAACCCACGGTCTCCTCCGCCCGCACAGGGGCGAAGGCAAAGCGGGGAAGCTCCACCACACAGCGGATGGGGCCGTGATCCCGCCGCAGAGTCACGGCGAGGGAGTCGGTGTTCTCCGCCATAACGTACTCCTGGGTGCCCGACACCAGCCACAGAGGAGCCGAGAAGAATCCCGCCTCGCAGAGCGGAATCGTCTCATACAGGCCAAAGCCGTAGTCCAGCATGGCGGCGTGATCCCGCCAATCGTCGGGGGCGTTCAGGGTGACGGCGATGAGGGTGACTCCATCCCGCTTTGCGGCGGAGACCAGACACCGTCCTGTCTTCTTGGTGAACCCCGTCTTGACCCCGATACAGCCCTCGTAGCTGCCCAGAAGCTTATTGTGATTCAGAAGCAGCCGCACCCCCTCGGTGCCGTGAAGGGGAATGGTCTTTCGCTCGGTGGCGCAGATGGCGCGGAAGATCTCGTTCTCCAAAGCCGCCCGGGTGATGACCGCCAGCTCATAGGCCGTGGTGTAGTGATCTTCATGATCCAGCCCGTGGGGATTGACGAAATGGGTATCCGTCAGCCCCAGCTCGGAAGCCTTTCGGTTCATGCGCTCGGCAAATTCCTCCACGCTCCCCGAAACCGCCACCGCGATAGCCGAAGCGGCATCGTTGGCGGACTCCAGAAGCAGGGCGTAGAGCAGCTGCTCCAGAGTCAGCACCTCCCCCTCCACAAGATAGATGGAGGATCCCTCCACCCCCACGGATTCGGCGGTGATCTTGACGGGTGTATCCAAAGGCAACGCCTCCAGAGCCACCAGAGCCGTCATGATCTTGGTGGTGGAGGCCATGGGCAAGCGGGCATTCTCGTTCTGTCCGAAGATCACGTTCCCCGAGCCCGCCTCCATCAGCACAGCGGCGCGGGCGTTGACCCCCGTCAGCGCGACAGGCAGGGAAGCGTCTCCCGCAGGGATCACCACCGAGCCGCTTTGGTCGGGTGACAGTCCCGCCGCGGTGGGGACACCCTCCCGGGCGAGAGGAACAACAGGAAAAAAGACCCCCGCGACCGTCAAAAACAAGAGCACCGTTGCCATCGTGGCAAACGCCGCCCGCAGGAGCCGTGTATGATGAGTGTGGTTGGTATGGCGCATCTCCCGTCCCTCCGTGGTACAAGCATGGTATACCACACTATACGGCGGGACGGGAGGCTTTATGACACCTGTCCGAGCAGGAGGACAGGATCACGAACTACGGGAAGAAATTACTCCTCGACCTTGTCCTTGCCCAGCAGAGCCTTGACGCGGGCGATGATCTCGGGGGAGCGCTCGATGATATCGGCGATCTGCTCGATGGGATCGGAGGGGTTCTTGACGCCCACGTTGAGCATCTCCACCTCACCGGCGGCGTTGATCACCAGGAAGCCGATGGGCTGGAGGGTCAGGCCGGTGCCGCCGCCTGCGCCGAAGTTCACGGGCTTGGCGTTGGGGTCGGTCTTACCCACGTAGTCCAGACCGCCGGTGGCATAGGCCATAGCGACCTTGGAGACGGGGATGATGACGGTGCCCGAGGGGTGGGTGATGGGGGTACCGATGATGGTGTTGGTGTCGATCAGAGTCTTGATGTTCTGAAGGGAGGTCTGGATTACGTCTTGCAGCTTGGTTTCGTTGGTGGACATGATGGTGTTTCCTTTCTTTATTTACGTATTTTTATTTTATAAATGGGGAACAGGGGAATTAAGACCGAGGCTCGGGAGCGTCGGGCAGGGGAGCAGGCTCGGGCTTGGGGGCCTTAGGAGGCTTGACCGAGGGCTTCGGATGGTTGGGATCGGGCTTGATCTTGATAAAGCCCACGAGAAACTTCCAGCCCGCCTTGAAAATCGCGCCCAGCATACCGCCCAGGGTCACGCGGACGTTGAGATCGAAGGCGAAGGCGATGTCCTCAATGAGGAAATCGGGCTCGATGCGGATATCAGACTGACTGTACTTGTCCACGCGGCAGAACTTACGGAGGAACTCCATGGTGTACTGCACCGCCTGGTTGGCCAGACCGTAGATCACGGCGGCGGTCATGGCGTCTCCCGCGCCGATGCGGACGTTGAGCTTGATGACACGGATGTGGATCTTTCCGAAGAAGCGGGAGAAGAAGAGCTTGGCCACATCCAGAGCCAGGGGGATCAGCTCGGTGATGGGAGGACGGGAGGCCTTCTTCTTGTCCTTGATGGCCTGCTTTTCCTCGGGGGTGAGCTTGGCCTCCTCGGCGGCCTTTTCAGCCTTCTTGGCTTCCTTCTCGGCCTTCTTTTTCTTCTTCTTTTCAGCGGCCTTGGCGGCCTTTTCGGCGGCCTTGGCGTCACGCTTGCGGATCTTCTTTAAGGTATAATCCTTGGGATTGTAGGTCTTGGGCTTCTTGGGGAGGATCTTGATGGGGATCCCGAAGACCTTCAGAGTCAGGGTCATATCGTCGCTCATGGCGATGCGCACGTTGATGTGTACCGTGAACAGAACCACGAAGAACAGGATGATGCACCCTATGACGATCAGAGCGGGCATTTAGGTCTCCTCCTTTCCTTCGGCGGGCACTTCGGCGGAATCAATGGTGAGCTGGGATTTGTCCTCCTCGATCAGCACCCCCTCCGCCGCGGAGGAGGCCACGTCCAAGGCCTCGGTCTCGGGCAGATCCGCCAGGGAGCGAAGGCCGAACACGCGGAGGAACTTATCGGTGGTGCCGTAGAGCATGGGACGGCCGGGGGCGTCCAGACGGCCCACCGCCTCGATGAGTCCCTTATCCAGAAGGGAGGTCACCGCGTAGGAGCTGTCCACGCCGCGCACCGTGTCGATGTAGGCGCGGGTCACGGGCTGGTTGTAGGCAACCACGGCCAGCACCTCCAGGGAGGAGGCCGAAAGGTTACCGCCTCGCTTGATGCCCAGGGCCTCGCGGATGTAGGGGGCGAAGACCTCCTTGGTGGTGAGCTGACAGGTGTCGGGGTACAGAAGAAGCTGAATGCCCCGCCCGTCGTACTCGGCAGCCATGCTCTCAACAAGCCCACGCAGGTCTCTCTGGGAAAGTCCCGTGACCTCCGAGAGCTTCTCGTACTTGACGGGATAGCCCGCCGCGAAGAGAATGGCCTCGATGGCTTTCTTGACCGCCTCGATGGAGTCTAACGCTTCTGTGACGGCGTCCTTCTTGTTTTCAGTCGGCATGGGTGTTCACCTCCTCACTTTTGGAATCGGGTAGGATATCGAAATCCGAGATCAGCTCGGAGTCCTCCGGGACGGCGGGCTCCTCGCCTATGATGAATTCAGAGTCAATGCCGTAGACCGAGTCGGAAATGTCGTCCCGCTCCACCAGCACAATGCGGCGAAGCTTGACCAGCTCCAGAATACCCAGGAACACGGCGATCATATCGGGAAGGGAGACCGCATCCTCAATGAGGGAGGTCATGGTCACCTTCTCTTTTCTTTCGAAATGGCGGAGAATTCCCACGATCTTGGCCTCCACAGGGACGATGGGCTTGGCGATCATGGGGGTGAAGGTCACCTTGTCGGCCTGGGGGTGCTCCTCGCGGTAGGCGATGATGCGGCGCACCGCCTGGCACAGGGAGGTGACGGATTGGTCGGCCACAAAGGTCTTGTCCACGGATATCTCGTCGGTGTCCTTGACCATGCGCCCGCTGAAGGTGGGGTAAGCCTTCCCCAAAAGGGCAGCGGCCGCCTTGGCCTGCTGGTATTTGCGCAGGGCGTCGGCCAGCTCGGCACGGGGATCCTCCTCCTCGGGCTCGGCCTTGGGAAGGAGCATCTTGCTCTTGATGAGCATCAGCTCGGAGGCCATCACGATGAATTCCGAGGCCAGATCCATATCCAGCCGCTCGGCCTCGGTGATGTAGGCCATGTATTGGTCGCAGATCAGGGCGATGGGGATATCCGAGATCTCCACCTTGTTCTTCTGGATCAGGGAGAGCAGAAGATCAAGGGGGCCTTCGAAGGTTTCCAGTCGGTAAGTCAGCGCTTCCACTTCCGCGCTCCTTTCATGAGAATTTTATCCGAACAGAAGATTGGCCAGATAGGCGTTCAGGTAGTTGAACACCCCCAGCTCAAGGGTGCCCTTTCCCATACCCGTGACGGTGAACAGTCCGTTGATCACCCAGCCCTCGAAAACGCCCAGAGGGTTGACATTCATGCGCCGCATGACGAAGAACAGAATGATGCACCCCAGCATGATGTAGCGCTCATACTTCATGACCCCGAAGTACCACTTGGGAGGCAGGAAGGCGTAGAAGATGCGGGAGCCGTCAAAGGGGGGGATGGGAATGAGATTGAAGATGGCCAGGATGATATTCATGGCCACTCCCATGTAGAGGAGGTAGACCACGAGAGCCAGCACCGTCATCCACACACCCTCGGTAAGGGTGCCGTTCACAACGGTATTCGTGGCGTAGATCATAACCAGGCGCAGGATCAGAAGATGGATCAGCGCGAGGCAGATATTGGACAGAGGGCCCGCCGCGCCCACGATGGCGAAGTCCCTGCGGGGATTCTTGAAGTAGCGGGCGTTGACGGGAACGGGCTTGGCCCAGCCGATGTGGAAGATCAGCATGGACAGAAAGCCGAAGAGGTCAAAGTGCTTGACGGGGTTGAGGGTGATGCGCCCTAAACTGTGGGCGGTGGGGTCTCCCAGCCTGTAGGCCGCGTAGCCGTGGGCGGATTCGTGAACCGAAAGGGCCATGAGCATGACGGGCAGGGAGAGAAGCATCAGCAGGATATCGGAGAGAAAAGGCATGAGATACCTCCTTTCGAGGCAGGGAAGGGAGAAACGGAATAATTCGCAATTCGTAATTCGCAATTCGTAATGAATGGAGCATTTTGCCTTTGGAAAGATATGATTGCATGGTAGGGAAATTTCATCCATCCCCATTTGCAACGATTTCCTTGGGGGACGGTATGTTTTCCAACCATAAAGCTCTCATGAACTGCCATGAGATCGGCTTTCGCTTTGGCGAAGGGCTTCCGCAATTACGCATTACGAATTACGCATTACGAATTACGCATTTTTTCAGATCACATCGTTTTTGACCAGATCCTCATAGGTCTCCCGCTTGACCGCCACTCTGGCCTCGCCGTCCTTCACCAGGATCACGGGGGGACGGGGCAGACGGTTGTAGTTGGATGCCATGGCGAAGTTGTACGCGCCCGTGGTCAGCACCGCGAGAATGTCGCCGCGGTGAGCCTCCTGCAGGGGCATATCCTCACCGATGAGATCCCCCGACTCACAACAGCGGCCCGCGACGGTCACGCGGCAGTCCCGAGGCTCGTTGGGGCGGTCGGCGATGAGAGCGGTATATGTAGACTGGTACAGGGCGTAGCGGGGGTTGTCGGGCATACCGCCGTCCACCGACACGTAGGTGCGGAAGCCGGGGATGGTCTTGACGGAGCCCACGGTGTACAGGGTGATGCCTGCGGCGGCCACCAGGGAACGGCCCGGCTCCAGGATGACCTTGGGCATCTTGACGCCGTGGGTGTCGCAATAGCCGTGGACGATAGCGGCCATATCCTTGATAGCGGCGGCGTAGTCCACGGGGCGGTCAAACTCGGTGTAGGGCACGCCCAATCCACCGCCCAGGTTCAGCTCCTCCACCTCATATCCGCACGCGGCCTTGACGGAGGCGATGAACTTCACCATAATGTCGGCGGCCTCGGAGAAGGGATCGGTGTCGAAGATCTGGGAGCCGATGTGGCAATGGAAGCCCGACAGATGGATGTGGGGCTGGGCGAGAGCCAGCTTGACGATGGCCATAGCCTGTCCCGTCTCAATGGCGGAGCCGAACTTGGAATCCACCGAGCCGGTTACGATGGCCTTGTGGGTATGGGGATCGATACCGGGGGTGATGCGGAGCAGGATGCGCTGGGTGATGCCTCTTGCAGCGGCGTGGGACTCCACCGACAGAAGCTCGTCGGTATTGTCCACCACGAAGGTACCCACGCCCATGTCCATGGCATCGTCGATATCCCGCTCGGTCTTGTTGTTGCCGTGGAAGTAGATGCGCTCGGCAGGGAAGCCCGCGCGCTTGGCGGTGTACAGCTCGCCCCCCGATACGCAGTCCACCCCCATGCCCTCCTCGGCGGCGATCCTGTAGATCCCCGTGAAGCACAGAGCCTTGGAGGCGTAGAGAGGCAGCGCGTCGGCACCGAAGTAGGTGTGAGCGGCGTTCAGATAGGTGCGCATCATGGTGCGGATGGCGTCCTCGTCCATGATGTAGGCGGGGGTGCCGAACTGCTTGGCCAGCGCGAGGGTGTCCAGCCCGCCGATGGCGAGGTGGCCGTCCTGATTGACGGAAAGATGGTTATACAGAAGATTCATGGGAAAATTCCTTGATGGAGTTAGATTTTACTTGCTCATTCTCACGCCCGTCATGACACCGATCTGACGGAGCACGTCCTCCCGTCCCTCGTTTTTGAGGGAGGAGAAGGGAATGATCACGGTATCCTCGTCCAGAGCGGGATCGGTGGCGATGGCGGCCAGGTTATTCTTGCGCTCGGTGGCATTGAGCTTATCCACCTTGGTGGCGATGATAAAGTAGGGAATGCCTGCGGCGCGGAGGTAGTCCACCATGGCGCGGTCGTCGTCGGTGAGCCCGATGCGGCTGTCCACCAGCTGGGCCACGGCGGCCAGACGGTCAAGGTTGGGGTTCTTGGTGAAGAATCCGTCGGTCAGCATCTGCCACTTGATCTGATCCTCCTTGGGGCGCTTGGCAAAGCCGTAGCCGGGGAGGTCCACCAGGAAGATCTTCTTGTCGATCTCGTAGAAGTTGATGGTGATGGTCTTGCCGGGGGCAGAGCTGACCCGCGCCAGGGACTTGCGCCCCAGGAGGGTGTTGATCAGGGAGCTTTTGCCCACGTTGGAGCGACCCGACAGAGCGATCTGGGGGATGGGATCCGAGGGGAACTGACGGATCTCACCTGCCGTCATGCGGAGGTTTACGTTTTGCAGATTGATGGGGGATGCCATAGCGGTCTCCTCCTTATATTACAGAGTAGTAGAGGGACGAACCGTCACCTCGGGGGTCATCATGACCTCGGGCGTATCGGTTGCGGCGACCTTCACGGAGGCCTTGGCCTCGGGCAGTACCAGCGCGGCGGCCAGCACCTCGCCCGCCTTGCGGCAGGGGATAAAGGTCAGATTCTCGCGGACGATGGGATCGATCTCGTCCAGATCGCCCATATTGTCGGCGGGGATGCAGACGGTGGTGATCCCGGCGGCGTAGGCGGCCATGGTCTTCTCCTTCAGCCCGCCGATGGCCAGGACGTTGCCGCGGAGGGTGACCTCACCCGTCATGGCGATATCGCGGCGGACGGGAATACCCGAAAGAGCCGACACCAGCGCGGTGGTCATGGTGACACCCGCCGAGGGGCCGTCCTTGGGCACTGCGCCCTCGGGGACGTGGATATGGATGTCCTTCTTCTGGTAGAAGTCGGAGGGAATGTTGTACTGGGAAGCGATGGAGCGCACGAAGGTCAGAGCGGCGTGAGCCGATTCCTTCATGACGTCGCCCAGAGAGCCGGTCAGCTCCAGCTTGCCGGAGCCCTCCAGTACGGCTACCTCCACACGGAGCATATCGCCGCCTACCTCGGTGTAGGCCAGTCCGTTGACCACGCCCACCTCGTCCTCGGGGGAGATGCGCTCGGGCAGGAGCTTGCGGGCGCCCAGGTAGACCTTCACGTCGGCGGCGTCCACCGTGACACGCTTGGTCTCGGGCTCCTCCACCAGCCGCTTGGCGGCCTTGCGGCAGAGGGACGCGATGGAGCGCTCCAGGTTACGCACGCCCGCCTCGCGGGTGTAGTAGTCGATGATCTCCCCCACGGCCTCCTCGGTGATCTTGAGGGTGCGGCGGGTCAGACCGTGCTTCTTAAGCTGCTTGGGGATCAGATGGTTCAGAGCAATGGAAATCTTCTCGTTCTTGGTATAGGAGGGAAGCTGGATGACCTCCATTCTGTCCAGAAGAGGCTTGGGGATGGTGTCCAGCGTGTTAGCGGTGCAGATGAAGAGGGTGTCGGAGAGGTCGAAGGGCATCTCCACGAAATGGTCGCGGAAGAACTTGTTCTGCTCGGGATCCAGTACCTCCAAGAGGGCGGAGGAGGGGTCGCCGTGGTTGTCGCGGGTCAGCTTGTCGATCTCGTCCAGGAGCATGAGGGGATTGCGTACCCCCACCTGGGTCAGAGCCGTGACGATACGGCCGGGCATGGCGCCGATGTAGGTCTTTCTGTGACCGCGGATGTCGCTCTCGTCCCGCACACCGCCCAGAGAGACACGGACGTACTTGCGCTTCATGGCGCGGGCGATGGAGGCGGCGATGGAGGTCTTACCCACACCGGGAGGGCCTACGAGACAGATGATCTGATTCTTCAGCTCGGGGGCGATCTGCTTGACGGCCAGGAACTCCAGGATACGCTCCTTGACCTTCTCCATGCCGTCGTGGTCGGCGTCCAGCACCTTTCTTGCGGCGGCCACGTCCACGCGGTCGCGGGTGGACTTGGTCCAGGGCAGATCGAGGCAGGTTTCCAGATAGTTGGTGATGACCGAGGACTCAGCCGAGCCGAAGGGGAGGCGGGCCAGCTTGGCGTTCTCCTTCAAGAGCTTTTCCTCAATTTCGGTGGGCAGATGTGCCTCCAGAATGCGGTTGTAGAACTCATCGGGGTCGCTGCCGCCGTCACCCAGCTCGTCCTGGATGACCTTCATCTCCTCGCGGAGGTAGTATTCCCGCTGATTGCGGTCGATGCGGGCGCGGACGCGGCGATTGATCTCCCTCTCGGTGGAGAGCAGATCGCCCTCGTGCTTGAGGAGGAGGATGAGGGTGTCGATGCGCACCATGGGCTCGAAGCACTCCAGAATGGCCTGCTTGTCCTCATAACGGGTCAGGATGTTGGCGGCCACGAAGTCGGCGTACAGCCCGGGATTCTTGATGGTAGAGACGTGGGTCATGATATCGTCGGCCACGGCAGGGATGAAGCGCACCACACCCTGGAGAACCTTGTTGGCCTCGCGGATGTAGGCCTCGCCCTCCAACCCTCCGTTGTCGTCGGTGATGACGGTCTTGGAGATGACGTTGGCGACGGTGAACTTACCAAGCTCAATGATGGAGCCCAGCTGAGCGCGGCAGAGACCCTCGGCAATGAGACGGGTATCGCCGTCGGGGGTACGAACCAGCTGCTTGATGCGGGCCACGGTGCCTACGGGGCAGAGCTTCTGGATGTCTGCCTCACCCGTGTCGGGCTCGGAAATATCCAGCAGGGAAGCCAGCACCACAAGCTCTCCGCCTGTGGCCGCGGACTGGGCGGCGGCGGGGGACTTGAAGCTGTCCTTCTGCACATCGCAGTTGACGGTCATGCCGGGGAAGGCCACCACACCCCGCAGAACGACGAGGGGCAGGGTCTGATTTTCGGCTTTTTCAATATACTTGGACATAAATACGGGGAATCCTTTCAAAAGTAGGGTCAGCGAAACCAAGAAGCTGACAGAATATGGTAAAACTCGATACTTTTTCAGATGATACTGGTATCCGAGTATAGTTTTCTACTCATTATATCATACTTTTGAGAAAATTTCCATAGGTATTGAAGAATTTTTACAAAATTATTTATTGTTCATATTCGGGGAGGAAATTATTTAAATTGCAGTTTATCGGTCTGCGACCGAAAACCGCAATTGAAGTAATAAGTAATAGTGAATAGTGAAGAGGTGAGGAGGGAAACCTTCGGTTTCCTTCTTTTTGATCAAAAATGGACAGATCCGAAGGATCTGCACCTCCACTCTTCACTTTTCACTCTTCACTTTTCACTTCAAATTTGGGTTTATCGCTCTGCGATAAACCCAAATTTGAAAGGGAGCATCGTCATCGATGCTCCCCAAAAAGCTCACGAATACATAGAATTCGCCTTCATATACTTGTAGATCATCTCCCCGTGCTCCTGCTCCTCGGTCTGGATGTGGTTCAAGGCCTTGCGCAGCTCGGTCTGACCGAATTCAAAGACGCAGGTGTCATACAGCCCCGAGGCGTGCTTCTCGGTGGTGAGCAGGTCGGTGCAGAGGTAGCAGTCCTGCTTCTTCTCGGGGGTCTCGGCCTGGGTGTGGTAGGCGGTAAAGGCGGGGATCGAGGACTGACCGCCGCCACCCGTGGCGGGCGCGGTGCCGTTCTCCATCTGGGTCAGAGTGCTCAGATGCCCCCTTTCCACCTCTGCGATACGGCTGAATAGCTGCTTGAGCTGGGGATCGTGGGCGCACTCGGCGTGCTTCGTGTACTTGTCGATGCAGAGCTGCTCCTGGCCCTTCAGATCCTTGATGAGGGTGGCTTCCTTTTGGGTGAGTACCATAGTCTCCTCCTGAAATATGGATTCCCTTGCGGGTAGGGAGAGTATGGACAGGCGGGACGCGCGGTATGCGGCGGGAAACAAATTTCCCATACACCGTCAAAAGTTTCCGCTGACATCTTGATTTCCCGACCGATCTGTGCTATACTAAAGACAACATAAACAACGGGAGGTAACCCTATGAAAGCCGCCGTATTCTATCAAGCCACTGATCTCCGCATCCTCGATATTCCCAAGCCCACCCCCAAGGCAGGCGAAGTCCTCCTGAAGGTCAAGGCCTGCGGTATCTGCGGTACCGACGTTCATATCTATCACGGCGACGAGGGAGCCGCCGCCACCCCCGCGGGGACAGTCCTGGGCCATGAGTTCGCGGGCATCGTGGAGGCCGTGGGCGAGGGCGTGACCTCGGTCAAGGTGGGCGACCGCGTTTGCGTCGACCCCAATAAGCTCTGCAACGAATGCCCCTACTGCAAGGCGGGCATCGGCCACTTCTGCGAGCACATGATCGGCATCGGCACCACCGTCCACGGCGGCTTTGCCGAGTACTGCGCCGTCCCCCAGTCCCAGGTCTACAAGATCGCCGACACCACCACCTACGAGATGGCCGCCATGACCGAGCCCGTGGCCTGCTGTGTCCACGGAATCGACCTCTGCGAGATCAAGCCCGGCGACACCGTAGCCGTCATCGGCGGCGGCATGATCGGTCTGCTCATGCTCCAGCTGGCCAAGCTTTCTGGAGCGGGCAAGCTCATCCTCATGGAGCCCGTAGCCGAGAAGCGTGACCTCGCCGTCAAGCTGGGCGCGGATCTCACCATCGACCCTATGACCGAGGACGTGAAAGCCGTGCTGGCCGCCAAGGGCATCGACCGCATCGCCTGCGTCATCGAGTGCGTAGGTAAGGTCGCCACCATGCAGCAGGCCATTGCCATCGCGGGCAAGAAGTCCACCGTCATGCTCTTCGGCCTTACCGCCCCCGCCGACGAGATGCCCATAAAGCCCTTCGAGATCTTCAAGAAGGAGATCACCCTCAAGGCCTCCTTCATCAACCCCTATACCCAGAAGCGCGCCCTGGATCTCATCGACGGCGGCAAGATCGACGTCTCCTCCATGGTCTACGCCTGCGAGCCCCTGGACAAGCTCCCCGAGATCCTGGCGGATGGCCAGCTCCGCGCAAGGGGAAAGTTTATCATCACGCCTTGATCGGGGCATTAGATTCGTTTCTTGTTTACTTTCAAATTGCAGTTTTTCTGCGAGATACAAGTTACAAGATACAAAGATACAAGATATGAAAAAACGTTACGGCATAATCCGTTCCATATCTTGTATCTTGTATCTCCGTATCTTGTATCTCTTCGATAAACCCAAATTTGAATTCCCCCAAACCAAAAAGTGAAGAACCGCCAACCAAAAGCGGTTCTTCACTTTTTTTATGACAAAAGAGGCTTACTTACCCTCCAAAAGCCCCATGCCCACGTCATAGAGCTTGCCGTTCATGGCATCCTCCAGCCACTCCTTGGGGGATACCCCGTCGATCCGTCCATGGGTGTAGTAGCCGTTGGCGAAGCTGCAATGCAGGACTCCGGGAGCCAGCTCTGCCGCCATGAAATCGTGGATGTAGAAGGAGAACTTGGGTGTCAGCGCCTTCAGCTCCCGACACATGGCCGCGAGATTGCCTCGGAACTCCTCGCAATGCGCGGGGTCGATGGTGAATACCCCCGTCTCGGCGTAGACGCGGAACATGATGAGGATGTGGTCGCGGCAGCCGCAGGAGAACAGGTAGCGGGGCTTGTCCCCGTATTTGGCGTAGACCGCGCGGAACCAGTCGGTGACCATGTTCTCGGTCTGAACGGCATCCGCGATGTGGGGCGGGCTCTGCCAGATATGGCGGGCGGAGTCCGACCAATCGTAGGACATGAGGGCGGAGTCCGCCAGGATGGTCACGTCATCGCACTCGGGGAAGGCATCCATGATATCCCCCGCCAGAGCCGCCGTGCCGAAGGCCCCCGCGCTCTCTCCGCAGATGAACAGTCGCTCCACCGAGGGGAACAGCTCGCGGGCGATCTTCAAAATCTTTTGCAGGTTCAGGTAGCCGTGGTGATGCAGTACCCGCTCGCTCCCGTCAGCGGCGGTGAAGGTCAGGTCTCCCGTGCCCGTGTGGAAATCCCCCGTGGCGTAGGGGATCATGATCTCGCTCCAGCCACATAGGGGATTCTCCTCGGTGGTGGAGTGGAAGCCGCTCTCGGCACCCGTGGTGATGGACATGACCTCGGGTCGGGTGTCGGCGCAGACCGTGTACAGCCCCACGTGGCCGTACTTCTCGGCGGTCTCGGGGACAGAGGGCCACTTGGCACTGTCCCGATCCCAGGAAACGCCGCCGCCGCAGAGGTAGATCATCAGCCGCGAGGCATCCCCCCTGCGGACGTGGAAGCAGTAGTCCCCGTCAAAGGCGCAGGAGGCCTCGGGGAGGTAGATCTTGCGCCATTCGCCAGGTTGCAGATCAGTCAAAAGCATGGTCAAGTTCCTTTCTTCAACACCACCCCAACGTCCGCGCACCGCTTCACCACGGTGTAGCCCTTGTCGGTGTAGTATTTTTCATCAAATTTCGCGTCCGCCTCGGTGGCCCATTCCTCCCGCAGGTCGATGACCACATACTCGGTCAGTTGTCCCTGGTGGAGATAGTAGACCTCCTCCCGTGCCGCCAGGGAGGGGATCAACCGCCCCGACGCGCTGACGGGCGCGCCGTCCTCCACGGCCTCCAGAAGCTCGGTCATGGAAGCCACCTCGTCCCGCCCCTGAACGGCGTACTCGGTGAACAGCCCGTACCCCACCAGACGGAAGCCCCCCACGATGAGGGTAAAGCACACCGCCAGGGTGGTCAGCCGCTTCACCGTCAGAGCCTTCTCACGATCTGCGGTCAGTCCCGCCAGCCCGTCGGCGCAGAGGTAGAGAGCAAGAGCCGAGACCCCGAAGGAGTAGGGGAAGTCCAGGCTGAAATGGTAGGGGAAATCCGAGAGCAGATTGAGGGCCAGGAAGGGAAGCAGGAACACCAGTCCCGCCTTCTTCCCAGTGAAAACAGGGATCAGCCCCAGAGGCAGGAGCAGGCACAGGATATAGTGCAGCTTGGCCGTAGTCAGCATCTCGTAGACTGCGATGGCGGGGTTGTAGAAGATCTCCCGCAGAAGGGTGCCGAAGTCGGTGCCATAGATGCCCGTTACGTTGTCAAAGCGGGTGATCAGCGTCCCCTTACCCGCGTAGGTCAGGACCGCCATGGCGACCACGAAGTAGAGAAGGGAAGCACCCATGAGGAGCAGTCCACGGCCCCGCTCCTTCTTGGCCGTATCCTCGCCGCTCCCCACCGTCAGCGCGTGGTATGCCCCCACCGCGAAGAGATGGATGGCGCAGGTCTCCCGCACGCAGAGGACGAGGAGGGCGAAGACCCAAGGCAGGATCTTGCGGCGAGCCTCCAAGGCCCACAAAAGCCACAAAAGCAGAGGCAGGAGCAGAGCGTACTCATGGAGAGACCCCGCCGCACCGCCCCACACCGCGGGGAACAGGCAGAGCAGACCGCACACCACCGCCGAAAGAGCGGGGGACAGTCCCTTCTTCCGACAGATCAGCCACATAGGCACCACCGCCGAGAACACAGCCAGAGTTTGCAATACCAGGAGGGTCACAGGCGAGGGAATTACGGCGTAGAAGGGCAGATAGACCAGGAAGATGGGGGAGATATGGGCCGCCAGATGGGACACCGACTCTCCGAATTCCAGCGTGGTATCAAAGGAAATTCCGCTCTTCAGAAATTCCATGAGCTGAACATACACCCCCGTGGAGGCGGAGGGAGACATGGTGTAGGACAGGTAGGAGGAGAGGAGCAAAAACAGAGTCAAGCCCCCGCCCAGCACCGCTACGATGCCTACCGCCACCTTACCGCCAAGAGCGGAAAGCCCCTTGCTCTCGGTCTTCTTCTTGGTCACGGCCACGTCAGCGCGCAAAGCCCTCCCGCAGGCTACGGTCATGATCGCCACCACCCCGCACATGGCGAAGGTGAGGAAATAGCTCTCCCCCAGTACGGCGGTCAGGATCGCGTAGCCCACCGAGGAAAGCCATGAAAAGCCGTAGACAAACCCCTTGGAGACCGAGCCGTACACCACAAGAATGGCGGCCAGCACCAGCCACGCCACGGCATAGATCAAGGGATGGAGATGGATGATGAATTCGGGGTCAAGGATACTCTCCTTGCCGCTATTGAGCAGTCCGCCGAAAAAGAGAACGGCGAAGTACGCACCCAACGCCGAAAAGCCCAGAATACAGGGTGTGACGGCGCGGGAGGAGGTGTTTGGTTTGGTGTTCATAAAAGTGTCCTTTCGGAAAATGATGTATATAGATGGAGGGAGATTCAAATTTGGGTTTATCGCTCTGCGATAAACCCAAATGAAGTGCGCCTAAGGCGCATGAAGTGCTCGCAAGCGAGCGTGAAGTTCACGCTACGCGTGAATGAAGCGCGGCTTTGCCGCATGAAGGAAGAAACCCTTCGGGTTTCAATTTTATTTTAAATGGACAGATCCGAAGGATCTGCACCTTATCGCGCCCGAATGGCGTACTTCATGCGACCAACGGGAGCGCTTCATGCGGCTCTGCCGCTCTTCATGCGACCAGCGGGAGCGCTTCACTTGCAGTTTGTCGGTCGGAGACCGATAAACTGCAATTTACCACCGCAGCCCCTTGGGATAATGATTCTTCATCACCCCATCCGAGGCCTTGCCCCAGCCGAGGGGAAGCCCGCAGTAGCTCACGGTATGCCAGCCCCGTAATTCGCAGGGGAGCGTCTCACCCCGCAGGTAAGCCACCGCAGAGTCATAGTCCACCGCAAGGGTGCGGATTCCCGCCCCCGCGCAGAGCGCCAGGGCATGATCGGGCTCAAACCGCCCGCGCCCCTTGTCCAGACCCACCACCGTCCCCACGCAGAGCCCCGCGCGCAGCACGCGGAGACCCTTCAACGCTTCGGTGGGGTCGATTTCACCGCACAGAGCCTTGGGCACCAGGTACAGCTTGTCCCCGAACAGGCAGGGAACCGTCTCCCCGACCCACGAAGGAATCCCCCCCATGACCTCGCGGCAGAACTCCTCAAGGAGCTTGACCGCAACGGTCACAGGCGCGGGCTTTCCCTTGCCGCCGCTTGGCTTTTCGGGCTTGCGGCTCTTCTTTTTGCCTTCCTTGGAGGAGAGGGGGACTTCACCACCCTCCTCCCGCTTGTGCAGGAGTGCCGCGAAATGCCCCTCGCCGTCGCAATGGTGGGGGAACACGCGGTAGGTGTCCTTCACCTGATCCGCGATGCTTGCGGGGAACTGACCGTACTCCTCCTCCCACTCGGGTCTGCCGCCGTCCAGAAGTCCCCTTTCGCGGGACTCTATAACAGCGTCTTCGGCAGACCGAACCACCTCGAATTCGGGATGGCGGGACAGGAAATTCATTACCGCCCCCTCGTTCTCGGCGGGGGCGAAGGTGCAGGTGGAGTAGACCAAGTACCCGCCCGCGCGGAGCATTTTCGCCGCCTCTTCCAGGATCTCACCCTGTCGCGCGGCGCAGAGAGCCACGTTCTCGGGACTCCACATGGTCACGGCATCCGCCTCCTTGCGGAACATTCCCTCCCCCGAGCAGGGCGCGTCCACCACGATCCTGTCAAAGAAGGCGGGGAATTTTTCCGAAAGCTCGGCGGGGGTGGCGTTGGTCACTACGGCGTTCCGTACCCCCATGCGCTCCATGTTCTGGGACAAAATCCCCGCGCGGGTGGGGTGGATCTCGTTGGCCACCAAAAGCCCCTCACCGCACAGGGCGGCGGCCAGCTGAGTAGCCTTACCGCCGGGGGCGGCGCAGAGGTCAAGTACCCGCTCGCCCGGCTTGGGGGGACACAGGGAGGCGGGAAGCATGGCGCTGGCCTCCTGGATGTAGTACGCCCCCGCCTCGTGGAGGGGGTGCTTGCCGGGGCGGGTCTCCCCGTCGGTGGTGTAGTAAAAGCCGTTTCTCTGCCAAGGGATCTCACTCCCCACGAAGGGCGCGATCTCCCGCAGTCCCTCGGGAGTCAGCTTCAGGGTGTTCACCCGCAGGGAGGGGTGGATGTCCTTGGCGTAGGAGTCGCAGAAGGCGGGGAAGTCATCCCCCAGCATGCTCCGCATCCGCTCGGCAAAGCCGCGAGGGAGAGTCAAGCCCTCACCGTGGCATTGGATGTGTTCGTAGTCCATGTGATGTTCTCGTTTCTGTTGAATGTTGTGAAAAAAATTGCTGTTTAGTGATCGGTTCGTTCCCCCGTTCCCCGACCTTCCCCTTTGGGGAAGGGGGACCACCGAAGGTGGTGGATGAGGTGAAAACCGTTGACACACAACATGCTTCTCAAACCTCACCCACCGCTCCGCGGTCCCCCCTCCCCAAAGGGGAGGGTCAAGGACGCGGCCGCCTCACCGTCAAACCCAAATTTGAATCGCGACCGGGATCCGATACCGCCCCCGTCACCGCTCTCCAATTACGAATTACGCATTACGAATTCCGAATTTCAATCTCGATCCCCACCACCCCGAAGCGGGCAATGGCATCCTCGGAATAATACTCCAGCATATCGTCGGGATGGGGCACCTCCCCCTCGCCATACCCCAGGCCCACCGCCCCCACGCGGGGGATCATGGCCTCATACAACTCGGCAAAGGAAGGGAAGTAGTGAAGCCCCACCACAAGGGCGGTGACGGATTCGTCTCCTCCCACAAGGGTGAAGCGGATCTCATCCCCCGCCTGCAATATCTGCCGCTTGGGGTCAAATAACCGCATCTCGATCACCTTGCGCCCCGAGGCCACCGCGCGATAGGGGGCCTCCCGCAGGCTCATTTCATGGGTCACAGGCTCTTGCATGACCTCCCACGCCTCGCGGGACAGGTAGGTGAAATATTCCTTCGTCGCCCCGTTTAAGGGATGGGGCGGGATCTCCATGTCGCACCGCGGCGTAAAACCACATTTTTCCTGTACCCGTCGGGATTTTTCGTTCCCCTCGTAGTACCCGCACCACAGACCGTCCAGCTTCAAGTCGGTAAAGCACCGCGCCTGCAAGGCCTTCACCGCCTCGGGCACCAGTCCCCGCCCCCAGAGGGGCAGAGCCACCCAGTAGCCGATCTCGGCCTCGGTGTTCGCCATGTGCGGGTAAGAGCCGCAGCCCTTGAACATGATGCCCACGCTCCCCACGGGTGTCCCCGCAGAGATGACCTCCCCGCTGAGCGAGTCGGTTGTATCGTAGCGCAACACCATGGCATAGGTCTCCCGCGCCGCAAGGACAGTGCGGATGATCTCGCGGCTGTTCTCCACCGACGTGTGAGGCGGCCAGCCCGCGGGCGGCCCCACCAGAGGGTCACGGGCAAAGCGGTACAAGGCCTCGGCGTCGGTCTCCACCCACGGGCGCAGGATGAGGCGAGGGGTGGTGAGGGTGATTTGTTTCCAGTTGGTCATATAGGCTCCTTATGGGGGTAAAAGGTCATAGGCAAAGAATTACGATCCCCAAGATCACGCCTCCGATCAGTCCGATACCGCCGTTAATCCATACGCGGTACTTCCAATTCACGGTAAATTGTACGTCGGGAAGAGATCTGCGTAAGGTACGGAGAAGACGAGGGGAAGGATGGGAGATCACGAGGGTCTCGTCGTGGGGAAGTGTAACGGTCAGGTGCGTGGGCTGAGCTGTGCGCCTGTGGCTGTAGCTTCCGAGAAACAGCTCCATGGAGCGAATTTCTGCCATAGGGATGGAGCGTCGTGAGTTCGTCATGTAGATCCGTCCGTCCAGAATCCCCACGCGGGGCTTGACGAACAGGCGGGAGAGCAGGAGGACGATGCAACCAACCGGAATGTAAACACAGATCAGAAGGGGGATCAGGAGCAGGATCAGCAGAAAGTGGCGGGCGTTCTGCTCCTGTAAGGCAAGGCACAGGAGAACGGGAAGAAACAGCGCGGTCAGGAGCAAGGTAGCATCCAGACAAGCCGCCGTCAACCCGACTATACCCGACCCGCGAAAGGTCTCGCACCCCTCGGGGAGGGGGATGCATGTTTTTTTCTTCTTCATGGTTTTCTCCTATGTAGTAAGGGTATCAGATCCCCAAAATATAGAATCCGTAAAGCTCCCCCGCCGCCCGCTCCAGCCACGGGATCAGCACCTCACACTCGTCGGGGCGGTCTGCCTTGATCTTATCCAGCATCTCGGCGGTCTCCTCGCGGGTGTAGTAGTTGACTCCCGCGTAGAAGTACACCCGACTCCCATTTGGCGCGTGGGGCGCGGACATATACGGCTTTATGTAGTGCTGAAACAGCTCATGCTCCCCGTCCATGTGAACCAGCAGGGAATCCTCCGCCCAGTACGTCCACGCATCCGACTTGACCGCTTGCTCCACGGTCAGGTCACGCTTGCAGTATTGGAATTCGTAGTAGGCGGTAGAGCCTTTGCGCTTCTCTGTACAGGGGATGAATAAAGGTTTTGTCTTCTTCATGGTTTTCGTTATATCGTTCTTGATTTTGCATTTTGCATTTTGCATTTCGCATTCACCCAAACACTTCCGCCGCCGCCACCACGCGGATCAAGTCCTCGTCCACCTTATCCCGCCCGTAGGCATCGAAGAACCGCCCACGGTAGGCATCGGTGTGCAGATTGAACCCCAGCGTCCACGCACCCCAGAACAGGTCGATGTGTCGATCCGCCACACCGCTGTTCCCAAGGTCGATGAACCCCGAGAATCTCCACCCGTCCAGCAGGACGTTGGGGAGACAGTAGTCCCCGTGGATGAGGGTGTCGGCCTTCAAAAGGTGCTTGCCCTCGGACAGAACCCCCCACGCCTCCTCGGCACAGGTGTACCCGAAGCTGTCGGGGAATTGGCTCTTGTCATAGTTGCCCGTGCGGTAGTTCTCCTCCGCCAAGGCCAGATATTTGCCCAGATAATCGGGCGCGGGACAGCCCTCAATGGGCAGATCGTGGAGTCGACGCAGGATCTCCGCCCACAGCTCCACCAGCCGCTCGGGTTGTGCCAGATACTCGGCATGGGTGCAGTCCTCCCCCACCACACGGCGGGTCAGAAGCCAATCGGACTCCCCCACGGTGGTGTAGGAAAGCACCTCCGCGCCCAAGCCCTTCTCAAAGAAGAAGCGGCCCTTCTCGGCCTCAAGGCGCAGAGACCCCTTGGCCACGGGCTGGGTCTTGAGGTAGTACCCCCCGTCGCGGTCGATGTAGTACACCCTCGCCGCAGGGGAGCAGGAGCTGTCGTAGACGGGCGCGCCTGTCAGCAGGGGGCGGTACTCGGTAGGGAAAAGATTGGAATCAATAGTTAAGAGTGTTCGTTTCATAGCAGTTTCTTACTCGTACAATCAGTCCTCGGTAGGAGTCAATGATTGAACCAGATGATTGGTTATGATGATTTTGGTGATGAAACACCCGTGTTCTTTTGTGTTCGCATGAAAAGGGAAGAGACCGTCCTCGTTGGGATTTTTTTCATGGATCAAAAGAATCTGTTCACCTGCTTGGAAAGGAGATTGCCCTGTTTCCTCGACTTTTCCGTTTAATACGAATCGAAACAGACCATGATCCAGTACACAATTATGCTGTTCCAGAAAATATTTGATGATCGCATTCGGCCCAACGAGATGGCTGTCATCGAAATCACAGATTAACTCGGTTTGATCCGTAAGATGCTTTGAAAATCCGTGAACATCACCGTGCTCAATGGCGTGTTTCAAATAGTTCAAAGCGGTGTCGTGCGAAATGGCTTTTTCAGGGGATGGAGGTGTTGGTATAAACTCGACAGGCCAGATCTCTTCGTCAACACATTGACGTCCGTTGTCCAGTATGTAGTACATATTTTGAATCTTTGTTACGCGGTACTGTTCCCCAATTTCAAAGCCTTCTTCGGCGCAAAGATTTCCAGCCTCGTCCTCATATCCGGTGTATACGATCAATGAGGGGGTGATCCGTTCAAAATCTTCTGCAGGATACTCCTTTTCTTCATCCAATTCATTCACAAGCAGATAACTGCTTTCATCCCATCCGTATACGGTATTCACATAATAAAAATCGCCGTGGTAGAGTTCTTCCGTCGATTCTTTAATGTAGCGGACATACATACAGAAGGGCAAAAACTGAATGCGGTCGAGCCCCATATGTATGCGAACAGACATGGTATACGACAGAATATCAGAATAGGTGATTCCAAAATTGGTTTCTTCCTTGAAAATCACATAACCTAGTACCTTGTTACTGATTTCTTCGTTGTTTTCACATAGCATCATAATACCTATGATGTCATCTTTGGGAACATCGAGAAGTTGCAATATTGTTAGGAGCTTTTCAGTAGATTTCGTGAAGTAACAAATATTATTTTTTGTTGGCCTCACCCCACCGTTGGTCTCCACCACAAAGGGCGCAAACTCCCTCACAGCGGGCATCTCGTCAGGGTCGTCGATCAGCCAGATCCCCAACCGCCCGTGCGCCTTGACCTTTTCGGCATACGCGGCATCCACGGGAGGATTCTTGTTCCACGCGGTCTTGGCGTTGTGGAACCGAAGCCAGATGTACAGCTCCCGCCCCGCCGCGGACTCATCCAGAGCCGCAAGAGCCGCATCGTCCACCAATCCATCGTAATGAATGGCCGCCTCGGGAAGCTCCTTCGCAACCCGCGCCACGTTCTCCAGCCGCGCGCAGGTCATGCCAATCCTCGCCCCCGTCTCGGGGTGACAGGCACCGATCCTTCGCACGAGACCGAACAGGATCTCCTGCTGCTCGGGGGTGAACCGCTCCCACACGTTGTCCACCTTGACCGACACGCCACGGGACAGGATGTAGGGGATGGCCTCCTCAAAGGTGGGGATGGTCTCCCTGCGAAACTCCTCGGAGAACCACACCCCGAAGTCCAACGCCTTCAGTTCGGTCAGAGTCAGCCCGTCCACCCGCGTGTCGGGAGGCAGAGCGGTACCGTCGGCGCTATGTCCTGTTCTGTTCACCGTCCAATCGTGGTGTAGCACGCACACCCCGTCGGAGGTGAATTTGGGATCCAGCTCGATGAATTCATACCCCGCATCACAGGCGGCGCGGAAGGCGGCCATGGTGTTCTCGGGGGCGTTTACGGAATCGCCCTTGTGGGCTTGGAGGCGGATGGAGGTGCTTTCGTACATGAGCGGCGTCCTTTCAAAAGATGTTTATGTGTCGGAGCAGGTTCCTTCTATGGTTTTGACGATCTCGATCTTACCCAGAATATGTTGATTGAATTCTTCCAGTTCCTCGGCGGGAACCCATAGCTCTTGGTGATAGCTCGCGCCCACGGTCTGCACAGGAAAACGGACGATATAGGCATCATCCACCTCAAAGCGGGTCACGTAGCCCCGATAGCCCGACGCGGGATCCTTGGTGTTCCATCTGTCCGCGATCTCTTGGCATACCGCTGATTCAACACGGGATAAAAGATGGGCTGCCAGTCCAGCCGGGGAGGGAAGGTGCGAAAGTTTGTCTCGGCGATCAGCCGCAGCTCGGCTTCACCGACAGGGCGGAAAAGGATCATGATTCAATTTCCTTTTCTACCTGCACCACCTCGTCCACGATGGCCGTAAGCTTGGCCACCGCCTCACGATCCAGCTTCAGCGCCGACAGATCGGCAGGCATCTCCCCGAACACCGTCTTGTAGTGGCACAGAGCCGTCACACAGGAGCCCGCGTAGGAGGGATGGGACTTGTCGGGATCGTACAGGTCGATCTCGGGGGTGGTCTCCACCGCCTTGGCGAAGCACAGACCCACGGGGGACACCTCGCCGTGAACCAGCGAGGCGGCGTGGCAGTAGGAATCATACAGTCCCCGGGTCATGGAAAGACGGGTCCAGCCGAAGTAGTCCAGATCCTCACTGCCGTCCATGCGGCCCCAAGTCGCGTACAGGATGGTGCGCCACGCCCCGATGATGGTGGACAGCCCCACCGCCCCCGCGAAGAACAGCTCGGGGTTGTGGTAGGGGAGACAGGACTGCTCCTGCAGGATCAGCACGTCGTACTCCACCTCCTCCAGAAGCTCGGAGATCTTCTTGCCCAGCGGGTCGCCCACGTTCAGATCGCTATAGAATTCGGTCAGACACTCGTGCAGCTTGCGGCCGCCGGCAGTGACGGAATCCACGCGGACGTCGTGACCGTTTGCGCGGCAGAGGTCAGCGAAAAGGGAAGGGAGGTCGAAAAAGTAGGTGTAGCTGTTGCCGATGAAGAGGATGTTCATGGTGGGTTCCTTTCTATGTGAGAATGAGTTGGTAGGGATCAAATTCTTTTACGGCCGTAGTACCGCGGTAGCACAAAAATTCCACGTCGGCACCCGTAAACCGTTTTCGGATCGTCTTGACCGCAAGGGGGGACAGTCCCTCCCGATAGGCGTAAACGTAGTAAAATACCCGTCCGTCCTCAGCGTAAAAGGCGATGCAGAACAGGATCGAGTTCCACTTGGAGATCTGCCGCTCATAGAAATCCACCTTGCGGCAGCGAAACGACACGGTCTCCTCGCTTGCGTGGCAAATGCCCTCGTACAGCCTTGCGACCCGACGGAAACGGATCGCCCGCACTGCCCATATGGCGGTCAGAATGGCAGGTGCCACGGGGAGAAACCAAAGGGAAACCGAGGATGGCTGAAAAAACACGGGGACTGCCAGGCATACGGCGGTAAGCACCCCCCACAGGATCAAATAAATCACCTGCTCGGAGGAGGCATCACGAATGTGTGCTTTCTTCAATTCCAGATCACTGGCGGTCTGCTTTTCCGATTGTCGCGCCTTGGTACGGGCACGGGATCTTTTGGACATTGGCGGTTCCTTTCTTCACGCTATTAACTGTGTTCAAATAACCATTTTTGGGGATTGTTCTCGATATAATTCCATATATCAATATACTGTTCGCGTGTGCGGATCACTGTGTCATAATAAGAGGACTGCCACAACGATTCATTCACATGAAACATGGATTTGTATTGACGGGTGGTCACGGATTTGAAATCTCGGATAACCCCCGGTAGGGAGCGGTGCCCCCACCGCTCCGCCACTTGAAAGTCAAAATTCTCTTTTGGGTGTTGGATCTTTTCGGGGTTATCTATACGAATAATGCCGTGAATATGGTCGGGCATGAAAATATACTTATCAATTGCGATATTTTCATTCATGGTTTCAATTTTGTTCCAGCTTTCCAGTACCGTCTTACCAAATAGTGTAAGGGTGACCAAAGGTTGCGGAGCGGTGAGGGCACCGCTCCCTACAATGGGGGTAGAGGGAACCAAAGGGGAGTTTTGTTCCCGTGCGGTGATCACAGATAGAAGCGGCAAGCGGTTGTTTGTACAGATCGTAATGAAATAGTAGCCGCTTTTTCCGTAATCATATGGTCTTAAACGATGGTTCTTTCGTTCAGGTAAACTCATATTTTCCTCTCCACCCCCACGACCACCTCCGCATGGGAGGTAAACGGAAACATATCCACCGGCTGTATCCTCCTCACCTTATACCCGCCCTTACTCAAGGTATACAGATCCCGCGCCAACGTCTCGGGATTGCAGGACACGTACACGATCCTCTTGGGAGCCAGCTTCATAAGACTGTGCAAAAACTTCCCGCTGCACCCCGCTCTCGGCGGGTCGGTGATGACCACGTCGGCACTCTGCCCCTTCGCGGCCATGGCCTCCATAAACTCCCCCGCGTCGGCGGCGTGGAAGACCGCGTTGGTGACACCGTTGCGCTTGGCGTTCTCCATAGCATCGGCCACCGCGTCCTTATTCACCTCAACGCCGATCACCTCCTTGGCACCCGAGGCCACGGTCAGCCCGATGGTACCCGTGCCGCAGTAGGCGTCGATGACGGTCTCACTCCCAGTCAGACCCGCGAACTCCTTGGCCTTGCCGTACAGGATCTCGGTCTGGATGGGATTGACCTGATAGAAGGAGCGGGGGCTGATGCGGAACTCCAGCCCGCAGAGGCGGTCGGTGATGTAGCCCTCCCCGTGGAGGATATGGCTCTCGCTCCCCAGAAACAGGGCGGTGTCGGTGGGGTTGATATTCCGCACCACCGTGGTGATCTCGGGATGGCGACGGAGCAGTTCATTCACAAAGGATCGCTCGGATCGGAACTCGCCCTTGGTTGTGACCAGCACCACCATGATCTCCCCGCTCACAAAGCCCTTGCGGATCAAGACGTGCCGCAGAAAGCCCTGACCCGATTCCAGATCATAGGGACGGATCTTCATGGAGGCGCAGAGCTTGCGGACGGTAGCCAGGATAGGCGCGGCGCACTCGTCCTCCAGCATACAGGACTCCACCTCCACGATGCGGCGGGAGGCAGACTGGTACACACCCGACACCACCTTCCCACTCTTGGAGCGGAAGGCCGCTTGGATCTTGTTGCGGTAGTGGGTGGGATCCTCCATGCCGATGATCTCCTCCACACGGCCAAAACGGCCAAGGAGCTTAATGAGCTTGGCCTGCTTCAAGTGGAGCTGTTCTTCATAGGGGAGGTTCTGGAGGGAGCAGCCTCCGCATTTTTTCGCGTAGGGGCAGGGGAGCATATTCTATCCTTTCTATTACGCCCGCAGGGCATACCGCGCCCAACGGGCATCTCGCGCCCAACGGGCATCTCGCGCCCGAAGGGCATATCGTTTTCATTATTTATTAAGAGATGGAATCATCCACGGCTACGGGCGTCTCCAGTCCGCATCTCCTCGCCTTCACAAAGCACCAGACCGAGGCCCCCACCGAGATCACCAGTATCACCCCGCCGATGGGCAAGAGCGAGTAAAGACTCACGGCAAGCTCGGCCTGATACTCCTCCAGGGTGTAAAAATCCACGTGGGTATAGATTCCCATCTCCACCGCCTCCAGAGAAGCGGAATTCTCGTCAACGTAGCAGTAGAATCTGTCTCCCGCCTCAAAGGCCTCCAGCCGAGAGCGAAGCTGTGGCGAGTCCATCAGATCGGGGATCCGCAGAGGCAGAGTCTCCTCCTCCACGGTCATAAGATAGGTACGCCTTCCGTCCTCGGGATCCTTGTTGATCCGCAGAGAAACAAAGGTGTACTCTCTGCGGGGAAAGTCTTCATGGGTGGCATGGAGCAGAGGGATATTCAGCGCGGACTCCACCAAAAGCAGGATGAGGAAGGCCGAGACCGCCGCGAGGATCCAGGCGGCGATGTGGTATTGGGTCTTGCGCGGGAGATCTTTCTGACGTTCCATAGCGGTCTCCTTTCGGGGATGGCGCGGAGGATGATTCATTTCGTCTCCTCTTTCGTCTCCCACAGATTCTTCTCCACCCAGCAAGCCTCGCACCTGTCCCGCTGACAGAGGCACCTCGCCCAGATGCGGGATTTCTTGCCCAGCTCGGAAAAGGGCGTTTGCAGGATGGGTTGGATATAGGTCTTAATGGCTCTTTCCATGATATCACGGAATTGCCCGTCGGTGAGGATCTGCCAGTTGTGGGTCTGCTCTCCGTCGGTGGTCAGCCGGGTGCTGAAGCAGGCGTGGTAGAGCTGACCGTCAGGGTACACCGAGATATTGAAGTAATACACATCCGAATAGGCGGATTTCTGCGCCTCAAACTCCAAAACAAAGCCGTCGGGGAGCTTTTTCGTCCACTTGGAAGCCTTCTTGGCAAAGCCCAAGGGCTTGAGGTAGGCGTGGATGCGGGACAGAAACTCCTTCTGCCGCTCCTTTTTCAGCGCGAGGATATCGTCCTTGGCCGTGTGGCGGTACTGCTCAAACACCGCCTGTATGGAGCGGGCGGTCTCGGCTTCATCTTCATCGTCCCGTATGATAGCGGCGTGGCGGAGCTTGATATCGTCGTCGTCCCCTCCGTGGTCGCGGAAGAAATCCTCGTCGGGAATGGTCGTGAAGCCGTAGACCACGCGGATGTGGGTGCCATAATCCCGAAGATTGAGAGCAAAGGCCGCCTTGTCGGTGGTGCGCCGATAGAAGTGGAATTGACAGTGCTCCCAGGCGGCCTCCTGCATACCGTTCTTCAAGGCGGCATCCCGATAGGAAAGCATCCGCTCGGTGTGGCGGCGGGTCAACGCCTCCTCCTCGGGGTGGGCATCCCAATAGGCTTGGATGGTCTTCAGCTCAGCACGGGAGGGAAGCTGGTAGCATTTCAGATCGGTGATCTCCAAGCGGAAATAGGGCTGATCCCGCACCTGATCCCTCATATAGACCAAGCCGCGGGTAAAGATCTCCTTGACCACAGCGCCCTCTGCCGTCCGTTTCTCCACGCGGGCATAGAGGAAATCATCCCCCAACGAGCGTTTGACCCAATCCCCCTCCCGCACCGCGGACATCTCCGACTCGTTGAAGCAGAGGGCGACCAACCGATCGAAAACGGCGCGGTCAAGCTGGGTCTCGCAGAGGCCTGCGAAGTGGCGGAGGTGGCCGTGATACGCGTCGTGGAGCTTGCCGTCCAATAGTAACTGCAACCCCTCGGCCAGCCGTACCTTCGCGTTGTAGTTATCCCCGAACAGCCCGTCCAGATTCTTCCCAAAGGCGGTTTTGTAGGCCTTCCATTTCTTTTGGAAGTCACGGGATTCAAAGAACTGCTTATATGCATCTTGGGTGAGCATAGCGGTCTCCTTTACACGAACTCGATCACCCTCGCCGTCTCGATCCCCGTCACGATCTGGGGCACTCTCTCGGCGTACACGCTCTCGAAATCAAAATGCTGATGCCCCGTCAGAATGTACTTGATGAGCGGCTCCTTTGCGATGTACTCCATCATCTTCAGCGTGACCTCGTCCGCCTTCTGCTGGATGTAGCGGTCGGGGGTTAGCCCACCATCAGCTCCTCGGGCACGCCCATAAGGTAGGCGCAGGGGCAGTAGCTCATCATGCGCTCGTAGAACTTGGGATCGTACAGGGGCGTGTGCATCATCAGCACGATGGGCAGCCCTTTGGCCACCTCTCCCTTGAGGAACTCGAACTGCTCGGGCTCAAAGAGGTAGTATCCGTTGTCCAGCGCGACGAAATTGACCCCGTTCACCACACGGGAATCCATGCGGATGTTGTTCCCAAAGCAGGCCTGCACCGCGGGCAGACTTTGGTTGCGGTAAGCCGCGTCCTCCTTGGCCTCCCCTACGTAGAGGGAGAACTCATGGTTGCCCGTGGCCATGTACACGTCGTGGGTGTCGGTGAAGGCCTTCACCGCCTCCAGATTGGCCAGGGATACGTAGTCGATGAGATCCCCCGTGTGGAAGATGGGGGCGTTCAGCTCACGGGACAGCTCCCCCGCCTCGGCCAGCACCTTTTCAGCGTTGGGGAAGGAGGGAAGCCGCCAATCAATGAGATCCACCTTGCGCTGGCCGTCGCGGAGATCGGCGTAGGTCAGATGGGTGTCGGAGAGGTGGATGATCCTGAAGGGCGCGGTGGCGCCGATCTCGAGGGTTGTGTGGATGACGTTCATGGGAGACTCCTTTCACGCCCGAAGGGCATATCGCGCCCAACGGGCATATCGCGCCGTAGGCATATCGTGCCCGAAGGGCATATCGCAATTACTTTAAGGTTGCGGTTCTGTAGGGAACTGTGAATTTGTTTTGTTCTTAACAGTTGTGATAGACGCGATCAGCTTTCGCTTGATGTGACTGCATTTACTGCACAATCTGCGATAATCGTCTTGACTGATGGAGTTTGTCTTTACCAGTATTTCCAACCAATAATCGGTCTCGTTGCACTCCTTCAGCGCGATTTCAAGCTTATTGATAAAGTCAGCGTTGCTCTGCGCGTATCTGGCTTCACTGGCGTTCGCGCCGATAGAGGAACAGGCACGGAGAAGCTGGTTGATGAAGATACTGCGGCCTCTGAGTGGATCGCAAACCTTCGTAATGTCAACTGTCAAATCTATGGATAACTCGCGTATGGTGATCTTGTCCATGGTAGGTTCTCCTTGAAATCATGGAATGGAGCGCCTAACGGCGCGCGAGATGCCCTTTGGGCGAGATATGCCCGTTTGGCACGATATGCCCTTCGGGCGAGATATGCCCTGCGGGCGTGATCACAAAAGCCCCCAGAAAACCCAAATAAACAAATACCCCGAAAGCACCGCCGTCAGCGTAAACGGCACGCTGATCTTCATGAAGTCCTTCGCTCTGACCTCATGCCCCTCCTTGCGGAGAATACCGATACCCGTGATGTTCGCGCTGGCACCGATGGGGGTGATGTTGCCGCCCAGGGTCGCGCCCACGAAGAGGCCGAAGTACAGGACGTAAGGCTCCACCCCCATGGCCTGGGCCACCCCCGTCACCACGGGGAGCATGGTCAGCACGTAGGGGATGTTGTCCACCACCGCCGAGATCAGCACCGAGGCGAAGACGATGACGGTGTACATGAGGAACAGATTGCCGCCGCCGAGGCTCACCAGAAGCTCGGCCAGCTTGTCGATAACCCCCGCCGAGGTGATGCCCTGAATGACCACGAAGAGGGAAGCCAGCAGGAGCAGGGTCTGGTAGTCCATCTCCTTGAACACACCCTTGGTGGACTCAAAGCTCCTGGTACGGCAGAGATTGATCACGATGCCCACCAACAAAAGCACCATGCAGATGATACCGTTGCGAAGCTCGTATAGAGTCAAAAGCGCGCCGCCCGCGGGCTGGGGGATGAAGGAGGCCAGGATCAGCGCCACCACAACACCCACCATGAGGTAGGAGGGAACGTAGTCTGTGACCTCGGTCTTGTCGGTGAGGGTCAGAGGATTGGTCTCCTTGCGGAAGAGGAACAGGAGGATCACCACAGTCAGCGCCGCGCCCAGCTCCACCGCCCAAAAGATACCGGGACGGCCGAGGAACCAGAAGAAGTCGAAGAAGTTCATGCCGGCGTAACCGCCCAGCAGGATGGAGGTGGTGTCGCCCACCAGCGTGGCCGCGCCCTGCAGGTTGGAGGAGACCGCGATGGAGATGATGGCGGGGACGGGGGACATATTCTGCTTCTTGCACACCGCCAGAGCGATGGGGGCGATCATCAAGACCGTGGCCACGTTGTCCACGAAGGCCGACACCACGCCCGAAAGCACCGCCATGGCCACAATGGCCATCTTGACGTTCTTGAACTTGGACAGCATCACGTCAGCGATCCGCATGGGCATTTTGGACTCGATGAACAGGGTCACGATGCCCATGGTGCCCGCGATCATCATGAGGATATTGAAGTCGATGGCACCCACGATGGTACCGAGACCGAACTCGATGTCAGCGCAGAAGAAGGTCAGCCACACCGAGAAGATCACCGCCGAGCAAAGGGCTATGTAGGAGCGCGCCTTGGGCAGGGTGAAGAGAAGGACGTAGGTGATGGCGAAGAGGATGATGGCTATGATAAAGGGGGACATGGTTGAGAACTCCTTTACATTTTCTATTCACTTTCTATTCACTTTATCGTTATGCTCAAACCATTTAAGCCGCGGCATTTTGGGTTTCATTTCTCCTGAAAATGTGGTGGTGATTTTACCACTACTGGATATTTTCGCGAGAATTATTCTGTATGAGTTTTAAGCACACGACATTCTCCACATGGGTCAAGACTCCAAAAGGTATAAAAAACGGGCAAAAACGGGGGTGGAAACTCCAAAAAGTCTCAAAATCATAGGTAGAAAATCACATTTGTCCCTGATTTATGAACGGTGCTTGGAAACATATCGTAGATAGTTTCAATTATTATGACCTTGAATTAAAACGCCATTTTGTCCAACCTTTTGAAATGAGCCATAGTTTATCCATTCCGACATGAAATTTTCAATAAAATTTATTGTCTCGCTTTTACCATTTAAATCTTATGACGGTACTGTATCCGTAAACAGAACTTGTATTCCTTCGCAACGAATTCGCCTCACGATTTTTAATAATTCATTGTTAATATTGTTTTCTTCTAAATATGTGCAAAAAGCTTTCCAATCACCAAATTTGTTTGAAAAGGTAGCTGGCGAAATGAGCGTTCCACTATTAAACTGAAGTTGTTCTAGAACGGTTTGATTGATTTCATAATTATCACTCTCTTTTACCAAAGATAGCAATATCTTTATAAGTGAATATATTGCAATTACCTCATCATTGGTATAACGTCTAGGTAATCCAGCAGAAGTCCTCGTTCTGCCAATTTCTAGCAGGAAGTTGTCTATACTCCCCCACCTGCGAACATAATATGACGACCTATATGTTCCAAATTGATCAATTTCTTTAACAGCGGGAGGATGGCCTAGTTTTTTCTCCAATTCAAAATATGAATGTGTTAATGCTTCCTTCGATACCCCACGTTCTATATTAGGTCGATCTCCACATTCTTTTTGCAGTTTGGTTAACGGATACTCATGAAACTGGTTATATGGGAATGAACTATAAGCGCGGATGTCGGCACCTGTGGGAACTCTGTTCAAAAGTTCTCTTATACGCATATATTCTTTTTTAAGTTCATCGTCTGAATGCTTAGCCGTACATTTTTTATCGCCTATTGAAGACAAAAATATGCTATAATTTTTATACTTCTTCGTTATTACATAACGGGTATGTGCATCAAGTTCCTCCCACTTAGGAGTTCTCCCTAACCTCTTCTTTATTTCTTCATATTTTTCAATTAGTTGATATTCAAAATCATACACTGGAGTGTTTTGATCAAATTGCGCAGAGTAATCTTTTGGAGGAAAATCAGACAACTCAAAAAAAACATTTGCTTTAATAAGAATACAGTTATTAGCTTTAGCCAAAGCAATTGCCGCAGAAGTAAACGAACTATGTGAAATAACAACACACCTATTACCTTTATATAACTTTTGCGCAGCAATCACCTCTTGAACACATCTATTTCCCTGAGGCTTTTTATGGTTTTTGCATTGGAAAACATACCTAGTTCCATTTAATGTTCCAATAATATCTGCACCATTATCGGTATTTCGTGTCAAAGATAAATCCGTAAAATTTAGATCCACTAGCTTTGAAAAGCACCGCTTTTCAAACTCCAAGCCCTTTTCTTGATTAGTCACAACAACCACCATCCCTCTTGCTTTTATTAGACAATTCCTCAATACACGGAGATTTGCATTTGAAATATCCGTCCGTGATTATACAGCTGTAAATTAGAGTTTCGATCTTTGCTCAAAATCATCATTTGTCCCAAATCAAATTGAGGTGTTTTGATTTCAAATATCGTTTTTTTGGCTCAAAAACCGCTTAAAATGCCGAAAAAGTGCCATTTTATGGGTCAAAATCGCTTATTTTCGTGACAGACAAACGACACTTTCGACGTGACCTGTTCTGGGAAATAAGTCCACCGGCTGAACCTCCCCGATGCTATACCCAAACTCTCTAAACACCGCGCAATCCCGCCCCAGCGTCTCCGGCTCACAGGAGATATACACCACCCGTCGAATCCCCCGCGCCGCGATCTCTTGGATCAGCTCGCGGGTCGTGCCCTTGCGGGGCGGGTCGATCACCACCAGATCGGGGGAGGGCGCGCCGTTCTCCTCCGCGGCGGCCAGGAACTTATGCGCGTCGGACGCGTCCCCGCAGAAGAACCGCGCGCGGGTCTCGTCCAGCCCATTCAGGCGGGCGTTGACTTGGGCGCACTCCACCGCCTCGGGGATGATCTCAATGCCCGTCACGTCGGCCACGCGGTCGGCCATGGAAAGACCGATGCTCCCCGCGCCGCAGTAGAGGTCAAGGAGATGCTCGCTCCCCGTCAAACCCGCCATGTCGGCGGCGGTGTTGTAGAGCAGCTCGGCGGCATCGTGGTTCACTTGGTAGAAGGACCCCGCCGACAAGCGGAGCTTCTTGCCGCAGAGGATATCCTCCAGATAGTCCTTGCCCCACAGGGTCACGAACTTGTCACCCAGCACCACGTTGGTGTTCTCGCGGTTGATATTCAAAAGAATACCGCACAGGGAGGGGAAGCGGCCCACCAACTCATGCACCAGCCCCTCGGCGGCAGGCTTGGGGAGCTTCACATCGTTGATCACCAGCGTCAGGAGAGTCGTCCCGTCGGCGGCGCAACGCAGGTAAATGTGGCGCAGAGTGCCCTTTCCCGTTTCTTCATCGTAAGCCGTCACGCGGTACTTGTCGCAGAGCTTGCACACCTCCCGCACCAACTCACCGAAGAAATCGGGCTGGAGGGCGCAGTCAAAGCAGGGGATCACCTTGTGGGTCTTGGCGGCATAGAAGCCCGCCTCCATCCCATTCTTGCCCTGACGGACGGGGTACATCCCCTTGTTGCGGTAGCCGCGGGTGACGTGCTCGCCCTCCCGCTTGACGGTCAGCACGGGACGGATGACCACGTCGGCAAGCCCCGCCTGTCGGAAGGCCTTCTCCACGCGGGCATGCTTAGAGATCAGTTCATCCTCATATTTGAGGTGGCGGTACACGCAACCGCCGCAGGCCTCGGGAGCAGGACAAAACTCCTCCTCCGCCCGCATGGGGGAGGGGGTCACGATCTCCAAAAGCTTGCCCACGCAGAAGGACTTGGTGCGCTTGATGATCTGCGCCCGCGCCACGTCCCCCGTGACGGTGCCCTTGACGAATACCACAAGACCCCCGTCGGGAGTCCCCTCGGGCATTCTGGCCACGCCGCAACCGAGGTTGTTCAGGTCATGGATGCTGACCGTCACCACCTCGGGCTTTTCGTTTCGGTTGGTTTTCTGCTTAGACATAGAACTCCTTACCGTCCTCCAGACGCAGGCATCCCAGTCGGCCGCCGCGGCCCAGACCGCAGTCGATGAAGATGGTACCGTTGCCGTAGAAGATGCGATCCGCGCCGCCGTTGGATTCGCTGGTGGGAGTATGACCCACGATGATGGTCTTGTCCTCGAAATACTTGGCGGTGGGGTCGAGGGACTCCGAGAAGAAGTCCTCGGGCTCCAGCCAGTCCAGCTCCACGTCGGGGGTGAAATCGTAGATACCCTGGTGGATCAGCAGGTAGTCATGGCCGTTCACCGTGACCTCCTCGTAGAGAGGCATATCCGACAGGTACTCCAGAGCGCCCTCCTGCATATCCTTGTCCAGGGCGCGGTAGCCCGACAGGGTAGGCTCGCCACCGTCCTGCACCCAGGCGGTCAGCTCGCTGACGAACTCCTTGTCGGGAGCCTGTCCCTTTGCCATGGCGGCCTGCATCTTTTCATATCCCGCCAGCATCTTGACGGCGGTGAAATCATGCTCGCCCGCGATGGGGTAGACGTTGAGGCGGTAGCTCATGTCCTCGATCAGCCCCATGGGATCGGGGCCGTAGTCCACGGTATCGCCCAGAACGTACAAAACGTCTCTGTCGGCGTTGAATTTGATGGTTTGGAGGAGGGTCTTGTACTCCTCCAGGTGTCCGTGAAGGTTGGCAACTACGTAGGTCATATATGTGTCCTTTCTGCCCGCGCGCGGGCCTGCCCGTTTGTGCGGGCGGGGAATATTTATACTCCATTATATTATACTACATGGTGGCGTAGTTGTCAAGGATCTTTTACGAAGAGCTGGAAGAAGGTGAATGTTACGAAAATGTTACTGTTCTGTTTTTTTTTGTTAACAAAACGCTATTTCAAAAGAATTATAATACACTTATCTGTTACTTGGTCAGATCTCGCCTGCTTTCTGCCGGTGAAAAAGGCCTTGAGAAGAATGTGGAGCACGGTATCATGAAAAAAAAGTATGACGCGATCGACCTGTTAAAGCTTGTAGGCAGTATCTTGATATTTTCGATGCACATTGGAGCTCTCCACTCTGTTGGAGAGCCGTTGCATTTTTATGGAGTACAGCTCTTGGCAAGGTGGGGCGTGCCCTTCTTTTTCCTTGCGTCCTCCTTCTTCCTGTTCAGCAAGGGAACGAACGGGACTGTCTCAAGGGAGCAGCTGAAACGATACACGATACGGATCCTTGCCCTGTATGCTCTTTGGTTCGTCTTCAACATCCCTCAGATCCTGGATACATGGTTCCTATCACGAGATCTGACCTCGGTCACCACGTGGGTCATGATCGCCAAGGAATGGATGATATCAAACAGCTTTTTGGGCTCGT
This sequence comes from Eubacteriales bacterium, assembly GCA_045128275.1. Lineage (GTDB taxonomy): Bacteria > Bacillota > Clostridia > Oscillospirales > CAG-272 > CAMEON01. The sequence continues at coordinate 75,999 of JBGVRH010000046.1, read as the reverse complement.
GGTATCTTTTGAGCTGTGTCTTCAGCGCGTGGATCGTTTCCATGATGGGGAGAAAGCTGACGGACCGCACGATCCTGGCTATCACGGCACTGATGTACCTTTTGTGCGTGCTGACATCTCTGTACCACGGTCTGCTCCCCAAGCAGATGACGCGGTTCCTCTATTTCACCCCCTATAATAGCATCATCTGCGGTTGCTTCTTCTTCGCCATCGGAAAATACGCGGCGAAAAACAGGGAGAGGTTGTCCGGGATCCCCGGAGGTCTCTGTCTCCTTCTGGGGCTGATCTCCTTCGCTCTCTACTATGTAGAGGTCATCCTGGTAGACAAATGGATCGGTGCAGGGGCTACTGATGCGGCTTTCATGCTGATCCCCGCCTCGTTCTTCCTGTTCCTGTTTGCTGTGAATTCCTCCGTGAGGATCTCGACGGCACCTTGGATGCGGAGGATCAGCACGATCATCTACTGCTGTCAAGGCATGGTCATCTTTTCCGCCACCCTGCTGTGCGATAAGCTCATCCATACGCAGCATACGCTCATCATTACGGCGGTCGCATGGGTGTTGATCGGTGCGGTCATCCTCGCCGTAGACCTCTTGCAGAAGACTAAGCTCCCCTGGACGGGATATCTGACTTGATCCCGACGGCATCCTACCCTCGACTATACAGTGAGAGCCCCCCGCGATTGCGGGGGGCTCATTCGCGTGCCGGGGAAGCGTAACGGGGCCCACAGTCACCTTGCTTTCACGCTCCCTTCACTCCGCCCCCCCTTGACAACCGCCCCGAAAAGTGGTATGATATATCCTGGATTAGTTTTTAATCCGTTACCCCAAGCAAAGGAGTCCGTTGGGTACCCCCAACAAGTGAAATATATGGTTATGTGCGCCAGATGCCACAAGCGCATCGCTGTGGTATTCATTACGAAAATGGAAAACGGACAGAGAACCTCTGAGGGTCTCTGTATGCGTTGTGCCAAGGAGGTGGGTCTGCCCGTCAACAATATGCTGGACGGCATCGCGGGGCAGATGGGCATCACCCCCGACCAGATCGCCTCCATGGAGGACAGCATGAACGAAATGATGGCCGCCCCCTCCGAGTCCGACGGCGTGGAGGACGGCGGTGCCCCCGCCATCGATATGCCCAGCCTCTTCGGGGAGGACGGGGAAGGAATGCCCACCGGTATGGAGAATCTCGGTAAGAGCCTCGCCGCCATGTTCGGTGAGCTGAAAAAGAACGGCGAGAACCACCCCGCCCAAGGCCGACCCGAAGGGAACAACCAAAAGCGAAACGGCGGTCAGAGTCAGAATCGCGGCAAGAGCGGGAAGGAATTGAAGTACCTCACCACCTACTGCCGCAACCTCACCGAGGCCGCCCGCAGAGGGAAGCTGGATCGCATCGTGGGGCGTGAAAGAGAGCTGGCGCGCGTCACCCAGATCCTCTGCCGCCGTCAGAAGAACAACCCCTGCCTCATCGGTGAGCCCGGTGTGGGTAAGACCGCCATTGCCGAGGCCCTGGCCATCCGCGTGGCCAAGGGTGACGTGCCCTACAAGCTGAAGAACAAGGAGATCTACCTCGTTGACCTCACCGCCCTGGTGGCGGGCACCCAGTTCCGCGGCCAGTTCGAGTCCCGTATCCTGGGGCTGCTGGGCGAGGTGCAGTCCGAGGGCAACATCATCCTCGTGATCGATGAAGTCCACAACATCGTAGGCACGGGCGAGGCCGAGGGCTCCGTCAACGCCGCCAATATCTTAAAGCCCGCCCTCTCCCGCGGGGAGGTGCAGATCATCGGTGCCACCACCCTCACCGAGTACCGCAAGTACATCGAGAAGGACACCGCCCTGGAGCGCCGCTTCCAGCCCGTCATGGTGGAGGAGCCCTCCATCGGGGAATCGGTGGACATGCTCAAGGGCATCAAGCACTACTACGAGGAGTACCACAACATCCAAATCCCCGACGGCGTGCTGGTGAAGGCCGTCACCATGTCGGAGCGGTACATCACCGACCGCTACCTCCCCGATAAGGCCATCGACCTCCTCGACGAGGCCGCCGCCCACCTCTCCCTCTCCAGCGGCTCCCTCAATGAGACCTACGAGATCCGCGACCGCCTCCTGGAGATCAAGACCCGCCGCGAGGCCCTGGAGACCCAGGAGACCCCCGACGGAGACGAGCGTGCTATGCAGAGAAAGTACGAGGAGCTGGCCTCCATCAAGGCCGAGGAGCTGAAGCTCTCCGCCCGCCTGTCCGAGCTGGAGCCTCACTGCGCCGCCATCACCCTCACCGCCGCCGAGCTGGCCTCCGTCATCGAGGTCTGGACGGGCATCCCCGCCACCACCATCACCGAAAACGAGTTCGAGCAGGTGGATAAGCTGGAAGCCCGCCTGAAGGAGCATATCGTGGGCCAGGACAAGGCGGTCAACGCTGTAGCCCGCGCCGTCAAGCGCAACCGCGCGGGTGTCTCCGCCAAGCGCAAGCCCGTGTCCTTCATCTTCGCCGGCCCCACGGGCGTGGGTAAGACCGAGCTGGTCAAGACCCTCGCCAATGACCTGTTCCACTCCCCCGAGACCCTCATTCGTCTGGATATGTCAGAGTTCATGGAGAAGGAGTCCGTCTCCCGCATCATCGGCTCTCCTCCCGGCTACGTGGGCTACGACGACGCGGGTCAGCTCACCGAAAAGATCCGCCGCAAGCCCTATTCCGTGGTGCTGTTCGACGAGATCGAGAAGGCCCACCCCGACGTGCTGAATATCCTGCTCCAGATCCTGGACGACGGCCGCCTCACCGATGCCCACGGCAAGACCGTCAACTTTGAGAACACCGTCATCGTCATGACCACCAACGCGGGCTCGGATCGCCAGACCGCCTCCATCGGCTTCGGCGGATCGGAGGATATGGCCGAGGATGCCACCATGAAGGCGCTCTCCGCCTTCCTGCGCCCCGAGTTCATCAACCGCGTGGACGAGATCGTCACCTTCCGTGCCCTGAATCAGGCCGACTTCACCCGCATCGTCCGCATCATGCTGGGAGAGCTGACCGAGGCCCTGGCCGAGAAGTCCCTCACCCTGAAATACACCGATGCCGCCGCCGCCCTCATTGCGGAAAAGTCCTTCTCCGCCAAGTTCGGCGCCCGCAATATGCGCCGCTTTATCCAGCGCAACGTGGAGGACGCCATCGCCGAGGCGGTCATCGCGGATTATACCCATAGCCTGAGCCAGATTCTGGTTCATGTGAAGGATGGGGAGCTGAAGGTTACTTGTATGTAAATTGCGTTTTGTCGGTGAGAAACAAAGATACAAAGATACAAGATACAAAGATACAAGATATGAAATAACCTTGTGGCAACAGCCGTTCTATATCTTGTATCTTGTATCTCCGTATCTTGTATCTATTCGACAAACCCAAATTTGAAAGGAGGCCCACCCATGAATCCCCGCTACCTCTCTGTCATGTCCGCCTCCCTTTCCGCCTACCCCGACTCCCACATCCGCCGCTACTTCGACGAGGTGAAGCGAAACGGCCTCACCGAGCACGGCTTCCCCCGCCTCACTGCCAATATCGGCATCCTTTTGTCCCACGGCATCCGTACCGACCTCGCTCCCCTCTTTTGCGAGATGATGAACCTTTGCTGTGAGCAGATCCCCCGCGTCAAGGCCGCCAACGACTTCTCGGTGCGGGAGATCATCTGCTGTCTTACCGAGCTGGAGACGGCGGGACTCTTCCCCGAGGATATCCCCCGCTGGAAATCCGATCTCACAACCATCGTCCCCGAGACCTGCTACAACTGCTACGCCACCAAGCCCGAGTCGGGGGTCCGCAACTGGGCGCTCTTCACGGCGGTCAGCGAGTATTTCCGCCAGGACATGGGACTCTGCGACTCCCGCGATTTCATCGACCTCCAATTGCAGGTTCAGCTCAAATGGCTGGACGAAAACGGCCTGTACTGCGACGCAGGGGGCTACGCCCACCAGCCCATCATGTACGATCACGTCTCCCGCGGTCTCTTCGCCCTCCTGCTCCATAAGGGCTACCGAGGGAAGCACTACGCCGCCATAGACGATTGCCTCCGCCGCACGGGCATGGCGACTCTGGCCATGCAGTCGGTGACGGGAGAAATGGCCTTCGGCGGGCGCAGTAACCAGTTCATCCACAACGAGGGCTGGCTGGCCGCCCTGCTGGAGTACGAGGCCAACCGCTACAAAAGGGAAGGGGATCTCCCCCTTGCCGCCCGCTTCAAGGCCGCCGCTCTCCGCGCCGTGGAGGCCGCCGAGGGATGGCTGTCCCGCGCCCCCATCCGCCACGTCAAGAACCGCTACTCCACCGAGACCCGCTGCGGCTGTGAGGACTACGCCTACTTCGATAAGTACATGATCACCGCGGCCTCCAACTTCTACGCCGCCGCCCTCATCAGCGACGAGTCCATCCCCGCCGCCCCCGAGGGGGACACCGCTCCCACCGCCTACCTCACCTCCGATCGCTTCCATAAGCTCTTTTTGAAGGCGGGAGGATACGGCCTGGAATTCGACCTTCACGCCGACCCCCACTACGACGGAAGCGGTCTTGGCAGAGTCCACCGCGCGGGCGCGCCATCGGCCATCTGCTTGTCCCAGCCCTGTCCCGAGGCGCCTGTCTTTACGGTGGATATTCCCAAGCCCGTAGCCCTGTCCCTCTGCCCCGCCGAGAAGACCCCCGAGGGCTGGCGGTTTGCCGCCGATCCCGCGGCGGCCTATGAGGTCAAGGCCTACGCCGCGGATGAGTATACCGCTTCCGCCACCCTCTCTTGCACCTACGGAGGCCGCACGGCCCTCCTGACCTATACCGTATCCGCCGAGGGGGTCACCATCACCCAGAGCGGAGACGGGGAGCAGCACCATACCCTCCCCGTCCTTGCCTTTGACGGCGAGATCCACCCCGCCGTAACGGTGGAGTCCCCGACAGTCACCGTGGCCTACGAGGGCCATACCTGCCGTTATACGGTAAACGGCGGTATCACGGACACGGGCATCACCGCTGCCAACCGCAACGGCCGTTACCGCGCCTTGTGCGCCTCCGCCTGCGGCCAATTGTCTATCCATATCGAGATCATCTGATTCTACCCTCACCGCATAGCGCGGTGAAGCCGAAACGAGGAGGTATCTATGCCATCTCCCGAGCAAACCGATTCCCGCAGGGTTCGCCGTAAGATCAACCCCGCCACCGCCCCCGTGGAGGAGCTTCTGTCCCACCTGGCCACCGACCCCGCCGCGGGGCTGTCCCAAAAGGAGGCTGAGCGCCGTCTGGCCGCCTCCACGGCGAAGCCCCTCTACAACGCCCCCACCCGCAGCTTTGTCGCTTGCCTCAAGAGGGTGGCGAAGGAGCCCGCCCTGTGGCTCATCCTGGCCGTGGCGGTCATATCCCTGTTTTTTGACCGAGTGGCCCTCGGTCTTGTCTGCCTGGTCCTGGCGGGAGGCAATACCGCCCTGTCGGCCTTCTTCCTGTGGCGCTCTGACCGCGCAGATGCCGCCCTCGCCGCCTACGATGCCCCGCTTTGCCGCGTCCTGCGAGGCCGCCGTATCCACCGCGTGGGCGCCTCCGAGCTGGTTCGGGGGGATATTCTCCTCTTCTACCCCGGCGATATGATCCCCGCCGACTGCCGCCTCCTGCGCACCGATGATTTCACCGTCACCGAGCGGGAGATCTCCACCGACCCCGACCGTCCCTCCTCCCTCCTGCGCAAGGACGCGACGGCCACCCCCGCCTCGGGCGGAAGCTACCGTCTCTCCCCCGAGAATATGGTCTTTGCGGGGGGCATCTGCGAGTCGGGCTTCGCCATCGCCGTGGCTGTGGCGGTGGGAAGCGAAACCCACCTGGGCGGCCTTACGGGGGGCATCGACTCTCCCCGCAAGGGGCAGGCTCCCACCCTCTTCAAGAGGGCGGCCCGCTACCTGTCGGTGTACAATCTGGGTCTCATCGTCCTCATCATCCCCGTGACCGCCATCGGCATCTTTACCCTGGGGGAGCGCTACGAGCTGCTGGACATATTCCTCTCCGCCCTGGCCGTGGCGGGCGTGACCCTCACCGAGCATATCTTTGCCCGGGGTCTTCATATCAATACCGCCCTTCGCCGCGCCGCCGCCACCGACCGAGATGCCGTCAGCACGGCGGATATCAAGTCCTCGGCCATCCCCGAGCGGTTGACGGAGGTCACCGACCTCATCCTGGTGGGGACCGCCGCCCTCCACGACGGGCAGGATCACGCCGAGACCCTCCGCCTGGGAGACCGTCTCTACCACCTGGACAGACCCGAATCCGACGGGGATGCTACCGCTGTGGCCGAGCTGCTCTACCTGTACCGCCACGGTCTTTTGGCCTACCCCTCCGCAGGGGCAAGCGGGGAGGGAAGCATTTCTGCCGATACCCTGATTACCCTGGCCGACGCCCTGGCCGACTGGGCGGAAATCGATACCGATGCCCTTTTGGTTCGCGCCAAGGATCCCCGCGCCGAGGCCGACGGCATCTCCGCCGTTTTCCCCACCGCCGAGGGCAACCGCCGCGTCACCGTCAAGGTCACCTCCGATTTCGAGGAGATCCGCGCTTGCAATACCCACTACGCCGACGGCCTGCTCGTTCCCATCACCGAAGCGGGCCTGGGCGACCTCTACCGCGCCCACCGAGAAGCCATCCGCACGGGTCAGCGCACCCTGTTCGTCATCACCCGCGCCGGAAGCGAGACAGCCGTCCGCGCCCTTCTGACCTACGCCCCCCACACCTGCCGTAAGACCGCGGGGGCCATCAAGGGCATGGAGGCGGCGGGCATCCGTGTCACCGCCTTTTTGCGGGACGGTGACGACGTCAGCCTCCGCTCCCTGTCGGAGTGCGGTCTCACCGAAGCCCACCCCGCCCACACCCTGGCAGACGGAGGCAACCCCGCACCCCTTATGGATGAAGGCCACCGCGCCTTTACAAACGCCACCACCGAGGGCCTGCTGACCCTCATCAGCGACCTGAAATCCCACGGCCGCACCGTGGCCGTCCTGTCGGCGGATCGGGAGGATCTCCCCCTCCTGGGGGCCTCCGACGTGGCCATCACCTGCTCTCCCTCGGTCTACGCCGCCGCCGAGGCGGGTCATCCCAAGCTCACCGCCAAGGCCGCCCTCCGCGACCCCCTGGCCACCCCCGACGGCCTCCCCGACAGCCCCCTCGCCTCGGATCTTGCCCGCCGCCGCGCCGACGTGGTGGTGAGACGGACAGCCTCCGACGGAGGCGGTATCATGGGCGTGCGCCGCGCCCTCCTCTGCGCTGACCGTATCAAGGATTCCATCGCCACGGTCTTCCGCTTCCTGCTTCTGTCCCAGGCCGCCCGCCTGGCGCTGGTGATCCTGCCCCTGCTCCTGGGACTCTCCACCCTGTCCGCTCCTGCTCTGCTTTTGTCGGGGCTGGGCGTGGATCTTTTGGTGCTGATCTCCTCCGTAGCCCTTCCCGCCGCTCCCTCTCCCGCCAAGCGGGGAAGCATGGAGACCGTGGTGAAGAACCCCCACATCACCCACAGAGCCGGCCTCATCGCCGTGGCCGCCGCCACCGCCGTCCCCACCCTGGCCGCCGCCATCTGCCGCTACTGCGACCTGGACTTCGGCGGGAATCCCACCCATTTCCTCTTCCTCTGCCTGATGGGCCTCCAGCTGGCCATTTACCGCGCCGCCCCCCTGCCCCGCCGCGACCGCACCGTCTTTTTCACCACGTTGGCTCTGGCTCTGACCTACGTGGCCGCCCTGGCCGTAGCCCTGGGAGCGGGTCTGGGACTCCTCTGGGCCCTGGTGATCCCCGTGGTGTCCCCCGCCGTCTATCTGATCGTCAAGCTTGTGGCGGAGCGCGTGACCGCCAAGGGATAAACCCCGCCTTCTCCGCATATCCTCTGCCATACTGGTATGGAGGAGAACCTATGAGAGAGATCACCACGAGCGAGCTTGCCTGTATGGAGGTCATCAACCTCTGCGACGGCGGTAAGCTGGGCTACCCCACGGCGGTGGCCCTCTGTCCCGAGGACGGCAAGATCACCGCCCTCATCATCCCCAAGGACTGCGGTCTGTTCAGCTTCGCCAAGGCCGAGCACTACCGCATCCCCTGGTGCCGCGTGGAGTGCATCGGAGAGGACACCGTCCTGGTCAAGCTCACCGCCGCCGAGCTGTCCAGCTGTCTGGAGCGGGGAAGCAGCCGCAAAAAATGAAGGAGTACCGTCCCGTGGACTTGCGGGACGGTATTTTTCACGGTGGTCCGGTCAATTGTAAATAAATTGTAAAAACGAAAAAATCCTCTTGCACTTTGTGAGGATGTATGATATAATACACCAGTGTGCGCAAAAAGCACACATAATCAATACACACACAGACGCAATCGTTGGCTTGGTGTCCCGAAAATGGCTTTTCGGGATCAGCCGCACGTGCCTCTGTGGTGGAAAAACCAAAAGGAGGACATAGAAATGTCTATCATCACCATCAAGCAGCTGCTGGAGGCCGGTGTCCACTTCGGTCACCACACCCGCCGCTGGAACCCCAAGATGCAGGAGTACATCTTCACCGAGAGAAACGGCATCTACATCATCGACCTGCAGAAGACCGTGAAGAAGTTCGAGGAGGCCTACAACTTCGTTCGTGACCTCTCCGCTCAGGGCGGCACCGTTCTGTTCGTCGGTACCAAGAAGCAGGCAGCCGAGGCCATCAAGGAAGAGGCTGAGCGCTGCGGCCAGTACTATGTCAACGTTCGTTGGCCCGGCGGTATGCTGACCAACTACAAGACCATCAAGCGCTCCATCAGCCGCCTGAACGGTCTGAACAAGATGCAGGAGGACGGCACCTTCGATCTGCTCCCCAAGAAGGAGGTTGCAGGTCTGCAGAAGGAGATCTTCGACATGGAGAAGTCCTACGGCGGTATCAAGACCATGGAGAAGCTGCCCGACGCTATCTTCATCGTTGACCCCCACAAGGAGCACATCGCTGTTCTCGAGGCCAAGAAGCTGGGTATTCCCGTGATCGCTATCGTGGATACCAACTGCGATCCCGACGATGCCGACTACGTCATCCCCGGTAACGACGACGCTATCCGCGCCATCAAGCTGATCTCCTCCGTTATGGCTGACGCCGTCATCGAGGGCCGTCAGGGCGAGCAGACCACCGAGGCTGAGACCGTCGAGGCTACCGACGCTGAGTAATTTTCCGCACTCACCCCTATTCTATAAAAAAGAGGTAAACTATCATGGCAAACATTTCCGCAAAGGACGTTGCCGAGCTGCGTAAGCAGACCGGTATCGGTATGATGGAGTGCAAGAAGGCACTCGTTGAGACTGACGGCGACTTCGAGGCCGCTATCAAGCTGCTCCGCGAGAAGGGCGAGCTGAAGGCCGCTTCCAAGATCGCAACCCGTATCGCCGCCGATGGTATCGTTGCCATCATGAAGGAGGGCGACCTGACCGCTATGATCGAGGTCAACTCCGAGACCGACTTCGTCGCTAAGAACGAGTCCTTCCAGGAGTTCGTCTCCAACCTGCTGAAGACCATCCTGGCTACCAAGCCCGAGAACCTGGAGGCTCTGATGGCTTCCCAGTATGTCGAGGGTGGCATCACCGTCGAGGAGAAGGTGAAGGAGGAGATCTTCAAGATCGGTGAGAAGCTGAGCGTTCGCCGCTTCGTCCTGGTCGAGGGTCTGACCGCTACCTACATCCACGGCGCAGGCTCCATCGGTGTTATCGTTAAGTTCGACACCGACTGCGGCGACAAGGAGGGCTTCGCTGACTTCGCCAAGAACATCGCTCTGCAGATCGGCGCATACCCCACTCCTTACCTGACCAGAAACGACGTTCCCGCTTCCGTGATCGAGTCCGAGAAGGCTATCATCAAGGTTCAGCTGGCTAACGATCCCAAGATGGCCAACAAGCCCGAGAAGGTTCTGGACGGCATCATCATGGGTAAGCTGGGCAAGTTCTACGAGGCAAACTGCCTGGTCGATATGGCTTACGTCAAGGAGGACGACATGACCGTCGCTCAGTACGTGGCCAAGACTGCCAAGGAGCTTGGCGGCAACATCACCATCGCTTCCTTCTCCCGCTTCGAGAAGGGCGAGGGTATCGAGAAGAAGGAAGAGGACTTCGCTGCTGAGATCGAGAAGCTCGCAAGCGGCAAGTAATTCCCGAATATCGAATTTTGCGGGACGCAATGCTTCGGCATTGCGTCCTGTTTTTTTGTAGAGCACCACCAAAGATTCATGAAAAAAACACTTGACAAACGAGGGAACATCGTGTATAATATATCATGTATGTTTATGCGGTGGAGAACTCTGCCGTAATGCCAAAAAAAGAAAGGAACCGCTGATCTCATGGCAAGTCGTTACATCAAGGAACAGCAAAAGGGCCAAGTGGACGTTCTCCTTTTGTGGAGAGTTTTATTAGGTAATTTTATCAAGATCGGAGTCGTTGCCGTGCTTTTGGCCGCGGCTTTGGGTCTTTACCGTTATACCAACGCTGAGCCGTACTATAATCTGGATACCAAATTCCTCATGAACGGTCTGAGCTACCATTATGCATCCGACACCAACGAGCTTGTGCAGGTTGTCGCCAACCCCAACAGCTCCTCGGCTTTGAACATCGCCTACAATGCCCCCTACATCATCAACGAGGATAAGGCACTCAACAACATCTGCGAGTACCTGAAGAAAAATTACGGCGAGAAGTATACCAATATCACCCGCCGTCAGATCCGCGGAATGCTGACAGTGACCGTGGATACCCAGATCGTGAACGTGACGGTATCCGGGGTGGACAAGCAGTTTGTCTTGGACGTTTCCACGGCGTTGCAGAACACCGTTCCCGCCTCCATGGACTACTACTTCGGCGTGGAGAACCCCGAGGGCGTGGAGAACATCGACAGCGTGGCCAAGGCCATTACCATGGTCAGCGAGGATCGCGTCACCTTCATGGGCCGTAACGTTACCCTGTACACCGTTATCGGCTTTGCCATCGGTCTGGTTGCCGTGTATCTCTTCTGCCTGCTCCGTACCTACTTCGACTATACCATCTACAACGAGGAGGATCTGAAGAACCACTTCACGGTCCCCGTGATCGGTCAGATCCCCACCTGGGAGAATTCCAAGGTCGGCAGCAAGGCCTTCAAGGATAAGTCCAAGAGGGATCACATCAAGGGAAGCAAGGACTCCAAGAGCCCCGACAGCGGAAACCTGATGTCCGAGCGTGACTACGAGGGCCGCCTCCTGAATAAGAAGACCCCCTTCGCCATCACCGAGGCCTTCAAGGCTCTGCGTACCAACCTGTGCTACACCACCCGAGGCGAGAAGTGCGCCGTGTATGGTATGACCTCCGCCTACGTCAGCGCGGGTAAGTCCCTGATCATTTCCAACGTGGCCGTGTCCTTCGCCCAGATGAACAAGAAGGTTCTGCTCATCGACGGAGACCTGCGTTGCCCCGTTATCCACAAGATCTTCGGCCTGGACAATAAGGTTCAGGGTATGAGCGACCTGCTGGCCGGTATGTGCAGCTACGAGGATATCTACCGCAGAAACGGCGGCTACGAGAACCTCAACATCATCACCAGCGGTAAGATCCCCCCCAACCCCGCCGAGCTTCTGGCCTCCGAGAACATGAAGAAGTTCATGGATACCGTTAAGGAAGAGTACGACGTGGTGCTGATCGACCTGCCTCCCGTGTGTGAGGTCAGCGACGCCGGTATCATCTACGATCAGGTGACGGGTTACACCTTCGTCATCCGTTCCGGTTACTCCGACCGCCGCATGATCTCCCTGGCCGTTGAGATCATGGAGGGCTTTGGCGCAACGCTTTCGGGCTTCATTCTGAACGATATCGACATCAAGTCCGGCGACTACTACAAGAACAAGTATTACAGCGGCTACAGTAAGTACCGCTTCCGCTACGGTAAGTCGGGCTACTACCGTCACTTCAAGTACGGCTACTATAAGGGCTATTACACCCGTTACGGTTACAGCCGTTACAGCCGCTACGGCAGTTCCTACGGCGGAACCTCTTACGCAGCCAGCCGATACAGCCAGGCCCATGAAGAGGCCATTGCCGCTGACGAGACCTTGGCCGACGTGGAGGACACCGAGGTGCTGACTCCCGAGACCGAGATCATGGAGGCCGCTCCCGAGACCGCCATGGTCGAGGAGACCGTTGAGACCGTCGAGACCGCCGAGACCGTCGAGACCGCCGAGACCGAGGAAGTAATCGAGACCGAGGAGGTTGAGGATACTCACGATAGCTTTCGTGACTCCGAGACCGCAGACTAAAGTTCAAAGGACTCCAACGAAATTTGTCAAGCGCGCCGACAAGGACAAGCTCAAGCGGCGTGCAACCATGAGACTATCCTCAAAGGGAAGCTCGTTCAAGCTCTCCCACGGGTACAGAACTCTCCCCAAGCGTGAAAACGGGAAGCGGGATACATCCCTGAAGACCAAAAACGCCCGGGCACGAGCCAGGATCATGAAGGTCATGAGCCGATTACCCAAGGATTGATCTTTGTCAGAACACCACCGCAGGGCAGGATGCCTTACAGGAAAGAAGGGAATACCATGGCAGAGTTGATCGATTTTCATGCGCACATTCTTCCGCACATGGATCACGGCTCGGGTCGTACCGCGACGGCGGTTGACCAGCTTGCCATGATCGGACAGGCGGGCGTGACCACGGTCTGCGCCACCTCCCACTTCTATCCCCAGGACATCCTGCCCGAAGTTTTTTTAGAGGAGCGGGAGGACAGTCTGAAGCTTCTCCTCAAGGGATACGGCCACGGCCGCCGTCCGAGCATCCTTCTGGGTGCCGAGGTGCTGATCTGCCAGGGGCTGGAGAACATGGAGGGACTGCGGGATCTGTGTGTCCAAGGAACCGACGTGATGCTTCTGGAAATGCCCTTCACCCACGGTGACTGGGATCGGTCCCTGTACAATACGGTGCGGGAGATCAAGAAGCAGGGAATCAACCCCGTGCTGGCTCACGTGGATCGATACCCCAAGGAGTCCATCGAGGAGCTCTTCGACATGGGCCTCTACGGACAGATCAACTGCGATTCTCTGGTCAAGCTCTTCAAGCCCAAGCACCTGCTCCGCTGGATCGAGGACGGTAAGATCGTAGCCTTTGGAAGCGACCTGCACGGAAACAACCCCAAATCCTACGCCCCCTTCACCAAGGTCATGAGCACCATGACCGACCACGTCGACCACATCATGCGTACCACGGCGACCCTCCTCAAGGACGCCAAACGATACTGAACCGAAATCCCCATGGGAGCGTAAGCCTTGTGGGGATTCTTTCAAGTAAGGAGGCACTATGCGCTACCTCATGGGCATTGACGGCGGCGGCACCAAAACTCTGGGTGTGCTCACCGCCATGGACGGTACCGTCCTGTCCCAAGCCAAGACCAACGCCACCAACCCCAACGACGTCACCCTCCCCGTGTCGGTGGAGCGGCTGACGGGGCTTTGCCGTGACCTTTTGGAAAAAGCGGGCTTGACCGAGTCCGCCCTCCCCGAGCTCTCCCTGTTTTTCGGCATCGCGGGAGGCATCAATTACGGCCCTGCCCTGGAGAGTACCCTGCGTGAGGCCTTTCCCGCGGCGGGGGCTTTGGCCGTCCGCTCGGATATCCACATCCTGTTGTCGGGAGGCCTCCCCGAAGGAGACGGAGCCTGCATCATCTGCGGAACGGGAAGCGCCTGCTTCCTCCGCCGCGGCGAGGAAATGGTTCGCATCGGGGGCTGGGGCTACCTGCTGGATAGCGGCGGGAGCGGTTTTGACATGGGCCGCGATGCTCTGGAGGCCGCCCTTCGCCACTTCGACGGCCGAGGCGAGGCCACGATTCTGTCCGAGCTTCTGGCGGAGCACCTGGGCGGCGCGGTCAATACCCGCATCACCGAGATCTACAGCGAGGGCAAGCCCTACATCGCCGCCTGCGCCCCCCTGGTCTTCCGAGCCGCCCGTGAAGGCGATGCCGTAGCCGAGGCCATTCTGCAACGCAACGCCCGCAAGCTGGCCGAGTACGCCGAGACCGCCTGGCGCCATCTGACCGCCGACGGCCGCCCCGCCCCCGATATCCTTACCGTGGTCATGGGAGGCGGCATCTCCCTGCACGAGTCTCCCGCCTGGCAGAACCGCATCGCCTCCCTTACCGATCCGGCCGTCCCCGCCGTCTACACCGTAGCGGATATGCCCCCCGTTTTCGGCGCGGTGGTGGAGGCCTGTAAGCAGGCGCAGGGAAGCAAACCCGACTTTGAACTCCTCAAGCAGACCTTCGCCGGGAGCTTTCTTCCATAATTAACCGAAAATTTCGATTTACCCCTTGCAATTTTCACGGTTTTGGTTTATACTGTAACCGATCAATCTCCAACCGAAAGGATCCTCTTATGGCTCAGTCCCGTACTCAATCGCCCGTCCGCCGCATGCTGAAGCTGGTGGCACTGGTGGCCGCTCTGGCCTTCGGCATCAAGGCCATTGTTCTTCATCCCCTCTACATCCAGCTTGCCTCCAACGTCAGCTACGTGGATGCCTGGTACACCAATATCCTCTACTATCTCATCGACGGCGGCCTCATTGACCTGGCTGTCTTCGCGGTCTGCTATCCCGCTACCGTCTACGCCATCTGGCGGGAGGGCCTGAAAAAGAGCCGCTCGGTGATCGCCGTTTTCTCCCTTTGTACCCTGGTTAAGTACCTCCTCAACTACCTCATGGACGTTATCGTCAACTCCGCTATCCCCGATAGCGAGGATCTGCTGGCGGATCTTCTGATCATCCTGCCCATGGTGCTGCTGGAGCTGCTCCAGTACGTCGTGACGGTGGCGGTCATTGCACTGGCCAAAAAGCGCTACGATGCCCGCGTAAGCCGCGCTACCCTGGAGTCCGAGCTGACCGAGACCGACGGCCCCGCCCCCGCCTACCCCTTCACCAAGCTGGTCTCTGTGAAGAACCCCCTCCAGCTTACGGCCTTCGTGTCCGCCCTGGTGCTGTTCCTCCTCCGCGAGATCGACTACCACGTCTACCAGCTGACACTCATGAAGCTCTTCGGCTCCACCGACGGCTGGGCAGATATGCTCTTGACCTTGATCCTGGATATCGTAGTCGGTGTCCTGTTCTACTTCGCCGCCATCCTCCTTCTGACCCGCTTCCACGATAGGGAAAAGACCACCGAATGACCCGAAAAAGGGAGGCGAGAGCCTCCCTTTGCTGTTTTCGTCAAAATTTCACCCCAAGGATCCGCCCAAGATCCCGTGTCTGCTCCCGACTCCATACCCCCGTGATCACGCAAAGCCCCAGATAGACGGCGGCGCAGACCGCGATATGGATGACCAGAGCCGCCGTCCCCTCAATGGGCAGATGGAGCAGAGCCCCGCCCAGGCGGCACAGGGCAGTCGCTCCCACGGCGCAGAGGATGGGCCCGAAGACCTGTCTCCACAGACGGACGGGCATACGGCTCATGCGGAGCATCCGACAGAGGGACAGGGTGGTGTTCAGGGTCTCGGTGGCGTAGATGGCCACCACGTAGCCCCATAGCCCCATGCGGGGCAGGAGAAGCCATACCAGAAGCACCGACACCGCCGCGTCCAGAATGTTGACGTTCATGGAGTAGACCTGCTCTCCCATGCCCTTGAGGAAGGCGTCCACCGAGCTGTCCACGTACATGATGGGGATGAGGGGAGCCAGGATACGGATGTACATTCCCGCCTCCCGACTGCCGTAGATGACCTCCCCCAGCTCATACCCGAAGCAGGCCATGATCCCCGCCACCCCAAAGGAAAAGATCAGAGCGGGGGTCACGACCTTGCCCGCCAGGCGGGATACCCGCTCGTTGTCTCCCCGCGCCACCGACTCCGCTACCTCGGGAACCAGCAACCCCGAAAAGGAGGAAATGAAGGCCGAGGGAAACAGCACCACGGGCAGAACCATGCTGTGCAGGACTCCGTAGGAGGCTAGCGCCGCTTCCCAGCTCGCCCCGCTTTGCTTCAAGCCCCGCGGGATGAGGATATGCTGAAGGGTCAGGAGCCCCGACCGCAGGCAGGCCGATAGGGTCACGGGGACCGTGATGCCCAAGAGCTTTTTGGTGGAGCCGTCCTCCCCTATGTCGGGGGCTTCCTCCGCTCCGCTTCGCAGGTGCTGACGGCGGTCTACCAGGTAGGCCACCACCGTCAGCAGGAGTCCGCTGATCTCGGACAAAGCCCCGCCCAGCACCAGAGCCAAGCAGGTCATCTCTACCCCCTCGGGGAGCCACAGGGTCAAGAGGTAGGCGCAAAAGCCAATGCGGAGGAACTGTACCCCGATCCCCACCGCCGCCGACTTGGCCACCCGCCGCACCGCCGTGAAGTATCCGTTCAGACAGGCGCAGACCGCGATGGGTGGGAGGGTCAAGGCCAGCACCCGCAGGGACAGCACCGTCCGCCCGTCGTTCAGCCAGACCTCACCGATCCACGGGGCGGCCGTGAACAGCAGGATCCCCGCCCCGAAGCCGCAGAGGAGACTGTAGCCGACGCATTTTCCCAGCACCCGACGGATGGCCCGACGGCAGGCCTCCCCCTCGTGGGTGTCCTCCACAGGCCTCCCCTCGCCTACGGGACAGAACCGCCCCATAACGTCAGCCACCATCCGCGTAGTCCCCAGGTTGATGCCCCCGCAGCCCAACGTCATGGCCAGGCCGTAGACCCCGAAGAGCAGGGAATGAAGCCCCATGACCTCACCCCCCGCCCGCCCCGCCAGGTAGGCGTTGAAGGCCACCCCCACCGTCCGCATGAAGAGGTTGACGGCGATGAGCAACAGGGCGTTGACCGCGAACCGCTGCGCGGCGTTGGTGGCCCGACGGTGTCGGGGCATGGATATGGTCTGCATAGCATCATCCTTTCCATCAAGTGAGTTTGTCCCGTTTTCCGTACAACCTATGACCCCCGTCCCACAAATATACCCCCGACACAGAAAGGAATCGCCATGAAGCACACCGTTCTCTGCGGCATCGACCGCGTAAGTGACCTGGAGACCCTCGTCAGCGGCCGAAAGACCGCCCTCCTCACCGCCGCCTCGGGCATCAGCAAGCAGGGTATCCCCACCTATCAGATCCTCTCCGAGCTGAGCGACCTCCGCCTTCTCTTTGCCCCCGAGCACGGCCTGGCCTCGGCCATGCAGGACGGCGGGTTCTCCAAGGAGGACGGCGTTCCCCACCCCGAGACAGGGGCACGGCTCTTCGATATCACCGCTCTGCGGGGCTCCGACCGCCTGACCGAGCTGCTGGGCGAGGTGGATCTGGCGGTCTACGATATCCAGGACGTGGGCGCGCGATTCTATACCTACATCTGCAACCTCTCCCAGCTCATGCGGGCCGCCAAGGCCGCGGGGAAGCCTGTCCTGGTGCTGGATCGCCCCAACCCCATCGGCAATACCGTCTGTGAGGGCTTAATTCTGGACGAGAGCCGCCATTCCTCCTTCGTGGGGGAATACGCCGTCCCCACCCGCTACTGCCTCACCGTGGGGGAATACGCCCGCTACATCAATGCCGAGAAGGGCATCGGCTGTGAGCTTCACGTCCTCCCCTGCGAGGGCTGGAGACCCCATATGTACTACGACGAGACCGACCTCCTCTGGGTCAATCCCTCCCCCAACATCCCCACGGTCAACTCCGCCATCAACTACATCGGCTCCTGCATTTACGAGGCAACCAACCTCTCCGAGGGGCGGGGAACAACCCGGCCCTTCGACTGGCTGGGCGCCCCCTTCGTGGACGAGAAGGCCCTGGCGCGGGACATGAATTCCCTCTCCCTCCCCGGTGTCCTGTTCCGCCCCTTGGCCTTTACCCCCATGTTCAACAAGCATGAGAAGCAGACCTGCCGAGGCGTGGAGCTGCACATCACCGACCGCGACACCTACCGCCCCTTCGAGACCATGCTCCATATGCTCCGCCACTTCAAGAAATATCCCGAATTCACCGTCAAGCGGGCAGGCCTCGCCCTCCGAATCGGGCAGGATATCCTGGCCGACGACTTCGACCCCGCGGCGGTCATGAAGCAAGCGCGGGAGGGAACCAAACGGTTCTGTGAAATTGTTGAAAAATACCGCATATACTCCTGACGGAATTTGTCGAATCAAGAAAATTTCATAAAAAACACTTTTAGCTCTTGACAAAACGCCTTGAATGCTATATTATATACTACAGATATTTCGCAGGGGTCAAAAATGACCCTTGGGAAATCAAGATAACCATGTGGAAGGAGGGAGAGGAATGAGCGTATATGCTTGCGAGCTGTGCGGTTATGAGTACCGTCCCGAGGTAGGCGATCCCGATAACGGTATCGACGAAGGCACCGATTTTGAGGATCTGCCCGCTGATTGGGTATGCCCCCTGTGCGGAGCCTCCAAGGAGGACTTCGACAAGGTCGATGGCGACTATTCTGACCGTGACGACGGTTGATTCTTGACTATTCTTGAAGCAAGTTCGCCCGGTTCCATGCCCGTGGGGTCTCCCCGCGCGGCATCCCCAAAAACGCCCCCGTATGGAAGTACGGAGGCGTTTTTTTATGGTTGTCGGGTCTCTGTATCCGGGATGGGGTGGCGGTCGCGCTGATCCTTTGGGCTACGATTCCTATCGGTAGGGCGCACCTATGTGTGCGCCCTGTTTACGACGACCGTACCCGCTCCCTTTACCCGTTACAGCCGCACTTGTTGCGGTCGGCGGTGGGCAGAGGCATGGGGGCGGGGGAGAACTCGGCAATGGGGAAGGCCATGGTGCGGAAGAGATCGCAGGGACTCTCGGGAGAGGCCGAGACGCACTCCTTGTCGGGAATGACAAACTCGGCGGCGGTGATGAGGTACTGGGCGGGACGCACCAGCCGTACCAGGGAGAAGATGCCCAGGGACACCACCAGGATGCGGCCGTCATCGTGGCCGTGGCCGTCGCAGTCGCGGGCATCGGTGTAGAGGGGGGCGGAGAGACAGCCCGCGATGGAGTGGGGGATGTCACAGGCACAGCAGCAGCAGCATACGGGCTCACTACAGACAGGCTCCAGCACCCGCACGCCCAGGACGATGGGATCCACCGCCTCCACCACGGCGGTGGGAACACTGCGCTCCTTGTAGCAGGGCTCGGGCTCGGCGCAGAACCCCGCGCCGTCCGAGCTGGAGCGGAAGATGCTCACCGAGGAGTCCCCGCCGAAGAGCACCACCTGCTTTTCCAGCACGGCGATGCCGTCGAACTCCTGGGAACGGCCGGGGCAGACGCAGGCCTCCAGAATGAGCTTGACGTAGAAGCGGATGTGGACGGTGTAGAAGCCGCGGTTGAACTGGACGGGGTCGATGCCGATGTAGGTCCAGGCGATGCAGGCATCCTTGACCCGCACCTGGGTGGTGCGCTCGATCAGCTCCTGGCCAAGATCGGTCAGAAATACGCGGACGTTCTCAAAGCAGTCGCGGTCACGGCAGGAGTCCAGAATGCGGTTGGTTTCCACGCAGACGGTGCGGGTTTCCCCACCCTTGCCGCATCCGTTTCCGGTCATCCCACAGGGGATAAAACGGTTGTCAGACATGATGTATACCTCCATATGGATTTGAGCGGTGAAGCGAAGCCGCCGCCGCTCGTTATCAGTATATGCCGCCCAATGGGTTTTGACAGGATTCTACAGAATGCTCCCAAGACAGGGCGGGGGATTTTTTACCATCGGGAAAAAGGCCCGAAAAAACACAAAAAAATCGTTTTGGGGTATTGCATTTTTTGCGGTAATGTGGTATAATATCCCTACCCAAAAAACATCACAAGATTGGAGTCATATCATGAACAAGAGCCAACTGATCAAAGCCGTCGCCGAGAAGAGCGAGCTGTCCCAGAAGCAGGTCGCCGAGACCTGGAGCCTCATCGAGGAGACCATCCTGGAGAACCTGTCCGCAGGTGAGAAGGTTCAGCTGTCCGGCTTCGGTACCTTCGAGGTTCGCGAGCGCGCCGAGAGAAAGGGCCGCAACCCCAAGACCGGTGAGGTCGTTTCCGTCCCCGCTTGCAAGTATCTGGCCTTCGTGTCCGCCAAGTCCGTCAAGGAGAGCCTGAACTGATATGCGTCTCGATAAGTACCTGAAGGTGAGCCGCATCATCAAGCGCCGCACTGTGGCCAACGATGCCTGCGACGCCGATCACGTGACGGTCAACGGCCGCCCCGCCAAAGCGTCCTACGACGTCAAGGTCGGTGACCTCATTGATATTACCTTCGGTGCGAGAACCCTGCGTATCCGCGTGCTGGAGGTCAAGGAGACCGTCGGCAAGGATGCCGCCTCCTCCCTCTACGAGGTAGTCGAGTCCTGATCTCCGCCGCTGACCGTACCGTCATAATCCTGCCTGCCCCCGCATAGAATCCATCGGATCACATGCAAAGGAGGCAGGATATGAACGATACGGTACAGCCCCGAGGAACGGATACGGGAAAGGGCCACGCCCTCTCCATCGGCAACCGCCGTGAGATCACCGTCAGCGGTGTGTCCGAGGTGGTCAGCTTCGACGAGGAGACTGTCCGCCTGGTCACCACCTGCGGTATTCTCAACCTGGAGGGCGAGGAGCTGCGTATCCACGTCCTCAACACCAAGGACGGCACCGTAGCCGTCACGGGGAAGCTCAACGGTGTTCTCTACGAGGATCCCGACCGAGAGCCCCCCTCCGCCCGCCCCGCCAAGCCCCGCCTCCGCCGTTTCTTTGGCTCATGAGCGGGCTGGATCTCTACCAGAGCCAGGGAGCACTGGCCCTCCTGTTCCTCTACGCCGCCGCTGCGGGCTTTTTCCTGGGCGGATGGTATGCCCTGCTTCGCCTTCTGCGGTTCCTCTCCTTCGGGGAGTCCGGTATGGGCAAACAGGGAAGCAGATCCAAGCTTTTCGCCGTTACCCTCTTTCTGGGAGACGTGCTCTTTGCGGTCACCGCCGCCCTGACCCTTATCCTTCTTCTGTATTACAGAAACGACGGACAGCTCCGCGCGCCGGCCGTGTTGGGAATGGCGTGCGGCTTCTTTGCCTTTAAGGAGACCCTGGGACGCATGGTGGAAAAGCTGGAAAAGCCCCTGTCGCGCTTGGTAAAACGAGTGGTCAGGCTGGCTCTTTCCCCGCTTCTTTGGACGGGTAGGATCACCGCGAGAGCCGCGCGATTCCTTTGGCGCATCACGGTCGGAAAAGCCCTGTCCCAAAGCCGAGAGAGGCAGACCGAGCGGGTGATCGAGGATCTCAGACAAGCCGCCAACCGAGGCTTTGACCTTGCGGTCATCCCCGAGCATTCCCCCAAAAAGAAATGACCGTCCCCCCGCATAAACCTCGGGCAGACGGGAAGAATCCACGTAGAAAACCACCGACGCAGAAAGGAGACTCCCATGGCTGATCGCTTCGATTCCGAAAAGAACGAGCTGCAAGTAACCCCCGAGGAGCAGCCCATTGCCCCCAAGCAGGATCCCGACAAGAGCCTGGGAAAATCCATGCTCATGAAGGTGGCCCTGGCCTCCGTGCTGGTCGCCGCCCTGGTCATCAGCATCGCCAACGTCATGCGGGCCAATCAGCTCCGCGCCCAGACCGAGGAGCTTCAGGCCGAGTACGAGCGCTTGCGGGAGGAGAACAAAAAGCTCCAGTATTTCCTCAATAAGGAGATCGACGAGGACTACATCATCGAGTACGCCCGCGACGTGCTGGGTATGTATTTCCCCGACGAGGACGTCTACTACAACGACGTCAACGAGTAACCCCACCCAAACCACCACCGCAAAGACCCAAGACCCAAGGAAAGGAGGGCTCACCCATGGCAGAAAAGCAGGGGATCAAGATCATCACCCAGAATAAGAAGGCCTGGCACGATTACTTCATCGACGAGAAGTACGAAGCAGGGATCGAGCTCTACGGCACCGAGGTCAAGAGCATCCGCGGCGGCGGCATCAACCTCAAGGATTCCTACTGCCACATCAAGGACGGCGAGCTGTACGCCATCGGCATCCACGTCAGCCCCTACGAGCATGGCAATATCTTCAACCGCGAGCCCCTGCGCGATCGCAGACTCCTCATGCACAAGAAGGAGATCATGAAGCTCCAGGGACTCATGACCCAGAAGGGCTATACCTTAGTCCCTCTCCAGGTCTACTTCAAGGGCTCTCGCCTCAAGGTCGAGATCGGACTCTGCCGAGGCAAGAAGCTCTACGATAAGCGCGACTCCATCGCTAAGGCCGAATCCGACCGCGAGATCGAGCGCCGCATGAAGGACAAGACCTACCGCAGCTAATCATTTTTCTCCAAATTTTGAGTTCCGCGGGAACTCCACCGATTCTCTTCTCTTTTCACTCTTCACTCTTCACTCTTCACTCTTCACTCTTCACTCTTCACTTCCATGGGGGTGTACCGGTTTCGACGGGGATTGTGAAGTGCGATAAGCGGGCCGGGCCGGGTAACCCCGTCAAAATGCCCAACCTTAAAAATTAAACGACAACAATTCTGTTGCTCTGGCTGCCTAATTGGCAGTGCCGCGGCTCATAATGCCGCCCGTTCCCCCCGGGAGTACCGCGACCCGAGGCTGAACGTCATGTAGCGGTGCCCGTGCATCGGTGGTTCGCCATTGAGCCGATCACGCAAAAAATGGCTGCCTGTGTACGACCTTGCGCCTGAGGTCGTCCCCAGGGAGATCTGATCAGACGCTGCGCCCGGAGAAAGTCGCATGGATCGGTTTTCGGACAGGGGTTCGACTCCCCTCATCTCCACCAACTCAAAAAGAGCCTATATATTGTGTTTTGGACGAATGTTGGAACACAACATATAGGCTTCTTTTGCTTTTTGGCACACTTTAGGCACAAACTGTTTTGGGAACTGTTTGTGCCTATTCGTTTATGGACTGCAAAACCTTGACAATAATCGAGCGGTCATCGGGCATCATATGCGCGTAGGTGTTGAGGGTCTGCTCCACGTCGGCATGACCGAGGTGTTCCGAGACGGCGACGATGCTGACACCGGCGGAGAGGAGGCGGGATGCGCAGGAGTGGCGCAGATCGTGGATGCGGATCGGCTTCACGCCTGCCTTGGTAATGGCTCTCTCAAAAGCGTGATCCAGCGAGGAGTGGGGGACGGGGCGGGAGCCGCCGAACACGAAGGCGGTGGGAGCGGTGAGCTCATCGCCTCCCGGCAGGGAAGCGCACCGGCCACGGTGTTCCTCCAGCATGGCGCACAGGAAGGGAGGGATGTAGACGGTTCGGTTACTGGACAGATTCTTGGGAGTCGTGACCTTATACGTCGCGCCCTTGACCTTGGTGGTGATGGACTTGGTAATGGTCACGGTGCCCTTTTCGGTATCAATATCGTTCCACGTCAAGGCGGCTCCCTCGCCGCGGCGGCATCCGACCACGTACAGCGTCCAGAACATGGTGGCGAAGGTGGGATTGCTGACGTGTTCAATCATGGATTTGAATTCCTCTGGTGTCCAGTATTCCATCTTCTTTTTCGCTTCCAGATTGCGGGGCCTGTCTACCTTGGGCATGATGTCGGTGATGTCGTGGTACTTCGCACCATAACGGTATATACCGCTCAGACGGGTCATGAGGCCGGAGCGGTAGGAGTAGGAATAGCCTTCCTCGGTGAGTGCCTGCGACCATTCAAGGACGGTTGCCGGCTTGATCTCCCAGAGCTGCTTTTCTTCAAAGTAGGGGCGGATGCGGTTTTCGATCTTGTTCTCAATGTCGTAGTAGGACGATTCTTTCACACGGCCCTTCTCGTACAAAAGGTATGCGTCCAGCAGATCGCTGAAATACATATTGTCGGGGTTCTCTGGGGTGACGATGGGCTTACGTTCTCTTGCGGCTTTGTCTCGCTCCAGGCAGTAGGCCTCGTATGCGAGCCGCGCGTCACGTTTGGTCTTGAAGCCGGAGAGGCGCTTCTGGTGGCGTTTCTGATCCTCGCCGGTTTCGCGGAAGCGGACAGACCAAAACTTATTCTTTCCGGTGCTTTGCTCGTAGCTGGGCATGGAGGCTCCTTTCTTTATTCGTCATCAAGGCCGATACCATGGAGGGTCAACCACAAATCATTTTGGGCGTACAGAAGATGATAGGATGTAGTGCTGAACATGAGGTCAAAATTTCTTTTGATAACCGGATAAAGAGAATCAATGCGGTCGATGCGATATGGTACTTCACCTTGTCTGTACGGAATAGATCCGGATAGCCGTGCTATCATGCGTGCAAAAGAGCCATGCTTTTGACGGTATTCCATCACCGTTTCTATGGCATAGGCAGATTCGATACAGGAAGAAATGGCAAGAGCATAAATAGCATAGTTTTCAGCCAATACCAGTCGTTTTAGTGCGCTTAGTTTATCTATGTCATAGGACTTCCGTTCTTGAAACCTGCTTGTCGTGTCGTCAAGCTTCTTCAGATTATCCGATTTTGACTCAAAAAGCACATTACGCATAGTGGAATATACAATTTGAGTTTGGAGATCGTCGGGACCAATTAGTAATTCTTTCGCGTGAGTGATGTGGTCGGTTAGACCGGAGAACCTACCGATCTGATGATATGCCGCGGAAAGATCGTTTTTGATTGCAAACGGAAGCGGCCTTTTGCTATATACGCTCTCGTATGTGTGCGGGAGTATAGCCTCCATGTTTCGATGGAGACGATCCAAAACGGCATGATCTTGCGTTACGATAGAGACGAGGGTGACGGCTTCTTCGATATTATGATTTAACATAGAGACAATTCCTACCGAGCTTCAATGCTCGGACTTTCTACTTAAATTCTAAAATCACGCATCTTTCCTCTGCGTCCGCCCCGTGTCGATCTGCAATACTCGCAGAACGGCATCCTGTGTCTCGGGAGCTGCGGCGCGGAACGCCTTCACCAATTCAGCCTCGGTCTCGTTCAGAGACTGGGCGGGAGAGGGGAGGGCTTTTTCTTTTTCCTCGTTGCCGAGCAGATAGTCTACTGTCACGCCAAAGTAGTCAGCGATTTTTTTTAGTGTGTCACTCTTGGGAATTTTCCCGTTTTTCCAAAATGTAACGGTGCCAGAAGAAAGTCCGAGTTCTTTCGCTACACCATTGGGGGATTTGCCTGCCTTTTGGCAAAGTGCTTGATATTGTGTCCAAAACATAGTGAATCTCCTTTTTGTAATCCTTAACGAATTAAGATTTGAGAATTTGTACAAATCGCCAAATCACAACAAATTAAGGCAATTCGCTTGACAATCTCAACGAATTAAGATATAATAAAGCCATCCACCGCCGATCAGCCCGCGTGTCGCACCTCGTGTACGGAGATTCCGCGACTCGCGGCGGCGGTAGGGTACACCCATCCGAGGCCATGGAATAGCAGGCCGTGGGCCTCGGATGGGACAGTTTGGGTGCCATGCTGTTTTCTTTCGACCGAGCCCGTCCTCTGGCAGGGGGACGGGCATCGGTCACGGGGAATTGTTGTCAACAAAACAACAGAGGCGCCCAAAGAATATCGGGGGTTGAGGTGAGATTCAAGTCCCCGATGGAAAGGATTCATCCCCATTGTAGCAGAAAACACGCGATCTGTCAAGGGCAATGGGGAAATTTGACAGGAAGGAGGAAGAAAATTGGAAAAGCGCATTTTTGATCTGCGGCTGAAATACTGCGGCATGAGCTATGAGGAGCTTGTACACGCAATTAACGAGCGCGGGAACGTAACCTGCACGAAAGCGACCCTCTCCAAATCGGTGAACTGCCCGGAATATCCCTATCAGTACGAGATACGGAAAGAGGCGGACGCGGTTACGCTGGATTGGGTAGAGGCGCGGCGGTCGCAGATCATCAAGGCTGTCAAGCGCCACATGGCGTTGAGCGGTCTGGACACGAATGCAGAGATCACCGTCCCGCTCTGCATCGACGGGGAGGCCCCCGTGCTGACGGTCGGAAACCTTGTAGACAACAGGGTGATCGGCTACTGGAGCGACAGGGACGGATTCAGAGCGGTATAAACCGCCAATCGAAAGGAGAACACATGAACAGCAAAAACAAGATACCCACCCCCTCGGGCGGTTCCGCCAAGGGCTACGCCTTAGTCGCCCGTCCCGGATTCCCCTTTGAGTGGGTGGAGTGCGAGGGAGCACCCGACAGCGACTGGCTCCGCAATCAGATCGACGGGAGCGCGGAGCATATTCCCGTGGAGCTTCTGCCCGGCGAGAAGACGGTCATGGTCGTGAACAGGGAAGGACAGCTTCTGGGGCTGTCCGAGAACGTGGCGGCCACCATGCTGATGCATTGCCTGGAGGAGATCGTTGGCACGGCGGTGATCCTGATCCGCGAGGGGCGCGAGCTGGTAGCGATCAAGGATGACCCCGGGTTCCGCAAGGATCTTATGCGGGCATTGGGCGAGGCCAACTTCATGGCGCGTAATCTCCGCTCCTTTGAGAGCAAGAAAACCGCTCCGGCATGGCTGGACGTGGAGGGGATCTCGGCGCGGTACGGTGTCGGCAAGAGCTCGGCATATAACATCATCGTCGCCATCCGTGAGACCTGCGGAGGCGGGAAGCTGCCCACGGGTAAGGTGCTCATGAGCGAGGTGCTCTGCTGGGAGTCCGCTGTCAAGGCTGCCGGCGGCAGTATCTGAAAGGAGCAACCATGAACTACCAGGAACAGAAACAGCAGCTCGCGGCTCTCAGACAGCGAGCAGGAGTCCTGCTGGATGATATTCACCTTGCCCATGGGCAGGCAGAGTGCCGGCTGGCGCAGACCGAGAAGGAGCCGATCCTGAATCTTACGCAGTACACCTGCAACTGCAATACCGTGGATGCCCTGTACTCCGCAGAGGTTGACTTGACCCGAGCGGTTCGGGCGTTGGAGAAGGCTCTTGCGGCCGTGGACAAGGCCGAGGCGGCTATGGCTCCCAGCGTGGAAGCGCAGGTACAGACGGCGGATGCGCCGTGAGGCAATAATCAAGAAATAAAACATAATCGAAAGGAAAAAGCATGGAAAAAACAATTACCCTTGAAGAACTGAGATTCCTTCAAAAGCAAGGAACCGAGATTATGAAGAACATCGGCCCCGGGGCGACAGCTGTGGAAGTGGAAAAAGCAACGGACGCTGTGTATGCGCTTTATACGAAGCTGGCATTTGAGTTGACCCAGTACCTGATCCTCAACGTCGTAAATGAGATTGGTGTCAGCTCTACGTCATCCGCGTTTCTGGCCGCCGCTTTTTTGACTACAACGAACCTTCTCCGAGACATTGCTCGGAACGAACATTCCACGCAACCCAGTGAGGCTTCGGATGCGGTCATCAACGACATTGGCGAGCTGATCCAAGACAACCATATCTTGGCCTATGTTTCGGACGAATTTACGAAGGGAGGCACCAAGCATGAAGAAGCGTAAGACTCTCGCCTCCAAGGCCGTCCACAATCCCCGTAATCTGGCCATACAGCTCCGGGCGACCGGCGGGGTTGACGTGGTGGAGATCGGGGAGGATCCCGCCCTGAGCAAGCTTCAAGAAATTGTGGGAGGTTACATTGAAGGTGTCGCCCTTGACCTTCCCGTGAGTGATCCCATTGTGATGCTCTGCGACGAAGAAGGGAAGATAAAGGACAAGCCCGTCAACAATATTGCCTCCGCCATCATGGCGGCTTACCCCTTCGACTATTGCGTGGGGGACGCGCTCATTCTGGCGATGGATGGTGATGATTTGGTGGGACTGACCGAGAGCCAAATGACGGTTTTGAAAGCAATCGTGGGTCAAGTTGCCCGGAAGCACGGATGCGGGGTGGCGTTATGATGGGCCCTTGGGAAGTATCGAGTAATGTCCTGGGTGAGCGAACCTTTTACAGCGTGTGCCGCCTAAAGGATACCGAGGAGGTTCGGCACAGCGGGAACCTGATCTACTGTGACAAGGGATGTACTAATGATCTTGCAGAGGCAGAGAAGTACGCCGAGAAGCTGAACCAATTCGAGGCCTCCTTGCCGAGTTGCCGTCGGTGCGGAAAGCGCGCTGTGATCCACTATTTCAGCCCCTCGCTGGTGCTGATCTGCTGTGACCGTTCTCCCGCCGAGCGGCGGAACCTGCGGTTTTGCTCGGATATCTCGGAGGACACCTTGCAGGATGCGGAGGCCGCGTGGAGGAGGTTGCAGGCATGAAGTCGAACTATCAGAGTCGTTTGGCGGAACGTGACCGCCCCCGTGTGGATATGCGAAGGTATGAAGCCCGTGTCATGGTCGATGAGTTGGTGCAGGATGCGTACCGTCGTGAGGAGGATAAAAAGCTGGCTGATTTTGCCGAGGCTCTGATCCTCGCGGAGGAGTGTTTTCTTTTGGCCGCGTATCGGGTGTATGGCTATGCGGAGATCCGTGGATATCGGCTTTGGAAGGAGGCCTTTGAACTCCGCGAGGAAGCCAGAACGAGCCTTCGCGCCGGCGGTCACTATGAGGACGCAGGAATGGGTCAGAATGTGGAGGATTACGCCATCCAAGAGGAGCTCCGCAAGATCGGTATCAACGTTCGGAAGTGGCTGGAAGGTGCCGAGATGATACATAGAGAGGACGGGCGGTGTGAATTGGTCTGTCCCAACGCTCCCGGGAAGGAGGCACGTCATGAAAGCAAAGAAGCATAAAGCTCGCTACCATATCGATGCACGGTGTTTCTCGTGTGTTCACTCCCACGTGTGCGGAAGGAAAGAACGTCATCCCGATCCCTGCCGTGACTTTGCCGATCGGGAGCGGTACCGTCCGTTTCCGCCCTGCGGGGAGACGGTGATCTACTGGATCTACGACACGGACTTTTGCGAGAGTGTGTTGGATCCGCTGGACGTGGATCCCCGCGTCGAGGAATCCACGGTCAACGTCACGGCGTGGGCCTACGACGAGAACGGCAAGCTGTGGGGCAGATACGACGATGAGTGGTACATGGCCAATCACCAATATTTCTACCTGTCCCGCGGGATCGCCGAGCTGGCCTTGAAAACAGGGTCATGGAGGGAGGACGAGGAATGAGCGCAGGACGCAAGAGCGGCTTGGCTCTCACTCGTCTGGACTGTTACCTCCTCGTGAGCTATCATGCCCGTATCCGCTATCGGGATCGGCTTGGCTATGAGCATGACGGCATTGTGATCGGGGATGCCTACGGTCATTGGAACGGAAAATTCAGCTACACGCTGACACTCAAGGATCCCCATGCCTTTTCCATCTCCGCCTGCACCCCGGAGGAGATCGTGGAGATCGTCAACTGGAACATTCCCGATGAGATCCGCACCGATGTTGAGAAGCGGGCGCGGGAACGGTTCGAGCAAATGTACTTTTCAAGCGGCGCGCTCCTTGGGGGCGTGCCTCAAATCGAGATACTGAAAGGAGGTTTGGAACATGAGTCTGAACCTGAACAAGGTGATCCTGGGCGGGCGAGTGGCGAGTGAGCCGGAGCAGAAGCAGACACCGTCCGGCGTGTCTGTGGTGACCTATTCCATGGCGGTGGGCCGACGGTTCGTGACCGAGGGCCAGGAGCGCGAGACCGACTTCTTCCGTGTCACCGCGTGGCAGTCCACCGCTGATTTTATCGCACGGTACTTCCACAAGGGCGACGCGATCTGCATCACGGGCCGCATCCAGAACCGCTCGTGGACGGATCAGAGCGGCCAGAAGCACTATATCACCGAGATCATCGCCGAGGAGGCCAGCTTCGTGGAGAACAAGAGAGATCGCCCTGAAGGACAAGCTCCCGCGAGCGGTACGGCGGCCATGCCCCCGCCCACGGTGTACACCTCGCCCGCCGCGCAGGGGATCCGCTTTGAGGAGATCCCGACGGACGATGGCTGTCCCTTCTGAGGTGATCTATGGCGGCGGTTCTGGAAAAACTCGCTCCCCGAAAGGGGGGCGAGGCGATCTCATTACAACAAGCGTTTACCCTTTTTGAGTCGTCGCTTCTGCAACGTCCCGTATCAGCTGAGGCCCAGGGAATGTACCTGCGGTTGCTCTATCACGCGAATCTTGGGCGGTACCGAACGATGGCGGGTGTCTGGGTATTCCCAAAGTGGGTATCGGTCTCCACAGCCGATCTCATGGATGTCCTGGGGATCCGGCAACGAAAGACCCTGTACAAGATCCGTGACGAGCTGATACAAGCCGGCTATATCCGCACCAAGGCCGAGCCGGGCGCGGCGACGACAAGCTATCTGCTGACCCAGATCCTTTCGGTCGAGGATCGGCGGGAGGTCGAAGCCGATCTGAAAGCACCACTTCCAATTCCTGTTACAGAGCGGCAAAGCACTTTCGATGTGAACGAGTTTTTTGCCGATGCTGTCCGAGCCAGTCTTGGTGACGAGATCGCGGATGAGTATTTCCAAAGGGGTAAGTAAAAAAGACCCATCCCCCTGGGTAAAAATTACTTAGGGGGTGAGTAAAAAATACACAGGGGGGTAAGTAAAAAATACACACCCTCCGCGATTTCTTCCTATTTCCCATTATAACAGAGTTTACAGAGTTACAGAGCGCGCGTACACGCGCGTGTGTGCGCCCGCGCGAGAAAGGAGCGAAAGAGACCAGCATGAAACTGAAAAAGATCGAGAAGATCTGCAAAGCATCCCGAAGCGTTCACATCTACGACGATGTGTTCACGGTCGGGGACGAGAGCGGTCTGGACTGCCAATGGATTGGCGACGGATCGGCCATGTACGCCATCGACGGCGCGCCCTATCTGGACGAGAACGGCGTGCGTGTCCTATTCGATATTGGCCCCAAGATCATCGTAGCTCACAGCAAGCAGCTTCCCTCGGGGATCTGCTTCTCCGATACCAGCGAGGGGGAGGAGCCCTTGGAGCCTGTGGAGCTGAAAATGTCCCTGGGCGGGATCCCGCTCTATCTCCTTCGGGACGTGAGCGGTTCCATGATCGTTATTCGGGACGTCTACCGCACCCCCTTCAACGATTGGGGCGCCTGCACCTGCTACAAGCGGATCAGCGAGTCGGGCGAGCCTTACGTGGCCGTCAAGACGGGATTCGTCCTGCGGGGCGTGATCCTGCCCTATAACTGCATCACCGACAGCTTTGTGGATGCCCTGCACGCGGCGCACAAGGCGGCGGGGGTATCGGTGGCGAAGAAGAGACAGGAGGAGCAGCTGAGGATATGAGTAAATTTGTTTGCATGAAGTGTGGACTTCCTACGGACAACGATCAGTCTTTTGAGATAACGCCACTATGTTCACAGGCGCCGTGTCGCATCGAGGTTCACCGCTGTGATAAATGCGACAAGAGATTCCACCAGGAGCTCTCCTGGGAGACGAAGGGCGAAACTACACGTGAATACAAGTTGATCTGTCCCTACTGTCAGTACGAGTATGACGACTACGACGCCTACGGCTTCCGGGAAGGTGACACCCCCGAGGTGGAGTGTGAGGCGTGTGGCCGAAAATTCGACCTTGAGGTCGATACACGGCGCGTATTCAGCACGAAGCGGAGCCTCTGTGAGATGCCCAAGGATTGGGATGAGGAGGACGAAGATGATGAATGATCCGCAACCCGAACAGCTCTCCATGTTTCCCGAGCAGGAGAAAGAAACAGAGTGCTGCTTCACCTGTTGCCACTTTGCGGAATTCAAAAAGCCCGTACAGTTTGATGGGTACCAGATTGACGGCTACTGCTTTCATCGTGGTGGAATTGGCTTGCCGGTTTATATTGCCGGTGCCAAGTGTAAAAATTATCAGAAGGCCGAGAGGAGGTGTTTGAGTGAAAATAAAAGCGATTGAGGTTGTCTATAACCCGGAGTGGCAAAAGGATCCCGACCCGATGAGCGTAGTTCCTACTGTCGGCGTGAAAGTGAAAACAGACCTTGGATATTTCGGAGATTATGTAGAGTGTGTAAATAAGGACGGTACCCATTTTTCGGTATCTGAAACGATTTTTGCAATAAACTTGCTTCTCAAAAATTCGTTAGAATGTGCAAACGCCTTTGCGGATGGACAGAAACAGAACGTGTCAGAACATGAAAAAGAGTGAGAAAAAAGAATTCATAGAAGGCTGGAAGTTTATGTTGTGGGTAGTTATAGACTGTATCACGGTCGCCGCCGCTATCATCTCTGTCATTACGGCAATCACAATTCTTTTAGCCTTATTTGGCTATGGAATAGATCATCTGTTCCAATGGCTCAAATTCTATTAAAATCGGTCCGTGAGACTGCAAAAAGAAAGGAAAAATTATGAACGAAGAAAAGATGGATGCTTTTAAGGAGGCTATCCGAAAAGCTAACGAGCCGGAAACGATCATGATCCCCGCGGGTGGGATCGGTGAGGTATCCGACGGCTACCACACCTTCAACGAGCTTTACCTGCACCGTTATACCCTGTTCGCGGTGCTTTGCAACACCTACCGCTCTGACGCATGGAAGTCCATGAGGCACGCGGACGGTTCCATGTACGACGATTACTTCATCGCCGGTATTCAGACGCCCGCCGGTATGGTGACATACCATATCGAGCTGCTCCATTGGGATCTGTTCGACGTTCCCGAGCTGGAGCGCGCGCCCGAGTACGACGGCCACACTTCGGCGGATGTTCTGGATCGGCTTCCGTCCCTCCTTCAGCCTACTGTTAAGGCGAGAACAGAGAGCGCAGAGGCGAGACCGCCCCACGTGAACGAGCTGGAGTCTACGGTACCGCTCATGCTCAGCGACGATTACAGGGCGCGGTTCGTTGCAGAATACCAGCAGCTCAAGATTCGCTGTGAGCGGTTGGAGCGGTTCTGCCTCCGCATCAGAGCGGCGGAGATCGCCGAGAAGGAGCCGCCCAAGCACGATTGCCCTCTCTGGGTATTGGAGGAGCAGCTGGCGCACATGACCGCGTACCTGCGTGATCTGATGCTCCGTGCGGAGATCGAGGGGATCAAGCTGGAATGAACCGCCTCATAATCCGTCACCGTCTCCCCTCTCTGAATGACGTTATCGATGAGAACCGCCGTGACAAGCACGAAGGGAACCGCCTGAAGCGGGAGGTACAGGACATCATCGGCCAGTACATACGGGTATCCCGCTCCAAGAAGCTGTTAGCCCCCATCGCTACCGAGGGAAACGTGGTTTTCATCGAGTGGCACGAGGCCAACCGCAAGCGGGACGTGGACAACGTGCAATCCTCGGTCAAGTTTATCCTGGATGCCCTGGTGGTGCATAAGATCCTGCCCAACGATACCCGTCGTTGGGTGGATCAGGTGCACCACAAGGTCGTGGATGGCGACGAGAGCGGTGCGGTGGTCTACATCATGAGCCGCGAGGAGTGGGAGGCCGCCAAGTATCAGCTGATCTGACAAAGGGGGGATCGTGTGGCGAAAAAGTTCATGTGTCCGTTCTTCATCGGAGAGCCGCACGAGGGCCCTCTGGATCGGATGGAGTGCGAGATCGGGGAGCTTCGGTTCCCCGACAAGCAGGTGAGGCGCGGTATCGTGTTCCCGTACTGCGGCCATCCCGAAAACTATAAGCTCTGCCCCTTTTATCGAGCCTTGCAGGCGTACTATGACCGCAAGCACGAGGAGGAACGGGCAGGGAAGTAATGATTTGACCCGTACCGTGTTGGTGACGTCACCGATCCGGTACGGGTCTTTCAGCTTTTCGGAGGGGCGACACGGCTCCTCCTTTCGTGCTATAATGGCCGCAGAGACCGCGGGAAAGGAGGGTGATGGAGATGCCCGGAGGGAAAAAACCACAGAATCTCGCGCCGCCCTTCCGAAGCGGGGAGGAAGCCCGAGAAATGGGGCGCGCCGGGGGCAAGGCCTCGGGACAGTCGCGGAGGGCGAAAAAGGCACTCCGGGAGATCGCACGGGATCTCCTTGACCGCAACGTGAATGACGAGGAGATTCTGAATCGCATGGAGGCCTTGGGGATCGTGAAGCCCGCCGGGAAGGACGGCAAGCGGAAGAAGTGCAAAATGGTTGAGGCCATGATCGGCGGGCAGATCGAGGCGGCTATTGGCGGCGACGCGCGGGCTTTCAAGGCTCTCACCGAGCTGGCCGAGCCCGGGGCTTACGATCCCAAGTACAGCCGTGATCCCGATGAGGACGAGAGCATGACCGGCGTGGTGGAGCTGGGAGCGGTGCTGGATCCCGTGATCCCGCCCGAGGAAGACGAGACCGATACATGAGCGGCGCGGATGAGCGACCGTACACACAATACAGGAGGTATAAACCATGAGTAAGAGACCGGATAAGAGCAAGACGGCGAGGGAGCCGCGGCGTAAGGTGCTGGGCGTATCGCTGACAGCCTTTGAGGAGACCAAGAAGCTGTATGACGCCTGGCTGGGCTATCTGCTGGGCTTGGTGGGCACCGATACCCTGCGGGTCAAGGTTGATGACATCAGCAAGGCTCTGGAGGGCTTCTCCTGCACCGTGACCCGCGAGGGGGACGAGTATGTGATCGCTATCGCCCGCCGTCCCTGTGAGCCTGTGGAGGGCTCTGTGGGCGATCCTGCGCCCTCTGAGGAGGAGAGTCATGAGTAAGGAGAGGCCCGAGCGAGAAGATCTCAACGCGGGACACGAGGGGATGTGCCCCTACTTCCAGCGCGATCGAGGGAACGGCATAGTCAACTGCGAGGGCGCGCGCCTCCGCTTCCCGGACAGGCAGGCGCGGCGGGACATCGTATACCGTTTCTGCGCTCATCCCACCGGCTATAATGACTGCCCCCTCAAGCAGGCCTTGGACGGCTACTATGAGCGCAGATATGAGACGGGAGGCAAGCCGTGAGTCGTCGGGTGGTATGGACGCCACAGCCCCGTCAGGAGGCGTTTATGGCGCGCCCCGAGGATGAGGCTTTGTATGGCGGCGCGGCCGGTGGCGGGAAGTCTGACGCGCTGGTGATGGAGGCTCTGCGGCAGGTACATATCCCGCATTATAAGGCGTTGATCCTTCGTAAGACCTATCCGCAACTCTCGGAGCTGGTGGAAAAGACGCTGGGATACTACCCCAGGATCTTTCCCAAGGCGAGATATAACGCAACGTCGCACACGTGGCGATTCCCGTCTGGGGCGAAGATCGTGTTCGGCAACCTCCAGCACGCCAAGGACAAGCTCAACTACCAGGGCAAAGCCTACGACTTTATCGCCTTCGACGAGCTGACCCAGTTCACTTACGAGGAGTACAGCTACCTTTTTTCCCGTAACCGAGCCAACGGGCCCGGGACTCGGTGCTACATCCGCTCCACCGCCAATCCTGGCGGGATCGGCCACGGTTGGGTCAAGGATCGGTTCATCACGCCCGCCGTGCCCATGCAGACCATTTGGGACACGGTTAAGGTGCGGTTCCCCGACGGGCATGAGGAGCTACGGCGCAAGTCCCGCATATTCGTGCCGTCCTCGGTATTCGATAATCCCGCTCTGCTTCGCCACGATCCCGATTATCTGACCAAGCTGGCGGGACTCCCCGAGGCTGAGCGCAAGGCTCTGCTGTACGGGGATTGGGACAGCTTCTCGGGCCAGGTATTCACCGAGTGGCGCAACGATTCCGAGCATTACGGGGATCGCGTCGGTACCCACGTGATCGAACCCTTCCGCATCCCCGCCTCGTGGTCGATCTGGCGGGGCTTCGACTGGGGCTACACCCGTCCCTTCTCGGTGGGATGGTACGCGGTGGATCACGACGGGCGGATGTACCGTATCCGCGAACTGTACGGGTGCAAGGCCGACGATAACGGTCAGCCCGTACCCAATACGGGGGTATGCTGGAACGCGCCCCGGGTGGCGCAGGAGATCCGCCGCGTTGAGGCGGAGGATCCCAACCTCAAGGGGCGGCGTATCCACGGTATCGCGGATCCCGCGATCCATCAGCGCAACGGCGGAGACTCCATTGCCGAGCTTATGGAGAAGGAAGGGGTTTACTGGGATAAGGCCGACAACACCCGTATCGCGGGAAAGCAGCAGCTCCACAACCGCCTGGCCTTCGACAGTCAGGGGATCCCCATGCTCTACGTCTTCTCCACCTGCCGGCACTTCATCCGCACGGTTCCCGCTCTGGTGTACAGTCAGGTGGACGTGGAGGACGTGGACACCGACGGAGAGGATCACATTTACGATGAGTGCCGCTACGTGTGCATGGAGAACCCTTGCGCGCCGCCTGTGGTGGAG
This sequence comes from Eubacteriales bacterium, assembly GCA_045128275.1. Classification (GTDB taxonomy): domain Bacteria; phylum Bacillota; class Clostridia; order Oscillospirales; family CAG-272; genus CAMEON01. Next base: position 39,971 of record JBGVRH010000046.1, on the reverse strand, counting down.
GTGCCCCATCCGCTGGATCTGCGGGATCCTCTGGATCAGCGGAATCCCTACGCGCGGCGCACTCAATACAGATAAGGAGGTCGTCACATGGACGATTTGATTCTGCCCGCCGAGCAGGCGGGTACTATGATCGGCGCGGAGGCCGAGACACCGCCCGAGGAGGTGCGGCCCCCCATTGGTGTGGAGGAGATCAGGCGCGCCGGTGAGATCCTGGAGGCGTATCGCCAGGGCAAGGCCGCTCTGGACAAGCGCATCAAGGACGAGGAGATCATCTTCCTCATGGAGCAATATAAGGAGCAGGACGCCCAGGCGGTCGCCAAGGCCGCGGCTGATAAGAAGCTCGCACCTCTGCCCACGCCTGTGGGCGGGTGGCTGACCTCCTCGGTCATCAACAAGCAGGCGGACATGATGGACAATATGCCCACGGTGGCCTGCTTCCCGCGGGAGCAGGACGATGAGCCCGAGGCAGAGGCCTTGACCTCCATCCTTCCCGTGGTGCTGGATCGGGCACATTTCCGAGAGACCTATAGTCTTAATGCCTGGTACGGTCTGAAGCACGGTATCGCGGCCTTCGGTGCCTTCTGGAATCCCACCCGTGAGCGCGGGATCGGGGATATTTCCATCACCAAGATCGACGTGCTCAATCTGTTCTGGGACATGACCGTTACCGACATTCAGGAGTCGCGGAATCTGTTCATTCTGTCGGCGGTGGATCGGGATATTCTACGGGAAAGATACCCGCAGTACCGCGAGAAGCACCCCGAGGGTGCGGCGCGTGGAGACAGCGGTCGTACCCCTCCGATCAACGCCGGGTATCTGTCGGCCAGTGAGACGGCGGACGGGAGCGCGGACAAGGCCCTCGTGGTGGACTGGTACTACAAGCGCACGTTGCCGAGCGGTCGGGTAGTTCTCCATTACGTCAAGTACACGGACGACGTGGTGCTGTTCGCCTCCGAGAACCTGCTCGAGTATGCCGAGCGGGGCTGGTACGATCACGGGGAGTATCCCGTACAGATCGCCCGTGTCGTGCCCCAGGAGGGCACCTGCGCGGGCTATGGTCTGATCTTCCTCGGGCGTGGGGCGCAGGAGTACATCGACCGCATGGACAACAGCATCCTGCGGTACGTCAACAAGGCGACCCGCCGCAAATGGTATGCCAAGAAGTCCTTGGGTATTAATCTTGCGGACTTTGAGGATGACGAGACGGAGATCGTAGAGGTGGAGGGGGACATTGACGAGGAGAAGCTTCGTCAAGCCACCATGTCGCCGATCCCTTCCGAGGTGTTCAGTGCCAAGTCCGACAAGGTGACTGAAATGAAAGAGTCCCTGTCCAACCGAGACGTTTCGCAGGGATCTACCTCGGGCGGTGTGACAGCGGCGGCGGCTCTGGCCATCCTCAACGAGGCGGGAAACAAGGTATCCCGCGCGTGGATCGGCGCGTACTACGACTCCTACGAGCGGCTCATGGTGCAGGTGGTGGAGCTGATCCGTCAGTTCTATACCGACCGCCGCTCCTTCCGCATCGAGGGTGCGGACAACAAGGTCTCCTACATCCCCTACACCAACAAGGGTCTTGCCGACCGCGAGATCGGCGTGAGTGCCGACGGGGAAAAGCTGTACCGCCGTGTGGAGATGGATCTCAGGGTCAAGGCGGCCAAGCAGTCGCCCTGGAATCAGCTCAGCCAAAATGAGCTGATGAAGGAGCTCTACAAGATGGGTGTCTTCGAGCCGTCCCGCGCCCAGGGCGTGCTGGGGATGCTCAAGGGTATGGACTTCCCCGGCATCGAGCAGGTGCGGGAGTACGTGCAGAATGGGCAGACCCTTCAGAATCAGTTGAGCAAGCTGGCCGTACTGTCTGCGTCCATGCTTCGTCGGTTGGCTCCTACGGCAGACCTGTCCGAATTCGCCGCTCTGCTGGCTTCTCAGGGCGTTGGGGAGGGTGTGGTGGCAACCGTCACCCAAGCGGCCTCCTCGCCCGTGGAGCAGGCTGTGGAGGGCGGGAGAGCCGTCACCGAGCGGAGTCCCGTTGAGCGGGCGGCGCAGGCCTCCAAGCCGGGAGGTGCGGTATGATCGAGTGCAAGCTTCGGCGGTTCAGGGATCCTGTCACGGGGGCTTATGATGGATATGAACTGATCGTGCAGGGACACGCGGGGGCCGCACCTTATGGTGAGGACGTGGTTTGCGCCTACGTCTCGGGAATCGTGCAGGCCCTGGGCGGTTATGTGCTCAACGCGGAACAGGCTGTATCGCCCCACGTCGTGCTTCGGAGCGGTTTGGCGACGATCTCCGCCCGGGGGGATCTGGCGCAGGCCTTTGAGATGGCCTATATCGGTCTCCTTCAGGCGGCGGAGAGCTACCCCGAGCGGGTACGGGTGGAGCGGGAGCGGCGGAAGCTGATGCTCCCCGAATAACAGGATCACAGGCGGGGCGACTTTTTCCCCCGCCTGTTTTATAATGGGTACGACACGCCGGAGAGACGGTGCATGACGGCGGGAAAGACCGCAGAAAGGTGGTATAGCCACATGACGAGACTGATTCTTTTGAGGGCTGACCTTCAGCTGTTCGCGGAGGGCGCGGGATCGGGAGCGGGCGCGGCTCCCGGTGGCGCATCCGGCGGCGGTGGCGAGGGCGGCCTGCCTGTGTCCGGTCAGCAGGCGGAGACGGCGGGAGAGACCGCGCAGGACAAGCCCATCGTCTACGACTCCGAGCGCAAGCGGCGACGTCAGGCGAGGATGGGCAAGCATCCCGACGGGAACGCGGGAGCGGGGAAGGATGGCCGTGGAGCCGCCGTACAGGCCGCAGGAGCCGAAGAGGGTGACGACCCTACCGATGGAAGTCCTGCCGCAGGAAACGGCGCAGAGACGGCGGAGCCCCCCGCAAAGGAGGTTCCCAAGGATAAGCGAACACTCTTTCGGGACATGGTGTCGGAGGGCGGCGAGTACAAGGCCGAGTTCGACGAGTTCTTCCAGGAGGTGTTCAACACTCGATTCAAGGAATACAAGGGACTCCAGAGATCCGTGGAGACCCTGATGCGGCAGAATCAGGAGCATGACAGTCTGTTCGACCGTCTGGCCGCTGTGTACGGTACCGAGACCCGAGAGGATACCGTCAAGGCCATGATGGATGACGCCGCCTTCTGGGACGCCAAAGCAGACGCGGAGGGCCTCACCCGGGAGCAGTACATGACACAGCTCAAACGGGCCGAGGAGACCGCCAAGGTCAAGCGTGAGAATGATCTGCTCCGCGAGGCGCAGGACAAGCGCAACACCGAGGAGAGGCGGGATCAGCTGGCCGCGAAGCGGGAGAGCGAGATCGCCGAGCTGAGGAAGGAGTTCCCCGACTTCGACCTTACGGCGGAGTCCAAGAATCCGCAGTTCGTCTCCATGCTCCGCATCGAGGCGCTTCCTCTGCGTACCATCTATGCCGCCATCCATCACGACGAGATCCTGAACGGTTCGGTGCAGAAGGCACGCGCCGATGCCGAGGAGGCGGCGGTCGCCAATATCCGCGCGCGCGGGATGAGGCCCCCCGAGAATGGGGCTACGGTCACGGGCGGGGTATCGGTTTCGGTGGGCGTCGGAAACCTGAGTCGCAAGGAGCGCGCAGACGTGGCCCGACGGGCTGCCAGAGGCGAGCGGATCACCTTCCGCTCGTAATCCCCTTATTTCCTTGATCGATCACAAAATCACAGAAAGGAAATGAATATTTATGCAGAAGAATGCGATTTATGACCGCTCCGAGCTGTACCTGCTCCCCGCGGTTCTTCAGATGTTCGCCGGGGAGGCTCCCGCGAACGGTACCTACAGCGACGGTCTGTCTGCCGAGATGCGGACTTACTACAGCGACTACCTCATCGACAACGCCGAGCCCTACCTGTGCCATGATCAGTTCGGTCAGCAGCACTCCATTCCTAAGGGGAGCGGCAAGACCATCCAGTTCCGCAAGTACGATCCTCTGCCCAAGCAGACCACTCCCCTTTCCGAGGGCGTGACCCCCGACGGTCAGCAGCTCAAGATGAGCACCGTCGAGGCTACCATCGCTCAGTATGGCGGTTACGTGGAGCTGACCGATCTGCTTCTGATGACCGCCGTGGACAACAATCTGGTCATGGCCACCAAGCTTCTGGGCTCTCAGGCCGGCCGCACGCTGGACACCATCTCCCGTGAGGTTCTGGCGGGCGGTACCAACGTGCAGTACGCCGCCGGTCAGGTCTCGGCGCGGTTCCTGCTGGTTGGCGGTTCCGCCTCGGGGAACCATTACCTGACTGTGGACTGCATCCGCCGTGCGGTCCGCTTCCTCAAGTCCCAGAACGCCGAGAAGATCAACGGCGATTTCGTGGCCATCATCCATCCCGACGTGTCCTACGATCTGACGAGCGATCCCGAGTGGAAGTATCCCCATCAGTATGCGGATCCCAAGGACATCTACGAGGGCGAGATCGGCAAGATCGCCGGTGCGCGCTTTGTGGAGTCCACCGAGGCGAAGATCTTCCACGCCCAGAATCTGGCCGGAACCGTCCGCAACCTGTCGGTGAACGGCGCGATGACTGCTACCGGCACGGTCACCTTCGATGGCGGTGCCGTGGCCGCAGGCGAGCTGGTGGGCCGCTGGGTGCTCATCAACGGCCAGCGTTACTACGTTGGTGCCAATACCACCACGACCATGACGCTGTACGCCGACGCGACCAAGGCGGTTACTGCTTCCGTCACCTGCGCCGACAACACCGAGATCTATCCCGGTGAGGCGGGTGCAGAGGGCCGCGACGTATATGCGACTCTGGTGCTGGGCGATAACGCCTATGGCACCACAAGCCTGGAAAACGGCGGTCTCCAGCATATCGTCAAGCAGCTCGGTTCTGCCGGTACCTCCGATCCCCTCAATCAGCGGGCAACCGCCGGCTGGAAGGCCGACAAGGTTACGGTTCGTCTGACCGAGGCCTTCATGGTTCGTATCGAGACCGCGTCCACCTTCGAGTCGGGCGCGAACTGATCCATTTCACAGAGTCCATAAGAAGGAGGAACTACGATGAGTAAGAATGAGAACGCCGCGGCTGAGATCGAGACTGAGACCACAGCTGAGGTGAAGCCGAAGACTCCCGCAGAAATGGAGGCGTACCTGAACGAGTACGTTTCTGTCAAGCTGTTCCGTGACAATGACAAGTACAAGGATCCTGTCTATGTGGCGGTCAACGGTCAGAACTGCGTGATCAAGCGCGGCGAGTGGGTGAAGATCAAGCGCAAGTTCGCGCTGGTGCTGGATCAGTCCGAGGTGCAGGATCTGCGCACCGCCGAGATGATGGAGGCGGAGTCGAGCAGATACGCCGCCGAGTCCAGAGCCTTGGGGATCTGATCTCCTCGGGCACAATATACAAAATCCGACCATGCCCGGATTTTGGCGGGGATAGGGGAGAGCCTGTCCCCGCCTTTTTCAGTAAATACATTCAGGAGGTAACGGTTATGACTGTTGCTGAAATCATTTCCCGGGCGGACGCGATCCGTCCGAACGCGGTTCCCCAGGAGGTCAAGCTGGGCTTCCTTTCCGACGTGGAGGGGCAGGTGCGGGTATTGATCTGCAAGGATCTGCCCGAGGACACAAAGCCTTTGACTGCGGCGGATACGGGCAAGGTACTGACGGCGTGCGGTCCCTTTGAGCGCCTGTATTGGCTCTACCTCTGCGCCATGTACGCCTACTGCGCGCAGGATACAGAGCTGTACGCCAACGACCGGGTAGTGTTCGAGAAGGCGTGGAGCGATTACGCCAAGTGGTACCAGCGGACGGGAGGAGGTGCGCAGGATGGCAATGTGTAAGATTCCCGAGTTTACTCCGGTGAGCGGTACGGTCGATGCCCGCGTCTCTGCGTTGGAGCGTGCTTTGTCTGTTCTGACGCGGGAGCTGGTCTACGTGCTGACGCATCTGGACGAAGCCAATTTCACGCCCGAGGAGCGGGAGCGGTTCGTCACAGATATGGAAAAGCGGATCAAGGAGGCGGTGGACTATGGCACGGCTACCTAAGCTTCCTTACCATCTGACCCGGAGCCGTCCCACACAGCTGGCCTTTGGCGTCCTCAACCACACCGCGACAGCGGCTGACGGGGAGATCTACGACGAGCGAGACGTCTCCACCGAGGAATATCCCGCGCTCACGCCCCGCAAGTCACGCCTGAAGGCGCCTTCCACGATCTCACTTGTGGAAAACTCCCGCATTGGCTCCGACGGCGCGAGGCTGTTCTGGCACAGCGGAGGAGGGCTCTACTACGGCGGCAAGCTCGTTGGCGGCCTCCCTTTGGGGGACGGTCTAACCCGTCGGTTTGCCTGCATGGGTGAGCGGATCGTGATCTGGCCCGATAAGGTCTGCTACGATTCCGAGACGGGCCGCATGACGGCCTTCGGGGCGAATCTGACGGCGAACGCGACGCTGACTCATGAATACGCGACCAACTACCAGTACCTGACGGTATCCGACGGGGACGTGGATCTGACCGCTCACTTCGCGGCGGGGGACAGTTTTGTCCTGGGATTCCGTCGGGAGTCTCTGCGGGATCTGGAGGGCACCTACAAGGCTGTCAAGGTAACGGCCAAGGTCATAACGCTGGCGACGGGGAGTCTGCCCCGCGTCGGGGTATCCGGGAACGCCACCATCGAGGCGGTGAAGCCGGGAACGAGCGGGGACTATTGGATGGAATCCATATTCCTGACCGTGACCGCCCAGCATGAGAGCAATCGCGACGTGCTGTCCTTTGATACTGCCGAGAGCCTCACGGGGCTATTCAAGGCGGGAGACGCGGTACTGCTCAACAACAATTCTCGCAAGAGCTACGCTGTCGAGACCGTGACCGCTCGGGCTCTCTACTTTGCGGAGGGAACCCTTTCGGGGCTGACGGCCTACGGGGGGACTGTGCTGGCCTGTACGGTCTCCTCGGAGCCGCCCGAACTGGATCACTTCACGGTGTGCGATAACCGCGTGTTCGGGTGCAGAGGATCCGAGATCTACGCCTCCAAGCTGGGCGATCCCGCGCAGTGGTACTACTGGCACTCTCCCTCTTTGTCTACCGATTCCTGGTATCTGGACACCGGCGATCCCTCCCCCTTTACGGCCTGCTGTGTATACGGTGGGCGGCCTCATTTCTTTACCGAGCGTTCCGTAACGGTTCTGTACGGGGATTCACCCGCTCAATATTCCACGGCCACGGCGGAGCTCTACGGGGTCAAGGCGGGGTCAGCTGATTCGCTGGTGGCGGTCGGCGGCGCGCTCTACTATCTCTCGCCCCAGGGCTTTGTGCGCTACACCTCCTCAGAGGGGGCGGTGGTGATCTCGGATCGGCTCGGTTCGGTCTTCGCCTCGGCCTGCGCCGGTACCGATGGGCGGAGCTATTACGCCTGTACGCTGGATCCTCTGGGGCGGGCGGCGAACTACAAGTATTCCCTCAAGAGCGGCCTATGGGCCAAGGAGGACGGGCGGCGGTTCTATTCCTTCGCCTCGCTCCCCGACCGCTTGTTCGCGCTGTCCTCCCATGACGGATCGGATGAGCGGTGCGTCATGCTGATCTCCGGAGGGTACAACATCGTCGGTGAGAGTGTGGAGGGGATGGGCTTTCTGCCCTACGCTGATCCGCCTTCCATGGAGGTGGTGTTGGCTCCCCTGCGGGAAGATCGGAGCGAGGGTGTCGCCTTGCGGCCGCGCTGGGTACAGAAGCTCTACCTGCGCTTGATCCGCTCCCAGGGAGCCGAGGTATCGGTCTCTGTGCTGTTTGACGGCGGAGAGGAGCGGGAGGTTTTGCGGCTGAGCGGTATCGCGCCGCTCTACGATGCTCCCGAAGCGGAGCTGGGGCGGGAGGAGATCGTGCAGATCCCGCTCCCCAACAACAAGTGTGACACCTACCGCATCGTGATCCGCGCCGCGGGCACATCGGGGACGGTGGTCAAGCTCCTGGGGATGACCAGGGAGCATTATTCTTTCAGGTGAGGAGGTCATTTTTATGGCTGACAAAGAAAAAAGGAGCTTACGGGACGAGCTCCGCTATATGCTGTCTTTGCCCGAAAAGGCTAAGAACAAGGATTGGGGCGGCATTTATGACAGGGACGCCGAAAGTGAGAGTAATGAACCTGCCGCCGAGACGGACAGCAGGATCGCGGAGCGCGCCCACGATCGGCTGTATCAACAGAAAGGCGCAGAAGGGGTCTTTGCGTCGGTTACGGATAAGTTTCAGCCCAAGACCGTGCCTGTCAAGACCGAGACTCCTACGGTTCTGCCCGAAGGCACGGGCGGTACGGAAAATAAGGGCACAGGCGAGACCGATGGTGTGCCCGACGTTGAAGTGAACGGGTATATCGAGGCTCTGCGCGGCATTCTGGATCCCGACTACGCGGCGCGCGCCTCGGAGGACATCATGGGTCAGTATGCCGCTATGACAGGCGGGCGGCCTTCCTCGGCGGCGATCTCCGCGGGAACCGCGGCCAGAGCGGACGCGGAAGCTACTCTGTTGCGAGAGCTTCTTTCGGGCGGGAATACTCAGAGCGGAGAGAGCGGGGGACTGCTTTCGGGGCTTCTTGGGGAAAACGCTACGACCGGGGAAACGGACGTGCCCGAGGAGTACGCGGATTATGCCGATCTGCCGAGCTATGAGACCATCGTCCCCATGCTGGAAAGCTTTGAGAGCGAGGAGGATATGGCCGATTATCTGGCCGATATGTACAACAAGGGGCTCATTTCCGAGGCTGCCGCCACCGAGTACCTGAAGCGGTTTGACGATCCCTACGAGGAGTACGACGCGGGAGGCCGCATTGATTACGCCGCTATGGTGAAGAACCCGGGCGGGTGGACGCTGACCGATGGCGGCGGAACGAATTTCTTCGGCGGGCTGAACCGCAACATGAGGATCAAGTCGCCCAACGGGCAGGAGTTCACCGTGGCACAGCTCTACCGTCTGCTGAAGAAGAACGGCATGGACGAGCAGGAGGCCAAGAACCATTTGGTCAAACTGCAAAACTATTTGAAATCCAAGGAGTAAGGAGGATCAGCCATGAGTATTACGGGTTCCGAGCTGTTGGCCAAGGCTAAGGCCGGCAGGAAAAAGGAACAGAACGGGTCGGGCGCGGCCGCAGGGAGGCAGGTCACGGGGGCTGACATTATGGCGGGGGCGCGCCGCTTGAAGCGGTATGACGCTCTGGACACGAGCGGGGTCAATGCCGACTATCTGAGCGGTTTCGTCACCGATGCGCAGGGCTTTGTTTCGGATCTGCGGGGGGATACGCCGATCACGCTGGCACGTGCCAAGGAGCGCGCGGCGGATCTGAACACCCGTTACGACACCATTCAAGCGCACCTCTACAAGAACAAGGGGAGCATGACGCCCGAGGACTACGAGAGCTATTCCAAGGCCTTGGAGGGGCTTTCGGAGCTGGGCGGCATTGCCGACTTCTACGGGCAGTTTGCCTCCGAGGAGGATTTCAGCGCGTGGTTGGACAATGACCGCTTTGAGCGGGAGACCATGGGGCTGGAGGACTTCGAGGAATTTTCGGGGATCGGTGCGGGGATCGGGAATCCGACATATGATGACGCTCCGTTTTGGTCTACCCCGCGGAATCAAAAGAAGTTCGCCGAAAGCATAGGGAACATGGTTACCTTTTCCCGTGACAACGTGGACGAGATCCGAAAGCGAATGGGTTCGGCCAACAACAGCGGAGATGTATCGGATGTGATCGGTGATTACCGCTACCAATTCATGACCGATAACGAGGTCGCTATATACAACTACTACCTCGGCAAGGGTGAGACCGGTAAGGCGGCGGAGTATCTTGCTTCTCTTGACGATAAATTGAATCAGCGTTGGGGATCGGATATTCACGATACAGTTACCGGGAACCGTTTTCTGGAAATGGTGAACGCCTTTGGATCTGGTCTTGATAATTTCGCCTATGGCATCGGCAATCTGGACAATTGGTTCAAGGGCGGGGATCCCGATCCGCTCTCTGCCTCGCAGTACGCCTCTTCCATGATCCGCAACGACGTGATCCGCGACGATGGCACAGGCGGAGGCTGGGGGATCGCCTACGATCTGACTTCCACTACCGCCAATATGCTCCCCTCTATTCTGGTGTCCTACATACCCGTGGTGGGTCAGGCTGCGGGTCTTGTCTCCATGGGCGCGGCGGCCACGGGTAACGCCTATGCCGAAATGAAGCGTCTGGGGTACGATGATTGGCAGGCGCGAGGGTATTCTCTGGCCGTGGGCGTGTCCGAAGCCGTACTGGAGAAGGTACTGGGCGGTATCGGTAAGCTGACGGGTGGAAGTTCCAAGGGCGCGTTCCAGGCCATCGCGGGGAAGATCCTGCCCAAGATCGACAACGCTCTGGCGCGGATCGCCATTGACCTGGGCTCCAATATGCTGGATGAGGGCGTGGAGGAGGCCTTGCAATCGGTGCTGGAGCCTCTTTTCGCCGCGGCCTTTACCAAGGGGGAGGCCTTTGAGGGGATCGATCTGGAGGAGGTCATTTACTCGGGGCTTCTGGGTATGCTGTCGGCGGGGGTTCTGGAGGGACTTCCCACCGTTGTTGGCAACGTGGAGGCATCCCGTGTCTACAAGCAGGCGCGGGAGCTGTACGGGAATGGCGTTGAAGGAGCTTTGGTAGCTGAGGCTATGGCATTGAATCCCGACAGCCGTCTGGCACGGAAGCTGAAGGCGCGCCTGGATAAGGGACGTAAGGTGTCGGGGGCCGAGCTGTACGCGCTGGTGCAGGAGAACCGCACGGCTATCGAGAAGGTCGAGAGCGGGGAAGAGGAAGCTCCTACGGAAGTGCCCCCCGAGATCACAGCGGAAGTGCCCCCCGAGATCACAGCCGAGGAAACCGAAGTTCCTTCCGAGAAGATCTCCGCAGAGGATCCCACAGAGGCTGTCACGGTACCGACCGAGGAGACCGCGGAAGCTCCTGAAACTGCCGCAGAAGCCGAGACCGAGGAAGTGCGGGCAGATGAAGCCCCCGCGCCTGAAACCGCCGCAGAGGAAAGCCACGGGGCACAGGAGGCGGTTTCCGAGGCGACTCCCGCCGAGTACGTGGCGGACGGGCTGACCGTCGATCAGGTGGCTCCCCGATTCCGCGCTATGGGCGAGGCGGGGATGTCTGCTTCCGACGCGGTGGCCGCGGCCAAGGAGAGCGGGATCCTGTGGAAGGATCGTGCCATTTCGGATGAGGCTATGTCCATCCTGATGGACGCTTGGACGGAGGGAGCCGCTGTGTATGCCGAGAAGCAGCAGCCGGCGGGCGCGGAGGGTAACGTGCAGGATTCGAGAGAGGATGCACGTAAAGCCTCTGAAAAGGCTGAAAATGAGGCTGTAACGACCACGGATGGTGCTTATACCATTACCGAGCGGGACGGGCAGGTGGAGGTCAGTTTTGAGGACAAGCCCTCCGTGGCGGTTCGGAACGCCTTGAAGGAACTGGGCTTCCGTTGGCACGGAAAGCGCAAGATCTGGTATGGCAAGGCTGACCGCTCGGAAGTGGAGCAGGCTTTGCGGGAGGCTTATGATCAGGAGACCGTGACGGCTTCCGAAGCATTCGACACCTCCGCAGAAAAAAAGACAGCGGATGCGCATGAAACCATGCGGCAGGAGCTTAACCGCAGAGGATTATTCGAGACCGATGGGTATGTGTTCCGCGTATCCTATACGGCGGGGAAGCATCATGGTACGATCCACCGTAGCCGTGATGGGGAGTATTCCCGAAAAGCGTCCGATACCGTGTACGCAACCGCTCCTCACGATACTCACGAAGGTGCGGCCGAGGATCTGGTAGAGTACGCCAAGCGGAAGAAGCTACTGGGGCAGACTACGGAACCTGTGAAAAAGGATCAGGCTACTTCCACCAAAAAGGCCGATTGGCCTGTTCACGACGTGGAATGGCACGTACCAGGGAAGAAGAAGCCCATCGCATACAGCTCCAAGGCTACGAGTGATCTGATCGAGGCTCTGGCCGAGGAGAATCCCTCCGCTACGATCCGTGAGATCTTCGGGAAGGTCAATTACGACGTGGAGGCGAAGAAAGTCCTGCAACAGTATATGGATGCAGGATATGGCGATCAGGTAGCGTCCGAGTGGTTTGTTCGTTCCGATAACACCACGGATCGTTCCGCAAACGCGAATGCAGATGCCCCCTCCATGCAGGTAGCCGCCTACTTCCTTGACCGCTTCCGCGCCGGCGTGTACCCCAACAAGAAGGTGCTGGAGGAGAAGTGCGCCAAGGCCTTTGGCGGAACCCTTGCCGAAGGGGCATACACGCCCAAGGACGCTTACGACGCGCTGGAGCTGGCCGTGAACCTTTACCTGAAGGAGCTGGCGCGGGACTTCAACACTGACGATCCCGCGGGAGCGGTGCAGGCTCTCGCCAAGCTGGAGGAGCTGGTGGGGAATCTACCCACCCAGACCAACCGCACCGCCGAGCAGGAGAAGTTCCAGCAGTTCTCCACGCCTCCCACCATTGCCTATCTGGCGGCGTGGGCGGCAAACGTCAAGGTCTCCGACGTGGTTCTGGAGCCCTCGGCGGGGATCGGCGGTCTGGCCGTGTATCCCAAGGCGTGGGGCGCGACGGTAGCGGTCAACGAGCTGGATGAGCGGCGTCGGGGCGTGCTCTCTCACATGGGCTTCGATCTCATGACGGGGGAGGACGCGCGCTACGTGCAGGACGTTCCCGCTCTGGCGAGTGTGTCTCCTTCTGTCGTCCTCATGAATCCGCCCTTCTCCTCCCAGGCGACCACCGGCATGGCGGCGAACACGGCCACGTCCTTTGAGCACGTGGAGGCCGCTTTGGAGAAGCTGACCGACGGAGGCCGTCTTGTGACGGTTCTCGGTGCCGGTCGGGACGGCGTGGACTCCAAGCAGTTCACGGCGTGGATCCGCAAGCTGAAGAAGGACTACACCGTCCGCGCCAACGTAGTGATCGACGGCAAGAATTATCGGAAATACGGCACCGATTTCAACGTCCGCATTGTGGTGATCGACAAGGTCGGTGCGCACACGGGGGAGACGGTGACGGGTACCTTTACCAACCTCAAAGAGCTTCCCGAGAAGCTGAAAGGAGTACGAGATGCAAGACAGAGCGGTCGTGCGGGCTTTGAATCAGACCGAGGCCTCGCAGGCGATACAGGCGGTGTTCGCGCGGATCCCCGGGTATCGGGAGCCGAGCGAGCTGTCGGTGATCCCCATGCAGGTGCTGGCGTACCTGTGGGCGGAGGTTCCGCAGGAGTCCATGACGGCACTCATGGAGGCGGTGGAGGGTCTGCCTCCCGCGGCGCAGTATCGGATCCTCATGACCGAGCCGCAGGAGGGCGAGACATGGAACAGCCCCGATCCCAGCGGACTGGACGGAGCGGAGAATCCGACTCTGACCGAGTACGCGCAGGAGCAGAAAGCCCCGCGTCAGATCATGCAGAATCTGGCGGTGGCGATGTTGGACAACTACGAGGCGTGGATCAGCGACGGGGGAATGCCCGAGCTGAGGACGTAACCGCTCCCGCTCCCGAGTCCGCTCCTGCCCCTGCCAAGGACTACAAGGCGGGGACTTCCAAGAAGAAGCCCAAGGACACCGGCGTATATTCCGACTACGTGGCCCCTGCCTTGCCCGTGAAGGGCTTGAAGGCGCACCCTGCCGTACTGGTGGAGTCCTCGGCTATGGCCTCTGTGCAGGCTCCCAAGGCCACCTACAAGCCCCATTTGCCCCAGGATGCCATCAACCGCGGCGTTTGGTCGGGGGAGCAGATGGTGAATATCGTGTATGCCGGACAGGCGCACGAGCAGACCCTCCCGAACGGTACCCGCAAGGGCTACCTGATCGGCGACGGTACCGGCGTGGGCAAGGGACGGCAGATCGCGGGTATCATCATGGATAATCTGGCCCAGGGGCGCAAGCGCGCCGTGTGGGTCTCCAACAACTCCCCTCTGTACGAGGACGCTATCCGCGACTGGACGGCGGTCGGCGGTGACAAGGCTGACGTGATGCTCTACGAGCGGAGCAAGGCGGACAAGCGCGCCAGGAGCGACGGGATCCTGTTTACCACCTATTCCACCCTCGGCGCAAAGCCCACCAAATCCTCCAAGGACAAGGCCACCAATCTGGATAAGATCGTGGCGTGGCTGGGGGAGGACTTCGACGGTGTGATCGCCTTCGACGAAGCCCACAACATGGCCAACGCCATTCCCAAGAAGGGCGGCTGGGGGCAGCAGAAGCCCGCGGCCAAGGCCCTGGCGGGGCTGGAGCTTCAGCGCAGACTGCCCAAGGCCCGCGTGGTCTACGTATCGGCCACCGCCGCCACCAGCGTGGGCGAGCTGGCCTATGCCGAGCGATTGGGCCTGTGGGGGGAGGAAACCTCCTTCCGCGACCGTGAGACGTTTTTGGACAAGCTCATGCAGGCAGGTACCGCCGGTATGGAGCTGGTCGCCCGCGACATGAAGGCGATGGGGGTTTACAATGCCCGCTCTATTTCCTATGACGGGGTGCAGTACGATACCCTCCGCCACAAGCTCACCCGCCAGCAGAAGGATATGTATGACAAGATGTCGGACGCCTGGCAGATCGTCATGCAGAACGTGGAGAACGCTATGGTGGTGACCGGAGCGGTCAAGGACGGCAAGGCACGTGGGCGGTACCTGAGCGGTCTGTATGGGAGCCTTCAGCGGTTCTATCAGCAGATCCTCTGCGCTCTGTCCATGCCTTCGGTGATCGAGGACATTCAGCGCGAGCTGGATGCCGGGCATTCCTGTGTGCTTCAGATCGTCAACACCAACGAGGCCCAGGAGAACCGTACCAAGGCCGCCGCCAAGGAGACCGACGCGGATCTGGAGGAGCTGGACTTCTCGCCGCGTAACATCCTGATCGACTATCTCACGAATGCCTTCCCCATTACCCGCTACGAGGAGTATATGGACGAGGACGGGAACAAGCGTTCCCGCGAGGTCAAGGACGCGGACGGAAATCCCGTGATCTCTCAAAAGGCTGTGGCCATGCGGGACGATCTGATCTCCCAGATCCAAGCTCTGTCCATCCCCGACAATCCTCTGGATATGCTGTACCGCGCTTTTGGCGTGGACAACGTGGCCGAGATCACCGGCCGATCCTCCCGCGTGGTTCCTCTGCCCGACGAGCATGGGGATCTGCATCTGGTAGATCAGAAGCGAGGCAAGGCGGCGAACTCTGCCGACGTGGAGGCCTTCCAGAACGGCGACAAGCGCATACTGGTGTTTTCCGACGCAGGCGGTACGGGTAAGTCCTACCACGCCGACCGTGCGGCCAAGAATCAGCAGAAGCGCATCCATTACCTCATTCAGCCCGGCTGGAACGCCACCAAGGCGGTGCAGGGCTTCGGGCGGACGCACCGCTCCAATCAGGTCTCCGCGCCTACCTACAAGCTGGTGACCACGGATATTTCGGGACAGGCGCGCTTCATCAGCACTATCGCCAAGCGTCTGGACAACCTGGGAGCCATGACCAAGGGACAGAGACAGGCCGGCTCGGGATTCTTCTCGGCCGCCGACAATCTGGAATCCGATCTGGCGGCGCAGACCCTGTTCACCTTCTACCGTATGCTGGATCGGGGCGCATACCCCGAGTTCTCGGGGCGTTCGATCATCCGCAAGCTGGGCTTGGAGCGCAAGCTCTACACTCAGGAGGGCTACCTCAACGTGGAGTCCTCTGACATGATGGACGTGTCGCTATTCCTCAACCGCGTGCTTTCCCTGCGCTTCGACGAGCAGAATGCTCTGTTCGGGCACTTCGTGGATCTGCTGACCCAGTTCACCGAGGAGGCCGAGCAGAGAGGGGAACTGGATCGGGGCATGGAGAACGTGCGCGCCGACCGTGCCGAGCTGGTGGAGGAGAAGATCATCCGCGAGTACGAGAACGGGGGAGAGCCTACCAAGTTCCTTCGCATCAAGACCTACACCAAGGCCCGCATTGAGCCCTCCGTGAAGCGGATCCAGAAAACCGCGAACGATTTCCTCGGTATATACCGCGACACAAAGGGGCAAGCCCGCGCCATTTTCGCGCTGGCAGACAAGACCGAGATGAACGGTGCCGTGACCAAGCGGTACCGTGTGCAGTCCCCCAACGTGGGGCGGCACGGTGTCATTGACGCCGCGACCCTGCGGAAGTACACCCGTGTATCGGCTGACGATATGGAGGCCGCGTGGGACGAGGCTGTGGCCGCCATGCCCGAATACGACGTGCGTGACACCTATATGGTGACGGGTGCCCTTCTCCCCATCTGGGATCGCCTTTCGGATGCCAACATCAAGGTTCAGCGGATCACGCTGGACAGCGGTGAGCGGTACCTGGGGCGGGTCATCAACCAGACGCAGGCTGACCAGTTGCTCCGTCAGTTCGGTCAGAGCCGCAAGGCCGAGAAGCTGACGGGCGAGCAGATCGTGAACACGGTGATCGGTGAGGGGCGTGTGGTCACGGTCGAGAAGATGTACTCCGGTTACGAGCTGGAGCGTGCCCGCGTGAGCGGTGAGAACCGTATCGAGATCGTGGGCAAGAGACGCCAGCAGGCTATGTACGACATGGCCGGAGTGATCGAGGAGAAGATCGGGTCGGAATACCGGTACTTCATCCCCGTGGGCGAGAAGGGTGCCGCTATGCTGGATAAGCTTATCCGCGATGGTGCGCGAGTGTCCGTTAAGGAGGAATCCGGGACGGAGGGGTTGAGGGCGAAGAAGTCTGTTTCCTCGGTTCAAAAGCAAAAAATCACCGCCGGTATGAGCGACGGTGAGCGGTATGAGATACTGAAGGATCGGCACATGGTTCTTTCTGCCGAGGTTGACCGCGACAGGTTGAGGACGGTTCATTTCGATGCGGATTCCGAGGCGTACTTGCAAGGCTTTTTTGCACTCAGTTACGGTGAAAAACGTGCTTTGTTGAAAAAGATCGGTTCTGAGTTTGGCTTGTTTGATAAGCTCTACAAAAACGATGACGTTGAATTGGAGTTCCAATTTTCCGGAGGGAACTTGAAGGAGAGCGTCAGCAAGCAAAAGAGGAGATACGACGATTTCGCAAAAATGCTTTCTTGCTTTGATGATGTGATCGCAAACGCTGTAGGCGTTGAGGTGCACAACAGAAACGGGCAATACAAAACGGATCCCAATCTGAAAAACATGTATGTGCTTGTCAGCGCATTCCGTGACGGAGACCGTGTGATTCCCGTTAAGTTGGCCATCAAGGAATTTGTCAGCGAGAAACAAAAAAATGCCCTCTATGTGGCAGTTGCCTTGGAGAGCATTGAAAAAGACGAGATCGTCACAGAAGGGAATACCGAAAACGGCGTTACCCAAGCTGCTCCCTCGTCTGCTATCAGTATAGCACAGCTCTTTTCAAAAATCAACCCTTTGGACGAAAGTTTTCTGAAATATTTGCCCGATGGTTTTCTGGATGAAAGGCAGCTCGAGGCGAAACGGCGCGCTTTGGCAGAGGATGAGGCGAGTTTCAATGATACGAACAATGGAGATAACAGTTCGTTCGGAAATTCAAAATCTCGCGCCGCTATCTCTCCTCGCAATGAATCCGAATGGACTCACGCCGAGATCCCCGACGGGGAACGAAACGTGGATCATTCCGATGTGGAACCCGTAAGCCTGTCCGAGCTTACCTCTCTGATCCAAGAGCGGTTCGGGGTACACATTACCTTCGGACATTTGCGCACGCGGAACACCGACGGTGAGTATGACAATAAGACCGGCGGAATGCGGGTCAAGCTGGCGGGAGATCTTCCCGGTATCGCTCATGAGCTGGGGCACCATCTGGAGCGAGAGTTTGGTCTGGGCGATTTTGAGAAGCGGAACCGTACCGCTCTGGAGGCGGTTTTGACTCCCGAGATGAGAGAAGCATACAAGGAGGAGCTTCGAGCCTCCGAGGGCTTTGCGGAGTTTCTGCGCCGGTACCTGCTTGACCGTGACGGTGCTGAATTGGATTTCGGACGTGATGCGGAAGGTAAGGTGTCTGCCAACAGTCTGTTCTACCGCTTTGAAACTGTTATGGACAAGAAGACTCTCGCTGATCTGAAGGAAGTATCCGACGTGATCTACGCGCTGAATCACGATCTTAGTGTAGCGTCTTCCAAATCGATCCATCGGCAGAGGGCCTTTATTGAGGAGTTCTTTCAGTTCACCTCCGCCGCCGCCCGCGCCCTGTGGGATAAGGAGTACCGCGGGGAGCTTATGACCGACACCAAGGATACTATCCGGGCGAGTATCACCGAACAGACGAGGATCCTCCGCGAGGGGGTGACCGCTCAGGACATCGGCAAGAGCTGGTACGCCCGATTCATGACCCACTGGGTGGATCGAAACTATCTGCTGTACGAGATCGCCCGCGCCGGGAACGGTAACGCCGAAGCCTACGTGTACGCCCAGAACGCGGCTTACGCGGGCGGTGTGGCCTTTGCCAACGCCGTGGATGCCGAGCTGTGTGACATTGACGGTAAGGTGGTTGGCGAGTCTCTGGGAGCCATCCTGAAGCCTCTGTACACCGAGGAGCGCAAGGGCAAGCGGTTTTTCAGTAAGATGGACTACACCAAGTACGACGCTTTCAACGAGTATCTGGTGATCCGACACGCCCCCGAGCGTATGGCTGAGGGCATGAAGATCTTCGGGGATCCCCGACTGGATACCCCTGAATACTGCGAATCCCGCCAGGCCGAGCTGGAGGCAGAATATCCCGAGTTTGCGGACATGGCGATGCGGCTCTACGAGTTCCAGACCTCCATGCTGAAGACCTGGGCTGTCCAGACCGGAATCGTGTCGGCTTCCATGGCGGACGAATGGGGCAAGCGGTGGAACAACTACGTACCGCTCCAGCGCGTCATGGACGATAAGATCCGTACCGGCGGCAAGGCTGCCAAGAAGTCCTACGCGAACCAAAAGAGTCCCTGGCACCGCGCCGTGGGTTCTACCCGCGATATTGTGGCACCGGTGGACAGCATTGTGACCACTCTGACCAATCTGGTCTCTATCTCCCACCGCAACCGCGTGATGCTTTCGCTGACGGAGGCCCTGAAGGCTATGCCCGATTCTTCCTTCCTGATGGAGAAGATCCCCGCTCACGTCAAGCGTGAGTCGGTGGACACGACGGCGGCCAAGGACTCCATGCTGGAGGATATGATGGAGAACGGTATGGACAGCGATCTGTCTATGGCCGTCATGGAGCTGGTCAATAAGTATTTCGACGACACCATGGAGCGGTTCACCCGCAAGGCCAAGCCCGGAGAGCCTGACGAGATCACGGTTCTGCGGAATGGTAAGGCCGAGCTGTGGCAGGTCAACAACCGCGAGTTGTTCGAGGTGGTGGCCGGGCTTCAGGGTGAGACCCGCAACGCCGTATTGAAGCTGGTGGAGAAACTGACCCGCTTCCAAGTGGGTGCGCTGACGGGGAACAATCTGGCCTGGTCTCTCCGCTCCAACATTTTCCGCGACATTCAGGCGGCGGGTACCTACCTCATGGGGGATATTAACTACCTGAGCCGCGACGGCATCCAGACGGTGCACAAGGAGGTCGCTCGTCGATGGGTGTCCCTCATCAAGGGTTACGGCAAGTCCTTTGTTTCCTCCTTCAGGGACACCTATGGTCACGGATCGGAGGACGTTTACTGGAAGGAGATGATGGCTCTGGGCGGTTCCGACTCGGCTCTGTGGGCAAGCGATAAGCGCGCATCCCTGCGAGTACAGAAGGAGATCGAGAAGAGTGTGAGCACCAAGCTGTCCCCCTTCCGCTTCGTGTCCTGCGTGTCCGAGGCCATTGAGAAGGGCCCCCGTTACGCGGCCTACAAGCTCTACCGTGAGAGCGGTGCGGATCCCTCCTACGCTTTTTATCGGGCGATGGATCTGACCGTGAACTTCAAGCGGGGCGGTACCGTCTCCAAGGATCTGACCAAGGTGATCCCGTTCTTCAACGCCTCTGTGCAGGGTATCGACCGTATGGTTCGGTACTACACGGGCCAGCAGATCGACAGGAATATGCAGGTGGTACACGGTGAGGCACGCAAGCAGCTCATCAAGCAGAGAGCGGTTCTTACGCTGGTCTCCGCGGTAATCGGTGTGGCTCTGGCCCAGATCCTGCGGCAGATGGACAAGGAGGACTACGACCGTCTGTCCACGTACACCAAAAACAATTTCTGGTGCATCCCCCTCCCGGGATCCCACAAGTTCATCACCATACCCAAGCCCCGCGAGCTGACGGTGCTTCAATCCGGTCTGGAACGGGGGCTTGACTACATCCTCGGCGACGAGCACGCCTATGATGAGTTCGGGGAGTATGCCATCGGTACGCTGGCACCGCCCATTGTGTCGGATGTTTTGCAGATCCCGAGCGACGGGCTGGAGGACGCGACCTTCGGCGCGCTGAGCTCCATTGGTATCATCGGCCCCGCCGTGGAGATCTACGCCAACAAAAACTTCCTGGGTCAGCCCATTATCCCCTCCTATCTGGAGGACGTACTGCCCGAGGATCAGTACAAGCAGAGCACGTCGCTTCTGGCGTACTGGCTGGGTAATACCGCTCTGGGACGCGGGCTGGGTCTCTCTCCCGTGGGCATTGACCACTTCGGTGAGTCGGTGCTGGGCGGTTACTGGGAGCTTCACAAGTCACTTCTGCCGCTGAACGGTGATTACCGTGACGTGACGGTGGGCTTTGGCAGTTCCATTGTTCGCAACAGCGCCTACTCTACCGACGTGGCCAACCGCCTCTACGACGGCAGGGAAGCGGCTATGCTGGCGTACAATTCGGATCCCGAAGATCCTGACAAGAAGATCACCTACAAGTGGTACGAAACCGCCACTTCCTTCTACTCCCGCTACGGCAAGCTGGCCAAGGCGACCGAGGACGGGAAGCAGGCCGAGGATGACCGTCTGCGGGCTCTGGAGCACGTGGAGTCCTTCCTCTCGGTCATGGAGTCGGGGGGCAAGGTAGCCGGTCAGGATGAGCTGGAGTCCTACGTGAGGGCGACGGGGGACACCTCGGTCATGCCCGGGGTCATGCAGACCTTCATCAAGTACGGCGAGAACGGGGTCTTTGACGAGGAACTGGCTCTGGATGCCGAGGAATATATCGAGTTCCAGGGCAAGTATAACGATTTGTATTGGAAGTACGCCACCAAGGCTCTTGCGGGGAATCTGACCGAGGAGCAGAGGGGCGAGGCCTTGCAGGTCGCCAGAGACCAGGCGTTGATCGAGGCGAAGAACTACATTCTGGGCTTGCACGGTTACAGCTCCAAGCGGTACCGTCAAACCACGGGATATGATGACGTCAAATCGGCGGGGGTGTCTCTCACCGATTATGCCAAGGTCAAGCAGTTTTGGAGGGAGGCCGAGTCCGACAAGGACAGGAACGGCCAGACCGTGAGCGGTTCCAAGCGGGATAAGGTGGCCGAGTACATCGGCAGCCTGCGGATCTCCGACCGCAAGAAGGACGCTTTGTATCTGGCTATGGGGTACTCCGAAAGCACCTTGAAGGATACGCCCTGGCATTAAACCGACACACAACACGATACCCTGCGCGGGGGCGACTCTGCGCAGGGTATTTGCTATAATACGGGTGAGCGGTCGGGCATGGGATCGCGTGAATTTCAGGAGGTATTTCACATGAGTGTGAGAAAAGATGTAAACGAGATCCGCCGCGCGGGCAAGAACGGTGAGCGGGTCCTGGAGGATGTGACCGTCTATGCCACGACCAAGGACGAGGCAAAGAGGATCGATACGAGACAGTTCCAGATGGCGTCCTCCTTGACGGTCATGGAGGACGGTAGTGTGTATCTGCTGGATGACGACGGCGACCGAGGAGGGAAGTGGCGTTCGGTCATGGATGGCTCCGAGCTTGCGTAAGGAGGTGTCATCATGCTGACCGAAGGAAGAGTCCGAGCGATCGCGGCGCAGGTGGCGTTGGCAATCGCAAAGAAAATCAAGCCGTCTGTATCCGAGGAGCAGATCCGAAGTGATGTGGAGGCTGTGATCCTGGCTATGAAAGAGGCAGGGGAATTGGACGGCGGCACCGTCACCGACGAGCAGATCTACGCGGCGGTGCTTAAGTACCTGACCGAGCATCCCATCGAGAGTCCCGGGGCCGCCGCAGGAGGAACTATCGCGGACCGCTCCATCACCCCCGCCAAGACCACCTTCATCACGGAGGTCAGCGCTGGCGATCCTTATATTGAGCGGACACCCGATTTTACACCCATTGAGAAGTCGGAGGGCTTCGCCTGGGAGGCTGGAAAGACCCTGAAAGGCTCTGTCGGCGCCGGCGTGACCGTGGGCGACAAGACCAACTCGGTCTTGTCCCCTTATATCCCCGTCGCTCTGGGCAAGATGATCCGCATCAAAGGCATGAGCCACACCACCGCCAACCGTGGCGCCTTTAAGATCGCCATGTATAATTCCGAAAAGGTCGCGGCGGGTATGTCGCCCGTACTTCCCGCGGCACCCAGATCGGCAGGCACAGGCTGCCTTGAGGCGCAAGATCCCACCGAGTTTGCGGACGGCATTGCGCGGTATAAGGTAGGCTATACCGTCAATCCCAACACCACTGGATATGAGTCTGGCGTGGTCGGCTCGGTAGATTTCGTACAGGGTACACAGACCGCCCTTGCCTACATCCGCATCTGTGGTATACCCGCTGGCGCAGTCGAGGACATCGCCATCTCTATCGACGAGCCGATCACCTACACCGAGCAGCTCATCGTCCCCGATACGGCCTATGAGCTGGACCCTGATATTAAGGTCCCCGCCGCGGAGGAGGCCCTGGAGATCGCCGCGAGTCTGCAAGTACAGGCGGGAGGCGAGAGCCCCGTGGAGATCATCCTTAACGACGAGGACGTGGCCGTCGTCGGACAGGAGTACAACTTATATCACTACGCCGTCTGCCATGGCAACCGACCTTATACCGACTACGATATCGTCGTCACCCTGTCCTATGTGGGCGCGGACGGCAAAACAGTCTATCAGGCCGCAAACAACTTCTCCGAGTGCTTCCGCTTCACGCCCGACACCGCGCGGGACTACACGCTGACCTACCGCGTGAGAGCCAAGAAGCCCATGAGCTACGCGGACGCGGCTGATCTTGCCAGCAAGACCATGACCCTGCACGTCATCCCCAACACCGCGGTGACGGGGAAAAAAATCCTCATCATCGGTGACAGCTTCACCGACGCGGGCTACTGGGTAGCGGAATTACAGCACAACCTCTCTCACGGCGGCATCGTATCTGTGGGCACCGTGAGCGACACCGTGACCATCGGCGGGCAGTCCCTCACCGTTCTGCACGAGGGTCGCTCGGGCTGGGCGACGTGGGACTATGCTGGCACTTCCCCCAGCATGATGAACAACTTCAACTCCTCCCGCAATGTATTCCGCAACGCGGACGGCAAGTTTGACCTCGGTCACTACTTCGACACGTACCACGGCGGCGAGACGGTGGACGCTATCTGCATATTCCTGGGCACCAACGGCCTCGGCGCAGACACCAGCACCGAGAACGGCATGACCGAGCTCATCAACCGCGTGAGGGAGTACGACGCTGGCATCCCGATCCTGCTCCACTACACCATCCAGAACGTGGGCCAGGACTACTGGAGCAAGTTCGCAGAACAGCACACCTCCACGAGGGACTACCGCCAGCATCTCTGCCGGAAGCAGTACGAGATTTATCGCACTAAATACGCCACGTTGCCCAACGTATACGTTGTGCCCGTGTACGAGAACTTGGACTATGAGAGGGACTTCCCGAAGCAGGAAGTCAACGCATCCGCACGAAACGCCGAGAAAATCTACCGCGTCACAGACGGTCATCCGAGCAAGGACTCGGGCTATCTCAAAATGGCAGACACATACTACGCATGGCTGTTGTATGTGCTGACCAAAGCGTGATGGACACCCGCTGTTAAACGAGAGAAGAATGGATTTGATATGAACCTTACAACAATAGTTGCGCTGATTGATGAAGGGAGGTGATACCGTTGAGCATAACCGAACTTCTGAATCTGATTCATCAATATGGTATCAAGCCAGTGCTGATTGGGCTGATGATAGTGCTTGTATTCGTTTGCATGAACGGCATCAAGTGTCTTCTTCGTAGCGAAATGCTTCAGATCTACTACGCCTGCGAGGCGCGGGGTGAGATCCGCCAGTACCAACTCGAAAATTTCCACCGAATGTACAGAGCATATAAGCTCTTGCTGGGTAATTCCTTCATCGACGAGATTCGCGGCAAAGTCATTACCTGGCGTGTAATTACATGATGTGAAAGGAGTACATACCATGAAAAACAAGTTTTCCTCCCGCAAGTTTTTGACCGCCTTGATTGCCGAGAGCGCGGGCATCATCACCATCGTCACGGGGCTTATCGCCGCCCTGCTGGGGAGCGGCCACCCCGCTGTCATCATCACGGGTGCCGTGCTCACCGTCCTGTCGGGCGTGGCATACTGCATTGTAGAGGGCCGTCTGGACGCCCAGGCCATCCGCGCAACCGGCAACGCCGTGGCGAACGCCGCCGACGCTCTGGGCGCGGACAAGGCCGCCGACGTGATCGAGGGCGTGACCGACACCGTGGCGGACGTCTTTGGTGTGGCCGGCGAGAAGACGGTCCCCGAGGACGGCAAGGATGAGGACGGGGACAGCGATTCGCCGCAGCAGATGGGGCGGATTGGGTTCTGAAATCATGGCACCGCTTATCTTTGGGTAGGCGATGCCAATTTTAGGCACACTTTTAGGCACAAAAGAGAGGAGAATTTTAAGAGACTACAAAATCGGGTGAAAGATATTGCGCATAATGACCAAAACAGCGGTTTTATAATGTGCATAGGTTACAAAAACAGATGGCTGATTCATTTGTAGTTAAACTCCCCTCATCTCCACCATAGCAGAACCAGTCGAACCAAACGGTTTGGCTGGTTTTTCTTTATACTCCAAGGTCGGCGGCGTAGATGATATGCCTGTCAGTGACCGCTATTCGTTTCCCAGAAGGCAAACAGAAATCCCGACGGATCTCTTGTGAGATTTCGTCGGGATTATTGTTTTGCGAATATTTGTAGAAGATCTCGATCTTATCATCGAACAGGATAATCTTATCTATGAGGGTGTCGATCAGTAGCTGCGGCTCTGCTTTCAGCGCGTCCATCAGGAACGTCTCCACGTCCTCCTTTGTGATCAGATTGGCATCTTTACATTCCTCGATCAAAATTCGTCCATTCAGCTCATCGATCTGCAATTCCAACTCGGTGATTCGGTCTTTGGTGGTGGCGGTAAAGATACCGGCTTCCAGAGCCTTCATGAGATTATTCAAAGCCTTTTGCGCCTTGCTTCTCTCGTCCCGAAGGAGCGTCAGGACGGCCTGTTCACGGGCACGCTTCCGATGTACCTCGATCACCTCTTCGGCGATTACAGACAGATTCTCGGGCTTATTCAGCAGCATGAGCGTCGTGTTCAGCACCATTTCCTCCAAGTCGGCTTTTCGGATGCTTTCCTTGGAGCAGGAGTGGTGCTTTTTTCTGCCTGAGCATTTGTAATAGTACATGGTCGTCCCGTTCTGCGACGTACCGCTTTCGCCGTTGATGGGTCTACCACAATTACCGCAGATGACCTTCTTTTTCAGCAAGAACGCCACTTCTCTGCTGGACGAACCAAGCTTGTTCTTTGCCAGCATCGTCTGCACGCGGTTAAAAAGATCGGTCGGAACGATTTGCGGATAGATGTTGATAAACACTTCATCCCCGTGGCGGTAGATACCTATGTATTTTTCAAGGCGGAGGATCTTGTATATGGTGTTAGCCTTAAACGGCTTGCCCATGTGGGTTACGCCTCGTGCAGTCAGCTCCCCGATGATCTCGCGCACGATCTTGCCGGTAGAATAGGACTGGTACATCCATCGCACGATCTTGGCGCGTTCTTCGTGTATGATGATCTTCTTGTTGGCTGTCGTGTACCCATACGGAACCTTCCCGCCTGCGAAGTTCCCCTTCAAACGGCTCTTATTCTGACCGCGACGGATCTTCTGGGACAGCTCTGCGGAGTAGTATTCCGACAGACCGATCAGGACGTTTTCCAGGATGATACCGTCCAGATTTTGCGTGCCGTCGATGTTGACCGACGTTCTTTGGGTTGCTGAAATCAGAATTTTTCCATTCTTCTGTAGCCTCTGTTTGCTGACCGCCACCTCAATGGAGTTTCTGCCGAAACGGTCCAGTGCGTATACCAATACGATCTCCCACGGCTGGGGCTTATCGCTGTCGGAGAGCATCTTTTGGAATGCGGCTCGGTTGTCGTTCGTACCCGTCATGGCACGGTCAATGTAAGTGTTGATAATTTTCAAATCGTTTCGCTCAGCGAATTCGTGACAAACCCGAAGTTGACCTTCGATGGATTGCTCAGTCTGCCGTTCACTGGAATAACGTGCGTAGATAACTGCTGTTTTCATTTTCTTTGTCCTTTCTCATTTGTCTTTAGATTTGTCTTTCGACGGGAGCGGCCCAAACGGAACCGCCCAAAGAGGTCAAGGGAAACAGGCGAAAATATTGCGTTCTTGTCGGTCATTTCCTGCTTTTCAGCGATATTTTCGACCCCTTGACCTCGACGGCGGTTTCGTTTACGCTCCACCAAGGCGAAAGACGAATTTGTTCATTCTCTTGATGATCTCACTATATCACAAATGTGAGTATGAAACAAGGTACTGTGCCCCACCAAAACCGATCCATTACATGACCAATACCCATCATGTACCCCTCCACTACCCCACATTTATGGCGCATAAACAGGCTAGCACATCGGATTTTCGTTGTCAACTTACGGAACTGGCAGGTTTTGATGATCTACTGGACTAATCTCACTCGGAAACTGACGGGCATGAAGCGAGGGCTGACGATCTCACACGGCGGCGCTACGACAAACGTCCAAAAACGAAATCTATCCAAAAAGCCGCCGAGCGTGCTCGCGGACGTACGCCCAAGCGGCTCAGCGGGCGACTCCGCGACCGCTCGGCTTTGGATTTTTCGCTTTCGTTTGCTTGCGGTGCGGGCGTGTGCTTGTCTCGGCGAGCGCAGCGAGCCGACTTGTATAAGACAAGCACACGCCACGGTGCCAAAGGGGCAATTTCATGCCAAGCAGCAGACGAACTCATGCACAAATGCAAAGCCCTATTTTCAAGAACTGGTTCTTCTGCCATTTGAAATTTTCAACCGACGGTTCAATCGAGTAACTTGCCCGTCTCTTGCAAGAATCGGATTTATGGTGTATAATATGTTCAGAAACACCGGTGATTCAATTCATGAAAACGAGGTACACATTATGCAACTTTATATTGGTGATAACATCAAACGTCTCCGCAGACAGAAAGGCATCACCCAGGAGACGCTTGCGGAGCGTATGCACGTTTCAACGGCGGCTGTATCCAAATGGGAGCGGAATGAAGCACTCCCCGATATCAGCATGGTGCTTCCGCTGGCATCCTATTTTGGCGTGTCCACTGACGAACTCCTTGGCCTGGATGTGGCAAAGACCGAAGAAAGAATTCAAGGGATTATGGAGAAACGAAACAGGCTGTGCGCTCTTGGTAAGGAACACGAAGCCTTTGATCTGATCGTGAGTGCCTATGAGGAATTTCCCAACGATTGGAGAATTGTTGAGGAATATATGTGGAAGCTCTACTATGATCCAAACTGCGTGGAGCCCTATGGCCATGAAGTACACAAGGAAGAGCTGTATCGCCTGTGCGAGCGGGTGCTGGACGAATGTGTGGTGGATAAGGTGCGCTACTCTGCGCTTTCGATCCTTGGCGGTCTGTATGTACTGGACGGACAGCTTGAAAAGGCACTTGAAACGGCCGGACGATTTCCGCATCTGTCTCATACGCAGGTAAAAGAATTGCAGGGCTGTTACGAACGTGGTACAGCGGAATGGTGGAGCTGCACCCGTACCGGACTGGCAGAATTTGCGGAATACCTGATGGTGGATATCCGCAATATGGCTTTGGCTATAGAAGATCCGCAGGAATCCATTCGCATTTTGAAAAAAGCGATTGCTTTGATCGAACTGATATTCGATGAAGAAGATTACTGCTTCTGGAATTATCATTTGGCTGAGCTGCACATTTGGATCGCCCATCGCTATGTTCGAGTTCACGACTTGGACACAGCTTACAGTCATTTTGAAAAGGGCTTACAGTACGCTAAGACGTATGACGATCTCCCTCAGACCGCCGCGCACACATCCTTCCTTATCCGAGGAAATGTGTTTGATGTGCGTAATATCAATTCCAGTACGGAAGATAACGATGTGGCGCGAGAGCTTGGTTATCTCCTTCAGAGTAGCTCGTATCTGGAGTTGAAGGACACGCCGCAAATGCAAGCAATTATCGCGAAATATCAACCCTTTGCTGGAAAGAAAAAGGATTTCTCGTGATACATTTTTGCCCCGCTTCGGCGGGGCTTTTCATATCGCATAACTTTAGGGAGCCGTCAAGCTCCCTTTTGTTGTTTATATGTGAATTAGATCATCCCTGCATGACCACATAGCGCAGATACTTCTTCTGTATGCTCTTTCTGCGACGCCAGACGGTCGTATTGTTGACATTCTGCATCTGCGCGATCTCTACGAATCCAAGTCCAGCCATGTAGTAATTCAGCGTTTCGGTCTCAGCAACTGTCAAGCGCATTTGATGGATGATTGTATCGACCTTAGTGTAATCTTCGATCTCGTACTGGGTCTCGAAGTCAATGGAAGCATCAGCCGGCGAGCACTCTTCGATGCTGATGGTCTTGTAGCTGGAAAGATACTCCTTCTCAATGTACCTCAACGCGTGACGGTAGCAAGCAAAGCGGACAGTCAGTAGCTCACCCTTGCGATTCTGACAGGCCAGATCGTCCAAGTTGTGCCCGATGTAATGACAGAGAAAACAGATCACCTCGGATGCTAAGTCGTAACCGTCCGAGAAGGTCGTGTTGTAGCCCTTGCTGTGGTAGATATCCTCGACCAATCCGGCATACAGCTTGTCAAGAGAACGCGGGTGATGAGCGAATCGCATCATTTTCTTGATAGCAGACAACGCGATGCACTCACCGATATGCTGAACGTTGCTCTCGGTGATCATTGCGTTTTCGTTGGTGAATCTTACTTGGTTTTGGGTTTTCATTTTCTATACCTCCCGATTTTTATTGAGCCTTTCGGCAGGGTCGGGGGAGCATAGGTTGGGAGGAAATCGCGCTCATTCCGAGTGAGGTGTGCAGATGTCAACGAGAGGTCGTGACTGCTTTCAGTACACGAAAAAATATTGCGTGGGGATAAAAAAAGCCAAGTATTGCTACTTGACTTTCTCGATGATTATTCCATTTTTCAGCAATAATTTTTCACGTTGACAGCTGCGAGAGCTATGCTACACTGGACACGCCGAGAGGCGAAAAATCGGGGGATATTAACATCTGATATATTCTTTATGATAAATATGCTGACAAATGCTACTGATCGTTGCTCGACAAGACGGCAAAATTATGCTATAATATAGGCAACAGAAGCAGACGGAGGTGCTCCCATGTTTGACACAATGAAATTCGGCAAGGCTCTTTCAACCCTGCGAAAGAACGCAGATATGACACAAAACGAAGTGGCAGACAGGCTCAATCTGTCGCGCCAAGCAATCTCTAAATACGAGCGAGGCGAGAGTTTTCCGGATATCTCTGTTCTTGTTATGATTGCGGATCTATTTCATGTCACCCTCGATCAGTTGATCGGTTACGGAGAACCGACACACGGTGAATCCCTAATACTCGAAAAGGTGGCTATGGGTAACACTGATATTGTGGCCGAAAATATTGCCGATGTGGTAAATCTGGCTCCGCTCCTGAAGCCGAGTGTCCTCACAAAGCTATCACAGCAATTTGAAAAGAAAGGCATCGACATTTCCAACGTCGTTGTCCTGGCTGAATACTTGAATGACGAATCCGTCATAAAGCTGATCGAAAACGTGACCTTTGATGAGATCAGCGATGAGATCCTGGCGAAATTCGTACCGATACTCAGTTTTGAATCCAAGGAAGTCATTTTCCAAAAGATACTGGACGGAGAAATGGATTGGCATTTTATCAAGGTGCTTCTGCCTTACGCAGGCTATATCACAACGCAAATTGAAGCTGCCGTGATGGAGGGCGTATTGCCGTGGGAAGTACTGGATGTTCTGAGGAACTATTACTGGGACAGAAACAGATACCGTTCCAAATGAAGCAATTATAAGTATATTGGATAAACGGAGAATCTCTATGTGTTCTGAAGTTTTTAATGGTTGTTTGCAGGATCATAAGCCCTTGCTTGCTGTGATCGAATCTTCTCATTACCTTACCGAACAAACGTGGCAGGATCTGCATTTGGATTCGGTATTGGGTGAACCGTTACAGGTAAAATCCTTTTTGATGCATCCCTGTGGGCGGGAAGAATTATCGGCAAGGCAAATGATTTTTGCGGCGATCCGAGACAGCGCGGACGATTCGGTATACAAGTCTATGGCCGCATGCCGCACGGCGTTGTTCACGCTTCAGCGCTCCTTGGATATTTGGAAGGACGCGAAAACGTATATGGAGCAGATCTATTTGTTCGTGGAAGTGCTGCGGGCGTACCTGTCCGCGCGGCAATCACTCAAAGCATTACAGGGCGATGGAAGGCTACGGGAGGTGGCCTTCCATTTTCAAAGCATGGATGATGCGCCGATTTCAAGTGCGATTGAAAAGGCACAGGCCATCATGGAGCGTATTTCCCACGCCTGTCTCTCCTACGGTGAGAGACAATGGACGTTTGCGGCGGCGGGGTCACAAGACAACGGAACGCTCTTTGAGGAGTTGAGTGCCTGCGCGAAAGAATTGGGGCTGGCATT
Organism: Eubacteriales bacterium; assembly: GCA_045128275.1. GTDB lineage: Bacteria > Bacillota > Clostridia > Oscillospirales > CAG-272 > CAMEON01. The sequence continues at coordinate 9,098 of JBGVRH010000046.1, read as the reverse complement.
TGCCGTCAAGGAACGACGCCCCATATACCCGGATCCTTATATTTCCGAAGCGTTCCGCACCCTGTACAAGCGGGAGTTTGAGCAGCTGGAGCAGATCCTGAACCCCCTCTCGAAGGAAAAATTCGGAGAGGTGTTGGACCATACACCGTCGTTGGATTTCTATCTGCAAATGGAGGATTTCTACCGTAAAGCCGAGGGGCGGGGACTTGTCCGTTGCATACCTGTTATTTCGGACGAAAAGCAATTCTGCTTGCAGGAGATGTACGATTTCACCCTGCTGTCCTCGGACACCCCGAGCATTGTTCCCAATTCAACCTATTTCACCTCCGAAGAGCCCTTCTTTTTCCTTGTGGGCGCAAACGGCGGTGGTAAAACCACCTACCTGCGCGCCATTGGCTGCAATCTGGTATTGCTGATGGCAGGGTGTCCCATCATGGCGCGGAGCGGTGTCGGCTACCCCTTCACGACGGTGCAGACCCATTATCCCGCGGATGAGCGGTTTTCGGGTATGGGGCGGTTGGACGATGAACAACGGCGGGTGGATGAAATGCTGACGGGGGCGAACACGGACGGATTTTACTTGTTCAATGAGACCTTCAGCGGAGCGGACCATGAGAAAGGCTTCGCGTTGGCCATGAATTTAGCAGAACGCATGGGCGAGGACGGAGAGTTTGGCTTGTTCGTCACCCACTTTCACCAAGTCATTGGCAAAGCCTTTCCCGTACTGAGTGTCGGTACGGTCGCAGATGAACGCGAGGAAAACCCTTTGGAGGTTCACCACAGCCGTACCTATCGGGTATCCTATGCGGGAGCAAAAGCGTACTCCTATGCAGAGGACATTTTGCGTAAATACGGCATGGACAGGCAATCACTTCGGGCGCGTTTGGCAAGTGAGGAGGAGACATAATGAAGCTGTGCAGCTTGTTACATATCACGGATGAGCCTTTAGGAGTCGTCGGAAAGAAGCTCCTATACCATCTGTCCTTGGATGCCACCTTCGCTGTTATCTGTCAAGGCTTGCCCGCCAATTTCCGCACCGCGTTTTTGGACGTATTGTCCGCGCCGCTCGTCAAGGAGGAGGACATAGCCTATCGACGGGAGATCCTGCATGACTTCATGAAGCATCCCGTGCTACTGGACAGGATGGCGCAATCCCTCTCGGATTTTGAGCAAAGCAAGCAAGCGTTCCAAAAACTAAAAAAGGACATGCACGCACGCAACTTTGGTGTTACCCAATATGCGTTGGGCGGCTCCCGTGAGTCTGTACAGGAGGGGGCAGAGCTTCTTTTGGCTATGCTGGATCACGTCAAGCGGTTGCGGGAGGTACTTGATCTGTATCCGTTATCCGCTCGTGGACTCTCCACCCTCGCCCGAGAGCTTGAGCAGTTGACAGACAACCGAGAGTTTCGTCACATGATCGCCCTGCTGCATCGGTTGGATCGGATGTGCGCCCCCGCGCCTCCCGTAATTGCCTTGACCTTGAACCCAAGCGGCCGCATTGTCGGTTGTCATTTAACGGAAATCACGTTCCCGTCAGTAGCGGAGAACAAGGCCAAAAAGCGCTTTTCTCTGAGCAAGCCCTCCCTCGGAGCTTCCGATCCTCCCGACCAAAACGGTACGAATGTAACCGTCCACATGAATCCTCCCATGATCCGCTCGGTTTGCCAAGGTCAGCTTCAAGCCTACCCCTATCTGGAGATGGAGGTGCTTTTGACCTCCCTTATGGCCGGGATCGTGGATGGCATGGGATCACTTTTCGGGGAGCTACGCTTCTACTTCGTAGCAAGAGAATATATATCATTCCTTCGAACGAAAAAAGTGCCCTATACCTACCCGAGCGTGGGAGAACAAAGCACCTTTCAGGATATGTGGGATCTGCGTTTGCTCACCGAGGGCGTCGAGACCGTAGTGCCAAACGACTATTGCCCTTATGATCAGGATGGAGCGCTTTTGTTTGGAGACAACGGAAACGGGAAAACGGTGTTTTTGCGGAGTATTATGAGCTGTCAGCTTTTGACGCAAGCGGGACTACCGATCCCTGCCCGTCATGGAATGGTCAAGCTGTATGCCTCTTTGCAAACACAATTTGCGGAGAGCGAAGAACCAAGCGCGGCTAGGCAGCAGATGGGGCGATTTGAACAAGAGGTGCAGGAGCTTCATGCGATCATCGAATCCATGCCGGCTAATAGCTTGTTGATTCTCAACGAGGTCTTTCAAACCACTGCATATGCCGAGGGAGCGGTAGGGCTCTACTACATACTACGCTATCTGACGGAAAAGCGGGTGGATTGGATCGCGGTTACACACTTGACCGATCTGAAGCAGATCTTCCATGGGCAAGGACATAATCAAGTGGTCATGTATGAAATGACGAAGGAACATAAGGCACTCCCGCTTGACAAGCAGTAAGGAGGGAGTAGAATAACGGAAGGATATCAGGTCAAAAAGGCCGAGAGTAACCGTAACAGTTTCTCTCGGCTGTATTTTTCACACTTATATTATACCACAAAATCAGCAAAAAATCAAGTCTTGTATTTGCCAATTTGATATGCTATAATTTAGAGAATCATAGAAAACAGCCGTATCCAACATATTCCACGCTCCGTGGAAAAAGACTTGCGAAGCGGTTTCTTTACTTTGCCTACAGGCATTGTTATAATAAGAGTGCAGTTTATGCAACCGTAAGTTTCTTGACTTGGATCACTGCACATGGTATACTTGTAAGTGCGATACCACCGATTTTTAAAACGAAAATATGGGAAGGAGCCTCAGATGAAAAAAATAACCGTAGGGCAAAATATCCGCCGCTTTCGCAAGGAGAAAAAGCTGACACAAAGCGAGCTTGCGGAACTTATCGGCGTTTCCGTCCAGGCCATTTCCAAATGGGAAACAGATGCGGGAATGCCCGACATCTCCCAAATTGTCCCATTGGCACGGGTGTTGGAGGTATCCACCGATTGCCTGTTGGGCATGGAGGAAACCGAACAGGATGCCGTATTTGCAGAACTCAAATCGAGGGTTGGGGCTTTCGATACATTTGCATTCGATTTTGCCAGAGAAGGTATGGATACCAAGAATTTGTACGAGATTTCGGTGTCCTATTTTGAAGAGCATCCCACGTTTCCGATGATTGCCTATTATTGCTTGCGTGGCTTGGCACAAATGATTACCGAGAATCCCGATTGGCGTGACAAAGCAAGCTTGATAGCCGAGGGTGAACGGTACGCCAACTGCATTTCCCGCTTTGAAACCGTTCCCGACCGATTTTTCCGAGCCTACTATGTTTTGGCGCGTATATATCGGGCACTGAATGAACCAGTCAAGGCAAAGGACGTAATGGCACAAATACCCGAGGTTTACGGAGATCGCGTGTATTTCGAGGCGGAGGTAGCTATGGCCGATGGCGACTATGAAACTGCTCTGCAAAAATGCCGTGAAAGCTTTTCCACCAAGGCAAGATTCATGTCCAGATGTATCCGCATGGCATCACAAATCCATCATACATGGGATAAAGGAAACAATGAGCGTGTAGTTATTTATAATGAGTATATGCTCAATGTACTGAATGCTTTGATGTCGGGTAGCGATTTCCTCCCCATGCGACAGACCTATCAAAAATATCTGATCCTGTATGCCCTTGTTACCGAGTATTTATTGCTTGGAAAAGCAGATGATGCTTTTAAACGGATGGAAGAACTGCTGGCTTTCCGCAAGGAAGTGGAGGCATATTTGAATATTTCCATTAAACCCGCTCATTTAATGCTGTTAGATTTGTCGGATGACAGGCATCATGCGGAGCATTGTGTGAAAGAAATGGACGAATACATCCAAAAAGCACTTGAAGCCATGACATCCTCTCCCCTGACCTCCCAGGATTCCCGCTTGCAAGAAATGAAGGAGTCCTTCGCAAGCATAAAAAAGTAATATGTTTCAGGAAGGAGAACCTACATATGAGTCAATCATCATCCGATATGCCGAATAAAAAGAAGCGCAGAAAAAAGGAGAAGCCTCCGTACTCCCTGATGAGCAACACGGCTTATACGTTCCGCGAGATCTGGCGAAACAAAAAATCCGTGGCTATCACAGCCATTCTGCTCATTTTTCTGCCACCGGTTCTGTCTTTGTTGTATAGCCTGATTCCCTCGCTGGCCGTTTCGCTGGTGGAGGAGGGAGCAAGCGACACGCGGCTGGTTCTGGTTCTTTGCGGTGTCAGCCTTGCCGCAATGGCATTACAGATCTTCAACACCGTGACCGGCACCCAAAACGAGAAGTATTACCTCGCGCTCAATTACACCTATCTGCTCAAGCTCAACCGCAAAGCCATGGTGGTGGATTACGCATACCTGGAGTCGCCCCATGGACAGAACATGAAAAGCCTGGCTTTGGGGAACGTCAACCCTAACGACACCTATGGCAATTCCAATGCCGCCGTTCTTCCTTATCGTCTGATCTCCACGTTTTCGGGGCTTATAGGGCTTGCGTCCTACGCCGCCATTCTGGCCATCCTCAATCCCCTACTGATCGCCGTATTGCTGGCGTCCTCCATTATCCCATATCTGCTGAATCAATGGTTTAACAAGTATTGTCATGAGCGGCGGGAGGAGGAAAGCGCGCTGACGCGAAAGTTGGTTTACACCACGACCACCAAAAGCGATCTGCGCTTGGTCAAGGATGCGATCTTCTACAAGACCGCCAATCTCTTGCTTTCGCTCTACTGGAAGGCGGTGTACGGTATCGTATCCTTGCGCCAAAAGCATATGCGCGTAGGATTCTTTCGCGTGGATCTTGCAAGCGCACTGCTGATTCTGCTTCAAAACGGAGCCGCATACGCCATTCTGATCTACAGAGTGTTGGTGGCGGGCACCCTGGATCCTGCATCCTTCGTGTTTTACTTTTCGGTGATCACAGGCTTTGCGGGTTGGTTTCAGCGTTTTCTTTACAACCTTTCTGCTGCTCAGCACAACAGCCGCCAATTCTGCGATCTGCGCGCCTATTTAGACCTGCCCGATCGCTACAGTAAGCAGAACGATTCCGCCGCCCCCCTGCCCGAGGACACATGGTCGGTAGAATTTCGCGATGTTTCCTTCCGCTATCCCGTGGAGCAAAAGCCGGGTGAGGAGAAGGCAGAGCCCGATGCGCAACAAGAGCTTGCGCCTTTGGTGCTGAACAACGTCAGTTTCCGCATCGAAAAGGGCGAAAAGTTGGCTCTTGTGGGCCTCAACGGTGCGGGAAAGACCACGCTGGTCAAGCTGTTATGCGGTTTACTTGAGCCTACCGAGGGGCAGATTCTGATCAATGACCGTCCCCTTGGCGACTACGACCGCGATGCCTATTTCAAGGCTCTCTCCGTCGTGTTTCAGGACATTTTCCTGTTACCTGTGACCGTGCGTCAGAACATCACGCTATGTCCGGAGAACAAAGTAGATGAGGAGCATCTGTCTTGGTGTCTGCGCGAGGCGGATATGGAGAGTTGGATTCACGAGCTGCCACAGGGGCTGGACACGTATCTTGTCAAGAGCGTGCGTGACGGAGCCGTGGATATGTCGGGCGGTCAGAAGCAAAAGCTGGCTCTCGCCCGTGCGCTGTACAAGGGCGGACGCATGATGATCCTGGACGAGCCCACCGCCGCCCTTGACCCCATCGCGGAAAACAAGATGTATCTGGAATACGACCGTTTGATTGGCGGCAATACCGCGCTGTTCATCTCCCACCGACTGTCCTCTACTCGTTTTTGTGACCGCATCCTACTCTTGGAAAACGGATGTGTGGCCGAGTCGGGGACACACGATCAGCTGATGACGCAGGGCGGTAAGTATGCCGACCTGTTTAATATCCAAGCGCATTACTACAGAGAGGAGGCAGCGGCAAATGAAACGTAAGAAAAATCAAAAGCCTGAAGGCTCGCGCACGTTCGCGCAGGATATCAAGCTGTTTTGCCGCGGCATTGGCATCGTGCGCCGCGTTAGCCCGGGATACCTGACCCTACTTTTGGTCCGCACCTTCTTCAATCGCCTCTCCCCCTTTATTAACCTGTATATGAGTGCCTTTATCCTGACCGAACTCTTGGGAGAAGGACGCATCGACCGCCTGATTAAGCTGGTCTGTATCACGCTGGTGCTGGATCTGATCGTGTATCTGATCGATTACGGTATGAGTCGCTACATCAACGGCGGCGGTCGCATATTCCTGTTCTATCAGCAATTCGGCATACATAACGACATGAAAATGTTTGCTTTGGACTACGCCTCCATCGAAGACCCCGAAACCCACCGCATGTTCAACCGCTATCAAGAGATGTTCACCAAAATGGGCGCAGGGCTTCCCACCGTCGTGAAGGGTGTGGTGGATACCGTGGGTAATCTGATGACCATCTGCTTTTCCATTGGCATCATAGCCGAGCTTTTGGTGCTGGGCGTGTTCAGCGGCGGTTACGGCACCTCGTGGATTAATTCCATTCCCGCCGTGATTGTCATTTGTGTCTTGATGGTGGGCCTGTGTGCTCTGCGCATCCGGGTTACCTCGTCCTCCACCCAAAAGAGCCAGAAGGCCGTGATGGATATGCTGCCCTTCAAGCGGATTTTCGAGTTTTACACCGCCGAATACGTGGGCAACTATCACGCAGGCAAGGATATCCGTTTGTACGACCAGCAGGAGCTGATCGAGCAGGATATGATGTCGGAATACCCTCGGATGCTCCGTGCCGCGGGAAAGATGCAAAACGGCATGGCAGCTCATAGAATCTCGGAGAGCGTCATTGGCGGACTCAGTGACCTAGGCATCTACCTGTTGGTGGCCGTCCGTGCCGCCGCGGGCGCTGTTGGCATTGGCAATATCCTCAAATATGCCCAGGGTATCATACGCCTGACTAATGCGATCGCGGGGATATTGAACACCGTGAGCTACGTGCGGGCGCGCAACGAATGCCTGGCAGTGCTGTTTGAGTATTTGGATCTGCCCAACAAGATGGAGCAAGGGGACGGAAAGATTCAGCCTGACGAGCGTGGCGGCTATACCTTTGAGTTCCGTAACGTGTCCTTCAAGTACCCGAATACCGAGCGATATGCTCTTGAAAACATCAATCTGACCTTCCGCTCGGGTGAACGAATGGCGGTGGTGGGTATGAACGGATCGGGAAAAACCACCTTGATCAAGCTCCTGTGCCGCTTGTACGACCCCACCGAAGGGGAGATCCTGCTCAACGGTGTGAACATCCGAACCCTGTCTTATCAGGACTATCTGGAGGTTTTCTCGGTGGTGTTCCAGGATTTCGGGCTATTCGCTCTGACGTTGGGACAAAACGTGACCATGTGCGAATCCCCCGATGCAAAGCAACGTGAGAGAGCCGAAGAATGCTTGCGTCTTGCCGGTTTTGGTGACAGGTTAGATGCCTTCCCGGACGGTCTGGATACCTATCTCTACCGTAAATACGATGAAAACGGCATTGAAATTTCGGGTGGCGAGGCGCAAAAGATCGCGTTGGCTCGCGCGCTGTATAAGTCCTCTCCTGTGTTGATTTTGGACGAACCCACCGCCGCTCTTGACCCTGTAGCTGAATTTGAAATCTACAGCCAATTCGACCGGATCGTGGGCGATCGGACCGCTATCTTCATTTCGCATCGCCTGTCCTCCTGCCGGTTCTGCCACGATATCGCAGTCTTTGACGACGGTCATTTGGTTCAGCGAGGATCGCACGAAGAACTGCTGGCTGATACAAACGGCAAATATCATGAGCTGTGGTATGCACAAGCGCAGTATTATACAGAGCAAGGAACAACTTGATTTGAATAGAATTAAGCCGAGAGTAACTGTAATGGTTGCTCTCGGCGGTATTTTTACATGAATATTGATTTTTTCAAGATTGTTTTCAAAAAGTATTGCTTTAATTTTATAAATATGATATAATCATCTCATGCTTATGGTAAGCTTGCTCGTTCGTGCAAAGATTTCGATCAGCCATAATATGATAATATAATCTTTATTTAAGGGTTTATTGTCAAAAAAAGATTACGAACGCATTTTCATTTGACAATAAATTCAACAAACAAAATAAGGAGAGTATTATTTATGACAACCATCGATTTTTTCAAGCAACAATCCAAAAAACTGTTAAAGGATTACGACACAAGAGTTTTCAACGAAAAACTGGGATTCTATGAGTATAGCCCTCAATATTTTCCGGATATTGACTATATTGTCATTCATTTTGACATAAAAGAAGATGGTTCATTCACGCTAATGAATGCTCAACATGTTATTGCCCGTCTGTCTGGATTCTATAAGTGGAACGAGTTAATCAAAGCATCTGAACCAATATTGGAACTGGGGAAGCTTCTGTTAATTAATCGCGAGGTGTATCAACAAAACCAAGGTGTACCTATCGTAGCAGATTGGAAATCCTATGAAAGCCAGTATCTTCAAGATTTCGATGATGATACAAAACTGGAAATCTTCAAAAAAGTGTTTTTAGAGCAAGATTCTCCTAAAAAAAGTGACACCTCCAAAATGAAGGTGGACTTTAGATACAATATTGATGCTCAAGATATGCTGATGAAGATAATGAACGCAACGAACTTATCGCCAGAAAAAGCTTTATTGTCAACTATAACACGAAAGAATTTCGAAAAAATATTTTCAACTGGTTGGGCAGGAATTGCGGTATCTTTGTGGGGTCATGATAATCCAGATGCAGAACGTGAAAGCTTAGATAATCCGACAAGCGAGTTTCAATTGAGTATAGACCAAGCTCGGCTTCTTCAAGCTGTAATGGAAAAAGAAAGAATTCCTTTTCGCGTAGCAATTCTTTACTTTATGATTTTTACGCTGGAATCGTTGGGATATCACATATAATTAGCTTGCCTACTTGTATAGGCCTCTTGTTAGAGTCAAAATACCGTATGAATTGCAGTTTTTTCATGCTGACGGATGATTCTGCTTCGTATTGTTACACTTTTAAACAATGGCAAGTTAAAACCGCCTGCTGAAGGCAAAAAAAGCACGTACTACGTTTATAGTGCAAAACTAATAACACTACCGCCGAGAGCAACCATTACGGTTGCTCTCGGCGGTTATCTTATTCTCAGCCTATCCAATTAATAGTT